>NZ_LT629793.1:5154490-5798802 GCF_900105735.1 Pseudomonas yamanorum | reverse complement strand
TTGGCGTGGGGGTGGTGTCGGCTGCGGAGTTTGGGGCCGATTCGCGGGTGTATGCGATGCCGATCCGTGACTGTACGCAGCGGATGAAGGAAACCCTGGTGTGTTTGAAAGAGCAGAGTTCACGGCGGGTGGTGGCGACTTTTCTGGAGATTGTGCGGGAAAGTTTGCGGTGAATTTGAGGGCCCCTTCGCGAGCAAGCCCGCTCCCACAGTTGACCGAGTTCTACCGATGGAATGTGGTCGAATGTGGGAGCGGGCTTGCCCGCGAAGGGGCCAACTAGGCCTTGAGCCAACACCCTCTAAGGCGCCAACTCGAAAAACGCCTGAATCAACCGCAACTCCCGCCGCCGCTCCATGCACCCGATCACATGCCGATTCACTAGCCCCTCACCCTGGATCGGAATCGCATGCACCCGCGGGTCCCGGCTGACTTCCATCGACGACACCACACCAACCCCCAATTCAGCCGCCACTGCTTCCGTCACCGCCTCACGGCTGTCCAGCTCCAGCAACACCTTGGGCTGCACACCGGCCTGGGCGCAGGCATCGTCGAAGGTCCGCCGCGTAATCGAGCTGGGTTCACGCAACACCATGATCACCTGATCCAACTGCTCCAGCCGAATCCCCGCAGGCTCCGCCAACCAAGGATGCCCGGCAGGCACCAACGCGCATATCCGGGACTCGATCAACGGCTGCAAATGCAGGCCCTTTCGTGGCTCCACCTCCGTCAACACCGCCACATCGGCGCGCTCCGACAGCAACGCCGCGAGGGTTTCCTGAGCGTTGCCCAGGCGCAAATTGACGGTAATCCCCGGATACCGCTGCCGCAGGCTAGCCAGCATCGGCATGACCATGTGCGGCCCGTCCGCCGCCACTTCCAGGCGCCCGGTAAGCAATTGCCGGTTGGCCTCCAGCAAGGTCTGCGCCTCCTCCACCAGGCCGAAGATCGCCCGGGTGATCGCCGCCAGCTTGGTGCCCTCTTCGGTCAACTCCACCCGCCGCGCGGTACGCCGCAGCAGGGCAATCTGGTAGTGCTCCTCCAGCGCCTTAATATGCCCGGTTACCGCCGGCTGGCTGATGAACAGCCGCTCGGCCGCCCGGGTAAAACTGCCCTCGCGGGCTACGGCATCAAACGCACGCAGTTGAAACAGGTTCATAGCTATCGGCCTCACTGATAGCTCGCATAACAACAAACAATTTGATTGATGACAAGCCAAACTGCAATTTAGGCGCCGTAACTTCATCCCATTGTTTTGCGAGGACACACGAATGAGCACTGCCGCGCCGATCCTGCTGACCCCCGGGCCCTTGACCACCTCGGCCCGTACCCGCCAGGCCATGATGGTCGACTGGGGTTCATGGGATGACCGCTTCAACCAACTGACCGCCAGCCTCTGCGAGCAACTGCTGGTGATCGTCAACGGCACCGCCAGTCACCATTGCGTGCCGTTGCAAGGCAGCGGCACCTTTGCCGTGGAAGCGGCCATCGGCACCCTGGTGCCACGGGACGGCAAGGTGCTGGTGCTGATCAACGGTGCCTACGGCAAACGCCTGGCGAAGATCTGCGAAGTGCTCGGCCGCGAGTTCAGTACCTTTGAAACCGCCGAAGACGAACCCACTACCGCCGCCGACGTCGACCGCCTGCTGCACGCCGACAAGGGCATCACCCACATTGCACTGATCCATTGCGAAACCAGCACCGGGATTCTGAACCCGCTGCCCGAGATCGCCCAGGTCATCGCACGCCACGGCAAGCGCCTGATCATCGACGCCATGAGCTCCTTCGGCGCGCTGCCGATCGATGCCCGTGAAGTGCCGTTCGACGCGCTGATCGCCGCCTCCGGCAAGTGCCTGGAAGGCGTACCGGGGATGGGGTTTGTGTTCGCTGAAAAGCGGGCGCTGGCCGCTGCCCAAGGTAACAGCCATTCCCTGGCGATGGACCTGTTCGACCAGCACAGCTACATGGCCAAGACCGGCCAGTGGCGCTTCACTCCGCCGACCCATGTGGTCGCCGCACTGCACGAAGCGCTGCTGCAATACAACGAAGAAGGCGGCCTGCCCGCCCGGCACCAGCGCTACGCCGACAACTGCCAGGCGCTGCTGGATGGCATGGCCGAACTGGGCCTGCGCAGCTTCCTGCCTGCCGCGATCCAGGCACCGATCATCGTCACCTTCCATGCGCCGAAAGACCCGCGCTACCAGTTCAAGGAGTTCTACGAGCGGGTCAAGGCCAAGGGTTTCATCCTCTATCCCGGCAAATTGACCCAGGTGGAAACCTTCCGCGTGGGCTGCATTGGCCATGTAAACCAGGCCGAGATGCAAGCCGCTGTCGCGGCGGTGGCCGAGGTGCTGCAAGAAATGAACGTGCTCGACATCTGACTGCCCACTACTCACAGGATCTGAACCATGAACTACGCAAACCCAACCCAGCTTCAAGCCGCGATCCTCGACTGGGCCGGCACTGTGGTCGATTTCGGCTCGTTCGCCCCCACGCAGATTTTTGTCGAAGCCTTCGCTGAATTCGACGTGCAGGTCTCCATCGAAGAAGCCCGCGGCCCGATGGGCATGGGCAAGTGGGACCACATCCGCACCCTGTGTGACCAGCCGCAAGTGGCCGAGCGCTATCGCAAGGCCTTTGGCCGCACACCAACCGACGATGACGTGACCGCCATCTACCAGCGCTTCATGCCGCTGCAGATCGAGAAAATCGCCGAGCACTCGGCGTTGATCCCCGGCGCCCTGGACACCATCGCCAACCTGCGCACGCAAGGGATCAAGATCGGCTCGTGCTCCGGCTACCCCAAGCAGGTGATGGACAAAGTCGTCGAACTGGCCGCCACCAACGGCTACGTCGCCGACCACGTGGTCGCCACCGACGAAGTACCCAACGGCCGCCCATGGCCAGCCCAGGCCCTGGCCAACGTGATCGCCCTCGGAATTGATGATGTCGCGGCCTGCGTGAAGATCGACGACACCGTGCCGGGCATTCTCGAAGGCCGTCGCGCCGGCATGTGGACCGTGGCGCTGACCTGCTCAGGCAACGCTCTGGGCCTGACCTACGAGCAGTTCCGCGCCCTGGACGCCGACACACTCGCCAGCGAACGCACGCGCATCGAGGCCATGTTCGAAGGCTCGCGCCCGCACTACATGATCGACACCATCACCGACCTGCCTGCGGTGATCGCCAACATCAACCAGCGCCTGGCACGGGGTGAAATGCCACAGGGCTACTGATCGAGATCAAAAGATCGTCTATACACCCTTCTCTCACGGGCAAACCTTCTAAAACAGGCTTACATTGAAAGGACTCCGTCGCGAAAGAACGGAGGTTTGCCCTGATGAGTGAGGAAGAAAGCGATGCCCTGGAAGAATTCCGATACGCGTTACAGCACCATGTCGATTGCGTTGCACTGGCTGATGGTGGTGCTGCTGGCGGTGGTTTACGCCTGCATTGAATTACGCGGGCAGTTTCCCAAAGGCAGCGGCGGCCGTACGTTGATTGTGGAAATGCACTTCATGTTCGGCCTGACCGTATTTGTACTGGTGTGGCTACGGTTGTTCGCCCGCAGCCTGGGCGTGGCGCCGAAGATCGTGCCGGCCCCGCCGCAATGGCAATCCTTCCTGGCCACCCTGATGCACATGGCGCTGTATGCCTTGATGATCGGCATGCCCATCGCCGGCTGGCTGATCGTCAGCGCGGAGGGGCATTCAGTGATGTTCTACGGCATCGAGCTGCCGCCGTTGATTGCCGAAAACAAGGCGTTGGCCAAAGAGATTGAAAGCTGGCATGTGCTGTTCGGCAAGGTCGGTTACTGGCTGATCGGCCTGCATGCGTTGGCGGGGTTGGGCCATCACTATGTGCTGCGGGACAATACTGCGTTGCGGATGATGCCCGGCAAGAGAGGGAACCTTCAGTAACTTTGGAATCCCCGGCGGCCTTGCAGGCCACCGGTGTGGACAAAGATCAGACGGGTGCCGGGGGAAAATCTCCCGGCTTCAATCTGCTGCTTCAACGCCAATAACGCCTTGCCGGTGTACAGCGGCTCCAGGGGCAGGCCACAGGCTTGCTCGGTGGCGTCGATAAAGGCCAGCAACTCCGGATCAACCTTGGCAAAGCCGCCCCGGCTGGCCTCCAGCAATTCATAACCCTCTTGCACAAGCGCCCGTACCTGCTGCGCCACGCCGTGGTCGTCGGGCACTGCCAGCGCGCCATATACCGGATGCGCGCCCGCCTCGGCCAGCACCAATCCCGCCAACGTGGTGCCGGTCCCCGCAGCCAGCCACCAACCGTGATAGTCCGCCCAGCCCAGGCCGCCTAACTGCGCCTGCGCCTGACTGACCAACACCCCGCAGCCCAACGCACCGGTCAAGCCACCACCGCCCTCAGGCACCGGGTGCAGGTGCGGATACTGCTCGCGCCACGGTAGCCAGAAGTCCGGCTCATTGCGCGCGCGATAGCCGCCATACCCCAGCCAGTGCAGTTGCATGCCGAAGGCGTTGAGGTCGAGCACCGTGGGAGTGTCTTGAGGATGGCCACGCAGCAAGCCAACCGTAGGAAAGCCGAAGCGTTTCCCGGCCGCCGCCAGTGCATGCAAATGATTGGAGTAAGCCCCGCCCAGGCTGATGATCCCGCTGGCACCCGCCGCCCGGCCTTGCGCCAGGTGTTCGGTGAGCTTGAACCACTTATTGCCGCTGATCAGCGGGTCGATGCGATCCAGGCGCAGCACGGCCACTTCCACCGGCCCCATCCAGTCCAGCTTCAGGGGCTCAAGGGGCGCGTGGGGAAGCCAGTCGAAAGGACCCATAAAGGCAGGTCTGCACAAGAAAAGGGGCGGTAGTCTACCACCGCCCCTTTGGCGTGTTTACAGCTCGGCCGCCAGGCGCGAACCCTGGTTGATGGCGCGCTTGGCATCCAGCTCGGCCGCCACATCCGCACCGCCGATCAGGTGCACGTTCTGCCCGACTGCGACCAGGCCATCCTGCAATTCCCGCAGCGGGTCCTGGCCGGCACAGATGACGATATTGTCCACCGCCAGCACCTGCGGCTCACCCTCGGCGCCAATGCGGATATGCAGGCCCTCATCGTCGATCTTCAGGTACTCGACGCTGTTGAGCATCTGCACCTGTTTGTTCTTCAGACCGGTGCGATGAATCCAGCCGGTGGTCTTGCCCAGGCCGTCGCCGACCTTGGAAGTCTTGCGCTGCAGCAGGAACACTTCACGCGCCGGCGCATGGCGCTCGGGCTTGATCCCGGCCACACCGCCGCGGGCTTCAAGCTGGGTATCGATGCCCCACTCTTTCCAGAATGCCTCGCGGTCCAGGCTGGTGGACACGCCCTGGTGCACGAGGAATTCCGACACGTCAAAGCCGATACCGCCGGCACCGATCACCGCCACGCGACGGCCCACAGGCTTGCGCTCCAGGATCACGTCCAGGTAGCTCAATACCTTGGCGTTTTCCACGCCCGGGATGGCCGGTGTGCGCGGCGCGATGCCGGTGGCGAGGATGATCTCGTCGTAACCGCCCGCAACAAGCTGCTCAACGTCGACCCGAGTGTTCAGGCACAGCTCGACGTGGGTGGTCTGCAACTTGCGCTTGAAGTAGCGCAGGGTTTCAAAGAACTCTTCCTTACCCGGCACGCGCTTGGCGATGTTGAACTGGCCACCGATCTCGCTGGCCGAATCAAACAGCGTCACCTGATGCCCGCGCTCGGCAGCGACGGTGGCGGCCGCCAGGCCCGCAGGCCCGGCACCCACCACGGCGATTTTCTTGATCTGCTTGACCGGCAGGTAGTTGAGCTCGGTCTCGTAGCACGCACGCGGGTTGACCAGGCAGGTGGTCAGCTTGCCGCCGAAGGTGTGGTCCAGGCACGCCTGGTTGCAGCCGATGCAGGTGTTGATCTCATCGGCGCGGCCTTCGGCGGCCTTGTTGACGAAGTCCGGGTCGGCGAGGAATGGGCGGGCCATTGAGACCATGTCGGCGTCGCCTTCGGCCAGGATCTGCTCAGCGACTTCCGGGGTGTTGATCCGGTTGGTGGTGATCAACGGAATCTGCACCGAACCGCGCAACTTGGCGGTGACCTTGCTGAACGCACCGCGTGGCACTTTGGTAGCGATGGTCGGAATCCGCGCTTCGTGCCAGCCGATGCCAGTGTTGATGATCGTTGCACCGGCCTGCTCGATGGCCTTGGCCAACTGCACGATTTCTTCCCAGGTGCTGCCGCCTTCCACCAGGTCGAGCATCGACAGGCGGAAGATGATAATGAAATTCGGGCCTACGGCTTCGCGCACCCGGCGCACGATTTCCACCGGCAGGCGCATGCGATTTTCATAGCTGCCACCCCAGCGGTCGGTGCGATGGTTGGTGTGAGCGGCGAGGAACTGGTTAATGAAGTAGCCTTCGGAGCCCATGATCTCCACGCCGTCGTACTCGGCGACCTGGGCCAGCAGCGAGCAGGTGACGAAATCGCTGATCTGCTTTTCGATGCCTTCTTCGTCCAGCTCTTTGGGCTTGAACGGGTTGATGGGCGCCTGGATTGCGCTTGGCGCGACCTGTTTCGGGCTATAGGCATAACGCCCGGCGTGGAGGATTTGCATGCAGATCTTGCCGCCCGCCTCGTGCACCGCTTTCGTGACGATCTTGTGCTTTTGCGCCTCTTCGTCGGTGGTCAGCTTGGCTGCACCGCCATACACCCCGCCTTCATCGTTCGGGCCAATGCCGCCGGTGACCATCAGGCCCACGCCGCCACGGGCGCGCTCGGCAAAATAGGCCGCCATGCGCTCGAAGCCGCCGGGCTTCTCTTCAAGGCCGGTGTGCATCGAGCCCATCAGGGTGCGGTTACGCAGGGTGGTGAAACCCAGGTCCAACGGGGCCAGCAGGTGCGGGTAGGCAGCAGCGGTCATGGTACAGCTCCACAACGGATCATCACGGGACGTGGAGCGCTCGAATGGCACTCCATCGGTTTATGTCCCACAGCCTAAGAGGCTGCCGGTTGCCGCTCAATGACTGTAACTGACAAGTTATTGATCCAAATGCGCAGCGCCCCTTGGCAACCGTGTACATGAGCCCTACCCTAGGTACCGAACCCTGCACCCGGTCCGTTGTCTTTTTCCCATGCGTAAACTTCTTGGCTTCACCCTCATCATGGCCCTGGTCGCCGCCGTTTCCGCCTATCTGGTCTGGACCCAGGAGCGCCCCGTGGGCCATTACCTGTCCGACCTGCGGATCAACCTGGCCGTCGACCAAGGCGTGCCCGCAGACCGCGGTAACCTGCTGGGCATCCAGCCGGAACTCTTCCCCGCCGACTACCAGAGCCTGGAACGCCTGCACCTGAAGCTGGCGGCCTATCTGCAAAAGGCCCGCGACCAGGGCTTGATCAACGACAAGACCATCGTGGTGCTGCCGGAACATATCGGCACCTGGCTGATGGTCAGCGGCGAGAAGAACGATCTGTATCAGGCCACCAACCTCAAGGACGCGATGAACTGGCTGTCGGCGAGCAACCCGCTGCTGTTCCTGCGGGCATTGATCAGCGCCAAGGGTGATGACCGTATCGACGACGCCTACCTGCGCATGAAGGCTCCGGCCATGGCCCGCGACTATCAAGTACTGTTCGGCGGCCTGGCCAAGGAATTCGGCGTGACCCTGGTGGCCGGCTCCATTGCCCTGCCTAACCCGAGCGTCAGCCAGGGCCAACTGCAGATCGGCCATGGCGCGCTGTACAACACCAGCGTGGTATTCGACCGTGATGGCTTGGCGGTGGGCCAGCCGCAACGCCAGCTGTACCCGATTTTCGATGAGCGCGGTTTTATCGAACCCGGCGACGAAAACACCGTCAGCGTGGTCGACACCCCGGCCGGGCGCCTGGGCATCCTGATCGGCAGCGACAGCTGGTACCCGGACAATTACCGCAAGCTCAACGAGCAAGGCGCCCAGTTGGTGGCCGTCCCGGCCTTCGTGATTGGCCGCGAGACCTGGGACAAGCCGTGGCGCGGCTTCAAAAGCGTGTCGACGCCGCCGGAGATCAGCCTCAAGCCCGAAGAACTCAGCGAAGGCGAAGCCTGGCACCGCCTGACCCTGATCAGCCAACAACCCATCAGCCAGGCGACTGCCGGCATGAGCGTGTTCCTGCGCGGGCAGTTCTTTGACATGGGCAGCGCCGGGCAAAGCTTCCTCAGCAGCAACGGCCAGGTGTTCGCCGACGGCAATGCCCGTGGCGCGCGCCTGCTGAACGTGTGGCTGTAACACGATGAAACCGGTGCGGCTTGGGGATTTGTCGGTGGGCTTCGTCCACACCTTGGCCGATGCGATCCACAGCCATGGCCTGGACCCGCAACCGTTGCTGCTGCAATACGGCCTTGACCCGGCCCGCCTGGCCGAGGCCGGCGCGCGCTTGTCGATCCCGCGCTATATGCGCCTGGGCCACGCCGCCATCCAGCTGACCGGCGACGCCAGTCTGGGGCTGCGCATGGGCCAGCTCAGCCGCTTGAGCCAGGCTGGCCTCGCCGGTGTCACCGCCGCCCAGGCCCCTACCGTGCGCGAAGCCGCCCGCACCCTGACACGCTTCGAAGCCTTGTACGGCTCCAACTATCGTGGCCAGTCGAGCTTTCACGAGGATACGGATGGGGCCTGGCTACGCTTCTATTCCATCAGCCCGTACAACGCCTATAACCGCTTTGTGGTGGACTCGATCATCGCCGGGTGGCTGCATCAGTTGTCGAGCCTGAGCCTGCAACCGGTGCAGGCGCAGCGCATCGAAATCGAATTCGAAGCACCGGACTACAGCGAGCGCTACAGCGTGCTGGGGGACTGCCCGATCCAGTTTGGCGCCGAGCACAATCAACTGCGCCTGAGCCAGCAAACCCTGGCCATGCGCAACCCGGAACATTGCCCGAGTACCTGGCAATTACTGGTGCAATTGTGTGAACGGGAACTGGAGCAGTTGACGCGCACCCGCAGCCTGCGCGAGCGCATTACCCGGTTGCTCGGGCCGATGCTCAATGGTGGCCGGGAACCCGACCTGGAAGAAGTGGCGTCACGCTTGAAACTGCCGACCTGGACCTTGCGGCGCAAGCTGGCGGAAGAAGGGACTCAGTTCCGGGCGATTCTCAATGACACTCGCCGCGACCTGGCCATGACCTACATTCGCGATACCGAACTGGCGTTCGGTGAAATTGCCTATTTGCTCGGCTTTGCTTCAGCAGAAGCCTTTCAACGCGCCTTCAAGCGCTGGAACAGCCAGACCCCAGGGGAATTTCGCCGCAGTCAGCGGCATTCCGCCTGACGTCTGTCTTACAGCTCGGTGGCATCATCGGCCGGATCCAGCGGATCCAGTTCAAAGGCCTGGTACTCCAACAGTTCTTCCTGGTAATCGTCCATGGTTGACTCCTTGTTTTATGAAAAGGGGTTGCTTAATGACCTGCACAACCAGCCTAAAGTGCCGCCATGACGAAAAAATGTCCGTGGCATGACGTTCCTGCACTTCAAGATTAAACGTAGCAGTGTTGCGTTGATTTAGCCGGATGAATTTTAGATGCAACTGCAATCATTGCAATTGCAATCACAAGCAAAATTCCATTAGGGTATGGGCACCCGTTGCCAAGCGACCCTGCTCATGACTGCCAGCACCGAACGCTCTGCCCTGATCTGTATCGACGCCCTGAATGCAATGCAGCAGCCGCGCTGTTCGCCCCTGTATAGCGTGATGAACATGGCCAATACCCTGGAGTCCAGCCGCCAGGCGTGGGTGATTCGCGGCCAGTCGCGCTCGCGCCGGGCGATGAGCTGGCCCACGTGGTTTGCGCGCAACACCGGGGAAAAGCCCATGCTGTACCTGCACACGGCCGCGTCATCAGCACAATTGCGCGCGCTGTCCAGAGAGACCCGCCAGCGGGGCATCTTGTGCAACGACAATGAAACCCGGCCCTCCCCGTCACTGCCCTTGTGGTTGGCCAGTAATCCCCACTGCACACCTTATGACCCGGCCTCCGGCGAGGAAGCGCGGGCGGTAGTGCTGGCGGCTTTGCAGGCGCTGTATGTCGACGGAGAGCCGGGGTTTTATTACCTGGCATTGCACGATCAATACGACGGGCCAGGGCTGAGCCCGCAGGATCGTGACCATGCACTCAGGGGCATGTACCGGGTCCGGCGCTCATACACGAGTGAATTGAAGGTGCGGTTGCTGGGCGCGGGTCGAGCGTTTGAAGAAGTCGTGCACGCCGCGCAGTTGCTCGAAACGGATTGGAACGTCGCGGCACAACTGTGGAGCTGCCCCAGCTACACACGGCTGGCCCGTGAGGCGGAGGCGGCGCAACGCTGGAACCGCCTGCACCCGCTGGCACCGAAGCGCAGTTGTCATCTACGGGATTGCCTGGCTGGGGATGGCGCGCCGGTGGTCGCGGTTACCGGGTATCCGCAGCCAATCGTCGATCAGTTGGCGGGGTATGTGGATGCGCGGTTTGTGGCGTTGGGCGCGGGCTCGGTGGAAACGTCGCCACCCAGTCGATATTGGGTAGCGGTGCTGGCATTGAAGGCGCTGGCGGATGACGGCCGTATCGACGCAGAACAGGTGGAAACCGCCCTGCGTCGGTATCACCTGAAATGACGATCTGTAATCCATCACAAATCAAATGTGGGAGCGGGCTTGCTCGCGAAGGCGGTGTGTCTGCTGATATTTCTTTTGCTGACACACCGCTTTCGCGAGCAAGCCCGCTCCCACACTGGATCTTCGTCGCCTGGCGTCTTTGCTTCAGGTCTTACGCCTTCCACGGGTCTGCACACCCGCCTCCATCGCCAGCCCCGCCGTGCGTTCCAGCGCCTCGGCAAAGCCCCGGCGTTGATCGCTGTCGAGCTGCGACAAAAACAACTCATCCACGCTGCTTTCGTAGATTTTCCACATCTTTTTGCGCAACACCCGGCCCGCGTCGGTGATTGAGACAAAGGCAGCACGCCCGTCACCGTCGGAGCGCGAACGCACCACCAGGCCGTCCTTTTCCAGACGGTCCACCAGGCGCGTCAAGTTGTAGCGCTCGATGGCCAGTACATCGGCCAATTCGTGCATGCGCCGGGTGCCATCAGGGCCACTTTCCAGGCCCCACAAAGCGTCGTACCAGGCATACGGCGGCAGACCGGCATCGGCCAGGCGCCGTTCGATTTCACGGATGACCGTCCTGTGGGCCCGAACAAAACGAAACCAGACATCAGGCTCTTTCGACGACATGCAACACCAATCCGGGGAATTTCAAGAAGGTTGCAATAGTAGCTCATCCCACGCTAGATTCAGCCATGTAGTTGCAATTGCAACTACATTCGCAAAGCTCCCACAAGGAGCCCACACGCTGAAACCCGTCCACCCTGGAGCCTGACATGACCCCGAACACTGCAGTACGCCTCGACGACGATCCACAGGAAACCCGCGAATGGCTGGAGTCCATCGAATCGGTGCTGTCCACCGAAGGCCGCCCGCGTGCGCATTACCTGATTGATCAGTTGCTGGATTTCGATGTGGCGCGGCATGGCGACTTCTACGGGCGGGTGACCACGCCTTACGTAAACACCATCCCGGTAGACCGCCAGTTGCCCTACCCCGGCAACCTGGCCACCGAGCGCCGGCTGAATGCGTTTATCCGCTGGAACGCCATGGCCATGGTGCTGCGCGCTGGCAAACATTCCGGCGTGGGTGGGCATATCGCGACCTACGCGTCGGCTGCCGTACTGTATGACGTAGGCTTTGACCATTTCTTCCGTGGTCGAACCGACAGTTTCGATGGCGACCTGGTGTACATCCAGGGCCACTCGGCACCGGGCATTTACGGGCGGGCGTACCTCGAAGGCCGAATCAGCGAAGCGCAACTGGACAATTTCCGTCGGGAAGCCGGCGGCGACGGCTTATCGTCCTATCCGCACCCACGGCTGATGCCGGACTTCTGGCAATTTCCTACGGTGTCCATGGGTCTCGGACCGATCACCGCCGCCTACCAGGCGCGCTTCATGCGCTACCTGGAGTTCCGCGACCTCAAGCAGCACCAGAGCCGCAAGGTGTGGGCGTTCCTCGGTGATGGCGAGATGGATCAGCCGGAATCCCTGGCGGCCATTTCCCTGGCCGGGCGCGAGAAACTCGACAACCTGATCTTCGTGGTCAACTGCAACCTGCAACGCCTCGATGGTCCGGTGCGCGGCAACGCGAAGGTGATCCAGGAATTCGAAAGCCTGTACCGCGCCGCCGGCTGGAACGTGATCAAGGTGATCTGGGGTGGAGGCTGGGATGCGCTGCTGGAAAAGGACAAAAGCGGCTTGCTGCGCCAGCGCATGATGGAATGCGTGGACGGCGACTATCAGAACTACAAATCGCAAAACGGCGCCTACGTGCGGGAACACTTCTTCGGCAAATACCCCGAGTTGCTGGCGCTGGTGGCGGACATGTCCGACGACGATATCTGGAAACTCTCACGGGGCGGCCATGACCCAGACAAAGTCTACAACGCCTATGCCGCCGCAGTGCGCCACAGCGGCCAGCCGACGGTGATCCTGGCGAAAACCGTCAAGGGCTTCGGCATGGGCGAGGCCGGCGAAGGCCAGAACATCAACCACCAGTTGAAAAAGATGGGCGCTGATGCCGTCAAAGCCTTCCGTGATCGCTTCGGGCTGGAAGTGGCCGACGATCAACTGGCCGAAATCCCGTATCTCAAACCGGCCACCGACAGTGAAGAAGCGCGCTATTTCGCCGCTCGCCGCCAGTCGCTGGGGGGTTACGTACCGGCTCGCCACAGCGCGGTCGAGTCGTTGAAGATCCCCGAACTGGAGGCCTTCGCCACCCAACTCAAGGACACTGGCGAGCGCGCGATTTCCACCACCATGGCCTTTGTGCGCATCCTCGGCACGCTGCTCAAGGACCCGAACCTGGGCAAGTTGATCGTGCCCATCGTGCCGGACGAGTCCCGCACCTTCGGCATGGAAAGCCTGTTCCGCCAGATCGGCATTCACTCCGCGGTCGGCCAGCTCTACACCCCACAGGATGCCGGCCAGCTGTCCTACTACAAGGAGAGCAAGGACGGACAGATCATGCAGGAAGGCCTGAATGAATCCGGTGCCATTTCCTCGTGGATCGCCGCGAGTACGTCTTACGCCAACCACGGGTTGATGACCGTGCCGTTCTACATCTTCTATTCGATGTTCGGCTTCCAGCGAGTGGGCGACCTGGCCTGGGCCGCGGGCGATGCGCGGGCGCGGGGCTTCCTGCTGGGGGCGACCGCCGGACGCACCACACTGATGGGCGAAGGCCTGCAGCATGACGATGGCCACAGCCATGTGCTGTCATCGGTGATCCCGTGCTGCGTTTCCTACGACCCGACCTTTGCCTTCGAGCTGGCAGTGATCATTCGCGAGGGCATGCGCCGGATGTACGTCGAGCAAGAGGACATCTACTACTACATTACCCTGCTCAACGAAAACTACCCGCACCCGGCGATGCCCGAAGGTGTCGAGGATGGGATTCTCAAGGGCATGTATCGGTTGAAGGCGGCTGAAGACACCGTGCAACCACGGGTACAGCTGATGGGCAGCGGTTCGATCCTGCGGGAAGTCATCGCCGCTGCTGATTTGCTGCGGGATGACTTCGCCGTGGCCAGCGACGTGTGGAGCGTCACCAGCCTCACCGAGCTGCGCCGGGAAGGCCATGCCGTGGAACGCTGGAATCTGCTGCACCCGGAAAGCGAACCGCGTGCCAGCTATGTCGAGCAGTGCCTTGAGGGCCAGGCCGGGCCCGTGGTGGTCGCCACCGACTACATGAAGATATTTGCTGATCAGATCCGCCCGTTCGTGCCGGGTCGACGCTTTGTGGCGCTGGGCACTGATGGCTTCGGGCAATCGGATACCCGCGAAGCCTTGCGCGAGTTCTTTGAGGTGGACCGTTACTTCATTGCACTGGCGGCCTTGAAGGCGCTGGCGGATGACGGCCTGATCAGCCGCGCCAAGGTGGCGGAGGCGATCAGCCGCTACGGGATCAACGTCGACAAGGCCAACCCCGTAGCGGTTTAGTTACTGCGCAGGCGTCGGCAGGGGCGGAATCGCTTCGGTCGGCGCCGGCAGCGTCGGGGTGGTTGCCTCTGGGGCTGGTGCCGGGGTTTCCTTGGGAGCAATCGGCGCAGGTTCTGCCGGCGGCACAACCGGCTCCGATGCCGCAGGCACAACCGCCGGCGTCACCGGGGCTGCCGGTGTGGCTGGTGCGTCTTTCGGTACTTCTTTCGAGGATTCTTTAGGCGCCTCAACCTTATCGGCCGCCGGAGCTGCCTTTGGTTCCGGAATGCCCAGGTCAGCCTTGGGCTTCTCTGGAATATGCGCAGCCTTTTTCACTTCCTGGGGCAGGAAAACATCCACCAGCGCGAAATAACGCTCATAGAACTTTGGCGCAGACACCGTCTCGCTGGCCACCTTGACCATCGAATCATCGGTGGAGCCAATCGGCATCGACACCGAACCCAATACCCCCACACCCAGGCTGGCGGAGTTATTGACCTTCTTCAGCGCGTAGCGGTCCTGCAAGGCGTTGGCGAACATCGTCGAGTGATGATTGCCACTGCCATCGTCGGCACAGACCACGTTGAAGCTGATCTGCAGGTGAGTTTCGCCGGTCTGCTGGAAGCTCTTGTTACCCGCCACCAGCTTTGGATCGCTGCTGGTAATGATGTAACCCTGGCTCAACAGCGCACGCCGCGCCGCTTCACAGGCCGCGGTGTCACTGACCGGGTAATCACGGGAAAACGTACCGGAGTCGTCGAAATTCTCATGTTCATAAATAGCGGTCTTGGGTGACGAGCAGCCCGCAGCGCCCGCCAGCACCAGCGCCAACCCGAGGCTACGCAAGTGAAATGATGTCGACATCGAAAATCCTGAGGAAAACAGTCAGGGCGGTATTGTGCAACAGAACGTGGCCTTGGCGCGCGAATTCCTGTCGGTAAAACGTCACAGCCTTACGGGACGGTGTCTGCAGGAAAAAGCCGCTCGCCCATATGGTCGATAAACACGCGCAATTTCGCCGAGGCATGGCGACTTGATGGCCAGAGCATCCAGAAACTGCCGCTGTGGTCCAGGTAATAGTCCAGCACCCGCTGCAACCGGCCCTGCTCCACCGATTCGCGGACCATGAAGTCCGGCAGGCAGGCAATCCCCAGGCCTGCATGGGCCACATGCATCAACGATTCGATGGTGGTGGAGACCAGCGGCGCACGCAGGACCGGCTCCGGCACGCCCGGTTCCGGGCGCAGTGGCCAGGCTTCCAGCTTGCCGGTGGCGCAGAACTTGTGGCGCAGGCAGGCGTGGTCGTTCAAGTCCCGAGGCTGACGCGGCGTGCCATGCAAGCGCAGGTATTCCGGGGAGGCCACCAGCACCAGCCGGTAATACCCGAGGTGGCGTGCCATCAAGCGCGAATCCTCGGGTTTGCCGGTGCGGATCACCGCGTCGAACCCTTCCTCGATCACGTCCACCATGCGGTCGGAGAAGTCCACATCCAGCTCGATCTCGGGATAGCCCCGCATGAAATCCGTCAGCACCGGCATCAACAGGCCGCGCACTTGGGGCAGGCTCACACGCAGCTTGCCTCTGGGTGTGGCGGATGCCTGACTCAGTTCCTGTTCTGCGGCCTCGACCTCGGCCAGGATCCGTCGGGAGCGTTCGAGAAACAGCGCGCCCTCGCTGGTCAACGTGATGCTGCGGGTACTGCGATGGAACAGCCGAACCCCCAGGCGCTCTTCGATGCGCGCGATGCTTTTGCCAATCGCCGAGGACGACACCCCCAGCAGGCGCCCGGCCTCGGTAAAGCTGCGGGTCTCCGCCACCTGCACAAACACTGAAATACTGCCGAGGCTGTCCATCGTCTCGCTCCCAAGGATTGCGGACGTTGGCGTCCGATAAGTTCGGAACCTTAGCCTGTTTTTCTCCAGCGTGCAGCACCCTACTCTGGCTCCCTGCCCTTACGCCTGAACACCGGAGCCACCCAACATGAGCGACAACGCCTTACCTTCCCCGCCCCTTGCGGCCAGCCGTGAACGCTTGCCCCTGGGCGGTCTGCTGGCATTGGCTACCGCCGGCTTCATCACCATCCTCACCGAAGCCATGCCCGCGGGCCTGCTCCCGCAAATGGGCGCTGGCCTCGGGGTGTCCGACGCCTTGGTGGGCCAGTTGGTGACCCTTTACGCCCTTGGTTCCCTGCTGGCGGCGATTCCCCTGACCATCGCCACCCGGGGCTGGCGCAGGCGGCCGTTGCTGATGATTGCCATCGGCGGGTTTGCCTTGGTCAACAGTGTGACGGCGTTTTCCAGCGATTACCTGCTGACCCTGGTGGCGAGGTTCTTCGCCGGGGTGTTCGCGGGATTGCTTTGGGCGCTGCTGGCCGGCTATGCCAGCCGTATGGTTGCGCCGCACTTGCAAGGCCGGGCAATTGCCGTGGCCATGCTCGGCGCGCCATTGGCCCTGTCACTCGGCGTACCAGCCGGGACATTCCTGGGCACCACGGTAGGCTGGCGCCTGAGCTTTGCAATCATGACCGGCCTGACGGTTGTGCTGCTGGCCTGGGTGCGCTGGCAGGTCCCGGACTTTGCCGGGCAACGAGCAGAAAAACGCCTGGGACTGCGTCAGGTGCTGGCACTGCCGGGAATTCGTCCGGTGCTGTTTGTGACCTTCACCTACGTGCTGGCCCATAACATTCTCTACACCTATATCGCGCCGTTCCTGGTACCCGCCGGGATGGCAGCGGAGATTGATCAGGTACTGCTGGTGTTTGGTCTGGCAGCGCTGTTGGGCATCTGGATGGTCGGCGCGCTGATTGATCAACGGCTGCGGGCCTTGTTGGTGCTCAGTTGCGGGATGTTCGCACTGTCAGCATTGGCGCTGGCGTTCTGGATTAGCTCGCCGGCCGTGATCTACACCACCGTGGCGTTATGGGGGCTGGCGTTTGGCGGCCTCCCGGCATTGCTGCAAACGGCGCTGGCCAAGTCAGCCGGGGATTCAGCCGATGCCGCGCAGTCAATGCTGGTGACGGTATGGAACCTGGGCATCGCCGGCGGCGGGCTGCTCGGCGGCATGTTGCTACAAGGTTGGGGAGTGACATCGTTTCCATGGGCGGTCGCCGCATTGGTTGTGCTGGCCCTGATGGCGACGTTGCGTTTAACCGATGTTTAAACGAAACGTGACGTGATGTTTCTTAACTCTTATGATCGCCCTGGGTGCGCTGCTGCATACGGCACAGCGCAGGTTAAAGGATAAGCATTGGTCGGGCCGCCAATGGAGATTTGTCGTGCCTGATAAACACCCTGCTATTCCTCGCCCCCAGGTTTTGGTCGAAGGCGCCCTGTCTGCATTGGAGCGATTTTCACGCATCGAGGCCGTCAGCGGCATCGTGTTGCTGCTGGCGGCGATTGTCGCGCTGATCTGGGCCAACAGCGCGGTCGCCGATTCCTACGAACACTTCTGGAACACCCCACTCACCATCGGGCTGGGAGACTTCACGGTCTCGCGCTCGTTGCACTTCCTGGTGAACGACGGGTTGATGACCATCTTCTTCCTGGTGGTGGGCGCGGAGATTCGCCAGGAGATCAGGGACGGCGCACTCGCCAACCTGAAACTCGCTACCCTGCCCTTGGGCGCTGCGCTGGGTGGCGTACTGATGCCAGCCCTGATTTACACCCTGCTCAATCATGGCACCGAAGCGGCCAGCGGCTGGGCCGTGCCCACTGCTACCGACATCGCGTTTGCCGTAGGCGTGCTGGCGCTGCTGGGTAAATCGATTCCGGCTGGCGTGCGCATCTTGCTCCTGGCGCTGGCGATCATTGATGACATCGTCGCCATCCTGATCATCGCGATCTTCTACACCGCAAGCCTTGACTACATGGGCTTGGTGATCGCGGCCTGTGGGTTGGCGCTGGTGCTGATTTTCCAGCGGATGGGCATCGGCAAGGCCGTTGTGTACCTGTTGCCAGGGGCGATTGTCTGGTTTGGCTTGCTTAAGACCGGCGTCCATCCGACGCTCGCGGGCGTCATGCTTGGCCTGATAACGCCCGTCACTTCCAGACCGACTCGGGAACGCCCTCTGGACACCATCGGGCGCACATTTAACGAACTGATGGACCGGCTTTCGCATCCGTCAGAAAGTGCCCATCAGGTCGCCAAGCCATTGAAGCAATTGAGACAGGCCCAACGGGAAATGTTGCCGCCGGTGCAGCGGATTCAAGCCGGGTTACACCCATGGGTGGCCTTCGGCGTCATGCCACTGTTTGCCCTGGCCAACGCGGGGGTGAGCCTGCAAGGATTCAACCTGAACGACCCGCTGCCCCACGGGGTGTTCATGGGGGTCATCCTGGCATTGGTGCTCGGCAAGCCGCTGGGAGTGATGCTGGCGAGTTTCGTGCTGGTCAAACTGAATATCTGCAAACTGCCGGAGGGCGTGACCTGGAACGGCGTCGCCCTGGTGGGCCTGCTGGCGGGAATTGGTTTCACCATGTCGATTTTCATCTCGTCGCTGGCCTTCTCCGATCCGACGCTGCTGTCGGCTGCCAAGCTGAGTGTGCTGAGCGCTTCAACCCTGGCGGCTGTGATTGGCCTGAGTTGGGGCAAGTTCAAGTTTGCGCGTTGAATCAACGGCTCGTTGAGTCAGCTGCTTGAGTGGATAAAAAAAGACCCCGGTATCTTCAGGCCGGGGTCTTTTTATTGAGGCAGTAACGCGATCAGAACTTCTTGATCTCAGCCTTGGTTTCCAGCTGCTTGCGATAGGCAGCGAAGTCTTGCTGACCGATACGCGAAGCGAGGAAGCGGCGGTACTGAGCCTTCTCGTCATCGGTCGGGGCAGCGGCTTCGTTGACCGCGCTCAAGCGCACGATCACCAGGCTACCGTCTGGCAGGGTCACGCTGGTGAAGGTCGGCTTGTCCTTGGCCGCAGGCTTTGGCATGCGGAACAGGGCTTGCAGCACGGCAGGCTCGACGCCTTCCTGGCCACGGGTGGCCGCTTCGGTGACTTTCCAGGCCTGGCCATCCACCGGCTGGTTCAGCGGTGTCTTGCCATCACGCAGGTTGGCAATCAGCTCGTCCGCGTGAGTCTTCGCCGCAGCGCTTGCGCGCTCCTTGGTCAACTGGGCACGGATGGCCGTGGCAACGCTTTCCAGCGGTAGCTGGGTAGGCTTCAGGTGCTCTTTGGCACGCAGCACCACGATGGTTTCCGGATCCAGCTCGATGGCGGTGCTGTTGGCACCTTCATCCAGTACTTCAGGGCTGAATGCAGCGGTCACCACGGCACGATTTGCAGCAATGCCTTCACCACCTTCACGGCCAAACGGCGCGGAGGTGTGCACGGTCAGCTTCAGGTCCGACGCCGGCTGAGCCAGGTCGGAAGCCTCGAATGCAGCGTCTTCCAGCTGCTTGGTCGCGTCGACGAAACGCTGTTCAACCTGCTGGGTCTTGAGCTCGCGGGTCAGCTTGTCTTTCAGGCTGGCGAACGATGGCACTTCTGGTGCTTCAACGCCCAACAGCTTGATCAGGTGCCAGCCGAAGCTCGAACGCACCGGTGCCGAGACCTGGTCCTTGTTCAACGCGTACAGCGCTGTTTCGAAGGCAGGGTCGTAGACGCCAGGACCGGCGAAACCGAGGTCACCGCCGTTGTTCGCAGAACCTGGATCCTGGGAGAACTCTTTGGCCAGGGCTTCGAATTTCTCGCCTTTGGCCAGGCGTGCCTGGATCTCTTCGATCTTGGCCTTGGCCTGCTCGTCAGTGGTCTTGTCGTTGACTTCAATCAGGATGTGCGCCGCGCGACGCTGTTCAGCGAGGTTGGCGGTTTCTTTCTGATAGAGGGCTTGCAGCTCATCGTCCTTGACCGCGACCTGGTCGAAGAAGGAAGCCTTCTTCAGCTCCAGATAGTCGATGACCACCTGGTCCGGGGTCATGAACTCTTTGGCGTGCTGGTCGTAGTAAGCCTTGACCTCGTCGTCGGTGATCTTCACTGCCGCAGGGTCGGCCTTGATGCTGACGGTGGCGAAGTCGCGGGTCTGTTTTTCCAGACGGGCGAAAGCGAGCACTTCGGCATCAGTCACAAAACCGCTACCGGCAATACCAGCACGCACCTGGCCGATCAGCATTTCCTGGCTCAGCATCTGACGGAATTGCATACGGCTGTAGCCCAGCTGACGGATCACCTGGTCGAAACGCTCAGCGTTGAACTGGCCATCCACCTGGAATTCCGGCGTCTGCAGGATCACTTGATCCAGCGCAGCTTCGGAGAAAGCGAATTTCGAATCGGCAGCGCCTTGCAGCAGCAGCTTGCGATCGATCAGGCTTTTAAGAGCGGCGTCGCGCAGCAGCTTTTCGTCCAACAAGGAAGCATCGAAGTCCTTGCCCAGCTGTTGCATCAGCTGACGACGTTGCATGTCGACGGCCTGGCCCAGTTCACTTTGGGTGATTTCTTCACCGTTGACCTTGGCCACGTCCTGCTTGTTGTTGGTCGAAGCCTGAAAAATAGCCTCGATACCGGTGAACGCCATCAATGCGACGATGATCCCGATAATAGTTTTGGCAATCCAGCCTTGTGAATTGTCCCTGATATTCTGCAGCATGCGTCCCCCAGAAACGGTTGAACTTCAAAATTAGGCAACCGTGGAGCGTGGGTAGAGTCCGGATAGAAGAAAGGCGCATCCGAGGATGCGCCTTCTCGTAACTGGCGGAGCGGACGGGGGTTTGAACCCACACCCCCGGCGTGGCGACCCGATGGATACTTGGGTCAGCTGCCGCTCCGCTGCCAGGTCAGACCTTCGTCCGACCCGGATGGGTAAGGCTTGAGCGAAGCTTAGTTAACAGCTTCTTTCAGGGCTTTACCGGCTTTGAAACCTGGTTTTTTGGCAGCGGCGATTTGCAGAGCCTTGCCAGTCTGTGGGTTACGACCAGTGCGAGCTGGACGATCGGTCACAGAGAAAGTACCGAAACCAACCAGTACCACAGAGTCGCCGGCCTTGAGAGCGCCAGTGACGGATTCGATTACTGCGTCCAGCGCACGGCCAGCAGCGGCTTTCGGGATATCAGCAGATGCAGCGATAGCATCAATCAGTTCCGACTTGTTCACTCTAAGTCCCCTTTTATCTATTGAGTATGATTCTAAGTTTTTTGGTGAAAGCAAAAACCAGTGCTGAATGGCCTACAGACACTTAAGAGCCGCTTTATAACAAGGGCTCTAAAAAGCTGTCAAGGAAGCCCCCAGGCTTAAACGTATTAATGCGTGCTAATTCTTTCCTTAGAGTCAGACTCGCGTTTTTCATCCTTTGCAACTATCTCCGGAGCCACATCCGGCAAGGGCTCCGGCGCGTATTGCAGCGCAATTTGCAGGACCTCGTCAATCCATTTAACCGGTTTAATCTGCAGATCCTGCTTGATATTGTCAGGAATCTCCTTCAAGTCGCGAACATTCTCTTCAGGAATGATCACGGTCTTGATACCACCACGGTGTGCAGCCAGCAATTTCTCTTTGAGGCCACCAATGGCCAGTACCTGACCACGCAGGGTGATTTCCCCGGTCATGGCGACATCGGCGCGCACCGGAATGCCGGTCAGGGCTGATACCAGTGCCGTGCACATGCCTACGCCTGCGCTAGGGCCGTCTTTCGGGGTCGCCCCTTCCGGCATGTGGATGTGGGTGTCGTGCTTCTCGTGGAAGTCCAGGGGAATCCCCAGGCTCTTGGCGCGGCTGCGCACCACGGTCTGCGCGGCAGTGATGGATTCGACCATCACATCACCCAAGGAACCGGTCTTGATCAGTTGCCCTTTGCCCGGGATAACGGCGGCCTCGATGGTCAGCAATTCGCCGCCCACTTGAGTCCACGCCAGGCCAGTGACCTGACCCACCTGGTCCTGCTGCTCAGCCAGGCCGTAGCGGAATTTACGCACGCCCAGGAAGTGTTCCAGCAGGTCAGCGGTGACCTTCACCGAGAAGCGTTTTTCCAGCGCATGTTCCTTCACGGCCTTGCGGCAGATCTTCGCCAGTTGACGCTCAAGGCCCCGCACACCGGCCTCGCGGGTGTAGAAACGAATGATGTCGCGGATCGCGTCGGCATCAAATTCGATCTCGCCTTTTTTCAGGCCGTTGGCCGCAATCTGCTTGGGCGAGAGGTATTTGACAGCGATGTTGATCTTCTCGTCCTCGGTGTAACCCGGCAGACGAATCACCTCCATCCGGTCAAGCAACGCTGGCGGAATATTCATCGAGTTGGAGGTGCACAGGAACATTACGTCGGACAGGTCGTAGTCGACTTCCAGGTAATGGTCGTTGAAATTGTGGTTCTGCTCAGGATCGAGCACTTCCAGC
Source organism: Pseudomonas yamanorum (assembly GCF_900105735.1). Lineage (NCBI taxonomy): Bacteria > Pseudomonadati > Pseudomonadota > Gammaproteobacteria > Pseudomonadales > Pseudomonadaceae > Pseudomonas > Pseudomonas yamanorum. Next base: position 5,776,476 of record NZ_LT629793.1, on the reverse strand, counting down.
AAAGCCGATGCCGGATCGCCACGCATGTCGCTGCCCATTTTGTCGATTTCATCGAGCAGGAACAGCGGGTTGCGCACACCCACCTTTGTCATCTTTTGAATCAATCTTCCTGGCATCGAACCGATATAAGTCCGGCGATGACCACGGATTTCCGCTTCATCACGCACGCCACCCAAGGCCATGCGTACGAATTTACGGTTTGTTGCGTGAGCAATCGACTCGGCCAGCGAGGTTTTACCCACGCCAGGAGGACCGACCAGGCACAACACCGGGCCGCGAATCTTCTTCACGCGCTTTTGCACGGCAAGGTATTCGAGGATGCGTTCTTTGACTTCTTCGAGACCGTAGTGATCGGCGTCCAGAATATCTTCGGCGCGAGCCAGGTCCAGGCGCACCTTGGTCTGGGCCTTCCACGGCACCTGCACGAGCCAGTCGATATACGAGCGAACCACGGTGGCTTCGGCCGACATCGGCGACATCTGCTTGAGCTTGTTCAGCTCGGCGGTGGCCTTGGTCAAGGCGTCTTTCGGCAGGCCGGCGGCGTCGATGCGCTTTTTCAGCTCTTCGATTTCGTTATGGCCTTCCTCGCTGTCGCCGAGCTCTTTCTGAATGGCCTTCATCTGCTCATTCAGGTAGTACTCGCGCTGGCTGCGCTCCATTTGCTTTTTGACACGGCCGCGAATGCGCTTCTCAACCTGCAGCAGGTCGATTTCGGCATCCAGCAGCGCCAGGACGTGTTCGACCCTGGCCGACAAATCGATGATTTCGAGAATGTCCTGCTTCTGCTCGATTTTCAGCGCCATGTGCGCGGCCATGGTGTCGACCAGGCGGCTTGGCTCATCAATGCTGTTGAGGGAAGAGAGCACTTCTGCAGGAACTTTCTTGCCCAGCTGCACGTATTGCTCGAACTGGGACAGCAAGCTGCGCACGAACACTTCGGATTCGCGCTCAGGGGCGTCGACTTCGTCGATCAGCGCCACTTCGGCGCGCAGGTGGCCGTCCACTTCCATGAAGCGCTCGACCGCACCGCGCTGCTCACCTTCCACCAGCACCTTGACGGTGCCATCAGGCAGCTTGAGCAGTTGCAGGACCGTTGCAACGGTACCAACGCGATACAGGGCGTCTTCGCCCGGATCATCGTCAGCAGGATTTCTTTGGGCCAACAGCAGGATCTGCTTGTCGCCCGTCATCGCGGCCTCGAGGGCTTCGATAGACTTCTCGCGCCCCACGAACAGCGGGATAACCATGTGCGGATAGACGACGACATCACGCAACGGCAGGAGAGGCAATTCGATGGTTGTCTTCATGATTTCGCCTCTATGACAGATGAAAGTAAGCTTGAAACCAAGATGGGGGCTGCCTGCAAAAAAAACAAGCGTAATGGCATCAGTTAAACGCAGTAAAAACAAAGGGGCCCGTCAAGGCCCCTTTATTTTGTACAGCTCGGCGGCGCAACGCTTACGCGTCTGGCGCAGCCTTGGCAGCCGGCTCACTGTTTTCGTAGATATACAGTGGCTTGGACTTGCCTTCTATAACGCTTTCGTCGATCACCACTTTACTCACCTCGGACTGCGAGGGGATTTCGTACATGGTGTCGAGCAGTACGCCTTCGAGGATCGAGCGCAAACCACGGGCGCCGGTCTTGCGCTCCAGTGCCCGCTTGGCCACCGATTTGAGCGCGTCCGCACGGAACTCGAGGTCCACACCTTCCATCTCGAACAGCTTGGCATATTGCTTGGTCAGGGCGTTTTTCGGCTCGGTGAGGATCTGCATCAACGCAGCCTCATCCAACTCGTCCAACGTCGCCAGCACCGGCAGACGACCAACGAATTCCGGGATCAGACCGAACTTGACCAAATCGTCAGGCTCGACTTCACGCAGGGATTCACCGACTTTCTTGCCTTCTTCCTTGCTGCGTACTTCTGCACTGAAGCCAATGCCACCGCGGGTGGAACGGTTTTGAATAACCTTTTCCAGACCGGAGAACGCACCGCCACAGATGAACAGGATGTTGCGCGTATCAACCTGAAGGAATTCCTGCTGTGGATGCTTGCGACCGCCTTGTGGCGGTACGGAAGCAACAGTACCTTCGATCAGTTTCAACAGCGCTTGCTGCACGCCTTCACCGGAAACGTCCCGGGTGATCGACGGGTTGTCGGATTTGCGCGAAATCTTGTCGATTTCATCGATGTAGACAATGCCCATCTGGGCCTTTTCCACGTCGTAGTCGCATTTCTGCAGCAGCTTCTGAATGATGTTCTCGACGTCTTCACCTACGTAACCGGCCTCGGTAAGAGTGGTTGCGTCGGCGATGGTGAAGGGAACGTTCAGCAGGCGAGCCAGGGTTTCTGCAAGCAGGGTTTTACCCGAACCTGTAGGACCGATCAGCAAGATGTTGCTTTTGCCGAGCTCGACATCGTCACTTTTCTTGTCACGCTGGTTCAGGCGCTTGTAGTGGTTGTACACCGCTACGGCCAGAACCTTCTTTGCACGCTCTTGACCAATCACATACTGATCAAGGATGCCGCTGATTTCTTTAGGCGAAGGCAATTTATGCGCGCTGCTTTCGGCCTGAGCTTCCTGCACCTCCTCACGGATGATGTCATTGCACAGGTCGACGCACTCGTCGCAGATAAAGACCGAGGGGCCGGCAATCAACTTGCGTACTTCATGCTGGCTTTTGCCACAGAAGGAGCAATAGAGCAGCTTGCCGTTGTCCTCGCCGTTGCGGGTGTCAGTCATTCGTTCGATCCAAATCCGATAGGCTTGCAACACAAGATGAAGGCTATTGAGGGCTTTTTCAAGCCCACTGGTGGTCGGACCTGCCGACCAGCCCTATTTTGAGCTGCTTATATTAAGCGGGGCGCTTTTCGATCACTGCGTCGATCAACCCGTATTCACGCGCGGCTTCGGCGCTCATGAAATTGTCACGGTTGGTGTCGCGCTCGATCTCTTCCAGGGTATGCCCGCTATGTTTGGCCATCAGCGTGTTGAGACGCTCACGAATAAAGAGGATTTCCTTGGCATGGATTTCGATGTCCGATGCCTGGCCCTGGAAACCGCCCAGTGGCTGGTGAATCATCACACGCGAGTTCGGCAGGCAGTAACGCTTGCCCTCAGCACCAGCGGTCAGCAGGAAAGCACCCATGCTGCACGCCTGACCGATACAGGTGGTCGATACGTTCGGCTTGATGAACTGCATGGTGTCGTAGATCGACATGCCAGCTGTTACCGAACCGCCCGGGGAGTTGATGTAGAGATGGATGTCCTTGTCCGGGTTTTCCGCTTCAAGGAACAGCAGCTGCGCACAGATCAGGTTGGCCATGTAGTCCTCTACCGGACCAACCAGAAAGATCACTCGCTCCTTGAGCAGGCGCGAGTAGATGTCATAGGCGCGTTCGCCACGAGCAGATTGCTCGACAACCATCGGGACCAGGCCGCCAGCGGCCTGGATATCAGAGTTCTGCTGAATATACGAATTACGGAACATGCTCTGCAGTTACTCCCAAATAGTCATGTCTTGAATACGCATAAGCCAGCGCGAGGCTGGCTTATGGGTGTATTTTCAAACGAGTTGAGCGATCAGTCGGCTTGTGCTGCTTCAGCCGGCTTGACTGCTTCTTCGTAAGAGACCGCTTTATCGGTCACCTTAGCCTTCTGCAGAACAGTATCCACAACTTGCTCTTCCAGCACAACCGAACGCACTTCGTTCAGCTGCTGGTCGTTCTTGTAGTACCAGGACACGACAGCCTCAGGCTCCTGGTAGGCCGAAGCCATTTCCTGGATCATTTCGCGAACGCGGGTTTCGTCTGGCTTGAGGTCGAATTGCTTGACCACTTCAGCCACGATCAGACCCAGTACAACGCGGCGCTTGGCTTGTTCTTCGAACAGCTCGGCAGGCAGTTGGTCAGGCTTGATGTTGCCACCGAACTGCTGAACAGCCTGCACACGCAGACGATCAACTTCGTTGGACAGCAGGGCCTTCGGCACTTCGATCGGGTTGGCGGCCAGCAGACCGTCCATCACCTGGTTCTTGACCTTGGATTTGATGGCCTGACGCAGCTCACGCTCCATGTTCTTGCGAACTTCGGTGCGGAAACCTTCGATGCCGGTTTCCTTGATACCGAACTGGTTGAAGAACTCTTCGTTCAGTTCTGGCAGCTTAGGCTCGGAAACGGTGTTGACAGTCACGGTGAACTCAGCGGCTTTGCCAGCCAGGTCCAGGTTCTGGTAGTCAGCCGGGAAAGTCAGGTTCAGAACGCGCTCTTCGCCGGCTTTGGCGCCAACCAGGCCGTCTTCGAAACCAGGGATCATGCGGTTGGAGCCCAGTACCAGTTGGGTGCCCTTGGCGGAGCCGCCAGCGAATGCTTCGCCGTCAACCTTGCCAACGAAATCGATGTTCAGCTGGTCTTCGTTCTGGGCAGCGCGATCGGCCACTTCAAAACGAGTGTTCTGCTTGCGCAGGATTTCCAGCATGTTGTCCAGATCGGAGTCAGCAACATCAGCGCTCAGGCGCTCGATGGCGATCGAATCGAAACCGGCAACTTCGAATTCAGGGAACACTTCGAAGATTGCAACGTATTCCAGATCCTTGCCTGCTTCCAGGGACTTAGGCTCGATGGAAGGCGAGCCAGCCGGGTTCAGCTTTTGCTCGACAACGGCTTCGTAGAAGGAAGCCTGGATCACGTCACCTACAGCTTCCTGACGTGCATCAGCACCGAAGCGGCGCTTGATTTCGCTCATTGGCACTTTGCCTGGACGGAAACCAGCGATCTTGGCCTTTTGGGCAGTCTGCTGCAGACGCTTGTTGACCTGGGTCTCGATGCGCTCGGCCGGCACGGTGATGCTCATGCGGCGCTCAAGAGCAGAAGTATTTTCAACAGAAACTTGCATGGATATTCCTCGTTGCACAGACGTTAGCTGGCCGTTTCCGACCCCAGAATCAAGGGCATGCATTCTAGTGGGTCAAACTCAAGAAGTCACCCTACTGAAAACGGGTAAAAAAACAGCAGGCAATTTATAGGTACGAATGCACGAGTGCAGCTCGCCCCGGTAGCAAATACATCCCATCACGCCAGGGCTCTGCGCCAACCCTTCTATATATAGAAGCAGCTGCCAATCATCTCCCTGACAACCGACCCTGCGGACAAGGCCAGCGAGCAGTGCGGCATCATCGCGAAACATAAATACGACGAAACGCCCTGCCCTTGCAGCCCAGCACCTGCGACTGCGTTGAAACTCAAACCGCTGAAACAAAAAAGGCGCCAGACTATTAATCTGGCGCCTTTCGAAATATGGGGTGGACGAAGGGGATCGAACCCTCGACAACGGGAGTCACAATCCCGTGCTCTACCAACTGAGCTACGCCCACCATATTGCGTGACCAAAAAGCCCGTCAAAATGGCTATTTGTTGAGCCTCGCGACGACCATCCGGCCTTCACAAAACTTTATTTGGTGCGGATGAAGAGACTCGAACTCTTACACCTTGCGGCGCTGGAACCTAAATCCAGTGTGTCTACCAATTCCACCACATCCGCATGAAGCTCTTAAAGCAAAGGCGCCAGACTGTTAATCTGGCGCCCTTTAAATATGGGGTGGACGAAGGGGATCGAACCCTCGACAACGGGAGTCACAATCCCGTGCTCTACCAACTGAGCTACGCCCACCATATTGCGCTACTTGTGCCAAAGCTGCCTAATGGCGCACCCGGCAGGACTCGAACCTGCGACCATCCGCTTAGAAGGCGGATGCTCTATCCAGCTGAGCTACGGGCGCCTTATTAATCTGTACTCTTGGAGGATTACAAACTAACCAGTGCTAGGCTGTGCCCGACAAGTGCGACGAATAGTATAGATGCACCCGAAACCCGTCAAATCCTTTTTATAAAAAATTCATTTTATTTAAGGGGTTAGGGGAATTTGCAGACCAAGCGCCTTTGCCCTCGCGCCATGGCATGCGAGAATGCGCGCACTTTTCTTCCCCCTCTCGATGGTTAATCACGCGTAATGACTGCACAACTTATCGACGGCAAATCAATCGCCGCCAGCCTGCGCCAGCAGATCGCCAAACGAGTCGCCGAGCGCAGCCAACAAGGCCTGCGCACGCCGGGCCTCGCGGTGATCCTGGTCGGCAGCGATCCTGCCTCTCAGGTTTATGTCTCGCACAAGCGTAAAGACTGTGAAGAGGTCGGCTTTATTTCAAAAGCCTACGACTTGGATTCCGACACCACCCAGCAGGCCCTCACCGACCTGATCGACAGCCTCAACGACGATCCGGCCATCGACGGCATCCTGCTGCAGCTGCCCTTGCCCGAGCACCTGGACGCGTCGAAACTGCTCGAACGCATCCGCCCGGACAAAGACGTCGACGGCTTCCACCCTTATAACGTCGGTCGCCTGGCCCAGCGTATCCCGCTGCTGCGCCCGTGCACCCCGAAGGGCATCATGACCCTGCTGGAAAGCACCGGCGTCGACCTGTATGGCCTGGATGCAGTCGTTGTCGGCGCATCAAACATCGTCGGTCGCCCGATGGCCATGGAACTGCTGCTGGCCGGCTGCACCGTGACCGTCACCCACCGCTTCACCAAGGACCTGGCGGGCCACGTTGGCCGCGCCGACCTGGTGGTAGTCGCCGCCGGCAAGCCGGGCCTGGTCAAGGGTGAGTGGATCAAGGAAGGCGCCATCGTCATCGACGTAGGCATCAACCGCCAGGACGACGGCAAGCTGGTGGGCGACGTGGTGTACGAAACCGCCCTGCCCCGCGCTGGCTGGATCACCCCGGTCCCGGGCGGCGTTGGCCCGATGACCCGTGCCTGCCTGCTGGAAAATACCCTGTACGCAGCCGAAACCCTGCACGGCTAATAACCAGCCGCTCTGAAAAAGCCCTGCCTTATCGCAGGGCTTTTTATTGGCCGGATAAAAAGTATTTTTTTCTTTGTTTTTAAGGGCTTTCATCTGTTTTCAGAAGAACATTCGACAGTTTCTGATCCATACTCCTAAAATGTAACGGCATTTATCAGAAAGTCCGTGCAGAACGGTATATTCCTACTTTTTTAGCGAGTTCATCCGCGTGAAAATTCATCTTTCCATCATCAGCCTATTTTTTGCATTTACAGGCACCTTCGCGAGCGCCAGTGAAACCACCATGGCCCCCCGCGACATGTCCACCCTGCACATCGCTTCCGGCAGTGCGATGGTGGTAGACCTGCAGACCAACAAAGTCATCTATGCCAGCAACCCGGATGTCATCGTGCCGATCGCCTCAGTGAGCAAACTGATGACCGGCCTGATCGTGCTGGAAGCCAAGCAAAACATGGACGAGTACATCGACATCAACATCAAGGACACGCCAGAGATGAAAGGCGTGTTCTCCCGGGTCAAGATCGGCAGCGAGATGCCGCGTAAAGAGATGTTGCTGATTGCCCTGATGTCCTCGGAAAACCGCGCCGCCGCCAGCCTGGCCCACCACTACCCGGGCGGCTACCCGGCCTTTATCGCGGCGATGAACGCCAAGGCCAAGGCGCTGGGCATGACCAGCACCCACTATGTAGAGCCCACCGGCCTGTCGATCCACAACGTGTCCACCGCCCGTGACTTGAGCAAACTGCTGGCCGCTGCACGCAAGTACCCGATGCTCAGCCAGTTGAGTACCACCAAGGAAAAGACCGTCTCGTTCCGCAAACCCAACTACACCCTGGGTTTCTCCAACACTGACCACCTGATCAACCGCGCCAACTGGGACATCAAGCTGACCAAGACTGGCTTCACCAACCAGGCCGGCCACTGCCTGGTGCTGGTGACCAGCATGGGCAATCGCCCGGTGTCGCTGGTGATCCTCGATGCCTTCGGCAAATTCACCCACTTTGCCGATGCCGGGCGCATCCGCAGCTGGGTCGAAACCGGCAAGAGCGGCTCGGTGCCAGACGTCGCATTGCGCTACAAGGCTGACAAAAACCTGAAGAACCGTCCACGGGCGAATGTTCAGGTCACCGAATCCCGCTGATTGGTAAACACACACATAAAAAACGGCGCCCTTGAGCGCCGTTTTTTTAGTTGGCCTGACTGGCCAGTGTCTTGACCGCCTGGGCCGCGGCCTGTTCCTGGCCCGCCTGGGCCGTGGCGCTGGCAGCCTGCTGCCAGCGCTGGGCGTCGACCTTGACCGGCAACTGGGTGGGCCGCTGAATCAGTACCGCCCACTTGCCGCCGTCTTTCCACGCCGACTCAAACGCGCTGAAATCCATCGGCATGCGTCGCGCCAAGCCTGAACGCAGCAACACCATGCTCTTCTGCTTGTTGTACCCCACCACCACCACATACCGCGGCCCGGCCCAGAAGGTCGAGCCCTGGGTGATACGCGCCATCACCGGGTACCCGGCCGCGACCTGTGCCAGCAGCGCCGGCAACTGATCTTCCAGCGGGTACACCAACATCCCGTATTCACGGGCCAGCACCTGCATGTTGCGCTCAAGGTCCGCTTCAGCACCCGGCAAATGCAGTGGCTTATCCAATAACCCCGGTGTAATCACAATGCCTTGTTGGGACAGCATGCTGGCCAGAGCGGCTGGGCCACCGAGGTAAGTCTCGCCGCGAAACGCCGGCACGCCCTTGAGTTCGACGCTCTCCGGCAGGCCCGGGATGCTCGTGGGTTTTGGATGCGAGGTGCAGGCCGCCAGCCCCATGAAACAGGCTGCGACCCACCAGGAGGTTTTAATGTTCGAGGGAAACCGCAACTTCTTCACTCACTTGATCAACTGCCGACGTGGGCCCTGATCATAGGACGCTCCGGGGCGCGGGTATAGCCTTGTGCCGCAGTAAAAGGCCCGCCATAGAGCAAACAAGTTGGACGCACACGACCATTGGTCAATAGCAGGCAACCTGCGGATAGCTAGACTGTCCATTGACAAGACAGTGTGTGCCCGGTACCGGGCGAAAGGAGGCACTTATGAGCCTGACAACAACGATTCTGCTTTTGATCTGTGGCTGGTTGGCCGTCGCCGCCGCCATGCTTTGGGGCGTTATGCGCGTGACCCGCCGGCACCATCACCCACAGGTAAAACCCGCAGCACCCGGCAAGCTGCACAAACCCGCCGGGCACCACGCCTGACGCCTTAGCCAGGCATGCAACTGAAGTCATCGGTCTGCGCCAATTCCTTGCCGTGGCTATCCTTCAACTCGGCACGCACCGTCGTACCCAGGCTGGATTCCACCAGGGTGTAATGCTCGCCGGCCTTGAAGTTGCCGTAGGTCACATGCCCGCGACAATCCTGCTGGTTATCATCCCCCGCCTCTTCTTCAAACAAGGTGACATCCAGGCGATGCGCGCCGGGTTTCACTTCGAAGTAGCGGCCATCATTAATGTTTTTACCGTCTACCCGCTCGGCCATCAGGTCGTTGGGCGCCTCCTCTTGCAGGCCGATCCAGGCTTCGCTCGGGTCCGCCTTAGGCATCGGGCCGGCACATGCCGACAACAGCAGGACCGCACTCAAGGCCGGGATCAACAACAAGGGTTTAAGAGACATGGCAGAACTCCAAATGGATAAAGAGTGAACAGGCGAAACAGCTCCCGTTCGATCGGTATCCAGCTTGGTACTGTCACCATTGTTGAACAAATGAATACATATGAAAGGATCTTCAGCCGTTAACTAAATCTTCCTTCACCTGGCTGAAAGGTGCGTGTTAGGTGGGTCGGGCAAGACTGCCGGGGTTTGCAATCCCACTCCTTTGGAGGTTACGGCATGCTCGGGCTGGTAAAGACCGCACTGCTCAAGCCCTACACGTTTATCGTGCTGGCAATATTCATCTGCATCATTGGGCCCATGGCGGCCTTGCGTACCCCCACTGACGTATTTCCCGATATTGGCATCCCCGTCGTCGCGGTGGTGTGGCAGTACAACGGCCTGTCTCCGGACGCCATGGCCGGTCGGGTGATCTACACCTACGAACGCTCTCTGAGTACCACCGTCAACGACATCGAACACATTGAATCGCAGTCGTTACCCGGCATGGGCATCGTGAAGATTTTCTTCCAGCCCGGCGTGGATATCCGCACCGCCAACGCCCAGGTAACAGCGGTGTCACAAACCGTGCTCAAGCAGATGCCACCGGGCATCACCCCACCACTGATCCTCAACTACAGCGCCTCCACGGTGCCGATCCTGCAGATGGCGTTCTCCAGCCCCAGCCTGTCGGAAGCGAAAATCCGCGACCTGGTGCAGAACAATATCCGCCTGCCCCTGAGTGCCCTGCCCGGCCTGGCCATGCCCACGCCGATGGGCGGCAAGCAACGCCAGATCACCCTCGACCTCGACCCGCAGGCGCTGGCCGCCAAAGGCCTCTCGGCACAGGACGTGGGCAACGCCCTGGCCCTGCAAAACCAGATTATCCCGGTGGGTACCGCCAAACTCGGCCCCAACGAATACACGATCTTGCTCAACAACAGCCCCAAGGCGATTGATGAGCTCAACGACCTGCCGATCAAGACGGTCGACGGCGCGATCATTACCATCGGCCAGGTGGCCCACGTGCGTGACGGCTCGCCGCCGCAGACCAACATCGTGCGCGTCGACGGCCACCGTGCGGTGCTGATGCCGGCCCTGAAAAACGGCAGCATCTCCACCCTGTCGATCATCGACGGCATCCGCCAGATGCTGCCGCGCATCAATGAAACCCTGCCGCCGTCGCTGAAGACCTCGCTGCTCGGCGACGCCTCGGTGTTCGTCAAACAGTCGGTGGGCAGCGTGGCCCAGGAAGGCATCATCGCCGCCTTGCTGACCAGTGCGATGATCCTGCTGTTCCTCGGCAGCTGGCGCTCGACCCTCATCATCGCCGCCTCGATTCCCCTGGCGGTGCTCTCGGCCATCGCACTGTTGGCGGCCACCGGGCAAACCCTCAACGTCATGACCCTCGGCGGGCTGGCGTTGGCGGTGGGGATCCTGGTGGACGACGCCACGGTGACCATCGAGAACATCAACTGGCACCTGGAGCAAGGCAAGGCGGTGAAGGACGCGATCCTCGACGGCGCCAAGCAAATCGTCGGCCCGGCATTCGTGTCCCTGCTGTGTATCTGCATCGTGTTTGTGCCGATGTTCATGCTCCAAGGCATCGCCGGCTATCTGTTCCGCCCGATGGCGTTGGCGGTGATTTTCGCCATGGCCAGCTCGTTCATTCTGTCGCGAACGCTGGTGCCGACCCTGGCGATGTTCCTGCTCAAGCCACACGTACCGGAGCAAGGCCAGGGCCATCACCCGGAAGACGAATTCATCAACCATCACGAGGGCGACCAGCACCAACCCCAGCGCAACGCCGTACTGCAATCAGTGCTGAATTTCCAGCAGGGTTTCGAGCGTCACTTCTCCAACGTGCGCGACGTTTACCACAGCCTGCTGACCCTTGCCCTGGGTGCACGCAAGCGATTCATCGTGGGTTTTCTGGCGTGCATCCTCGCCTCGTTCCTGCTGCTGCCAAGCCTGGGCCAGGACTTCTTCCCGGCCACCGACGCCGGGGCCATGGCCCTGCACGTGCGCTTGCCGTTGGGCACGCGGATCGAAGAAAGCGCCGCCGCGTTTGACCGGATCGAAGCGCGGATTCGCGAGATCGTTCCGGCCGATGAACTCGACACCATCGTCGACAACATCGGCATCCCGCTGAGCGGCATCGACATGGCCTACAGCAGCAGCGGCACCATCGGCCCACAGGACGGTGATATCCAGGTCACCCTGAAAAAATACCACGCGCCGACCGCCGACTACGTGAAAAAACTGCGTGAAGCCCTGCCCGAAAGTTTCCCCGGCAGCCAGTTCGCCTTCCTGCCGGCGGACATCAGCAGCCAGATCCTCAACTTCGGTTCACCGGCCCCGCTGGACGTGAAAATCTCCGGGCGCAGCGATGAAGAAAACCGCGCCTACGCCGTGGAACTGGAACGTCGCCTGAAACACGTACCGGGCATTGCCGACCTGCGTATCCAGCAGTCCACCGGCTACCCGTCTCTGCAAGTCAACGTGGACCGGATGCGCGCCAACGGCCTGGGCATCACCGAGCGTGACGTGACCAACAGCATGGTTGCGTCCCTGGCCGGCAGCTCGCAAACCGCGCCGACGTTCTGGCTGAACCCGGCCAACGGCGTGTCGTATTCAATCGTGGCTGCAACCCCGCAGTACCGCCTCGACAGCCTGCCGTCCCTGGAAGCGCTGCCGGTGACCGGTGCCGATGGCCAGTCGCAAATCCTCGGCGGCGTAGCGACCATCTCTCGCGTGCAAAGCCCGGCGGTGGTCACCCACTACAACATCGAACCGACCCTGGACCTGTACGCCAACGTGCAAGGCCGCGACCTCGGCGGCGTCGCCAGCGATGTGCAAAAAGTGCTGAATGACATGGCCCCGATGCGTCCCAAAGGCGCGACCATCAGCCTGCACGGGCAGATCGATGCGCTGCATGAAGCGTTCAACGGCTTGAGCTTCGGCCTGCTCGGCGCGGTGGTGCTGATCTACCTGCTGATCGTGGTCAACTTCCAGTCCTGGACCGACCCGTTCGTGATCATCACCGCGCTGCCGGCGGCCCTCGCGGGGATCGTGTGGATGCTGTTCCTCAGCGGCACCTCGTTGTCGGTGCCCGCACTCACGGGGGCCATCCTCTGTATGGGCGTGGCCACCGCCAACTCGATCCTGGTGGTGAGCTTCTGTCGAGAGCGCCTGGCCGAACACGGCGATGCACTCAAGGCCGCATTGGAAGCCGGCTACACCCGTTTCCGCCCGGTCTGCATGACCGCTCTGGCGATGATCATCGGCATGTTGCCGCTGGCCTTGTCCGAAGAACAAAACGCGCCGCTGGGACGTGCCGTGATCGGCGGCCTGATCCTCGCCACCACTGCCACTTTGCTGTTTGTACCCGTGGTCTTCAGTTTGGTCCACGGTCGTCACCCTACTCGCGCTGCTGCTGGAGAAACCCCACATGTCGTCTGATCACAAACCCTCGCGCAAGCGTCTGATGCTCATGGGTGTCGGCGGCCTGACACTGGCTGCCCTGTTGGTCGCCAACGGCCTGCACGCCCGTACGATGCATGAAAAATCCGTCACCGCCTGGACCGAAACCGCCGCCGTGCCGCAGGTGCTGGTGTTCCAGCCAAAGCAGAACGCGGCCGGCGACACCCTGCGCCTGCCTGCGCACCTGGAAGCCTGGAGCAAGGCACCGATTCATGCGCGGGTCAGCGGTTACTTGAAAGACTGGAAAGTCGACATCGGCAGCCAGGTCAAGGCCGGGCAAATCCTCGCCGAGATCGACAGCCCCGACCTCGACCAGCAAGTAGCACAAACCCACGCGCGCATGGTGCAGGAACAGGCCAACGCACGCCTGGCGGAGACCACCGCCACCCGCTGGAAAAACCTGCTGGACAGCCATTCGGTATCGCGCCAGGAGGCCGATGAAAAAACCTCCAACGCCCTGGCAGCCAAGGCTAACGCCCAGGCCGCCGAGGCCGACTATGCGCGGCTCTCGGCGCTGGAAGACTACAAGACCATTCGCGCGCCATTCGCCGGTGTGATCACCGCGCGCAACACCGACATCGGACAGTTGATCAAGGCCGACAGCGACAGCGATCCCGAGCTGTTCGACATCGCCGACACCCACCAACTGCGCCTCTACGTGCCGGTGCCGCAGAACTATGCGGCGGTGATTCATCCCGGGTTGGCCGCCCAACTGACGGTACCCGAGCACCCCGGCGAACACTTCAGCGCGAAGCTGATGGGCGACTCCACCGCCATCGACCGCCGCTCCGGCACCCTGCTCGCGCAGTTCGTGGCCGACAATCCGGACGGCAAGTTGCTGCCCGGCGACTACGCAGAAGCCACCCTGGCGATTCCGGCAGATACCCATGGCGTGAGCATCCCGGCCAGCGCCCTGATCTTCCGCGCCCAAGGTACCCAGGTCGCGGTACTGGACGCCAAGAACCACGTGCACCTGCAAGACATCCACATCGGCCTCGACCTCGGCGAGCGCCTGGTGATTGACCAGGGCCTGAAACCCGCCGACCGCGTAGTCGACAACCCACCCGACGCCCTGCGCGAAGGCGACGCCGTGCAGCTGGCCGACGCCGGAGGTGCCCATGCGCCCAAGGCTTAAACCCCTCGCGGCCTTGGTGTTGCTGGCGCTGCACGGTTGCTCGCTGGCGCCCACCTACAAGGCGCCAACCCTTGACCTGCCGGCCAAGTACCGCGAACAGACCAGCGATGGCCCGTGGCACAGCGCGCAACCGTCCGACCAACTGGCGCCGAAGTGGTGGCAGCTTTACCAGGACCAGCGCTTGAACGATCTGCAGGAACAACTGCTCAAGGCCAACCCGGACCTGGCGGCGGCGCTGGCGCATTTCGATGCGTCCCAGGCGTATGCCAGCCAGTTGCATGCCGGTTTGTTCCCGCAAATCACCGCCAGCGCACAGCCGTTGCGTCAGCGCCAATCGGATTCTCGGCCGCTGCGGGGCGATACCCAGCCTTCGGTGTACAACAGCAACACGGCGGGGTTTGCGCTGAGTTTTGATCTGGACCTGTGGGGCAAAATCCGCAACCAAGTGGCGGCTGGCGATGCACAGGCCCAAGCCTCCGGGGATGATTTGGCGGTGGCACGCCTGAGCCTGCAGCATCAGTTGGCGACGCTGTACGTGCAGCTCAACGGCCTGGATGCCCAGAGCCGGATTCTCAGCAGCTCGCTGGATGATTTTGGCCAGGCACTGAAACTGACGCGCAGCCGGTACGAAGGCCAGATCGCCTCGGAACTGGACCTGACCCGGGCGCAGAATCAGCTGGCTGAAGCCGAGGCGCAGCTTGACGATGTACGCGGTCAACGCAATCTCACCGAGCATGCGATTGGGGAGTTGGTGGGTGTGTCGGCCAGTGAATTCCAGCTGCCGCCGAGCCAGCAATTGATCGCCTTGCCGGGAATTCCCCAACAGCTGCCGAGCCATTTGCTGCAACGTCGACCAGATATTGCAGCAGCGGAGCGGCGGGTGTTTGCAGCCAACGCGAATATCGGCGTGGCCAAGGCGGCGTGGTACCCGGATTTCAGTTTGACCGGCTTGATTGGCGGGCAGACCCAAGGTGTGGGCAACTTGTTCTCCGCCGCCAATCGGTACTGGGCGCTGGGGCCGCTGGTGAATCTGCCGATCTTTGATGGCGGCCGGCTGAGCGCCAATGAGCGCCAGGCCAAGGCGGAGTTTGAAGAGGCTTCGGCGCACTATCGCAGCCAGGTGTTAAGAGCCGTGCGTGAGGTGGAAGACAACCTTGGGCAACTGCGTGATTTGCAGCAGGAAGCAATGGATGAACAAGCCGCCGCAAATGCTGCGGAGCACACCCAGGCGCTGGCGATGAACAGTTATCAGGCGGGGGCTGTGAGTTACCTGGATGTGGTGACGGCACAGACCGCAGCGTTGCAGGCACAGCGCACATTGCAAGCGGTGCAGACGCGGCAGTTGCAGGCAAGTGTGGGGTTGGTGACGGCGCTGGGCGGAGGCTGGAAGCCCGACGCCTGATACCTGTCTCAAGAACGACAGTGATCAACTGTGGGAGCGGGCTTGCTCGCGAAGGCGGTGGGTCAGCACCGGATATGCTGGCTGACACACCGCCTTCGCGAGCAAGCCCGCTCCCACATTTTATCGCAGTGACTGGACGTACTCAGGCAGCCAGTTTGCCGCTGGCAATCGCCACCGACGCCGCCACCATCGCCCTCAGCAACACCGCACACCCCGCCGCCAGATCATCCGGCGCGGCATTCTCGATTTCGTTATGACTGATGCCGCCTTCACACGGTACAAAGATCATCCCCGCCGGCCCCAGCTCCGCGACGAAAATCGCGTCATGCCCTGCCCCGCTCACAATGTCCATGTTCGACAGGCCCAGTCCATTGGCGGCATCACGCACGGCATCCACGCAGCCTTTGTCGAAGTACAGCGGCGGGAAGTCAGCGGTGGGTGTCATCTCAAACGTGAGGCCGTGCTTGGCGCAGGTCTCGTCGATCACCTTGCGCACTTGGGCAATCATTGAATCCAGTCGTGCCGGTTCCAGATGACGGAAATCCAGGGTCATGCGCACTTCGCCAGGAATGACGTTGCGTGAACCGGGATACGCTTGCAGGCAACCGACGGTGCCGCAGGCGTGAGGCTGATGACCCAACGCAGCCGCATTGACAGCGGCGACCACAGCAGCGGCACCTACCAATGCGTCTTTGCGCAGGTGCATGGGCGTTGGGCCGGCGTGCGCCTCAACTCCGCGCAATTTCAGGTCGAACCATTTCTGGCCAAGGGCGCCCAGCACCACACCGATGGTTTTCTTTTCATCCTCAAGAATCGGGCCTTGCTCGATATGCGCTTCGAAATATGCACCTACCTTGTGCCCGCTCACGGGACGTGATCCGGCATAACCAATAGCATTCAGCGCATCGCCCACGGTCACGCCGTCGGCATCCGTCTTGGCCAGCGTATCGGCCAGGGTGAATTTCTCGGCAAACACCCCGGACCCCATCATGCATGGCGGAAAGCGCGAGCCTTCTTCGTTGGTCCACACCACCACTTCCAGCGGTGCTTCGGTTTCCACTTTCAGGTCATTGAGGGTTCGCAGCACTTCCACCCCCGCCAACACCCCAAAACAACCATCAAACTTGCCGCCGGTGGGTTGGGTGTCGATATGGCTGCCGGTCATCACCGGCGGCAACTTGGGATTGCATCCCGGCCGACGGGCGAAGATATTGCCGACGCCATCGACGGTCACGGTACAGCCCGCCTCCTCGCACCACTTCACAAACAGGTCGCGGGCCTGGCGATCGAGGTCGGTCAGGGCCAGGCGGCAGACGCCGCCCTTGGGCGTGGCGCCGAGCTTGGCGAGTTCCATCAGGGACAGCCACAGACGATCGCGGTTGATGTGCTGATGGGTGGATTGCAGAACGTCTACGGCAGCGTTCATGGGGATCTCCTCAGGCAGTAGTTCTTATGAATTTGACCAGACTCTCACTGGCAGACTGCGATCAAAAATGTGGGAGCGGGCTTGCTCGCGAATACGGTGTGCCAGTCGCCCGATGTGTTAGCTGAATCACCGCCTTCGCGAGCAAGCCCGCTCCCACATTGGATTGCATTCCACATCGATTAAAGCGGTGTTTTCACGGCGACCACACGGGCCCCGCGCTTCATGCACAGGGCGTAATACAGCAACCCGCCGAGCGCCGAGCCGGTGAACCAGCCGTAGCTGTAGAACCAGCTGAACGCGTCGCTGCCCAGCGACAACAGCGTCAGCACCACCGGCACGCCAAAGGCCAGGAAGCCATGCCAGTTCCACGCCGGGTACACGTCATCGCGGTACAAGCCGGCAAGGTCCAGTTGCTGTTTCTTGATGATGAAATAGTCCACCACCATGATCCCGGCAATCGGCCCCAGCAGGCTTGAGTAACCCAGCAGCCAGTTGGAGTAGACGGTTTCCAGGCTCACGTCGGAGATGATCAGCCCAAGCTTTTTCAGCAGTTCGTGGGCCATCAATGCCAGGCCCACCAGGCCGGTGAGGACCACCGCCGTGGTGCGGTTGATCAGCTTGGGCGCGATGTTCTGGAAGTCGTTGGTGGGCGAGACGATGTTCGCTGCGGTGTTGGTGGACAAGGTGGCGATGATGATCAGCGCCATGGCCACGGCTACCCACACCGGGCTCTGGATATGGCCGATCAGGGTGACCGGATCGGAGACGCTGACGCCCACCAGTTTCACCGAGGCGGCGGTCATGATTACGCCGAGGGCGGCGAACAGGAACATGGTCAGCGGCAGGCCGAAAATCTGCCCGAGGATCTGGTCTTTCTGGCTCTTGGCGTAGCGGCTGAAGTCGGGGATGTTCAATGACAAGGTGGCCCAGAAACCCACCATCGCCGTCAGGCCCGCCATGAAGTAGCCGGTGAGGCTGGCGCCTTCGGGACGTTTGGGCGGGATCGCCATCAGCTCGGTCAGCGAGACATTCGGCAGCGCCCACACCAGCAGCCCGATCCCCACGGCCACCAGCAGTGGTGCCGACAGGGTTTCCAGCCATTTGATCGACTCGGCGCCACGTAATACCACCCACAGGTTCAGGGTCCAGAAGATCATGAAACCGATCACTTCACCGGTGCCACCAAGGGATTTCCAACCCTCGAAAATCGACCCCAGGAACAGGTGAATCGCCAGGCCGCCAAACATCGTCTGGATGCCGAACCAGCCACACGCCACCAGGGCGCGAATCAGGCACGGCACGTTGGAACCGAGCACGCCGAAGGACGAGCGCAGCAACACCGGAAACGGGATGCCGTACTTGGTACCGGGGAAGGCGTTGAGGGTCAGCGGGATCAGCACCACGATATTGGCCAGCAGGATCGCCATCAGCGCCTCGCCCACCGACAACCCGAAGTACGCAGTGAGAACGCCGCCAAGGGTGTAGGTCGGCACGCACACCGACATGCCGATCCACAGCGCGGTGATGTGCCACTTGTTCCAGGTGCGTTCGCGCACCTTGGTCGGTGCCATGTCGTGGTTATAGCGGGGGCTGTCGAGGACGTCGGGGCCGGCGTCGAGTTCGTACAGGCCGTTGCGCTCAATGACTTGCGATCTGTTCTGTTGCATGGCCGCTCCACGGTTTTTTCGAATTATTTTTGCTCACCCCGTGACGTGCACGGGATGGCCGGAGTACCTCGTTGACAACATGACATCCGGGACCCGGCCAACCGCCACCGCACTCAATAACCGTGCCGTAAACCGTTGCCCTTCCCGCACCGCTTATATAACTCGCTGATGTTTATCAGCTTTATTGTCTCGACCGAAGAGCCCCTCGTTACTTTCAGCGTTACTCAGGCCAAATAACGCAGAAGTTGTCCGAACCCTCAGGACTCAATCTGGTGCAACACAATTATTTTTATTTACCGGCCCCGTCAAGAGGCATGTCTCAAGCGTCTGATTTGCAATAGGAAATGTTGCTCATATTGGGAACCTGTCAAGTGCGTCAAAATGGTGAGAGGCCGCTACATTTTGGTGATTTTGTTTTTTTATCATTAAAATTCAATTACTTAACCTAGATATAAGCTTATAAAAAATATTCTTGCTCATTCGAAAAACTCGGGCTAGTTTCTATTCCTGTCACCGCTGACAGGAATTAAATCTCCAGCGGCGCGATGCATGACAACACTTAGAACTGGCACAAGCCGGTCAAGCCTGTGAGGAACTCGACATGTCGCTGTTGATCCGTGGCGCTACCGTTATTACCCATGATGAAAGTTACCGAGCCGATGTTTTATGCGCAGACGGTCTAATTCGCGCCATTGGCACTGATCTGGATATTCCCGCCGGCACCGAGATACTCGATGGCAGCGGTCAATACCTGATGCCCGGCGGCATCGACCCCCATACCCATATGCAATTGCCCTTCATGGGCACCGTGGCCAGTGAAGACTTTTTCAGTGGCACGGCCGCCGGGTTGGCGGGCGGCACCACGTCGATCATCGACTTCGTGATTCCCAACCCGCAGCAATCCCTGTTGGAAGCCTTCCACCAGTGGCGCGGCTGGGCCGAGAAGTCGGCGTCGGACTACGGTTTTCACGTGGCCATTACCTGGTGGAGCGAGCAGGTCCGCGAGGAAATGGCCGAGCTGGTAAGCCAGCACGGCATCAACAGCTTCAAGCATTTCATGGCGTACAAAAACGCAATCATGGCCGCTGACGACACCCTGGTGGCGAGCTTCGAACGCTGCCTGGAACTGGGTGCGGTGCCGACGGTGCATGCCGAAAACGGCGAGCTGGTGTATCACCTGCAACGCAAGCTGATGGCCCAGGGCATTACCGGGCCTGAAGCGCATCCGCTGTCGCGGCCTTCGCAGGTGGAAGGCGAAGCCGCCAGCCGGGCTATCCGGATTGCCGAAACCATCGGCACGCCGCTGTACCTGGTGCACGTGTCCACCAAGGAAGCGCTGGATGAAATCACCTATGCCCGCAGCAAGGGCCAGCCGGTATACGGCGAAGTCTTGGCCGGGCATCTGCTGCTGGACGACAGCGTGTATCAACACCCCGACTGGCAGACCGCTGCCGGCTATGTGATGAGCCCGCCCTTCCGCCCACGCGGGCATCAGGAGGCGCTGTGGCATGGCCTGCAATCCGGCAACCTGCACACCACCGCCACCGACCATTGCTGCTTCTGCGCCGAGCAAAAAGCCGCCGGGCGGGATGACTTCAGCAAAATCCCCAATGGCACCGCCGGTATCGAAGACCGTATGGCGCTGTTGTGGGATGAGGGCGTGAACACCGGGCGCTTGTCGATGCAGGAGTTCGTTGCGCTGACGTCTACCAACACGGCGAAGATCTTCAACCTGTACCCGCGTAAAGGGGCGATCCGCGTGGGAGCCGATGCTGACCTGGTGCTGTGGGACCCGCAAGGCACACGGACCATTTCCGCGAAGACTCACCACCAGAAAGTCGACTTCAACATCTTCGAAGGCAAGACCGTGCGCGGCGTGCCGAGCCACACCGTCAGCCAGGGCAAGCTGGTCTGGGCGGATGGGGATTTGCGCGCCGAGCGAGGTGCGGGACGGTATATCGAACGGCCGGTGTATCCGCCGGTGTTTGAGCAGTTGAGCAAGCGGGCGGAGCGTTCCAGGCCGGTTGCTGTGAAACGCTGAGGCCGCCATTCGCGAGCAAGCCCGCTCCCACATTCGCCCCCATTCCAACAGAATAAATGCAGTCGAATGTGGGAGCGGGCTTGCTCGCGAAGAGGCCGGTACCGGCAACAAAAAAACCACTGCCCACCAGAGGCAGCACCTCAAAAACCGTGAGGCCAATACCGTGATCCAGACCCTGAACCATCTTCCCCACCCCCATGAAGATGCGGCAGCCCTCGCCGCGCATTTCACCGACCTGGCGCCGCCGCTCAATGCCCGGCAAGCCCAACTGGAAGCTTCGCGCTGCCTCTACTGCTACGACGCGCCGTGCGTTAACGCGTGCCCCAGCGAGATCGATATCCCCTCGTTCATCCGCAATATCCACACCGAAAACGTCCAGGGCGCCGCGCAGAAGATTCTCTCGGCGAATATCCTCGGCGGCAGTTGCGCCCGGGTCTGCCCGACAGAAATCCTTTGCCAGCAAGCCTGCGTGCGCAACAACGCCGAAGAATGCGCCCCGGTGCTGATTGGCCTGTTGCAGCGTTACGCGGTGGACAACGCGCACTTCAGCGAACACCCGTTCCAGCGCGCCGCGCCCACCGGCAAGCGCATCGCGGTGGTCGGCGCCGGGCCTGCGGGCTTGTCCTGCGCCCATCGCAGCGCCCTGCACGGCCATGACGTGGTAATTTTCGAGGCCCGGGAAAAAGCCGGCGGCCTGACTGAATACGGGATCGCCAAGTACAAACTGGTGGATGACTTCGCGCAGAAGGAACTGGATTTCCTCCTGCAAATCGGCGGCATCGAAATCCGTCATGGCCAGCGTCTCGGCGACAACCTGACCTTGAGCGAGCTGCACCAGCAGTTCGATGCGGTGTTTCTCGGCCTCGGCCTGGCCGCCAGCAAACAGCTCGGCCTGCCTCACGAGGACGCCCCCGGCCTCCTCGCCGCCACCGACTATATCCGTGAACTGCGCCAGGCCGATGACCTCAGCCAACTGCCCCTGGCCGACCGCTGCATTGTCCTCGGCGCTGGCAACACGGCCATCGACATGGCCGTGCAAATGGCCCGCCTCGGTGCCCGTGACGTCAACCTGGTGTACCGCCGTGGCCTGAGTGAAATGGGCGCCACCGGCCACGAACAGGACATCGCCAAGGCCAATCAGGTGCGCCTTTTGACGTGGGCTCAACCGGAGGAAGTGCTGCTCGATGATCAGGGCCATGTGCGCGGCATGCGTTTCGCCCGCACCCGCATGGTCGATGGCCGCCTGCAGGCCACCGGTGAAACCTTCGAACTGGCCGCCGACGCGATCTTCAAGGCCATCGGCCAAGGCTTCGACGACGCCGCGCTGCACGACCCGCTGGCCCACCAGTTGCAACGCCAAGGCGATCGCATCTTCGTCAACGAACAACTGCGCACCAGCATCCCAGGTGTGTACGCCGGCGGCGATTGCGTCAGCCTCGGCCAGGACCTCACCGTCCAGGCCGTGCAACACGGCAAGCGGGCCGCGCAAGCCATGCACGCTCAACTCATGCTGAATGTGGAGGCTGCGTAATGGCCGATCTCTCGATTGTATTCGCCGGCATCAAAGCCCCCAATCCGTTCTGGCTGGCCTCCGCGCCGCCTACCGACAAGGCCTACAACGTGGTCCGCGCCTTTGAAGCAGGCTGGGGCGGCGTGGTCTGGAAAACCCTCGGCGAAGACCCGGCCGCGGTCAACGTCTCATCGCGCTACTCGGCGCACTTTGGCGCCAACCGTGAAGTGCTCGGCATCAACAATATCGAACTGATTACCGACCGCTCCCTGGAGATCAACCTGCGGGAAATCACCCAGGTGAAAAAGGACTGGCCGGACCGCGCGCTGATCGTGTCATTGATGGTGCCGTGCGTTGAGGAGTCGTGGAAACACATCCTGCCGCTGGTGGAAGCCACCGGCTGCGACGGCATCGAGCTGAACTTCGGCTGCCCCCACGGCATGCCGGAACGCGGCATGGGCGCGGCGGTGGGCCAGGTGCCGGAGTACGTGGAACAGGTGACGCGCTGGTGTAAGACCTATTGCTCGCTGCCGGTGATCGTCAAGCTCACGCCGAACATCACCGACATACGCGTGGCGGCGCGGGCAGCGTATCGCGGGGGCGCGGATGCGGTGTCGCTGATCAACACCATCAACTCCATCACCAGTGTCGACCTGGAGCGCATGGTCGCCCTGCCGATGGTGGGCACCCAAAGCACCCACGGTGGCTACTGCGGTTCGGCGGTGAAGCCGATTGCGTTGAACATGGTGGCGGAGATTGCCCGGGATCCACAGACACAAGGCTTGCCGATCTGCGGCATTGGCGGGATTGGCAACTGGCGCGATGCGGCGGAATTCGTCGCACTGGGCTGCGGCGCGGTGCAGGTGTGCACGGCGGCGATGCTGCATGGGTTTCGGATTGTCGAGGAAATGAAGGATGGGCTGTCGCGATGGATGGACAGCCAGGGTTACAACAGCCTGCAGGAATTTTCCGGGCGGGCGGTGGGCAATACGACGGATTGGAAGTACCTGGATATCAATTACCAGGTGATCGCCAAGATCGACCAGGAGGCGTGTATTGGCTGTGGGCGTTGCCATATTGCTTGCGAAGATACGTCGCACCAGGCGATTGCCAGCTTGAAGCAGGCGGATGGGACACATAAATACGAGGTGATCGATGATGAGTGCGTGGGGTGCAACCTGTGCCAGATCACTTGTCCGGTGGCGGACTGTATCGAGATGGTGCCGGTGGATACCGGAAAGCCGTTTTTGAACTGGACGCAGGATCCGAGAAATCCCTACCGCGAGGCGGTGTAGCCCTCCAAACAGACGCCCTATGAATGATCGTTCCCACGCTCCGCGTGGGAATGCATCCGTTGACGCTCCGCGTCACGACCTCAAGAGCGGACGCAGAGCGTCCAGGGCGGCATTCCCACGCGGAGCGTGGGAACGATCTAGGGCTCCAACCCAATCCCCCGCAGGATCACACTCGTCACCGTCTGCACTGCCCGTTCAAACTGCATGTCCGACAACGGCTGATGGTCATTCAGGATCTTCACCTGGTGATCAAAGTCGGCATAGTGCTGGGTCGATGCCCAGATCATGTACAGCAGGCTCGACGGCTCCACCGGCAGGATGCGCTTGTCCTCCACCCACTGGCGAATCTTCGCTTCCTTCATCTTGGCCCAGTCATACAGGCTCACATCCAGCGCCTCCCCCAGGGTTGGCGCGCCGTGGATGATTTCGTTGGCCCAGACTTTGGAACCATAGGGTCGGCTGCGGGAATGTTGCATCTTGGCGCGGATGTAGCTGCTGAGCACCACCCGCGGGTCGTCGAACATCTCGAAGCACAAGGCGTCCTGTTTCCACACTTCCAGCAGGTCGAACAACACCGCGCTGTACAGCTCGCTCTTGGTGCTGAAGTAGTAATGCAGGTTGGAGCGCGGCAGCTGCACTTCTTCGGCGATGTCGGCCATGGCGGTGCTGCCATAGCCCTTCTCGGCGAAAACCTTTTCCGCCGCCAGCAGAATCTTTTCGACGTTGACCCGACGAATACCGATCTTGTGATTGCCCATAAGGGCTCCCTGACAACAACATGGCTTCAAGACTACCATCCGCTCTAGGTCGCGGCGACACGCCACTGTGAAACTTCGTACAAGCACCTTCCCCGTGGAAAGCGGATTGGTTAGCATCGCCATCCCCTCGAAGGATCATCTCCATGACTATTCGACTGCGAGACGCGTGCGACGACCCGGTGCTTGGCACACTGTGGGAACGCTCGGTGCGCGCCACCCATGACTTTCTCAGCGAAGACGACATCCAGCGCCTGCTGCCCCTGGTGCGCGACTGCTACCTGCCCATGCCCGCCCTTGAGGTGTGGGTGTACGAAGACGCCCAAGGCATTGCCGGCTTCGTCGGCACCGGCGGCAACAATGTCGAGATGCTGTTTATCGACCCGAGCCGGCGTGGCCAGGGCATCGGCCGACAGTTGCTGGACTTCGTGCGCGCCCGCCACGACACCCTGCGGGTCGACGTGAACGAGCAGAATCCACAGGCCGTAGGTTTCTATCTGCACTATGGTTTTATCCAGACTGGCCGCTCGCCCGTCGATGGCGAAGGCAAGCCCTTTCCCTTGTTGCACATGGCACTGCCTAACGACTGACTCTCACCTGAAGGTATTGAACAATGTTGATCAAGAAAACCCTCACCACCGTCGCCCTGCTCGCTTCCCTGCTGGGCGCCTCGGCCGCGTTTGCCCACGCCCACCTGAAAAGCTCGGAGCCTGCCGCCGACAGCAGCGTCGCCGCCCCCAAGGACCTGCGCCTGACGTTCAGCGAAGGCGTTGAAGCGACCTTTACCAAGGTATCCCTGAGCAAGGACGGCACCGAAGTCGCGATCAAAGGCCTGGAAACCCCGGATGCCGACAAGAAAGTATTGGTGGTGACACCGGCCGCACCACTGGCCGCTGGCACCTACAAAGTGGTGTGGAACGCCGTCTCGGTGGATACCCATAAAAGCAACGGTGAATACAGCTTCAAGGTCGGCCAATAATCCATGGCCACCCTGCTGGTGCTGTGCCGTTTCCTGCATTTCATCGTGGTGCTGTTGATGTTCGGGGCCTGTGTGTTCAGGCCCTGGCTGCTGGGCGCGGGACCGCAACCGGTGCTGGACCGCCAACTGGCGCGCATCACCCAAGGGTTGGCGTGGCTGGCACTGGTGTCGGGGGTGGCGTGGTTGCTGTTGATCAGCGCGAGCATGGCCGGAGTCGGGCTGGGCGCGCTGGAGTGGTCGACGGTGCAGTTGGTGCTGGGCAAAACCTTCTTCGGCCAGGTCTGGACCTGGCACCTGCTACTGAACGTGCTGCTGGTGCTGGGCCTGATGACGCCGTGGAAGGCGTTGCGCCTGCCGCTCTGTGCATTGCTGCTGGCGACACTGGCACCGGTGGGCCATGGCGCCATGCTCAATGGCATGGCCGGACAGTTGCTGATCCTCAATCAGGTGGTGCACCTGGTGTGTGTCGGTGCCTGGCTGGGTGGCTTGCTCCTGCTGGTGCTGATCCTCAGGCAATCGCCCCACTATCCACTGGAACCGATCCTCAAGCGTTTCAGCGGCATTGGTTATGGGCTGGTGACGGGATTGCTGGTGACCGGCCTGATCAACGTGCGGGTGCTCACCGGGCAGTTCTGGCCAACGCCCTTGTTCACTGGGTTCGCCCTGATCCTGCTGATCAAGGTGCTGCTGGTGTTCGGCATGCTCGCACTGGCGCTGTTGAACCGCCTGCGGATTCACAACTGTGAGCAGCGACTGCCTGCGTTGAAGGCCAGCGTGATGGTTGAATGGTTACTAGGTGTTTCAGCGGTAGCCGCCGTTTCGCTGCTTGGTACCTTGCCGCCCATGGTTACAGCAGGATAACTCCTCCTCCACTGGCGCCCTTCACACAGGGAGTCATCGTATAACTTTCGATTGACAACCCCCTAAAACCTCGCAAATATCGCCTCCAATGTTGTACGACAACGTATAACAAAAAATAAAAACAACAAAAAGACAACGGAGCGTCCCTGTGAGCCAACACGTCCGCCATTTCTCCTGCACCGCCCGTTTTGCCGCCATCGGTTTGAGCAGCCTGGCCCTTACCCTCCCCGTCACCGCCTCGGCAGAAGGCTTCATCGACGACGCCACCGCTACGCTCAACCTGCGCAACGCCTACTTCAATCGCAACTTCACCAATCCCGCCTACCCCCAGGGCAAGGCCGAGGAGTGGACGCAAAACTTCATCCTCGACGCCAGGTCCGGCTTCACCCAAGGCACCGTCGGTTTCGGCCTGGACGTGCTGGGCCTGTACTCGCAGAAACTCGACGGCGGCAAAGGCACCGCCGGCACACAGTTGTTGCCGATCGGCAGCGATGGCCGCCCTGCGGACAATTTCGGCCGCCTGGGCGTGGCGCTGAAAACCCGGTTGTCGAAGACTGAATTGAAAGTCGGCGAATGGATGCCGGTGCTGCCGATCCTGCGTTCGGACGACGGTCGCTCACTGCCGCAAACCTTCCGAGGCGGCCAGGTCACCTCCAGCGAAATCACTGGCCTGACCCTGTACGGCGGCCAGTTCCGCGGCAACAGCCCGCGCAACGACGCGAGCATGGATGACATGTTTCTCAACGGCAAAGCCGCATTCACTTCGGACCGCTTCAACTTCGGCGGCGGCGAATACACCTTCAACGACAAGCGCACCCAAGTGGGCGTGTGGTACGCCGAGCTGAGCGACATCTATCAGCAACAGTATTTCAACCTCACCCACAGCCAACCCGTGGGCGACTGGACACTGGGCGCCAACCTCGGGTACTTCACCGGCAAGGAGGACGGCAAGGCCCTGGCCGGCGACCTCGACAACAAAACCGCATTCGCTCTGCTCTCGGCTAAATACAAAGGCAACAGCTTCTATATCGGCCTGCAGAAACTCACCGGCGACAGCGCCTGGATGCGGGTCAACGGCACCAGCGGCGGCACCCTGGCCAACGATAGCTACAACGCCAGCTACGACAACGCCAAGGAAAAGTCCTGGCAGGTGCGGCACGACTTCAACTTCGTGGTGCTGGGCATTCCCGGCCTGACCATGATGAACCGCTATATCAGCGGCGATAACGTGCACACCGGGGCGATCACCAACGGCAAGGAATGGGGCCGTGAGTCGGAACTGGCCTACACCGTGCAGAGCGGTCCACTGCGGGACCTGAATGTGCGCTGGCGCAACGCAACAATGCGCCGGGATTTCAGTACCAACGAGTTTGATGAAAACCGGATATTCATCAGTTACCCGCTGTCGTTGTTATAGCGGTTTACAAACAACCGGAAAGGCTTTTGTGGCGAGGGAGCTTGCTGGAGTGAGGGAGCTCCCTCGCCACAGGACAGCGATGACCCTCTATCAACTTCGACCAATAGCGCGTTGACAAGTGTAGGAAACCCTAACGATACTTCGGAATAGTCATACGACAACCTACAACAATAACGGGACCACCATGACCACCACGACCGCCCCTACCCCGTTCAACCGCTTGCTGCTCACCGGCGCCGCCGGTGGCTTGGGTAAAGTCTTGCGCGAACGCCTGCGCCCTTACGCCAAGGTACTGCGCCTGTCGGACATCGCCGACATGGCCCCGGCCGCCGACGACGGCGAAGAAGTGCTGCCTTGCGATCTTTCCGACAAACAGGCCGTGCACCACTTGGTGGAAGGCGTCGATGCGATCCTGCATTTCGGCGGCGTGTCAGTGGAGCGCTCCTTCGAGGAAGTGCTGGGCGCGAACATCTGCGGGATCTTCCACATCTACGAAGCCGCCCGCCGCCATGGGGTCAAGCGCGTCATCTTCGCCAGCTCCAACCACGTCATCGGCTTCTATAAGCAGGACGAGGCCCTCGACGCCCACTCCCCGCGCCGTCCGGACAGTTATTACGGCCTGTCCAAATCCTACGGCGAGGACATGGCCAGTTTCTACTTCGATCGCTATGGCATCGAAACCGTCAGCATCCGCATCGGCTCGTCGTTCCCGGAACCACAGAACCGCCGGATGATGCACACCTGGCTGAGCTTCGACGACCTCACCCAACTGCTCGAACGCGCGCTGTACACACCCAACGTCGGCCACACCGTGGTCTACGGCATGTCGGATAACCTCGACGTCTGGTGGGACAACCGCTTCGCCGCCCACCTGGGTTTCACCCCGCGAGACACCTCTGAAGTGTTCCGCAAACAGGTGGAAGCCCAGCCGCTGCCCGCCATCGACGACCCGGCGCGGGTGTACCAGGGTGGTGCGTTTTGTGCCGCCGGCCCGTTCGGTGACTGACCACAGACCAACCCAAGGGAATGAGTGGCCATGCAAGCAGAACTGATTGTCGACGCCCGCAACGCCGTAGGTGAATGTCCGGTGTGGGTGCCCGAGGAAAACGCCCTGTACTGGGTGGATATTCCCAACGCCGAGCTACAGCGCTGGAGTGCCAGCAGCGGCCAGGTGCAAGCCTGGAAAACCCCGCAGATGCTCGCCTGCATCGCCCGCACCACGACGGGCAACTGGGTCGCGGGCATGGAAACCGGGTTTTTCCAGCTGACGCCCTGCAACGACGGCACGCTCGACACCGCGCCGTTGGCCAGCGTCGAGCACGCCCGCCCGGACATGCGCCTGAACGATGGCCGCTGTGACCGCCAGGGTCGGTTCTGGGCCGGCAGCATGGTGCTGAATATGGGCGCGAATGCGGCTGAGGGTGTGCTTTATCGCTATCAAGCCGGCCAACCCGTTCACACGGAACTCAACGGTTTCATCACCCCCAACGGCCTGGCCTTCAGCCCCGACGGGCGCACGATGTACCTCTCGGACTCGCACCCGCTGGTGCAGCAAATCTGGGCCTTCGACTACGACATCGACAGCGGCACGCCGTCCAACCGCCGGCTGTTTGTGGACATGCACCACTTCCTTGGCCGCCCTGACGGAGCCGCCGTGGATGCCGAAGGCTGCTACTGGATCTGCGCCAACGATGCCGGGCTGGTCCACCGCTTTACCCCCGACGGTCGCCTCGACCGTTCACTGACTTTACCGGTGAAAAAACCCACCATGTGCGCCTTCGGCGGCAGCCGCCTGGACACCTTGTTCGTCACCTCGATCCGCGACGACCACAGCTCGCACTCCCTCGCCGGCGGCGTCTTTGCCCTGAACCCTGGCATACAGGGAATGCCCGAACCGCAGTTCATCCTCTAGCTGCATCGCTGTGCCTTGAACAAAACAATAACAAGACTGGAGAGACACCCCATGGACTTCAAACGCACCTTGCTCGCCGCTGCACTCCCGTTCGTGTTTACCCTCGGCAGCACCGCCCACGCACTGGAAATCAAATTCGCCGACATCCACCCCGCCGGCTACCCAACCGTCGTCGCCGAAGAACAACTGGGTAAAACCCTGGTCGCCGAAAGCAACGGCGGCCTGACCTTCAAGATGTTCCCCGGCGGCGTGCTGGGCTCGGAAAAGGAAGTGGTGGAACAGGCCCAGGTCGGGGCGATCCAGATGGCCCGAGTCAGCCTCGGCATCGTCGGCCCGGTGGTGCCGGACGTAAACGTGTTCAACATGCCGTTCGTGTTCCGCGACCAGGTGCATATGCGCAAGGTCATCGACGGCGAGATCGGCGATGAAATCCTCGCCAAAATCACCGACTCCGAATTCAACCTGGTGGCGCTGGCCTGGATGGACGGCGGCACGCGCAACATCTACACCAAGAAACCGGTGCGCAAGATCGAAGACCTCAAGGGCATGAAGATTCGCGTGCAGGGCAACCCAATCTTCATCGAAACCATCAACGCCATGGGCGGCAACGGCATTGCCATGGACACCGGCGAGATCTTCAGCGCCCTGCAGACCGGGGTGATCGACGGCGCGGAAAACAACCCGCCCACCCTGCTGGAACACAACCACTACCAGAACGCCAAGTTCTACAGCCTGACCGGCCACCTGATCCTGCCCGAGCCCATCGTGATGTCGAAAATCACCTGGAACAAGCTCACCCCCGAGCAACAGGTGCTGGTAAAAAACACCGCCAAGGCCGCGCAGATCCAGGAACGCGAGCTGTGGGACACCAAGTCCGCCAGCAGTGAAGCCAAGCTCAAGGCTGCTGGCGTTGAGTTCATCGACATCGACAAAAAACCGTTCTATGAGGCCACCGCTTCGATCCGCGACAAGTACGGCGCGCCTTACGCCGACCTGATCAAGCGCATCGAAGCCGTCGAGTAACCCAACCGCCTCTCATAGATAAGGCCCGGCGCGGTCGGCATCGACGCGCCCGGTCACGGTGAACACCATGAAGAATTTACTGCTGCGCATCAACGACCGCATTTACATGAGCTGCATCTGGGTCGCCGGCCTCGCCGTTCTCGGCGTCGCGCTGATCATCCCCTGGGGCATCTTCGCCCGCTACGTCCTCGGCACCGGCTCCAGCTGGCCGGAGCCCACCGCCATCCTGCTGATGCTGGTGTTCACCTTTGTCGGCGCCGCCGCCAGTTACCGCGCCGGGGCGCATATGTCGGTGGCCATGGTCACCGACCGCCTGCCGCCTGGCCAGCGCCAGATCGTCGGCATCCTCTCGCAATTGCTGATGGGCACCATCTGCCTGTTCATGACGATCTGGGGCAGCAAATTGTGCCTGTCCACCTGGAACCAGTTCATGAGCGCCATGCCGACCTTGCGGGTGGGCATCACCTATATGCCGATCCCGATTGGCGGCTTGCTGACGCTGATTTTTGTGCTGGAAAAACTCCTGCTGGGTGACCAGAGCAACCGCAGGGTGGTGCGCTTCGACCTGGTTGAAGAAAGTGAAGGGGCTGCCTGAATGGACGCATTGATTCTGTTGGGCAGCTTTATCTCCTTGATCCTGATTGGCATGCCGGTGGCCTACGCTCTGGGGCTTTCTGCGCTGATCGGCGCGTGGTGGATCGACATTCCGTTCCAGGCCCTGATGATTCAGGTGGCCGGCGGAGTGAACAAGTTTTCGCTGATGGCGATTCCGTTCTTCGTGCTGGCCGGGGCGATCATGGCCGAGGGTGGCATGTCTCGACGGCTGGTGGCATTTGCCGGGGTGCTGGTGGGCTTTGTACGCGGCGGCCTGTCCCTGGTGAACATCATGGCCTCGACGTTTTTTGGTGCGATCTCCGGCTCGTCGGTGGCCGATACGGCCTCCGTCGGTTCGGTGCTGATTCCGGAAATGGAACGCCAGGGCTATCCCCGTGAATTCGCCACCGCCGTCACCGTGAGCGGCTCGGTGCAAGCCTTGCTGACGCCCCCCAGCCACAACTCGGTGCTCTACTCCCTGGCGGCCGGCGGCACCGTGTCCATCGCCTCGCTGTTCATGGCCGGCGTGGTCCCGGGCCTGCTGATGAGCGCGTGCCTGATGGTGCTGTGCCTGATCTTCGCGAAAAAACGCAACTACCCCAAAGGCGAAGTGATTCCTCTGAAACAGGCACTGAAAATCTGCGCCGACGCCTTGTGGGGCCTGATAGCCATGGTGATCATTCTTGGCGGGATTCTGTCGGGTATCTTCACCGCCACCGAGTCGGCGGCGATCGCCGTGTTGTGGGCGTTCTTCGTGACCATGTTCATCTACCGTGACTACAAATGGAGCGAGTTGCCCAAGCTGATGCACCGTACGGTGCGCACCATTTCCATCGTGATGATCCTGATCGCGTTCGCCGCCAGCTTCGGCTACATCATGACCCTGATGCAGATCCCGGCGAAAATCACCACGATGTTCCTGACCCTGTCGGACAACCGCTATGTGATCCTGATGTGCATCAACGCCATGCTGCTGTTGCTGGGCACGGTGATGGACATGGCGCCGCTGATTTTGATCCTCACGCCGATCCTGTTGCCGGTCGTGCTGGGCATCGGCGTCGACCCGGTGCATTTCGGCATGATCATGCTGGTGAACCTCGGGATCGGCCTGATCACCCCGCCGGTGGGCGCGGTGCTGTTTGTGGGGGCGGCGGTGGGCAAGGTCAGTATCGAGAAGACCGTGAAGGCGCTGCTGCCGTTTTATGGCGTACTGTTTCTGGTGCTGATGGCGGTGACCTACATTCCGGCGTTGTCGTTGTGGTTGCCCGGGCTGGTGTTATGAACTGATCGTTCCCACGCTCTGCGTGGGAACGCCGCCATGGACGCTCTGCGTCCGCTCTTAAAACCGTGACGCAGAGCGTCACAGGATGAATTCCCACGCAGAGCGTGGGAACGATCAAGGGTGCGCTGATGCTTGAACTCGAAGACAACCTCACCCACCTGACGCTGGCGCCAGCGTTGGGTGGCAGCCTCGTCAACTGGACCGTGCGCAGCAGCGGCGAACCCTTGCTGCGCCCTACCGATCAACAAGCACTGGCCACCGGTTTGCCGGGCAAGCTGGGGGGCTTCCCGCTGGCGCCCTGGTCGAACCGGGTGGCCGAGGGTGGCTTTGATAACCCGTCTGGGTGGTTGGCACTCGAACCCAACAGCCCGCTGGACCCGCTGCCGATTCATGGCAGCGCCTGGCAGCAGGCGTGGCACGTGGTCAGCCAGGCGCTGGATGAGGTGGTGCTGCAACTGGACAGCAGAACCCCCTTTGCGTATCGCGCCGAGCAGCGGGTTCAGTTGAAGGACGGCAGGTTGAGCATCACGTTGCGCGTCACCCATCTGGCGGAAAAAGCGGCGTGGCATGGGCTGGGATTGCATCCGTATCTGCCCCGCAAGCCCGGCACGCAATTGCAGGCCAAGGCTGGGCAAGTATGGATGAGTGATGCATCGAAATTGCCGACAGGCCTGGCTGCCGTGCCCGCCGAGTGGGATTTCCAACAACTCAAGTCGTTGCCCGAGGCGCTGGTGGACAACGGTTTTTGCCAGTGGGACGGGCGCTGCGTCATCCAGCAGCCAGACTTAGGTTACACCCTGGAATGCCAGGCCACCGGCAGCGACTACTACCTGCTGTACTGCCCGCCGGGGCTGGATTTTTTCTGCTTCGAGCCGGTGAGTCATCCGGTGAATGCCCATCACCTGCCGGGCAGGCCGGGGTTGAAGCTGTTGGAACAGGGCCAGTCGGCAGAACTGAGTTTCAGCCTGCAATACAGCTCCCTCTAGCGACACAAAACCCATGTGGGAGCTGGCTTGCCTGCGATGCAGGCAACTCGGTCTTTCAGGTACACCGAGGTGATGCCATCGCAGGCAAGCCAGCTCCCACATTGATTGCATTCCACAATGGAGACTTCCGGTGTGTCAGGGCGGGGTGTTTTTGAGGCGCCCCGCCGTGTCGATACTCACCACCACCGACAACCCCGGCCGCAGCCGTTCACTCTGCTCCTGCCCCGGGTCGACGGTGATCCGCACCGGCACTCGCTGGGCGATCTTCACAAAGTTGCCGGTGGCGTTATCCGCCTGCAACAGGCTGAACTCCGACCCGGTCGCCGGCGAAATACGCTGCACCGTGCCGTGAAACTTGCGATGGTCCAGGGCATCCACGGTGAAGGTCACCGGCTGGCCGACCTGCACGTTGTCCATCTGGGTTTCTTTCATGTTGGCAATCACCCACAGCTGGTTCGGCACCAGCGCCATCAACTGTGCGCCGCTGTTGACGTAGGCCCCGAGGCGCACGCCAATCTGGCCCAGTTGCCCGTCACGCGGGGCGATGATGCGGGTGTTCGACAGGTCGATACGCGCCAGTTCCACCGCCGCATCGGCATTGGCCACCGCCGCCTCCAACGAACCGCGATTGACGATCACTGTCTGCAAATCCTGCCGGGCGATTTCCAGGCTGGCCTGGGCCTGGGCCACGGCTGCGATGGTTTGCGCATTGGCGGCACGGGTCACGTCCAGATCGCGCTTGGACACCGAACCGTCGCTGATCAACTCTTCGTTGCGGCGCAGGTCAGCGGTGCTCTTGCGCGCCTGGGCCTGACTGTCGGCCAAGGCGGCCTGACGCAGCTTGATGGTCGCCTCGGCACTGTTGCGTTGCTGCACCACATTGGCCAGGGACGCCTGCTGCACCGCCAGTTGCGCCAGGGCCTGATCCAACCGCTGCTTGTAGATGCGGTCATCGAGGCGCACCAGCAAATCCCCGGCCTTGACGTACTGGAAGTCCGTCACCGGCACTTCATACACGTAGCCGCTGAGCTGCGGCCCGATGATCGTCACCTGGCCACGCACCAGGGCATTCTCGGTGGTTTCCACGGCGCTGCTGAAGGGCGGCAATTGCCAGGCGTAGAGCACGATCAGCACGCCGATAATCGCAATCGCGGCAAAGCCCATGGAAGAGATGATGCGCACCCGCAGGGAGCGCGGTTCGGTGGCCGGCATGCTCGGCGGCGCGGTGCCTTCCGGCGTGGAAGCGATGGCGTTGGTGGTGGTCGTCGTCGGTTCGGTCATGAAGAAAGTGCGCCGCTGGGTTGAACGGGAGGCGCTGCACTGGCGGCAGCTTTAGTGGTACTCATCAGCCAGAGGCTGCGGATAAAAATCCAGATCATGGTGAGTATGGCGATGATCGCGATCAGCATGAATACATCGTTATAGGCCATCACATTCGCCTCGCGAGTGGCCGCGGTGGCCAGGCTGCGAATCCCCATCAGGTTACGCAACTCAGGGTCGGCGATCACCCCGCCATAGGCCGAGCCGCCACTGGCTACACGCGCTGCCACACGCGGGTCGAGCAAGGTCAGGTGTTCGACGATCATGCTGGAATGGAATTTTTCCCGCACGATCTGGAACGTACCCAGCAATGCCGCGCCGATCAGGCCGCCGAGGTTCTGGCAGATCCCGAACAACACCGAGAAACTCACCAGGTTCCTGGGGTTGGTCAGCACGTTTTTCGTGCCCAACACCATGGTCGGCCCGAGGAAGAACGTGCCGCCAAAGCCTAGCAGGAACTGGCTGATGTACATGTTTTGCGGGCGCGTGAGGTTGCTGGAGAAGCTGTCCATTACCGACCCTGTGGCCATGAAAGCCAAGGAGATGATCAATGGCATCAACAGGTGCGCCGGGTTGATGGTCAACGCGCTGACGGCAAGGCCGGCAATCGCTCCCGCCAGCATCACCCAGTACAGCGTGCGCATCTGCTCGTTGCTCATGTTCAGCATCTGCATGAAGCCCACGGCGCCGGTGGACTGCTCCGAAAGCACCATGCGAATCAGCACCACCGCCAACGCCAGGCGAATCATTGCCCCGCTGCCGAGCCAACGGGTCATCAGCAACGGGTTGGAGCGGTTATGTTCGATGGCCAGGCCGGCCATGATCAGCACCAGCGAACAGGCCGATGCGACGCCGATCCACGGGGCTTCCAGCCACCAGTCGATACGCCCCAGGGACAGCACGGCGCAGAGCAAGGCGACGCCGGTGGCGAGGATGGCGAAGGTCAGGAAGTCGAGTTTTTCGAAGGTCTTGAAGCGGTCGCCCGGGGGCAACTTGAGCAGGAATACACAGCCCAGGCAGGTCAGGGCCATGCCCAGTTCGAACAGGTAGAGGCCGCGCCATTCGGCGATTTGCAGCAGGTCTTCGGAGAACAGTCGGGCCAGGGGCAGTGCCAGTTGCGCGGTGCCCAGGCCGAGGACCAGGGCCTTCATCCGCCATTTCGCAGGGAAGGCCTGGATCATGTAGTACAGGCCCAGGGAGCTGAGGGCGGCGCCGACCATGCCGTGGGCCGCGCGTACGGCGATGGCCGAGCTGAGGTCGTTGACGAACAGGTGGCCGAAGGTGACCAGGGCGTAGAGCACCAGGAACACTTCGGTGAAAGCGCGCAGACCAAATTGCTGGCGGAACTTGACCAGCAGCAGGTTCATGGAGACGTTGGTCATGACATAGGCGGCGGGGAGCCAGGCCATTTCTGCGGTGGTGGCGCCCAAGGCGCCTTGCAGGTACACCAGGTTGGCGATCACCAGCGAGTTGCCGAGACCGCCGGTGATTGCCACCAGCACGCCGACCAAGGCGTATGCCCAGCGTTTGCGGGTGGAATGCAGCGGCGTCGACGGCGAGCCCGGCAGGCTCGGGCGCTCGTGGGGCTGCCAGGTGTGGGGGGTGTATTTGTCCATTCGGTGGCCTTGATGACCGGCGTTCGGGGCCGGCGGAACGGTTACTCAGGGAGTAGTAAACCTGAGTGGAGTTCAACTTGCCATCTTGGGAGGGATTTGGGCGGTTGGGGTGTATATCCGTTGCTGCGGTAACGGCGGCTTATGGTTCCGCTCTTACAGCGGCTCACTTTTGAACAGCGCAAAAGTAAGCAAAACGCTCTTGCCCCATCACTCGGCACCTGGCTTAGGCTCGGTGTGCCCGCACTCCGGCATTACGAAGCGGGCACGGTCAAATGTGGGAGCTGGCTTGCCTGCGATGGCATCACCTCGGTGTGTCTGAAAAACCGAGTTGTCTGCATCGCAGGCAAGCCAGCTCCCACAGAAAAGCAGAGCTGCATCAGCTTCAGATTTGGCTTTCGCTCTGGATTTTGTCTTTGCTTTTAACACTCAAGCCGGCCGGGAGGCCGCTGTGCTCTTGCTTTTGATCTTGATCTGACTGCCCCAATAAGCCCGAGGCCGAACGCAGGCAGTGCGGAGCGGGTAAACCGGCAGGACGCCGTTACCTAAATAACGGATATGTACACCTACCCCCCTCAAACCCACCCCAACCAACTCCAATACGTAGCCGCAAACACCAACATCAACCCATACCCAATCAACGTCACCAAAATCCCGACCTTGGCAAACTGCCGCGCCGTAAACGTGCCGGTCCCCAAACACACCATGTTCTGCGGCGCATTGATGGGCAGGATAAACCCGTAGCTCATCACAAACCCCAGCAACATCGTCATCCCCAGCCGACTGAACTCCCCGGGCAGCGTCTGCAACACCGCAATCAAAATCGGCAACAACGCCGAGGTCAACGCCGTGGCACTGGCAAACCCCAAATGAATCACAATCAAAAACGCCCCCAGAATCGCAAACACCCCCAGCGGCCCCACCTGATCCAACCCGGTATGCGCCACCACCTGCGCACCCAGCCACTGCCCCGCCTGGGTCGTCAGCAACGCCGTACCCAGGCTGATACCCACCCCGAACACAATCACCGTGCCCCACGGAATCCGCGACTGCACATCCTTCCAGGTCATCACCCCAATCCCCGGCATCAGCAAAAACACCAACCCGGCGTAGGTCGTCGAAGTCGTATCAAAGCTGTGCAGTCGTCCCTCGGTGGCCCACGCCAGCAAGAGCAATACCGACACCGTCAGCAACCGCTTCTGCGGCCCCGTCATCGGCCCGATATCCACCAGCGATTGCGCCACCGCCTCCTTGCCCCCGGGAATGCTGTCACTCTCCGGCGGCAGCAGCTTCAACACCAAAAACAACAACACCGCCGACATGATCACTGCCCACGGCGCCCCGGCGATCAGCCAGTCGATCCACGACACCCGCTGCCCCAGCATCTTATCCATGAAGCCAACCGTCAGCAGGTTCTGCGCCGCCGCCGTCTGAATCCCGACGTTCCAGATGCTCGTGCCCTGAGCCACGACGATCATGATCCCGGCCGCGATATTCGAACGCTTGTCCACGCCGAACGCCGCAACCACCCCCATCATGATCGGCACCACACACGCACTGCGCGCCGTCGCGCTGGGCACCACCAGGCTGAGGAGGATGGTCACGGCAATTGCCCCGACGAGAATTCCCCGCGTGCTGGTCCCCACGCGCGTCAGGGTGACCAATGCGATGCGCCGGTCCAGGCCGGTATGGGTCATGGCTGCCGCGATAAACAACGCACCCGCCACCAGTGCCAATGCCGGGTTGGAAAACCCCGTCAACGCCATGCTGATGGCTGGGCTGGAGCCGATCAGGTGCGTGGGGTCTTGCAGCGACGGCGCAGTACCGAGCAAAAAAGCCATCAATGAGGTGATCATGATCGCGCTAGCCTCATAAGAGACCGCTTCGGTGATCCACACCACCACCGCAAACGCGAGGATCGCCAGCATCCGGTGCCCGGCCACCGGCAAGTCGGCCGGCAACGGCAACAGCAACACGCCGACCATCACCAGCACGCCGGCCACCAGGCCCAGGGGCAACTTGAATGAAGCAGCAGTTGTTGCAGGGGCACTCATGGGGTTCTCCGTCGGCCTTTAAATCAGGCCCACAGCATGAGGCAAAGCGTCACGCCCGGTGTTGACGGGTATCAAGTGGCTAGGCCAATAGCTGGGTCAACACCGCCCGCAACTTGCCGGGTTTGACCGGCTTGTTGAGCAATGGCGCATCCAGCCGCTGCAAGGCACGGCGGCATTGGTCGGTGCGGTCGGCGGTAATAATCACTGCCGGAATCCTGCGGCCAAAATGCTCGCGCAACTGGTGCACCACCTCACTGCCCACCACGCCATGGTCCAGGTGATAGTCCGCGAGAATCAGCTCCGGTGCCCTGCCCTGCAACGCAACCATTGCGCCTGCCTGATCGGTCGCAGTGACCACCTCGCAGCCCCACTGCCCAAGCAGCGCGCTCATGCTGTCGAGGATGCTGACTTCGTTGTCCAGCACCAGCAGGCGGCGCCCCGGCAGCGGGTTGCCGGTGCTCGGTTGCGCGGCCACCACGCTGATGGGCAGCGGCATGTCCTCGCTGATGGGGACTTCGATGCTGAACATCGAACCGCGCCCCGGCCACGAACGCACCGCCACCGGATAACCGAGGACCTCGGCGATACGCTCGACAATCGCCAACCCCAGTCCCACGCCCTTGCGGTCGGCGGCGCGGCCTACGTCCAGTTGATTGAACTCCAGGAAGATGGCGTCCAGACGGTCCGCCGCAATTCCGCGCCCGGTGTCCCACACCTCCAGGCGCAACCGCTCACCCCGGCGGCGGGCGCCCAGCAGGATGGTACCCGCGCTCGTGTAGCGGCAGGCGTTGCTGAGGAAGTTGCGCAGGATCCGCGTCACCAGCCGCAGGTCGGTGTTGATTGCGTAACGACCTGTATGCGCCCTCAGGTTCAGCCCGGACGCCGCGGCCACCGACTGGAATTCCGAGACCAGCGGTGCGAACAGTTCGTCGAGACGGTACAGGGCGATGTCCGGCTTGACCGCCGCTTGATCGAGCCGCGAAATATCCAGCAAGTCGGTGAGCAAATCCTCGGCGCCTTCCAGGGCCTGGTGGGTGCGCTCCACCAACACGTGTTCGACGCTGGGCAAGTTGCGCTCACGCAGGGTGGAGATCAGCAAGCGCGCGGCGTTGAGGGGTTGCAGCAGGTCATGACTGGCGGCGGCAAGGTATTTGTCCTTGCTGCGGTTGGCGGCCTGGGCGGCATCCCGGGCATCGCGCAGGTCCTGTTCGATCTTCTCGCGCTGGGCGATTTGCTGTTGCAGGTTGCGGTTGGCTTCCAGCAACTCGTCGGTACGCGCCGCGACCCGCTGCTCCAATTCGTCGTTGAGGCGGATGTAGCGATTGCGCTCGGCTTCCAGCTCGTCGAGGCGCGCGGTCAGTTCGGGGTAATGACTCTTGCGCGCCGAGTGGTTGCCCAGCCCCAGCAGCCCCGCGAGTGCCCGTTGCTGATCGTCAGAGAGCTTCGCCATAGACGACCTCGACGTCACGCTGGCTGGATTCACGCGGGTTGGTGAGGATGCACGGGTCGTGCATGGCGTGCTGCGACAGAAAGGGAATGTCCGCCACTCGAATCCCATGCAGGCCGAGGGTTTCATGGAAGCCGATCGCATGCTTCAAGGCGATCAAATGGTCCACCAGCCGGCCGCAGATTTGCCGGTGGTTGAGGCCCCGGCAATCAATGCCGAAGGTCTCGGCAATCACCTTGAAACGCTCCGGTGCCGCGCTGTAGTTGAACGCCACCACATGTTCCACCAGCACCGCGTTGCACAGGCCATGGGGCAGGTCGAGAAAGCCTCCAAGGCTGTGGGACATGGCATGCACGGCGCCGAGGATCGCGTTGGAAAACGCCAGCCCGGCCTGCATGCTGCCCAGCATGATTTTCTCCCGCAGGGCGATGTCGCCGGGGTTGGCGATCATCTGCACCAGGTTGCCATTGATCAGACGCATGGCTTCCAGCGCGTGGGGATCGGTCAGCGGGCCGTGGCCGGTGGACACGAAGGCCTCGATGGCATGCACCAGCGCATCGATGCCGGTACAGGCCGAGAGAAACGGGTCCATGCTCGCCGTGGTTTCCGGGTCGATCAGTGAGACATCGGGCACCACCGCCTTGCTGACGATGGAGAACTTCATGCGCTCCTGCTGGTTGGAAATGATCACGAACTGCGAGACATCCGCCGAGGAGCCAGCGGTCGTCGGGATCAGGATCAGCGGCGGGCTCGGCACGCGGATAGTGTCGACGCCTTCGAATTCGAGGATGCTGCAGCCATGGGCGACCACGATGCCGATGGCCTTGCCGCAGTCCATCGGGCTGCCGCCACCGACGGCGACGATCACGTCGCAATGGTTTTCACGGTAGACCTCGGCGCCGAGCATCACTTCTTCAACCCGGGGGTTCGGCGAAACGGCGGTGTACAGGCAGTAGTCGATGCCGATGGCTTGCAGGCTGGCCTCGACATCGGCCACCCAGCCGACAGCAACCACGCCGGGATCGCTGACCACCAGCACCTTGCGCGCGCCAAAGGTCTTGGCATAGTTGCCTACGTTGTGCCGGCAGCCGGCGCCAAAGATGATTTCAGGGGAAACGAATTTACGCAGGAGACTCAGGTTCGGGCTCATTGGTAAGCCTGTTTTTATTATTCTGGAAGATGCACTCCACACTAACCCATCCGGCACT
The DNA here is from genome assembly GCF_900105735.1 of Pseudomonas yamanorum. NCBI lineage: Bacteria > Pseudomonadati > Pseudomonadota > Gammaproteobacteria > Pseudomonadales > Pseudomonadaceae > Pseudomonas > Pseudomonas yamanorum. The sequence goes on along the minus strand of NZ_LT629793.1, from coordinate 5,735,572 downwards.
GAATGCAATCAGACCAATGGGTAGCCCTGGAACCGCGACGCACGGCACGATCTACTACTTTGGTACTGATTCCCCTCTCTATCGTCGCATTCCCAAGGGATCGAGACTGGCATGTAATGGGCGCATGCCCCTATGGATCGGACCTGCTTGAATAAGCAAAAATAATAAGGCGAACGTCCATGTACAAAATTCTGATAGCCGACGATCACCCACTGTTTCGCGAGGCGATCCACAACGTCATCAGCGACGGGTTCCCGGGCAGCGAAGTGATGGAAACCGGCGACCTGGACAGCGCCCTGGCCCTGAGCCAGGAGCACGACGACCTGGATCTGATCCTGCTGGACCTGAACATGCCGGGCATGCACGGCCTCAATGGCCTGATCAACCTGCGCAACGAGTCGCCGACGATTCCGGTGGTGATCGTGTCTGCCGAGCAGGACAAGCAGGTCGTGCTGCAAGCCATCACCTATGGCGCGGTGGGGTTTATCACCAAGTCCTCGCCCAGGCTGCAGATGACCGAAGCGATCCAACAGATTCTCAACGGCAATGTGTATTTGCCGCCGGAGATTATTCGCAGCCAGAAAATCGGCGGGCAACGGCGCATGAATGATTGCCTGGGGCTTGCGCCGGAGCTGCTGCAAGCCCTGACCCGCAAGCAATTGCTGGTGCTGGAACGGATGACCAAGGGCGACTCGAACAAGCAAATTGCCTATAGCCTGGATATTGCCGAGACCACCGTGAAGGCCCATGTCTCGGCGATCCTGCGCAAGTTGAACGTGCACAATCGGGTGCAGGCGATTCTCAGCGCCGGGGACATCGACTTCGGTGCCTACCTGCGGCGCTGATACCCGTGCATTTCAAGGCACCTGCATGAGGGCCCGAAACAGCATGCCCGCCGCCACCAGTACACACAGGGTGGCAAAACCCACCTGCAAGGTGCGCGCGTTGATCACCGAGCACAGGCGCCGCCCCGCCAACATGCCGACAATGCTCGAACCGATAAACACCCAGCCCATCGGCTCGATATTGACCCCGGCATGAAACGCGCCGATCACACCGATCAACGAGATCAGGCTGATCACCATCAGCGAGGTGGCGACGATGCCGCGCATCTGCACATCGGTCAGTTGCTTGAACGCCGGCACGATCAGGAAGCCGCCGCCCACACCGAGCAAGCCCGAGACCGCACCGGTCACTGCGCCGAGGGCCGCCAGTGTGGCGGTGCATTTAGCGGTCCAGGAAAAGCGTCCGGTCTGTTGATTGAGCATGCAGTTCTTCTGGCCCCACGACGCGGTGCCATGGTCGCTCGGCCCGGCCTCAAGCTTCTCCCGTTGCAGCATGCGCCAGGCCACCAGCACCATCAGCGCGCTGAACAGGCCCATCAGGACTTTCTCAGACATCTGATGGGCGAAGAACACCCCCAGCGGCGAAAACAGTGCGCCGAGCAGCGCAATCAGCAGCGCCGCGCGGTAACGCACCAGGCCATGGCGCAAGCCATCGATAGCCCCCACGGCGGCGGCGGCACCCACCGCGAACAACGACACGGGTGCGGCCTGGGTCATGGTCAACCCCAGCCCCAATACAAGAGCCGGGACACCAAGAATGCCGCCCCCGGCGCCGGTCAGGCCCATGACCAACCCCATCAACACGCCCAGAAAACTTGCCAGCAGCATAGGGTTGCCTCAATCCACCTTGGCCAGACGGGTCAGCCACTCGCGGCCCTTGAGCATGCCGTTCCAGTAGAACCACGGCAGGAAGCTCGCCTTGAGAAACCACGCCGAACGCCGTGCCACGGTCGGGTCGAGGGGAAAGGTCGGCAGCAACTTGCCGCCATAGCCGAACTCTGCCAGCACCACCTTGCCCTTCTCCACGGTCAGCGGGCAGGAGCCATAGCCGTCGTACTTGAGGGGCAAAGGAGCCTGTTTGCGCAGGGCCAGCAGGTTTTCCGCCACCACCACAATTTGCTTGCGCACGGCCGCTGCGGTCTTGGCGTTGGTGGTGGAGCACACATCGCCGAGGCCGAAGATGTGCGGGTAGCGCAGGTGTTGCAGGCTATGGGGGTTGACTTCGCACCAGCCGGCGGCATCAGCCAAGGGGCTGTTGCGGATAAAGTCCGGGGCGACCTGCGGTGGGACGACGTGCAGCAGGTCGAAGGTTTTCTCTTCGACGCGCACATTGCCTTCGGCGTCCTTGATCTCGAACCAGGCCTTGCGCGCGGGGCCGTCGACCTTGATCAGGTTGGAGTTGAACGCCAGTTGTGCGGCGTACTTTTCAACGTACTTCATCAGCGGCGGGACGAAGGTGGCCACGCCAAACAAGGCGGCACCGGCCAGGTTGAATTCGACCTTGATGTTTTTCAGGTCACCCTGCCGGAGCCAGTGATCGCATGACAGGTACATGGCTTTTTGCGGGGCGCCGGCACATTTGATCGGCATGGCCGGCTGGGTGAACAGCGCCTTGCCATTTTTGAGTTGCTGCACCAGCTGCCAGGTGTAGGCGGCGTGCTCGTAGCTGTAGTTGGACGTTACGCCATGCTGGCCGAGGGTCTCTTGCAGGCCTTCGATCTTTTCCCAGGCCAGGCGCAGGCCCGGGCACACAATCAGGTTTTTCCAGGTCACTCGCTGGGCGCTGTCGAGCACCAGGGTGTGCTCGTCGGGCAGTAATTCGCTGACGGCCGCCTGGATCCAGGTGACGCCGTTGGGCAGCACGTCGGCCATGGGGCGCACGGTCTTTTTGACGTCATAGGCGCCGCCGCCCACCAAGGTCCAGGCCGGCTGGTAGTAGTGGTGGTCGCTGGGTTCGATCAGGATGATATTCAGGTGCGGGTCGCGCTTGAGCAGGCTGGCCAGCAGGCCGATGCCTGCCGAGCCGCCACCGATGACAACGATATCGCCACTGATGGTAGGTCCCCAGTGTTGGTCGTTCATGGTCTATGGCCTTTCTTTTAAAAGTGCACACAAGGGTCGTTGCCGTACGGCGTCACGCCCAGCTTTTTATCACGGCGCCGCAATACAGCCCGGACAGCGTCTTCATCACTTGAATCACTTCGTGGCTGGCAAGCCCGTAGAAAATGTATTTGCCTTCCCGACGGGTGGCCACCAACCCTTCGTCCCGCAGGATGCCCAACTGTTGAGACAGCGTTGGTTGACGCACACCGGTCATGGTTTCCAGCTCGCCAACGTTGCGCTCGCCCTGGGTCAACTGGCAGAGAATCAACAGCCGGTCTTCATTGGCCAGGGCCTTGAGCAAGGCGCAGGCCTTGGACGCGGAGGCACGCAATTGCGCGACTTCGCCTTCACTCAGGTTCGATTCCATTTGCGTGTGGCTCTCTCTGTCACTTAAGCTCAAAACATTATGTGTAAACGTAAAGTGATTGTAACTACTTATTTGGGACAACCGTCATGCCAGCGTTGATTCAATCCTTTCTGGACGAGGCGTCGTCGACCTACACCTACGTCGTCTATGAAACGGACGGTGGCCCGTGCGCCATCGTTGATTCGGTGCTCAATTACGACCCGGCCTCCGGACGCACCGGTACCGACCAGGCGGACAAGGTGGTCGCGTTTGTGCGCGAGCATGGCTTACAGGTGCAGTGGTTGCTCGAAACCCATGCCCATGCGGATCACTTGTCGGCGGCGCCGTATTTGCGTCGGCAGTTGGGGGGCAAGATCGCGATTGGCGAGTCCATCAGCAAGGTGCAGGGGGTGTTCAAGAACCTGTTCAACCTGGAACCGGAGTTTCGGGTGGACGGGTCGCAGTTCGACCATCTGTTTGCGCCGGATGAGGTGTTTCACATCGGCAACCTGAAGGCCCAGGCGCTGCATGTGCCGGGGCATACACCGGCGGACATGGCTTACCTGATTGATGACCAGTTGATTCTGGTGGGCGACACGCTGTTCATGCCGGATGTGGGCACGGCGCGCTGCGATTTCCCCGGTGGCGATGCGCGCCAGTTATACGCGTCGATGCGCAAGTTGTTGGCGTTCCCGCCGCAGACCCGGTTGTACGTGTGCCATGACTATCCGCCTGAAGGACGCGCCGCCAAGTGCCTGACCACAGTGGCTGAACAGCGGGCAGGCAATATTCATGTGCATGACGGGGTGGATGAGGCGGCGTTTGTCGAGATGCGCACCACTCGGGATGCCGGGTTGGGCATGCCGACGCTGTTGTTGCCGGCGATCCAGGTGAATGTGCGGGCCGGGGTGATGCCGCCGGCCGAAGCCAACGGTGTGGTGTATCTGAAGATTCCGCTCAACCAGCTTTGAAATGCACTGCCAATTGGGGGAGCTGGCTTGCCTGCGATAGCGGTGTGTCAGACAGCGCATCTGGTGACTGATACTCCGCCATCGCGGGCAAGCCCGGCTCCCACAGTTGAGCTGTGTTGTTTATGAACAGGGTGTATTAACCGAGATTGATGCCGTTGGCCGGTAGTGGCAGTGCGGTTTTGTAGCGCACTTGCTTGAGGGCAAAACTGGAGCGGATGTTGGCGACACCCGGGACCTTGGTCAAAAAGTCCATCATGAAGCGCTCCAGGGACTGGATGGTCGGCACCAGCACCCGAATCAAATAGTCGGGGTCGCCGGCCATCAGGTAGCACTCCATCACTTCTGGGCGATCCGAAATCGCCCCTTCGAATTGCTGCAATGCCAATTCGTTCTGCTTTTCCAGGCTGACGTGGATGAACACATTGACGTGCAGCCCCAGCAGGTCGGCGTCCAGCAGCGTCACCTGGTCGCGAATCAGCCCCAGTTCTTCCATCGCCTTGACCCGGTTGAAACACGGCGTGGGCGACAGGTTGACCGAGCGGGCCAGGTCGGCGTTGGTGATGCGGGCGTTCTCCTGAAGGGCGTTCAGAATGCCGATATCGATACGGTCCAGTTTGCGCATGAGACAAAACCACCTGTTTATTATGTTTATGCAGTTTTTTTATCCCCAAATGATCTCCAACGCAACGAAACAGAGATAAATATTCTCCTGAGCCGAGCCTATGATTGTTGTAGGACAAGATTTCTCCTATCCGGAGACGGATTGTCAGCTACCGCGCCCACTACAAGAAATTCACAAGATAGAGCGTAGAAAGCCATGACTCAGCAGTATGAACCACTGCGCCTGCACGTCCCTGAACCCTCAGGCCGCCCAGGCTGCAAAACCGACTTTACCTACCTGCGCCTGACTGACGCAGGCACGGTGCGCAAACCCCCAATTGACGTAGAACCCGCCGACACCGCCGACCTGGCCAAAGGCCTGATTCGCGTGCTCGACGATCAGGGCCAGGCCCTCGGCCCGTGGGCTGAAGGTGTGCCAGTCGAAATTCTGCGCAAGGGCATGCGTGCCATGCTCAAGACCCGGATCTTCGACAACCGCATGGTGGTCGCCCAGCGTCAGAAAAAAATGTCGTTCTACATGCAAAGCCTCGGCGAAGAAGCCATCGGCAGCGCCCAGGCCCTGGCCTTGAACATCGACGACATGTGCTTCCCCACCTATCGCCAGCAAAGCATCCTGATGGCCCGGGAAGTGCCGCTGGTGGACCTGATCTGCCAACTGCTGTCCAACGAGCGCGATCCGCTCAAGGGCCGCCAGTTGCCGATCATGTACTCGGTAAAAGACTTCGGCTTCTTCACGATTTCCGGCAACCTCGCCACCCAATTCGTACAGGGCGTGGGCTGGGGCATGGCCTCGGCGATCAAGGGCGATACCAAGATTGCCTCAGCCTGGATCGGCGACGGCGCCACCGCTGAATCCGACTTCCACACCGCCCTCACCTTCGCCCACGTGTACCGGGCGCCGGTCATCCTGAACGTAGTGAATAACCAGTGGGCGATCTCCACCTTCCAGGCCATCGCTGGCGGTGAAGCCACGACCTTTGCCGGACGCGGCGTAGGTTGCGGCATCGCCTCCCTGCGGGTGGACGGCAATGACTTTGTCGCGGTGTACGCCGCCTCCGCCTGGGCCGCCGAACGCGCCCGCCGCAACCTGGGGCCAACCCTGATCGAGTGGGTGACCTACCGTGCCGGCCCACACTCCACTTCCGATGACCCGTCCAAATACCGTCCCGCCGACGACTGGAGCCACTTCCCGCTGGGCGACCCGATTGCCCGCCTCAAGCAGCACCTGATCAAGATTGGTCAGTGGTCCGAAGAGGAACACGCGACGGTGAGTGCCGAGCTTGAAGCGGAAGTGATCAAAGCCCAGAAAGAAGCCGAACAGTACGGCACTCTGGCCGGTGGCCAGATTCCAAGCGCCGCGACCATGTTCGAAGACGTTTATAAAGAGATGCCGGAGCACTTGAAGCGCCAGCGTCAAGAGTTGGGGATCTGACATGAACGATCACAACAACAATATCCAGCTGGAAACCGCCATGACCACCACGACCATGACCATGATCCAGGCCTTGCGCTCGGCCATGGATGTGATGCTTGAGCGCGACGACAATGTGGTGGTGTTCGGCCAGGACGTCGGTTACTTCGGCGGCGTGTTCCGTTGCACCGAAGGCTTGCAGAACAAGTACGGCACCTCGCGGGTATTTGACGCACCGATCTCCGAAAGCGGGATCGTCGGCGTGGCGGTCGGCATGGGCGCCTATGGCCTGCGGCCGGTGGCCGAGATTCAGTTTGCCGATTATGTATACCCCGCCACCGACCAGATCATTTCCGAAGCGGCCCGCCTGCGTTACCGCTCGGCCGGCCAGTTCACTGCCCCACTGACCATGCGCATGCCGTGCGGCGGCGGCATCTACGGCGGCCAGACCCACAGCCAGAGTATTGAAGCGGTGTTCACCCAGGTCTGCGGCCTGCGCACGGTGATGCCGTCCAACCCTTACGACGCCAAGGGCCTGCTGATCGCTTCCATCGAAAACGATGACCCGGTGATCTTCCTCGAACCCAAGCGCCTGTATAACGGCCCGTTCGACGGCCACCACGACCGTCCGGTAACCCCGTGGTCGAAGCACCCGCAAGCGCAAGTGCCGGACGGTTACTACACCGTGCCGCTGGACGTGGCCGCCATCGCCCGCCCGGGCAAGGACGTGACCATCCTTACCTACGGCACCACCGTGTATGTGTCGCAAGTCGCCGCTGAAGAAACCGGCATCGATGCTGAAGTCATCGACCTGCGCAGCCTGTGGCCGCTGGACCTGGAAACCATCGTCAACTCCGTGAAGAAAACCCGTCGCTGCGTGATCGTTCACGAAGCCACCCGTACCTGCGGGTTCGGTGCCGAGCTGGTGGCGCTGGTGCAGGAGCATTGCTTCCACTACCTGGAAGCGCCGATCGAGCGCGTCACCGGTTGGGACACCCCCTACCCGCACGCGCAAGAGTGGGCGTATTTCCCTGGCCCGACCCGAGTGGGCGCGGCTTTGCATCGGGTTATGGAGGTCTGAATGGGCACGCACGTTATCAAGATGCCGGACATTGGCGAAGGCATCGCAGAAGTTGAATTGTCGGTATGGCACGTCAAGGTCGGCGACTTGGTGGTAGAAGACCAGGTGCTGGCGGACGTGATGACCGACAAGGCCATGGTGGACATTCCCTCGCCGGTGCACGGCAAGGTGATTTCCCTCGGCGGCGAGCCGGGCGAAGTCATGGCGGTGGGCAGTATTTTGATCAGTATCGAAGTGGAAGGCGCGGGCAATACCAGGGAGTCGGCGTTGTCGGCAGTGGTTGAAGAGGTCGCGCCTGCGCCTGCACCGGCTCCTGCACCGAAAGTCGAAGCCAAGGCCGCGCAGGTGGTTGAAACCAAACCGGCCGCCAAACCTGCGGTGGCGGCTGCGCAAGCGCCCGTGGCCCGCGAGGCCGATGACCGCCCGCTGGCCTCCCCGGCCGTGCGCAAACATGCGCTGGATGCTGGCATCCAGCTACGACTGGTCCAGGGCTCAGGCCCGGCCGGCCGGATTCTGCATGAAGATCTGGACGCTTACTTGCTCCAGGGTCCGGCGCAAAATTCCGGTGCCTCCAACCCGTACGCCGAACGCAACGACGAGCAACAAATCCCGGTGATCGGCATGCGCCGCAAGATCGCCCAGCGCATGCAGGACGCCACCCGGCGTGCCGCGCATTTCAGCTACGTCGAGGAAATCGATGTCACCGCCCTCGACGAGTTGCGCGTGCACCTCAACGAGAAACACGGCGCCACCCGCGGCAAGCTGACCCTGCTGCCGTTCCTGGTGCGGGCCATGGTCGTGGCGCTGCGGGACTACCCGCAGATCAACGCGCGTTATGACGACGAAGCCCAGGTCATCACCCGCCTCGGAGCGGTGCATGTGGGCGTCGCCACCCAGAGTGATGTCGGCCTGATGGTCCCGGTGGTGCGTCACGCCGAAGCCCGCAACCTGTGGGGCACGGCGGAAGAGATCAATCGTCTGGCGAATGCTGCGCGCAATGGCAAGGCCAGTCGCGATGAGCTGTCGGGTTCGAGCATTACCCTGACCAGCCTGGGCGCATTGGGCGGGATCGTCAGCACCCCGGTGCTGAACCTGCCGGAAGTGGCCATCGTCGGCGTCAACCGCATTGTCGAGCGGCCGATGGTGATCAAGGGCCAGATCGTGATCCGCAAGATGATGAACCTCTCCAGCTCCTTCGATCACCGGGTGGTCGATGGCATGGACGCGGCGCAATTCATCCAGGCCATTCGTGGCCTGCTCGAACAACCCGCCAGCCTGTTCCTGGAGTAACCCATGTCTCAAACATTGCACACCACGCTGCTGATTATCGGCGGCGGGCCTGGCGGTTACGTGGCAGCGATTCGCGCCGGCCAACTGGGCATCCCGACCATCCTGGTGGAAGGCCAAGCGTTGGGCGGCACCTGCCTGAATATCGGCTGCATTCCGTCGAAGGCGCTGATTCATGTCGCCGAACAGTTCCAGCAAACCGTGCACCACAGCCAGGGTTCGCCGCTGGGCATCGAAGTCGATGTGCCGACCCTGGACATCGGTAAAAGCGTGGAATGGAAAGACGGCATCGTTGACCGCCTGACCACCGGCGTCGCGGCGCTGCTGAAAAAGCATAAGGTCCAGGTCATTCATGGCTGGGCCAAAGTCGTGGACGGCAAGACCGTCGACGTCGGCGACCAGCGCATCCAGTGTGAACACCTGCTGCTGGCCACCGGCTCGAAAAGCGTCAACCTGCCGATGCTGCCGATTGGCGGGCCGATCATCTCCTCCACCGAAGCCCTGGCGCCAAAACGCATCCCTAAACGCTTGATCGTGGTGGGTGGTGGTTATATCGGCCTGGAGCTGGGGATTGCCTATCGCAAGCTCGGCGCCGAGGTCAGCGTGGTTGAGGCTCAGGACCGGATCCTGCCGGCCTACGACGCCGAACTGACCCAACCGGTGGCCGAATCCCTGAAGCAGTTGGGGGTGAAGGTGTTCCTGAAACACAGCGTCACCGGCTTTGAAAACAACACCCTGCAAGTGCGCGACCCCAGCGGCGAGACGCTGTCGCTGGAAACCGACCAGGTGCTGGTTGCCGTTGGTCGCAAACCCAACACCCAGGGCTGGAACCTTGAAGCCTTGAACCTGGACATGAACGGCTCGGCGATCAAGATCGACAGCCGTTGCCAGACCAGTATGCGCAACGTGTGGGCCATCGGCGACCTCAGCGGTGAGCCGATGCTCGCACACCGCGCCATGGCCCAGGGCGAAATGGTGGCGGAACTGATCAGCGGTAAATCCCGCGAATTCAACCCGGCCGCAATCCCGGCGGTGTGCTTCACCGACCCGGAACTGGTGGTGGTCGGCAAGACCCCGGACGAGGCCAAGGCGGCCGGGCTGGACTGCATCGTGTCGAGCTTCCCGTTCGCCGCCAATGGCCGGGCCATGACCCTGGAGTCGAAAACCGGCTTCGTGCGGGTAGTGGCGCGCCGCGACAATCACCTGATCGTCGGCTGGCAGGCGGTGGGCGTGGGTGTCTCGGAATTGTCCACGGCCTTCGGCCTGAGCCTGGAAATGGGATCACGCCTGGAAGACGTGGCGGGCACCATCCACGCCCACCCGACCCTCGGCGAAGCGGTACAGGAAGCGGCCCTGCGGGCCCTGGGGCATGCATTGCACCTTTGAGACCGCGGTGGCGCCATCGCAGGCAAGCCAGCTCCCACAAGGGATCGGCATTCGACAGGGCAACACGGTCGAATGTGGGAGCCGGGCTTGCCCGCGATGACGGTGGATCGGCCAACCAGGATGTCGAATGGTCCACCTACCCCGCTCCCACACAAGCCAAGAATGAAGTATTGTTGCGCCCATCCAGAAATAAACCATAAGCCTGCCTTCGACCAGGCGGTTGACAAAAGATAGAGGGTGTCATGGGTAACGAAAGCATCAATTGGGACAAGCTGGGTTTTGACTACATCAAGACCGACAAGCGTTTCCTCCAGACCTGGAAGGACGGCGCCTGGCAAGAAGGCACCCTGACCGACGACAACGTGCTGCACATCAGCGAGGGCTCCACCGCCCTGCACTACGGCCAGCAATGCTTTGAAGGCCTCAAGGCCTACCGCTGCAAGGACGGTTCGATCAACCTGTTCCGCCCCGACCAGAACGCCGCGCGCATGCAGCGCAGCTGTGGTCGCCTGCTGATGCCACAAGTGCCAACCGACGCCTTCATCGAAGCCTGTAAAGCAGTAGTCCGTGCCAACGAGCGGTTCATCCCGCCGTACGGCACCGGCGGCGCGCTGTACCTGCGCCCGTTCGTGATCGGCACCGGTGACAACATCGGCGTGCGTACCGCGCCGGAGTTCATCTTCTCGATCTTCTGCATCCCGGTGGGCGCCTACTTCAAGGGCGGCCTGACCCCGCACAACTTCCTGATCTCCGGGTACGACCGTGCCGCACCGAACGGCACCGGCGCAGCCAAGGTCGGTGGCAACTACGCCGCCAGCCTGATGCCTGGTTCCCTGGCGAAAAAAGCCAACTTCGCCGACTGCATCTACCTCGACCCGGCCACCCACTCGAAAATCGAAGAAGTCGGCTCGGCCAACTTCTTCGGGATCACCCACGACAACAAGTTCGTCACCCCGAACTCGCCGTCGGTGTTGCCAGGCATCACCCGCCTGTCGCTGATCGAGCTGGCCAAATCCCGCCTGGGCCTGGAAGTGGTTGAAGGCGACGTGCTGATCGACAAGCTGTCGGATTTCAAGGAAGCCGGTGCCTGCGGTACCGCTGCCGTGATCACCCCGATCGGCGGCATCGAGTACAAAGACAAGCTGCACGTGTTCTACAGCGAAAAAGAAGTCGGCCCGGTCACCCAGAAGCTCTACAAAGAGCTGACCGGCGTGCAGTCCGGCGACGTTGAAGCGCCTGCAGGCTGGATCGTCAAGGTATAAGCAACACTGCAAAACCAAACTGTGGGAGCGGGCTTGCTCGCGAATACGGAGTGTCAGTCGACAGATTTATTGACTGATACACCGCATTCGCGAGCAAGCCCGCTCCCACATTTGATTTCAGTGTTTGGAAAACCGACGTTCAGGCTTTATCCGTCGGGATGTTTTCCAGGATCTTCTTGCCCATGCTGATACGCGGCTCAGCGCCATAACCCAACGCCTCATAAAACCCCATCACCGCATCATTGCCGCTGGTGATCTGCAAGTTGATCTTCATGCAGCCCAACGCAGCCAGCGCCTGCTCCGCATGCCGCACCAGCGAAGCGCCCAGGCCCTGGCGACGGTAATCGTTATGCACCGCCACCGAATACAGCCAGCCGCGATGCCCGTCGTAGCCGGCGAGAATGGTGCCGATCACCGCTTTCTTGTCGGTAGCCACAAAGAACAACCCATCGTTGACCGCCAGCTTCTTGTCGATCGCCAGGCTCGGCAGGTTATGCGCCGCGTCATAACCAAACGCCGCCTGCCACAACGCCACCACCTGCGCCCGATGCGTACGGTCCCGATAGGCGCCGATGGGATGACGGGATGACAACCCCTTCTCCATCACCAGCGTGCGCTCATTGCCATGGTAGACATCGCGCACCGTGTGGAAACCCAGCTTGGTGTAGAACGGCTCGGCCGTGAGCGAAGACGGCACATGCAGCGTCGTCACTCCCGCTTCCCGGGCGCGCAACTCGAGTTCAATCATCAGCAAACGCCCGATGCCCTGCCCTTGCAGCGCCGGATTGACGAACACCGAGCGCACCACATTGCCATCGAGGGCCGCTGTCGCGACGATGACTTTATCTTGCGTCGCCACCAGCACCGTTCGGCGAGCAAGCAACCCCAGGACCGCCTCGGGGGTAAAGTTGCTCGCCACCCGCGCAATCACATCAGCCGGATAATCCCGGGCATTGCTGTCATGCAGGGCCGCCAGAATGACCTGGCTGATGCCCTCGGCATCGGAGGTTTGGGCGAGACGAACTTCAGTGGGCATGGGCACTCCTTAATGACGGACTCAATTCCTGCAGCGCCCCCATACTAATGTGGGAGCTGGCTTGCCTGCGATAGCGGTCTGTCAGTCAACGCTTGATTGGCTGATACACCGCTATCGCAGGCAAGCCAGCTCCCACATTTTGATCTCCACTCACCTCCACAGCCGATTCGGCTGCCCCACCCCACTTTTCAGCTTTCCCGGCTGAGCCGCCCCCTCACTTCAGCCGGGATTCTTCCTTCACACCGCACAAAATAGCTTCACTGCCCAACCCCATGGACCCGTGCACCCATGCAAACCACCAATACCGTCCTGATGATCCGCCCGGCGCACTTCGCCTTCAACCCGGACACCGCGATCAACAACCGCTTCCAGCGCGCGCCCCTCGACCCATTGGCGGCACAGCAGAAAGCGCTGGAAGAGTTCGACGGCTACGTCGACACCCTGCGCCACCACGGCGTGGAGGTGCTGGTGGTACAAGACACCCCCGCTCCCCACACCCCGGATTCGATCTTCCCCAACAACTGGTGGAGCAGCCACGCCGACGGCAGCCTGGTGCTGTACCCGATGGAAGGCCAGAACCGACGACTGGAGCGCGACAAGGGCGTGCTGCAAGTACTGGAGCAGCGCTTCGCAATCAAAAACACCATCGACTTCAGCCACCTCGAACAACAGAACATGTTCCTCGAAGGCACCGGCAGCATGGTCCTCGACCGCCAGCACCGCATCAGCTACGCCTGCCATTCCGGGCGTACTCATCAGGACGCCCTGCGCCAGTTCGCCGAACGCCTGGACTACCAACTCTGCGTATTCCACGCCGTCGACCGCTACCACGCGCCGATCTATCACAGCAACGTGATGATGAGCGTCGGCCGCGACCTCTCCGTGGTGTGCCTGCAAGCCGTGCCCGATGACCGCGAGCGCCAGGCCCTGGAACGCTCCCTGCGGGACACCGGCAAAGACATCGTCGCCCTGGACTTCGACCAGCTGGAAGCCTTCGCCGGCAACATGCTGGAAGTCCATGACCGCGACGGCCAGCCGCTGCTGGTGATGTCGGCCAGCGCCTGGGGCTCGCTCAAGCTCGCCCAGCGCCAGCATGTGGAACGCCACACCCGGCCGGTGGTGGTGAACATCGACAACATCGAACGCATCGGCGGCGGCAGTGCCCGCTGCATGTTGGCCGAAGTGCATCTGCCAACCCGCCCCTCATTTCAATAAGGAGTCTTCCCATGACCCGCTATATCGACGTCAACGACTTGAGCTACCTGGTTTCGCAAAAAGGCCTGCAAACCTGCATCACCGAGATGGCCGAGTACATCCGCGCCGACTACCTGCGCTGGCAGGACTTTGAAAAATGCGCACGCCTGGCCAACCACTCGCCCGAGGGCGTGATCGAGCTGATGCCGGTCTCCGACGCCTCGCTGTACGCCTTCAAATACGTGAACGGCCACCCGAAAAACACCCAGAGCGGCATGCTTACGGTGATGGCCTTCGGTGCCCTCGGCGATGTGGACACCGGCAAACCGGTACTGCTGGCGGAAATGACCCTGACCACCGCGATCCGCACCGCCGCCACCTCGGCCCTGGTAGCGCGCTACCTGGCCCGGGACAACAGCCGCAGCATGGCGTTGATCGGCAACGGCTCCCAGAGCGAATTCCAGGCCCTGGCCTTCCACGCCATGCTGGGTATCAATGAGATCCGCTTGTTCGACATCGACGCCAAGGCCACCGCCAAGCTGGCCGCCAACCTCAAAGCCTTCCCGGCGATCAAGGTGGTCCTGGCGGGCAGCGTCGCCGAAGCCGTAAAAGGTGCCGACATCGTCACCACCGTCACCGCCGACAAAGCCTACGCCACCATCCTCACGGACGAGATGATCGAGCCGGGCATGCACCTTAATGCCGTCGGCGGCGACTGCCCGGGCAAGACCGAGCTGGACCGACGAATCGTCGAGCGTGCCCGTGTGATCGTCGAGTACGAACCCCAAAGCCGCATCGAAGGCGAAATCCAGCACATGCCGGAAGATTCGCCGGTCACCGAGCTGTGGCAAGTGATCAACGGCCAGGCCCCGGGCCGTGAAAATGCGCGCCAGGTCACCCTGTTCGACTCGGTGGGTTTTGCCATCGAAGACTACTCCGCCCTGCGTTACGTGCTGGACGTGGCCAAGGCGCTGGACGTGGGCAGCGAACTGGAACTGGTACCGGACCTGGCCGACCCCAAGGACCTGTTTGCCCGCCTGGCACAAGCACCGGCCGCACAGCAGAAAAAGCGCGCCTGAGATCGCTCTGGCCTGCTGCTTTGCGTGAGCAGCAGGCCGGAAAAACCTCACCGACAAGCCGATTTAGCGGGTGCGACAGCCGTTTCCGCTGTAGCTCGCGTTTTAACAGCACATTCCGCGCGCCTCGGCGGGGGTAAACGACACAAAAAACGCACCATCTTGAAGCATTCTCTCTGACAACAAACAGCCCAATGTGGTTAGGGAGCTTGCTCCCGCTGGAGTGCGTAGCGCTCCCAGGATTTTGGGACCGCTGCGCAGCCCAGCGGGAGCAAGCTCCCTCGCCACAAAAGCCTCTACACCTTAGCGTCCCGTTTTCTACTGCCCTGACATCAATTACAAAATATAGGGAATACACATGACTCCGCTCCGATCACTTTTCGCTGCGCTGCTCCTGCCATTGGCCGCCACCGCTGCCCAGGCTCAGGAATGGAAAGAAATCCGCTTTGGGGTCTTCCCCGAATACCCACCGTTTGAATCCGTTGCCGCCGATGGCAGCCTGCAAGGTTTCGACATTGACCTGGGCAACGCCATCTGCGCCAAGCTTGAAGTCAAATGCGTGTGGGTCCACAACGAATTCGACGGCATGATCCCGGCCCTGCGCGCCCGCAAGTTCGACGCCATCATGTCCTCCATGGCCGTGACCCCGGCCCGCCAGAAAGTCATCGACTTCAGCGACCGCCTGTTCCTCAGCCCGACCTCGGTGATCACCCGCAAAAGCGCTGACTTCGGCGACACCCCGGAATCCCTGAAAGGCAAACAGGTCGGCGTGCTGCAAGGCTCGCTGCAGGAAGCCTACGCCCGTGCACACCTGGCCAAGCTCGGCGCGCAGATCAAGGCTTACCAGTCCCAGGAGCAGAACTACGCCGACCTGCAAAACGGTCGCCTTGACGCCACCCTGACCGACAAGCTCGAAGCCCAGCTCAACTTCCTGTCCAAGCCTGAAGGCGCCGACTTCAAGACCGGCCCGGCCTTCAAGGACCCGACCCTGCCGCTCGACATCGCCATGGGCCTGCGCAAGAACGACAAGGAGTTGGTGGAGCTGATCAACAAAGGCATCGCCGCCGTCCAGGCCGATGGCACCTACGCACAGATCCAGAAGAAATACTTCGGCGATCAGGATATCTACAACGAGTAACGCCTCATGTGGGAGCGAGCTTGTGTGGGAGCAGGCTTGCTCGCGAAAGCGGTGGGTCAGTCACACATGTATTGACTGAAACTCTGTCTTCGCGAGCAAGCCCGCTCCCACACAAGCTCGCTCCCACAGTAAAACTCTGCGCGCCATCGAGATACTTCCCATGAATGAATTCCTCAACTTGCAAGGCTTCGGCCCGTTGCTGGCTCAGGGTGCCTGGATGACGGTCAAGCTGGCGTTCCTGGCGCTGCTGCTGAGCCTGTCCCTGGGACTGATCGCCGCCGCTGCCAAGCTCTCCAGCGTCAAGCTGCTGCGGGTACCGGCCACGCTCTACACCACGCTGATCCGCAGCGTCCCGGACCTGGTGCTGATCCTGCTGATTTTCTACAGCCTGCAACTGTGGCTCAACGACCTGAGTGAAATGCTCGGCTGGGCTTACTTCGAAATCGACCCGTTTACCGCCGGTGTCATCACCCTCGGGTTTATCTACGGTGCGTATTTCACCGAGAACTTTCGCGGGGCAATTCTCAGCGTACCCGCCGGCCAACTGGAAGCCGCCACCGCCTACGGCCTGAGCCGCTGGCAGCGCTTTCGCCTGGTGCTGTTCCCGCAACTGATGCGCTTTGCCCTGCCGGGCCTGGGCAATAACTGGCTGGTGCTGCTCAAGTCCACGGCGCTGGTGTCGATCATCGGCCTGTCGGACCTGGTCAAAGCCGCGCAAAACGCCGGCAAGACCACCAACGACCCGCTGTATTTCCTGATCCTCGCGGGCCTGGTGTACCTGGTGATCACCACCCTCTCCAACCGCATCTTCAAACGCCTGGAACGGCGCTACAACTTGGGCATCAAGGGGATGGCGCGATGATCGAACTGATCCAGCAATACGGCCTGGCCTACCTGTTCACCGACGGCAACGGCTTTTCCGGGGTAGCCATGACCCTGTGGCTGTTCATTATCTCGGTGGTGCTGGGCTTCTTCCTGTCGATCCCGCTGGCGATCGCGCGGGTGTCGGAACACTTCTGGGTTCGCTGGCCGGTGGAGGTCTACACCTACCTGTTTCGCGGCACGCCGCTGTATATCCAGTTGCTGATTTGCTACACCGGCCTCTACGGCCTGGAGGTGGTGCAGGACAACGCCCTGCTCAACCAGTTTTTCCGCAATGCGCTGAACTGCACGCTGCTGGCGTTTGTACTGAATACGTGCGCCTACACCGTGGAAATCTTTGCCGGGGCGATCCGCAACATCCCCCACGGCGAAATCGAAGCTGCCAAGGCCTACGGCCTGCACGGCTGGCGCCTGAACCTGTTTGTGGTGGTGCCCGCCGCACTGCGCCGTGCACTGCCGGCCTACAGCAACGAAATGATCCTGATGCTGCACGCCACCTCCCTGGCGTTCACCGCCACCATCGCCGACATCCTCAAGGTGGCCCGCGACGCCAACGCCGAGACGTTCCTGACGTTCCAGGCCTTCGGCATCGCGGCCCTGTTGTACATGCTGCTGTCCTTTGCACTGGTGGGCCTGTTTCGACTGGCCGAACGTCGCTGGATGCGTTTTCTTGTTCCTACCCGAGGCTAACCCATGAATCAGTCCGCGCAGGCCCTGGCCGCTTATCCCACCGATGTACGCCCTGCCACCCAACCGGTCGCCGTGGCAGAAAACGCCAACGTCAAACTCCAGGTCGAAGGCCTGCACAAACGTTATGGCGAACATGAGGTGCTCAAGGGCGTCTCACTGAACGCGCGCAATGGCGACGTGATCAGCCTGATCGGTGCCAGCGGCTCCGGCAAAAGCACGATGCTGCGCTGCATCAACTTCCTCGAACAGCCGGACGCCGGGGTCATCACCCTCGACGGCATCAGCATCGAAATGCAACCAGGCCGCGCCGGCACGCGGGCGCCGCACCAGGCGCAATTGCAGAACCTGCGCACCCGCCTGGCCATGGTGTTCCAACACTTCAACCTGTGGAGCCACATGACCGTGCTGGAAAACATCACCATGGCCCCGCGCCGGGTGCTCGGCGTAAGCGCCGCCGAGGCGGAAAAACGCGCCCGCCTGTACCTCGACAAGGTCGGCTTGCCGGGCCGGGTGGCGGATCAATATCCGGCCTTCCTCTCCGGTGGCCAGCAACAGCGTGTGGCCATCGCCCGGGCCCTGGCGATGGAACCGGAGATCATTCTGTTCGACGAACCCACCTCGGCCCTCGACCCTGAACTTGTAGGAGAAGTCCTTAAAGTCATACAGACGCTGGCGGAGGAAGGTCGTACCATGCTCATGGTCACCCACGAAATGGGCTTTGCCCGTCAGGTGTCCAGCCAAGTGCTGTTCCTGCACCAGGGCCGCGTCGAGGAGCAAGGCGGAGCCGAAATCCTCGACCAGCCGAACAGCGAACGCTTGCAGCAATTTCTTTCCAACCGATTGAAGTGAACACCACACACCATGGATACCAAGGCCACCGGACCGAACGCCTCACCTGTGCTGGACCGCATCGATGAAGCCATCATCGATGTATTACGGCACCAGGGACGCATCACCTACGAAAAACTCTCGTCGCTGGTGCACCTGACGCCCAGGCCGTGCCTGGAACGGGTGCGCAAGCTGGAGCGACGCGGGGTCATCCGGGGTTATGGGGCGATCATCGACGTGCAGATGGTTTCGCCGGGGCTGTCACTGCTGGTACTGGTGGCCCTCTCCAACCAGAGCGGGCGCTCGGCGCAGAAGGCGTTCGAGGCCTGCGTCAAAGCCTGCCCGCAAGTGTTCGAGTGCCAGTTGATCAGCGGGCCGTTCGACTACAGCCTGCGCATGCGCTGCCGGGACATGGAGCACTATCGGGTGTTGACGGAAACCTGGTTGAACAATGATGAATTGCACATCGATAAGTTGGTGGCGCATCCGGAATTGGCGGTCGTAAAAAACACCGCCACCGAACTGGCCTAATCCTCACTTCCCGAAACACTGAAGATCAAATGTGGGAGCTGGCTTGCCTGCGATAGCATCACCTTGGTGTAACTGAAACACCGAGTTGTCTGCATCGCAGGCAAGCCAGCTCCCACATTAACCATGCCCGCTTGAGATTTTTTTACCCGGCTTGGCCCCAATCATCTTCGCCTGCCCATCCCGCTGCTTGCCCGTACGCGCCTCGCTGATCAACCCTGGAATCAACTTGCCCTCCGGCAGATTCTTCCAGAACCGGCTTGGCAAATGCCCTTCCATCACCTTGGGATTCAACCGCGCCGGGTTAAAGATATGGCTGTAGTACGTCAGCCACATCGCACTGTGGGGATCCTCGACATTTTGCGCCAACGCCTGCCATTCCAACGGGCATTGCCGCCGATGAATCAACTGCTCCCCGTCGTAATAAACCCCGTCCAGCGGCGTCGCGATCATCCAGCGATGACGCCCCATGCGCCCAACAAAATGCTGACTGGCCACCTTCAAGATGTCGTGGGCCGGCTCATGCCACGCCACGTACTCCGGCAACTCCGGCCCCGCCTCTGCCGGCAACGCGATAAACCGCACAAACGCATGCAGGTGATGAGCCTCGCGCTGCACCTGCTTGATCCGTCGCTGCAACTCGCTGCCCAGCTTGTCCCCCGACATCATCGCCGTGCGGTCCCCATAGCTGACGCGCCATAACACCTCATACAACAGGCTCCAGCGCTGTTCACCGTGATAACACGCGGCAGACTCCAGCAGCTCCAGCAGCGCCTTGGGAATCCGCGCCTGGAACGGCCCGCACTCGGCCGGGTACTGCTCGTCCGTGGCAAACAGGTCCGCCACCTCGGCCACGCCCCAACTCACATGGCTGGGATCAATCTGATGGCTGAGCAACCAGCGCGCCTGCTCGCGCCAGGTGCTGAACAGGTTGTCGCATTCCAGGCTGATCATCCCCACAGCCCCATTTGCTGCGGCTGCGGACGGTCGCGCAGTTGTTCGCGCAGCAGCACGCTGGTGCTTTCCGCTTGCTGCGGGTGATAGTCACTGGTGATGAAAAACGGCTTGGCCTTGGCGAGCACACAACGCATGCGCGCCAAATCCTCGAAGCGGATCTTGCGCTGGCGACGCAGGTCCACCAGCCGCTGAGTGGTGCGCAGGCCAATCCCGGGAATGCGCGCGATCAAGGTCGGCTCGGCGCGGTTCAGGTCCAGCGGGAACACCTCGCGGTGCTCCAGGGCCCAGGCCAGTTTCGGGTCGATATCCAGGGCCAGGTCACCCGGCCCTTCAAACAGCTCATTGGCACTGAACCCGTAGCTGCGCAGCAGGAAATCCGCCTGGTACAAGCGGTGCTCGCGCATCAGCGGCGGCGCGGCCAGGGGCACGCTTTTCGGGCTGTTGGGGATCGGGCTGAACGCCGAGTAATACACACGGCGCAGTTTGAAATTGCCGTACAACGCCTCGGCGCTGTGGAGGATAGTGCTGTCGTCGGTGTCATCGGCGCCGACGATCATCTGCGTGCTCTGCCCGGCCGGCGCGAAACGCGGCGCGCGGGGTTCGTTGAGCACGGTCTGTTCACCGGTGTAGATGGTCTGCATCGCCTGCTTGATCGAGACGATCTGCTTCTCCGGCGCCAGGGTTTGCAGGCTCTTGTCCGTCGGCAACTCGATATTCACGCTGAGGCGATCGGCATACCGCCCCGCCTCGGCAATCAGCGCCGGGTCGGCTTCGGGAATGGTCTTGAGGTGGATATAGCCACGGAAGTCATGCTCTTCCCGCAGGAGCTTGGCGACCCGCACCAGCTGCTCCATGGTGTAGTCGGCCGAGCGGATGATGCCGGAGCTGAGAAACAGCCCGCTGACGCAATTGCGCCGGTAGAAATCGAGGGTCAGGGTCACCACCTCCTCCGGGCTGAAGCGTGCACGGGGCACGTCGCTGGAGCGGCGGTTGACGCAGTATTGGCAGTCGTAGAGGCAGAAGTTGGTCAGCAATACCTTGAGCAAGGACACACAGCGACCGTCGGGTGTATAGCTGTGGCAGATGCCCATGCCATCGGTGGAACCCAGCCCCGCCTTGCCTTCCGAGCTGCGCTTGGGCGCGCCGCTGCTGGCGCAGGAAGCGTCGTACTTGGCGGCGTCGGCAAGGATGCTGAGTTTTTCGATCAACTGCATGGGGCTTCTACCGATACTGGTTTTTTGTACAGTATCAGCAGCCACCCCCGCGGTTCAAGTGCAGCCTGTCAGCTGGCGGTGGCCAGCAACAGGTCCTGCACCGAACGGCTCTTGCCGCGGCTGCGGTCGTGCTCGTACAGCGACGCGGCAATCTCGTCGGCACGGATCGGCAGGATCGACAGCAAGGTATCGCTCAAGCCATGGCTGGCCTGGCTGAAGCCCTGCATGTAGATGCCGGCCTTGCAGCGCTCGTCGGTAACAATGCGGTAGTCGCGGCTGACTTCAAAGTCGCCCATATAGTCCGCCAGCGGTGCCAGCAACTGCCGGTGCATCTGGCGCTCGTACCCGGTGGCCAGCACCACGGCGTCGTAGTGATTCAGACTGGTTTCGCCGGTGGCGTTGTTGCGCAACGCCAACTCCACACCCAGTGGCCCGGCCGTGGCTTTTTCCACGGTGGTGAGGGTACGGAACGCGTGACGGGCGATGCCGGAGACTTTCTGGCGGTAGAAGATCCCGTAGATACGCTCGATCAGGTCCAGGTCCACCACCGAGTAATTGGTGTTGTGATACTCGTTGACCAGGCGCTCGCGCTCGCTGCCGTTCTGCTGGAACACCAGGTCGGTGAACTCCGGCGAGAACACTTCGTTGACGAACGGGCTGTCATCGGCAGGCTTGAGGGCCGAGCCGCGCAGGATCATGTCCACCTGCACCGACGGGAAGCTGTCGTTGAGGTCGATAAACGCCTCGGCTGCGCTCTGGCCACCACCGATAATCGCGATGCGCATCGGCTTGCCGTCAACACACGGTTGCTGGGCCATGCGCTCCAGGTACTGGGAGTGATGGAACACCCGCCCGTCATCCTTGAGCGCCTTGAACGACGCCGGAATACGCGGCGTACCACCGGCGCTGACCACCACCGACCGGGTAGTGCGCACATGCTGTTCACCCTGGGCATCCCGGGAAATTACCCGCAGCGCCTCGACCTGCTGCTGATGCAGGATCGGCTCGATGGCCAGCACTTCCTCGCCGTAACGGCTTTGCGCCTGGAACTGCCCGGAGACCCAGCGCAGGTAGTCGTTGTACTCCATGCGGCACGGATAGAAGGTGCCCAGGTTGATGAAGTCCACCAGGCGGCCGTGGGCTTTCAGGTAATTGACGAAAGAATACGGGCTGGTGGGATTGCGCAGGGTCACCAGGTCCTTGAGGAAGGAAATCTGCAATTCACTCTGGGCCACGAGGGTATTGCCGTGCCAGCGGTAGTCGGCCTGCTTGTCGAGGAACAGCACGTCCAGTTTGCCCTGGGCTTTCTCGCGTTCCTGCAGGGCGATGGCCAACGCCAGGTTCGAAGGGCCGAAACCGATACCGATCAAGTCGTGAACGGCGGGCGATGCAATTGCCTGTGTCATTCCAGTGTCCTCTGGATAAGCCCCGTGGCGGTGTGGGGCGGGAAAGCCTCAGAGACCTGAAGGCTAAACAACAGGTCATGTGTTGATAGGAGACGAGGACAATGAAAAAAAATTTAGCTACCGCTGGAATCAGTGCGCATCCCACTCACGCATGCGCACCCGGCAATGCTTCATGGCATTGACGATATGTTTTTCCACCAGCGCGCGGGAAATATTCAGGCGCTCGGCGATTTGCACATGGGACAGCCCCTCCAGCTTGCGCAGCAGGAAGCTGTCGCGGCACAGCACCGGTAGCTCGGCCAGGGCACGCTCGAGCATGTCCAGGCGCTGACCGTGATCGTGGCTGTTATGAGGTGACGTCGTACAGTAACGCTCTTCGCTGTCGAGCACTTCCAGTGGCTCATCCTGGCGCAAGGCGTTGCGCCGGTGACCGTCGATCACCAGATTAAGCGCCGTGCGATACAAAAACGCCCGCGGCTGCTCAATCGGAGTCGTACTGGCACGCGCCAGTACCCGTACATAAGCGTCATGCACCACATCTTCGGCCACCTGACGGTTGCCTAGCTTGGCGTTAAGGAAACACACCAGCTCGCGATAGTAGTTTTCCAACATGACTCCCAACCGCCTGGAGGGCGGTTTGTCGTTACGCCATATCGAACGCCTCGCTGATACGATGGCGGCACGATGATGGCAAGTGCGAAGGTGCGTAATTTATAGTAGTTCTCATATAGATTTAAAGCGCCCCATGGATTTGTCGGAAAGTTTTTCTTGCTGCTATACCTGTAACCCTATGTGTCTTCACTTAAATTCCCATGCCGCTGCACCGTTTAATGGACAGTTTCCCGTGCCTGCCGCCTAAGAGGCAGTTTTGCGCTGCGGCCCTGTTTTGACCGCATCCTGAACCACGGGCCGATTTCCATTGGCCGGAATACTGCATGAAACGTCCCCGACAGACCCGCCGTGCTCTGCTTGTATCGCTTTGCCTGATTCCCGTTGTCGGCTTCACTGCCTGGCAATTCGTTCCGCCGGGCCGGGACAACCTCGCCACCGTTGAAGTCAGTCGAGCCGACATAGAAAGTAGTGTGACAGCCTTGGGCACCCTGCAACCACGACGCTACGTGGATGTCGGGGCGCAAGCGTCCGGGCAGATACAAAAGATCCACGTCGAAGTCGGCAGCGAGGTCAAGGAAGGCCAACTGCTGGTGGAAATCGACCCCTCTACACAAAAAGCCAAACTTGACGCCGGGCGCTTCTCCATAGAGAACCTCAAGGCCCAGTTGCAAGAACAACAAGCCCTGCACGACCTGGCACAGCAGAAATACCGCCGCCAACAGACACTTGCCAACGGGGGTGCGACCCGCGAAGAGGACGTGCAGACCGCCCGTGCCGAGGTGCGCGCCACCCAGGCGCGTATCGCGATGTTTCAGGCGCAGATCCGCCAGGCCCAGGCGAGCTTGCGCAGTGACGAAGCAGAACTGGGCTACACACGCATTTATGCGCCGATGTCCGGCACCGTGGTCGCAGTGGATGCCCGAGAGGGCCAAACCCTCAATGCCCAGCAACAAACGCCGCTGATATTGCGAATCGCCAAGCTATCGCCCATGACGGTCTGGGCCGAGGTCTCCGAGGCCGACATCGGTCACGTCAAACCTGGCATGAACGCTTACTTCACCACCCTGAGCGGCGGCACGCGGCGCTGGAAAAGCTCGGTACGCCAGATACTGCCGGTGCCCCCCAAACCACTGGACCAAAGCAGCAAAGGCGGCGCAAACCCATCAGGCAAAGGCAAGGGCGGCGTGGTGGTGCTGTACACGGTTCTACTGGACGTCGACAACGCTGACCACGCCTTGATGGCAGAGATGACCACCCAAGTGTTCTTTGTCGCCAACGAGGCGCGCAACGTGCTGACCGCTCCCATCGCCGCTCTGCAGGACGGCCAGCAAGCCGATCGGCCACAAGTGCGCGTAGTCGCCAGCGACGGCACGATCCAGACGCGCGAGGTGCGCACCGGCATCAGTGACCGGCTGCGGGTGCAGATTCTCGACGGCTTGAATGACGGCGACCATCTGCTGATCGGTCCTGCTGACGGCGCAGGGGGTTGAATGCGCACGCCTCTGATCGATCTGCGCGACATTCGTAAATCCTATGGTGGTGACGACAGCCCGCTGGTCGAGGTACTCCGGGGGATCGACATGTCGATCCACGCCGGGGAATTCGTCGCCATCGTAGGCGCTTCCGGCTCCGGAAAGTCGACCCTGATGAATATCCTCGGGTGCCTTGATCGGCCCACATCAGGCGACTACCTGTTCGCCGGGGAAAATGTCGCCCAGCTGGACAGCGATGAACTGGCCTGGCTGCGCCGCGAGGCATTTGGGTTCGTGTTTCAGGGCTACCACCTGATCCCCTCGGGCTCTGCCCAGGAAAACGTCGAGATGCCCGCGATCTATGCCGGTACCCCGGTGGCCGAGCGGCATGCCCGAGCCTATGCGCTGCTCGAACGCCTGGGGCTCGGCGAGCGGACTGGCAACCGCCCACACCAACTCTCCGGCGGCCAGCAACAACGGGTTTCGATTGCAAGGGCGCTGATGAACGGCGGCCATATCATTCTCGCCGATGAACCGACGGGGGCCCTCGACAGCCACAGCGGCGCCGAGGTCATGACACTGCTCGATGAACTGGCGAGCCAGGGCCACGTCGTCATCCTGATTACCCACGACCGCGAAGTCGCCGCGCGCGCCAAGCGCATCATCGAGATCCGCGACGGCCTGATCATCAGCGACAGCGCCGCCGACAATCCCGGCGTGCAGCACTCAGCCAACCCAGGCGCCCTTCAGGCCATTGACCTGCGCCGACGCCTGAGCGACGGCAGCGAGGCCAGCGGCGCCTGGAAAGGCGAATTGCTGGACGCGGTCAAAGCCGCGTGGCGGGTGATGTGGATCAACCGCTTCCGCACCGCCCTGACCCTGCTCGGCATCATCATCGGTGTTGCCTCCGTGGTGGTCATGCTGGCGGTGGGTGAAGGCAGCAAGCGTCAGGTCATGGCACAAATGGGCGCGTTCGGCTCGAACATCATTTACCTGGGTGGTTACGCCGCCACCCCGCGCGCACCCGAAGGGCAAGTGACCCTGGACGACGTTGCCGCCCTGGCCACCCTGCCCCAGGTCAAGATGATAATGCCCATCAACGGCCGCGAGACCATGGTGCGTTACGGCAATGTCGACCATGTGATGTACACCGGTGGCAACGGGGTGGATTTTTCGGCCATTTTCAACTGGCCGGTGGTCCAGGGCAGTTTTTTCACCCAGGCCGATGTCGACGCCGGGACCGCGGTGGCAGTGATCGGCAAGAAAGTCCGGGAAAAAGTCCTCAAGGATGTGGCCAACCCCATAGGCCAATACATCTTGATCGAGAACGTGCCATTTCAGGTCGTAGGTGTGCTCGCCGGCAAGGGCGCAAGCTCCGGCGAACAAGACAGCGATGAACGTATTGTGGTGCCCTACTCGGCAGCCAGCTTTCGGTTGTTCGCCACCCACACGCCTGAGTACGTGGTCATCGCCGCCGCCGACGCACGCAATGTCAAACAGACAGAACGAGCCATCGAGCAACTGATGCTGCGCCTGCACGGTGGCAAGCGTGACTTTGAACTGACCAATAATGCCGCGATGATCCAGGCCGAGGCCAGGACCCAGAATACCCTGTCGTTGATGCTAGGCTCGATTGCCGCGATTTCCTTGCTGGTGGGCGGTATCGGGGTGATGAACATCATGCTGATGACGGTACGCGAACGCACGCGTGAAATCGGCATTCGCATGGCCACCGGCGCTCGCCAGCGAGACATCCTGCGCCAGTTCCTGACCGAAGCCGTGATGCTCTCGGTCGTCGGCGGGATAGCCGGCATCGGCCTCGCCTTGCTGGTGGGCGGCATTCTGATTCTCAGCGAGGTAGCGGTGGCCTTCACCGGGCTGGCGGTACTCGGCGCTTTTGCCTGTGCGCTGGTGACCGGCGTTGTCTTCGGCTACATGCCGGCCCGCAAGGCTGCCCGGCTCGACCCAGTAACGGCACTGACCAGTGAATGATCAAACGATGAAAACGCCCCTGCACCTGTTTTCCCTTTGCCTGTTGCTCAGTGCTTGTTCGGCCACAGTGCCGCCAGCGCAGAACGGGGTGCAAGCCCCTGACAATTGGCATTCGCCGAGCACTCAAGGCACGGCCCTGCAGAGCGCCCAATGGTGGACCACTTTTGGTAGCCCGGAACTGGACCGCATCATCGCACAGGCACGCAGCACCAGCTTCGATCTGGCAGCCGCCGTCGCACGCGTTCGCCAAGCCCAGGCTGGTGCGGCCATCGCCGGCGGCCCGCTGCTGCCAGAACTGAAGGGCGCGCTGAATGCCAGCCGCGAAAAACTCCTGCGAGGCAAAGGCTACAGCCAACTCGATGCCACGGATGACAACAAGGCCGTGGACTATTTCGATGCGACCTTAAGCGCCAGCTATGAAGTCGACTTCTGGGGCGGCCGTCGCGCCGCCTTTGACAGCGCTGTGCTGGGCGTGCGCGCCAGCGAATTCGACCGGGTCACCGTGGAGCTGACCCTGCTCGGCAGCGTCGCCGATACGTATGCCCAAACCTTGTCGCTGCGCGAACGCAGCCGAATTGCGGCGCTTAACCTGGCCAATGCACAAGCCGTCCTGAAGCTGGTGCAGACTCGACATGACGCCGGGAGCGCCACCACCCTTGAGTTGGCGCAACAGAAAAGCCTGGTAGCCGCCCAACAACGCCAACTGCCACTGGTACAGCAACAAGCTGAGGGGGCCCTGATCACCCTGGCCGCCCTGCTCGGCCAACCGGTGCAAAACCTGACGCTGGAAAGCAAAGACCTCAATCAACTGAACTGGCCGAGCATCGGTGCCGGCCTGCCCAGTGAACTACTCAGTCGCCGCCCGGACATTGCCCGGGCCGAAGCCCAGCTCGCCGCGGCCCAGGCTGATGTTACCGTCGCCCGGGCAGCCATGCTGCCCACCGTGACCTTAAGCGCAAACCTCGGCTCGGGCGCCAGCACCGCCTCAGACATCCTGCGCAGCCCTTTCTATAACCTGACAGCCGGGCTGGTGGCGCCAATCTTCAACAACGGACGCCTGAGCGCTGAGCGCGACAAGGCCAGCGCCCGTCAGGAAGAGCTGCTTTACAACTATCGCGGGGCGATCATCAACGGCTTTGCCGATGTCGAACGCGCACTGACCGACATTCGCGGTATCGACCAGCAGCGACAATGGCAACAGGAAGAACTGAACCAGGCGCAGATCGCCTTCGATATTGCCCAGAACCGCTACCAGGCGGGCGCGGAGGACTTGCTGACCGTGCTTGAGACCCAACGCACGCTTTACGCAGCCCAGGACCTCAATGTGCAACTGCGCTTATCCCGCGTGCAAGCCAGCATCGGGCTGTACAAAGCCTTGGGGGGTGGGTGGACGGTACCGACGGAGCTGAGCAGCAACCGTTAGTACCGGAGGATCATCGGGTGGGATCCGCGCGCCCACCCTGTGCAGATCAGAGCAACCGCTGCGTGAGCTTCAGGTGCCGGGCGTACCAGGGTCGTTTCGGAACACGCTTGAACAGGTTCCCCAGGTTTTTTTCATCACCAAAGGTAATGCGCAGCGCGAGCTTCATGGTCTCTGGGTCCATTTCCATCGACTTGCCGGCCTGCAGGCCCGGTGTCGTACTGCAACCATGGGTCACCGGGCCCAGCCACGGATCACCCACGTCAACCCAACGTCCCTGGGCAAACCACGGCACGCCATTGACTTCCATCCGCGTAACTTCCCCGGGGTGAAAGCGCTCGTGGGCGCGGAACCAGTCTTCCACACGATCATCAATCCAGCCGTGGAAATGCCAGAACACCGGGCTGACATGGGATGAAAACGGGTCGCCGAGAAAATCGTTCTCAGGCCGGAACCAGCGCGCGGAAAAGTCCGCCGGATCACGTGCCATCGGTACCGGCGCACCATTGGAAGGATCACGGGGTACCGACGCCCAGCGCATGTGTAACCAGTCGTGCAAGCCCAGTTCAATTTCCGAACCAAACTGCCCAAGGCTCAATGTCGAAAGATAACGAGGGTCCCGATACTGCGACTCCCAGACCTGGAAGTTACTGTGATAGGTCTCGGCGGCTTTGATGTCGCTGACCCACTGGGTGTATTCATCATCACCCTCGGCCATCCAGGTCGGCGGCAAGGCAAAGCCATCATGGTTGTCGAAATACCGCGCAAAGCCCTGGCGATCACGCTCCAGCTCGGGCTGAGGCATCGGAAAACTCGGCCACGACGGGAGATCCTGCATTGATCTCGCGGTAGTGAGCATGTGCCGATGCATGAAAAAAAAGTCGACGCCTGATCCGTTGCGATCCTTGCGTGGACCACGGGCGTCACGCTCCTGGTCGCGTGGACCAGGCTGCCAGCCGATGCCTCGAAGGGCACCGCGCTTTTCTTCGGACAAGGTATGCCACTTGTCCCGCGAGGCATGCCACAACTGATGGAATAGCCGATGCTCCGGAGCGATCAGCCATGCCAGCAACGTCGGATTCAGGCCAATACGCTCGCGAGCTTCGGGGAATGTGCGCTTGATGGCGATAAAACGGTTCTCGCTCTCCGCAAGCATCAGTGGACGATGCAGGTCCATTATCACGCCGCTGAGGGTGCCGCTGCCGGCATTGCCGAAATCGGCCCAGACTTCGTCCAGGGTCACAATGAACTCATAGTCCGGCACGCCCCCGGCGCTGTCGCGATTGACCAGGCGCCAGCGAACCTGCGCCGGGTTTGCCGGCACCAGGTCGCCAACCACCCGATAGCGCGGCTGAGCGTCGGCCCGCAAGCCCTGCGCAGTGTCGAGAAAACCGCGCAAGCCACGACCACGATGCGCGACATCGAGAAACAGCTGTAAACCGTCAAGGGGCAAGCCGGCCAGGCCCGCATCGCGCCCTTCGAATCGAACGTCCCAGACCCCCCTCAGGTTGTTGGCAAGCTGCTGCCCCGCAAGCGTCGCCAGATCGACGGTGGCCTCACCTGGCGTGATCGGCTCGTCCACGCGCGTAAGCTCACGATGCCCGTAATAAGCTGCAGGAACGGCGGCACCGGTCAGCGCCAGGCCCGCGAGGAACCATCGTCGAGAAATCGTCATTGCCCTACCTGTTAACCATCAAGCGTGTCAGCCATGAAGCCGGCTTTATCCAAGCTAGAACGTTTGTTGCACGGCAAAATTTAGCGCCACCGTGACCGCGTGTTGGGGAGCCTAAATTTCCATCGCCCCGACTCGTTCTTCCCAGATAGCAAAGGCCCCGGTGCCTGCACTTCGAAGGCGAACCTGACTGAGATGGCAATGAAAAAACCTCGTTCGAAAAAGGCTCTCTACCTAGGCCTGCCCCTGGCATTGGCCGTGACCGCCGCTGCCGGCTTTTTCGTCTGGGACTACGGGTTCAGGAACAACCCCGGGTACCCTGTCAAAGTCATGAAGCAAGCCGATGAGCTGCAAGACCGGATCATTTCGTTCGATAGCCACATCACTTTACCGGTGACATTCGGCACCGCAGGAAATGAAGCCGATAAAGACGGCGGCGATCAGTTCGACCTGATCAAGGCCGCACGCGGACGCCTGTCGGGAGCCGCCTTGACGATCTTTGGCTGGCCGGAAATCTGGAACGGCCCCAACGCGCCGCACAAGCCCACCGCCGGCTTCGTCGACGGCGCGCGCAACGAACAGGAAGTACGCTACAAAATCATCAGCGCCATGGTGCGCGACTTCCCCGAGCGGGTCGGCATTGCCTACACACCCGACGATTTCCGCCGCCTGCATGGCGAGGGCAAGTTTGCGATCTTCATCAGCATGCTCAACGCCTACCCACTGGGCAACGACCTGAACCAGCTGGACCTGTGGACCGCCCGGGGCATGCGCATGTTCGGCTTCAGCTATATCGGCAACAACGAATGGGCCGATTCCTCGCGACCACTGCCATTTTTCAACGACTCGCCGGACGCCCTGGACGGCCTCTCCGAGATCGGGAAACAGGCAGTCAAGCGCCTCAACGACCTGGGTGTGATCATCGACGTGTCGCAAATGTCCACCAAGGCCCTGGTTCAGGTGAGCCAACTGAGCCGGGCACCGATGGTTGCCTCGCACTCGGCACCACGGGGCATCGTCGACATCCCGCGCAACCTCAGCGACAAGGAACTGCAACTGATCAAGAACAGTGGTGGCGTGGTCCAGGTAGTTGCCTTTCCGGCCTACCTCAAGCCGCTGAGCCAGGGCACCCAGGACAAGCTCAATACCCTTCGCGCCAAGTTCGACCTGCCACCCCTGCCCAACCTCGCCATGGCCTTGATGCCCGGTGACCCGGTAATTGCCGTGTGGCCCGAGCAGCGCTTTGGCGCATACGCAAAAGGCTTGTACTCGACCCTGGATGACGAGCCGCTGGCAACCCTCAAGGACTTCGCTGACGCCATCGACTACACCGTGAAGAAAATCGGCATCGACCACGTCGGCATCAGCTCGGACTTCAACGACGGTGGCGGCCTCAAAGGTTTCAAGGACGTCAGCGAGATCCGCAATGTCACCGCCGAACTGATCCAGCGCGGTTACTCCGAGGCCGATATCGCCAAGCTCTGGGGCGGCAACTTCCTGCGAGTATGGGGCCAGGTACAAGCCCTGGCGGCCAAACCCGGGCAAGCGTCCAACCCAGCGACCCAACCATGAATTCGCAACCAGGAAAACCCGCCGTGGACGATCGAAGAAGTTTCCTCAAGAAAGCCGGCCTGCTGGCCGCCGGACTGCAATTGCAGGGCTGCGTCTCGGCAACTGCCAGAACGGACGGGGCCGCCGCCATAACCGGTAGCACTCGCCCGGCAACCCCGGACGACTGGCAGCAGGTACGGGGTCAGTTCAACATCGATACCGATTGGACTCACCTCGCCGGTTTCCTGATCACTTCGCACCCTCGTATGGTGCGCGATGATATTGCCGCCCACCGGGACCGCATCGACCGCAACCCCGCCGAAGAGATGGACTACCTCAACATCTGGCGCCACGAAGATGACTCCCGGGCCTGGGCGGCGCGCTATCTGGGAGTCCAGACACCTCAGATCGCGTTGACCGGCAGCACCACCGAGGGCATCGGCCTGATCTACAACGGCCTGGTGATCCACCCTGGCCAGGAGGTACTGACCAGCGAGCACGAACACTACGCCACCAAGGGCGCCCTGAGTTTTCGCGCCGAACGGGACGGCA
This sequence comes from Pseudomonas yamanorum, assembly GCF_900105735.1. Lineage (NCBI taxonomy): Bacteria > Pseudomonadati > Pseudomonadota > Gammaproteobacteria > Pseudomonadales > Pseudomonadaceae > Pseudomonas > Pseudomonas yamanorum. The sequence continues at coordinate 5,704,039 of NZ_LT629793.1, read as the reverse complement.
CCCGAATCAAGACCATCCGCCTGTTCAAGGACCCGCACACCGTCACCGCCGACGAAGTGCTGGACACGCTCTCGCGCAATATCAGCGCCAAGACCCGAGTGCTGGCCATGACCTGGGTGCACTCGGGCAGCGGGATAAAAATGCCCATTGCCGAGATCGGCAAACTGGTGGATGAGCGCAACCGCTCGCGCGGCGAAAAAGACCGGATTATCTTCTGCGTCGACGGTGTCCATGGCTTTGGCGTGGAGAACGTCAACTTTGCCGACCTTAATTGCGACTACTTCATGGCCGGCACCCACAAGTGGATATTCGGCCCTCGCGGCACCGGTATCATCTGCTCGCGCAACCCGCAGGTGCAGGACCTGATCCCGACCTTTGAAAGCTTCTCGGCCAGCGAAGACTTCGGCACCACCATGACACCCGGCGGATACCATGCCTTCGAGCATCAGTGGGCGTTGCGCAAGGCGTTCGAATTCCACCTGCAATTGGGCAAGGATCGGGTCGCCACGCGTATCCATCAGCTCAACAGCGAGCTCAAGGAACATCTGCAGCAAGTTCGCGGGGTGCAACTGGTGACACCGGCAAGCACCGAGCTGTCAGCCGGATTCACCTTTTTCAGGGTCAAGGACGTGGCACCGGAAACCGTCGCGCACTACCTCAAGGCCAACAAAGTGATCGCCGACGCCACGGATCGCGATGTCGGCCCATTGGTGCGCACAGCGCCAGGCCTGCTCAATGACAGCGCACAGTTGCAACGTGTCGCACGACTGCTGGCCGAGGCGCCGTTCAATCGGAAGACGGCATAAGTCCAGAGCCCGGCCTACGGCGCAGCAGCTCGCGCATCAACCCGCCTGCTGCGCTAAATTTTACCTTGGCACTCTCGTTTCAATAGCACTTGTCGCTATCGGAAAGAGCCCATGCCCACACTTCGCGTCTACTTGCCCGCCGCCATTTTGAGCTGCCTGTTGCCACTGGCTGCACAGGCTGCCAGCCCACCGGCACCAGGGAGTACTTTCAAGGACTGCAAAGACTGCCCGGAAATGGTCGTGCTGCCAGCCGGCAGCTTCACCATGGGCACTCCGGAAGGCGAGGTCGGCCGGGAGCCGGACGAAGGCCCACTGCACACGGTAACCTTCGCCAGGCCCTTGGCCATGGGCAGGTTCCAGATTCTGGCCAGCGAGTGGGAAACCTATGTGCGCCAGTCCGGCAACCGCACTCCCGATGGTGACGCCAACGACGGCTCCGATTGCAAGGCCGGCAAGCCCGGCTACCCACAAAGCGCACGGCAACCTGCAGTGTGCATGGGCTGGGATGACGTGCAGCAGTATGTTGCCTGGCTGTCGAAAAAGACCGGCAAGCACTACCGCCTGCAATCGGAAGCAGAGCGCGAGTACGGCGCCCGCGCCGGCAGTACCGGCCCGTTCCCGTTTCCCTTCGACGCCGAAGGCCAGTACAGCATTGCCAAGCACGCCAACACCTACGGCCCGGCCGATGGCTTCACCTACACCTCGCCCGCCGGCAGTTTCCCGGCCAATGCCTTCGGCCTGTACGACATGCACGGCAACGTCTGGGAATGGACCCAGGACTGCTTCAACGACAGCTACAACGGCGCGCCCGCCGACGGCAGCGCATGGATGACCGGTGACTGCGAAGTCCACCAGATTCGCGGCAACGACTGGAGCAGTGCTCCAGTGTTCTCACGCTCCGGCAACCGCAACCACACCATCCCCAACGACCGCCAGAACTGGCTGGGCTTCCGGGTCGTCCGGGAGCTGTAACCCCTCCAGGTCGTCGACGTACAGGCGGCGACCTTCCCTCCCCCCAGTTCATCGATCGCCCGCCGCTAAATTCGGGCCCTTTCCCTTCGTTCCATAAAGGTTCGCCCCCCACGGGCCACTGCAAAACCCCCGACGCCGAGGAATGTTTCACATGACTGCCAAACCCCGCAGCGCCATCCGCGAAGTGCTCAGCCTGCTCAGGCCCTACTGGGTCACACTGAGCATCTCCATTGCCCTGGGCATCCTGGGTGGCTTGTGCGTTACCGCGCTGTTGGCCACGATCAATACCACCTTGCATACCGAAGGCGGGTTGAATTCCAGCATGGTCCTGGCCTTCGCCGGTTTCTGCGTACTGGGTCTGGTCAGCTCGATCATCTCCGACATTGGCACCAACTACGTTGGCCAACACGTGATCGCCCGGCTGCGCAAAGACCTGGGGGCCAAAGTCTTGTGCGCCCCGGTCGAGCAGATCGAGCGTTACCGTGCACATCGGCTGATCCCGGTACTGACCCACGACGTCAATACCATCAGCGACTTTGCCTTCGACTTCGCCCCGCTGGCGATTTCGTTCACGGTGACCCTCGGCTGCCTGGGCTACCTGGCCATGCTGTCCTGGGAGATGTTCCTGCTGACCACTGTGGCAATTATCCTCGGCAGCGCCGTGCAGTACCTCGCCCGGCAACTCGGTATCAAGGGCTTTTTTGCCGCCCGGGAATCTGAAGACGAACTGCAAAAGCATTACAACGCCCTGAGTGCAGGCGCCAAGGAACTGCGCATCCATCGCCCCCGTCGCTCGCGCATGTTCAGCCACCGCATCGAAGGCACCGCCAACAAAATCCGTGACACGCACATCCGCTCGATCAATATCTTCGTGATCGCCAAGACCCTTGGCTCGATGCTGTTTTTTGTGGTCATCGGCCTGGCACTGGCCCTGCAATCCTTCTGGCCCAGCGTCGACCAGAAGGTCATGAGCGGCTTTGTGCTGGTGCTGCTCTACATGAAGGGGCCGCTGGAACACCTGATCGGCACACTGCCCATCATCAGTCGCGCGCAGATCGCGTTCCGGCGGATTGCCGAGCTCTCGGAACAGTTTTCATCGCCGGAACCACACCTGCTGATCAATGACCAGCCGCAGGCCAGGCAGAGCGTCCAGAGCCTGGAACTGCGCAACGTCAGTTACGCGTTCCCGGCGGTGGAAGGCTTCGAACCGTTCAAGCTGGGCCCGCTGAACCTGAGCATCGAGCAAGGGGAAATCCTGTTCATCGTCGGCGAGAACGGATGCGGCAAGACCACCATGATCAAGTTGCTGCTGGGCCTGTACACCCCGCAGGAAGGTCAGATCGTGCTCAACGGCAAGGCCGTGGATGCACACAGCCGCGACGACTATCGCCAACTGTTCACGACGATCTTCTCCGACTACTACCTGTTTGACGAACTGGTTCAGGGCCAGCACGGGCAACAACTGCCCGCCGATATCGATCAGTACCTGGAGCGCCTGGAAATCGCTCATAAGGTCAGCGTCCGCGACGGCGCGTTCACCACCACAGACCTGTCCACTGGCCAGCGCAAGCGTCTGGCCTTGCTCAACGCCTGGCTCGAAGAGCGCCCGGTGCTGGTGTTCGATGAATGGGCTGCAGACCAGGATCCGACCTTCCGACGGATTTTCTATACCGAGCTTTTGCCGGACCTCAAGCGCCTGGGCAAAACCATCATCGTCATCAGCCATGACGACCGTTACTTCGATGTCGCCGACCAACTGGTGCGCCTGGAACTGGGCAAGGTGATTCAGGCCAGCAGCCTGGCCTGACCCAAACGCCAACACTCGACCCTGACTCAACGCCCGAGACACGCAATGACTGCCATTCATGATATTCAAGACGACGAACTGCTGGCCCTGCTGCTGGGCGATGAGTCCACCGACACCGCACGCATCCGCCCTCGCAATACAACAGAGCCGGCGCCACTGTCCTACGCGCAACAACGTTTGTGGATCGAACAGCAATACGATCCCCAGAGTAGCGCCTATAACCTGCCACGGGCATTCCTGCTCAAGGGCCAACTGCATGTCCAGGCCCTGGAAAGCGCCCTGTCGCAAGTGATGGAGCGCCACGCGGTGTTGCGTAGTCGTTTCATCGAAATCAATGGCCAAGCGTTCCAGCAAGTGGATCCCGAGGCACAGCTATGCCTCGACTATCAGGACCTGCGAGCCTGCTCGGCGGCCGAACGCCAGGCCTTGCTGGAGCAGCAGATTCAGGCCGAGACCACTCTGCCCTTCGATCTCAGCCAGGCACCCTTGCTCCGGGCGCGCCTGCTGCAACTGGGGGATCAGGAACATGCGCTGCTGATTACCCTGCACCATATCGTTTCCGATGCGTGGTCCAACGCGATCCTGGTGCAGGACCTGAGCGAGGCTTACCGTATCGGCACCGGCACCAGCGATCTGACAGCCTTACCCCCACTGGCGGTGCAATACGCTGATTACGCCCAATGGCAGCGCGACGGCCAAACCGGCGGGCTGGACCTGGAAAGCGGCATCGCCTACTGGAAAACCTACCTGGGGGATGACTTCCCCGTCCTGGAATTACCCACCGACCAACCCCGCCTGAAGACCACGGGGCAACCTGCTGCCTACGCCCATATCGACCTGCCCCAAACGCTTAAACAAGGGATCGACGCACTGTGCTCCCGGGAAGGCATTACGCCGTTCGTACTATTATTGGCCGCCTGGCAGATCTTGCTCAGCCGTTACAGTGGCCAGACAGATTTCTGTGTCGGTGTACCCAACGCCACCCGCCATCTGGAAGAAACCCAGGGGCTTGTTGGCTGTTTCGTCAGCACCCAGGTTTACCGGGTGCGCCTGGAGTCGCGCATGAGCGCACAGGAGTTGCTACGCCGCTTGCGCAAGGAATCCCAGGCGGCCTTGCAGCATGCCGATATTCCGTTTGAAGTGCTGCTGGACCATCTGTCCTTCGAACGCAGCGCCGAGCATGCGCCGATTTTCCAGACACTGTTCAACTGGCGGGTCGAGGACTACACCGCCGAGGCGTTACAACTGGGTGACCTGGCGTTGGAGTTTATCGACAGTGACCTGCCACTGGCCAAGTTTGACTTGTCGATCGACGCCGGCAGCCGCCGCGACGGTTATTACGCCAGCCTCGAGTACAACGCCGAGCTATTCGACGCAGCCACTATCGAGCGCATGGCGCTGCATTGGCAAAACCTGATCCTGGCCATCTGTCAGCAGCCAGAACAGGCCATTGGCGATCTCGCCCTGCTGGATAGCGCTCAGCGCAAGCAGATGCTGGTGGACTGGAACCCGCCCCACCTGACTCTCGACGCTCCCTCTGTGCAGGTGCGCATAGAAGCGCAAGCCGCCCTGGCACCGGATGCCGTGGCATTGCTGCTCGGTAGCAAGCGCCTGAGCTTTGCCCAACTGAACCAACAGGCCAATCGCCTGGCCCATCGGTTGATCGCCGAAGGCGTGGGCCCGGACGTGCGAGTCGGCGTGGCCTTCGAGCGCTCGATGGAAATGGTCATTGGCCTGCTGGGGATTCTCAAGGCGGGCGGTGCCTATGTCCCCCTGGACCCGGAGTATCCTGCAGACCGACTGAGCTACATGATGCAGGACAGCGGTATCAGCCTGCTGTTGACCCAGCCGGCCCTGCACGAACGTTTGAGTATCCCGGCCCACATCAACGTGCTGGACCTAAGGCTGGATGACCCTGCCCTCGCCGCCTTCAGCAATGACAATCCACCCGCCCGCGTGGCACCGCTGAACCTGGCGTACGTCATCTATACATCGGGTTCCACCGGCCAGCCCAAGGGCGTGGACATCAGCCACGAGGCGCTTGCCGGCCACACGGACGTCGCCATCGGCTACTTCCAGTTGACCTCGCAAGACCGTGTGCTGCTTTTCTCATCGTTGAACTTCGACGGGTTCATTGAACAACTGTTTCCCGCGCTGTGTGTCGGTGCCGGGGTGATCATTCGCGGCAACGAGGTCTGGGACAGCGAAAGTTTCTACCGCGAAGTGATCGACAACGGCATGACTGTGGCCGATCTGAGTACAGCCTACTGGTTCCTGATCGCCCAGGAATTTGCCCGCAAGGGCCCCCGTGACTATGGGCGCCTGCGCCAGGTCAGCGCCACCGGCGAGGCCATGCCCCCAGAAGGCGTGAAACTGTGGGCCCAGGCCGGGCTGCAGCAGGTGCGCCTGCTCAACACCTACGGGCCGACCGAAACCACCGTCACCGCAAGCTTCCTGGAATGTGCCGAGTACGTCGCAGGGACGCGGGCGTTGCCGGCGCTGATGCCTATTGGCAAACCGCTGGGCGGGCGCTGCATGTACGTGCTGGACGGCAATCTTGAGCCCGTGCCGGCCGGAGTCGTCGGTGAGTTGTACATCGGTGGTCCGTTGCTGGCTCGTGCCTACCACGATCGCCCGGCACTGACCGCCGAACGGTTTGTGGTGGATGCCTTGGGCGATCAACCGGGGGCTCGCCTGTATCGCACCGGGGACCTGGTGCACTACCGTGCAGACGGCGTTATCGAGTACATCGGCCGCGCCGACCATCAGGTCAAGATTCGCGGTTTCCGTATCGAACTGGGTGAGATCGAAGCGCGTTTGCTGCAGTGCGCCGAGGTGCGCGAAGTGCTGGTGGTGACACTCAACGGTGCCCATGGCAAGCAGTTGGCGGCGTACCTGGTACCCACCGATCCAACGCTCGCCGGCGCCGACCTCGACACCCAGAAAGCGCGCCTGGGCGAGGTTCGCGCCCAACTCAAGGCCAGCCTGCCGGACTATATGCAACCGACCTTCTGGGTACTACTACCCCGGTTGCCCCTGACCCCCAACGGCAAACTCGACCGCAAGGCCCTGCCTGCGCCAGACCCCGCCCAGGCACACAGCGACTACGTGACCCCGGCGACGCCACTGCAAAGCCAACTTGCCGGCATCTGGCAGGAAGTGCTGAAAGTCGAGCGCGTCGGCCTGCATGACAACTTCTTCGAGCTGGGCGGTCACTCGCTGCTGGCTACTCAGGTGGTGGTGCGGGTGCGCGAGCAGTTGGGGGTCGAGTTACCCGTTCGCGAGCTGTTCAGCGCGGACCACTTGCTGGACCTCGCCGAAAAGGTACTGGCCCTGAAGTCGGCCGCCAACCCACTGCAGGACGAACTCGCCCGAACCCTGGCGCTGCTCAAGAGCCTGTCCAGCGACGATATTGAAGACCTGATTGCTCAATAAGGAATTTTCGCGTGCAAGAGTTACTAGCGTCCGTCGGTTCGCTTTCGTCCAAAGAACGCAAAGCGCTGGCGACATTGCTCAAGCGCCAGGGCATCAACCTGTACAACGTCGCGCCGATCTTCAAGCGCAATGGCGAAGAACCAGCGGTGTTGTCCTATGCGCAACAGCGCCTGTGGTTTTTCTGGCAACTGGATCCTCACAACACCGCCTTCAATATTCCGGCGGCCTTGCAACTGGAGGGCGTGCTGGACGTTGAGGCACTGCGATGCAGTTTCGAGGCATTGATTGCCCGTCACGAAAGCCTGCGTACCACCTTCCGACAGGATCAGGCCCAAGCCGTGCAAGTGATCCATCCTGCCGCAAGGTTCACCTTGAGCGTGGAAAACGCCACCGCGTTACCCGCTGCCGGGCACGCGGAGCATATCCAGGCTTTTGTCGAGCGCCTGGCGAGCCAACCCTTCGACCTGGAACAAGGGCCCCTGTTGCGGGTCAGCCTGCTGAAGCTTGCCGACGACGACCACGTGCTGGTGGTCGCCATGCACCACATCGTCTCGGACGGTTGGTCGGTGCCAATCATGATCGAAGAACTGATCGCCCTCTATCAGGCCCATGTGAATGGAACCGAGGCCAACCTGCCGGCTCTCTCCGTTCAATACGCCGATTACGCCGCGTGGCAGCGCCAATGGATGGAGGCCGGCGAACAAGAACGTCAACTCGACTACTGGAAAGACCAACTGGGCACCGAGCAACCGGTACTGCAATTACCCGCAGACCGCCCGCGCTCGGCGGTGCAAAGCCAGGCAGGTGCCGACTGCGAAATCCTCGTCGAACCAGCACTGGCCAGGCAGCTCAAACAACTGGCAGCGCAGCACAATTGCACGCTGTTCATGGTGCTGCTCGCCTCGTTTCAAGCGCTGCTGCACCGCTACAGTGGCCAGGCGCAGATTCGCGTCGGGGTACCGGTGGCCAACCGTACCCGCGCTGAAGCAGAACGCCTGATCGGCTTCTTCGTCAACACCCAAGTGCTTCAGGCAGAGATGAACAGCCAGACGCGCTTCAGTGATTTACTGGCGCACGTCAAGGACGCGGCCCTTGGCGCCCAGGCTCATCAGGACCTGCCATTCGAGCAACTGGTGGAAGCCCTGCAACCGGAACGCAGCCTGAGCCACAGCCCGCTGTTCCAGGTCATGCTCAACCACCAATATGAAGACGCCGGCGTTGCTCCGGCGATTGCGGGCCTGAAGGTCAAGAACCTGAGCTGGGAACGCCGCACTGCCCAATATGAATTGACCCTCAACACCATCGAAAACGAGCAGGGCCTGAGCGCCACCCTGAGTTACGCCACCGACCTGTTCGATCGGACAACCGTCGAACGGATCACCGGCCACTGGCTGAACGTGCTGCAGGCTGTGTGCCGTGACCCCGCCCGCCCCATCGGTGAATTGCCGTTGCTCAGCGCCGCAGAGAAGCAGGTGCTGCTGCAGGACTTCAACCGCAGCCACTACCACGGCGGCCACCTTGAATGCGTTCATCAAACCTTCGAAGCCCAGGCCGCCCGTACCCCGGACGCCGTGGCACTGCTGTTTGGCGAGCACACCCTGAGTTTTGGCGAACTCAATCGCCGGGCCAATCGCCTGGCGCACAAACTGGTGGAGCTGGGGGTCAAGCCCGAGGTATTGGTGGGCATTGCCCTTGAGCGTTCGCTGGATATGGTCATCGGCTTGCTGGCGATTCTCAAGGCCGGTGGCGCCTACGTGCCGATGGATCCGGAATACCCTCGCGAACGCCTGGCCTTCATGATCGAAGACAGCGCGATCACCCTGCTGCTTACCCAAAGCCGGCTGCTTGAGGTGCTGCCGATTCCGCCAGGCGTCAACTGTGTGCTGCTCGACCAGGACAGCGGCTGGCTACAAGCCTTGAGTGACCGCAACCTGCCATGCCGGGTCCGACCCGAGAACCTGGCGTACATGATCTACACCTCCGGTTCAACCGGGCGTCCCAAAGCAGTGTGTGTCGCCCACGGCCCGCTGACCATGCACTGCCAGGCGATTGGTCAGTTGTATGAGATGACGGCCGAAGACTGCGAGCTGCACTTCATGTCGTTCGCCTTCGACGGTGCCCACGAGCGCTGGTTGACCACCCTGACCCACGGCGGCCGCCTGCTGATCCGCGACAACAGCCTGTGGTCGGTGGAGCAGACCTATGCCGCCCTGCACCAGCACCACGTCAGCGTCGTCGCGTTCCCGCCGGTTTACCTGCAACAGCTGGCGGAGTACGCCGAACAGTTCCCGGTACCGCCTCCGGTGCGCATCTATTGTTTTGGTGGCGACGCAGTGCCCAACGCCAGTTTCGAACTGGTCAAGCGCGTGTTGCAACCGCAGTTCATCATCAACGGCTATGGACCTACCGAAACCGTAGTCACGCCGTTGATCTGGAAGGCCAGCCGCGATGAAAGCTGCCAGGCCGCCTACGCGCCCATCGGCAAGATCGTCGGCGCACGCACAGCCTACGTGCTGGATGCCGATCTGAACCCGGTGCCCCTGGGCAGTGCCGGCGAGCTTTACCTGGGGGGCGAAGGCCTGGCCCGGGGTTACTACCAGCGCCCGGACACCACCGCCGAGCGTTTCGTCGCCGACCCGTTCAGCCGCGGCGGCCGCCTGTACCGCTCCGGCGACCTGGTACGCCTGCGTCCGGACGGTGTCACCGAGTACTTGGGCCGGGTTGACCACCAGGTGAAGATCCGCGGCTACCGTATCGAGCTCGGTGAGATCGAAGCACGCCTGCAAGACCACCCCGCCGTCGGCGAAGCCGTGGTAGTGGCAATGGACGGGCCCACCGGCAAGCAACTGGTAGGCTATATCCTGCCACTGGATGTGAAACTCAGCGTGGCGCCCACCAAGGATCAGGAGTTGCTGCGGGCCGATATCAAGGACCGTCTCAAGACCAGCTTGCCGGACTATATGCTGCCCAAGCACTTGGTGCTGCTGTCACGATTGCCGCTGACGCCCAACGGAAAGCTCGATCGCAAAGCCCTGCCTGCTCCAGACTTCAGTGTGACGCAACACGCCTATGTGGCACCGCAGACAGACACCCAGCAGCGCCTGGCGCAAATCTGGGAAGAGGTGCTCAAGGTCAAGCAAGTGGGTCTCACCGACAACTTCTTCGAGCTGGGCGGTGACTCGATCATCTCCATCCAGGTGGTCAGCCGTGCCCGCCAGGCCGGGATCCGCCTGACACCCAAGGACGTATTCCAACACCAGACCATTCACGGCCTGTCCAGCGTCGCACAGGCCGTTGATACCCGGACTCTGGAGCAAGGCCCAGTCACCGGGGCTTCGCCCCTGACTCCGATCCAACAGGTTTTCTTTGCCGAACCGGTGCCCGAGCGCCAGCACTGGAACCAGTCGATCCTGCTCAAGCCTGCATTGCCGGTGGACGTGACCGCATTGACCACGGCCCTGGCCCATCTGGTGGACCATCACGATGCGCTGCGCCTGGGTTTCGAATGCAACGACGGCACATGGCAGGCCACTCACCGCCCCCACCGCGAAACACCCCTGCTCTGGCAGCGCGAAGCTGAGAATGCCGAAGCCCTGCTCGCGCAATGCGATGAAGCCCAACGCAGCCTGGACCTGCAGCACGGTCCGCTGCTGCGGGCGCTTCTGGTGAACCTCGCTGACGGCAGCCAGCGCTTGTTATTGGTGGTCCATCACCTGGTGGTCGATGGCGTGTCCTGGCGGATCCTGCTGGAAGATCTGCAAACCCTTTACGCCGCCCTGCAGCAAGGCCAGGCTCCGAACATGCCGGGCAAGACCAGCGCCTTCAAGGCCTGGGCAGAACACTTGCAAGGTTATGCCCGTGGCACCGCCCTGCATCAGCAGATGCAGTACTGGCAAACGTTGCTGCAGGACGCCTCGGACGAGTTGCCAGGCGCCCGGCGTGATGCCGATATGGCCGGCAGCAACGGGCATTTTGTCAGCACACGACTCGACCCGCAGCTGACCCGTCAATTGCTGCAAGAAGCGCCGGCCGCCTATCGAACCCAGGTCAACGACTTGCTGCTGACTGCACTTGCGCGAGTGATCTGTCACTGGACCGGACATCCTTCGGCGCTGATCCAGCTCGAAGGCCACGGCCGCGAGGACCTGTTCGAAGGCCTTGACCTGACCCGCACCGTCGGCTGGTTTACCAGCGTTTTCCCGGTCAAGCTCACGCCGGCTCAGCGTTTGTCCGACTCCATCAAAACCATCAAGGAACAACTGCGCCACCTGCCCGACAAAGGCCTGGGCTATGGCGCACTGCGTTACCTTGGCGACGACAGCACTCAGCAGAAGCTGCGTGCCCTGGCCAGCCCGCGAATCACCTTCAACTACCTCGGGCAGTTTGACCAGAGCTTTGACGAACACGCCCTGTTCAGCCCGGCTGCCGAAGACAGCGGCGACAACCAGGACCCCAGCGCCCCTCTGGATAACTGGTTGAGCATCAACGGGCAGGTGTACGGCGGTGAATTGCAACTGAACTGGACGTTCAGCCGGGAGATGTTCGAGGAAGCCCAGATCCAGCAACTGGCGGACCACTATCGTGAGGAATTGCACAGCCTGGTTCGCCATTGCCTGGAGCCGCAGAACGGCGCCGTCACACCTTCAGACTTCCCGTTGGCGTCCTTGTCCCAGGTCCAACTGGACGCCTTGGCCCTGGACGCCCGACAGCTCGACGACGTCTACCCTCTGTCCCCGATGCAGCAGGGCATGCTGTTCCATTCGGTGTACGAGGGCCAGGACGACACTTATGTCAATCAGTTGGCCGTGGACATCCAAGGATTGGACGCTGAAAGGTTCATTCACGCCTGGCAAACAGTGGTCGAGCGCCACGATATCCTGCGTAGCGGGTTTCTCTGGAAAGATGGCTTGGCGCAACCGTTGCAGGTGGTTCACAAACACGTGAGTCTGCCGGTGAGCCAACTGGACTGGCGTAACCGCGCTATATCCCAGAGCGCATTGCAAGCCCTGGCCCGTGTTGATCGCGAACAAGGCTTCGACCTGCAGCAGGCGCCGCTGCTGCGCCTGACCCTGGTGCACCTGGAGGGCAACACCTGCCACCTGATCTACACCAGTCACCACATCCTGATGGATGGCTGGAGCAACTCGCAATTGATCGGCGAGGTTCTGCAAAGCTATGCCCGGCAACCGCTGGAGCCGCTGAACGGACGCTTCAAGGATTATATCGGCTGGCTGCAACGTCAGGATCACGCTGCCAGCCAGGCTTTCTGGACGCACCAGTTGCGTGACCTGAACGAACCGACCCGAGTGGCCGCTGCCTTTGGCCGCAAGCACCAGGATGTGACCCGGTCGCGGACTCACGCCGCGCACCTGCACCGCCTCGATGCCACCAGGACGCAGGCCCTGGAGCTGTTCGCCCGGGAACAGAAGGTGACACTCAACAGCATCATTCAAGCGGCATGGCTGGTTCTGCTGGCCCGCTACAGCGGCCAGGACACAGTAGCGTTTGGCGCAACGGTAGCGGGTCGCCCAACAGACCTGCCCGGTGTGGAAAACCTGCTGGGGCTTTTCATCAATACCTTGCCGATCGTCGCCAGCCCGCAACCGAACCAGAGCGTGGCTGCATGGCTGGCCGAGGTCCAGGCACACAACCTGAACCTGCGCGAGCACGAACATACGCCGCTGCACGAAATCCAGCGCTGGTCGCCGCTCGGCGCACAGGCCTTGTTCGACACTCTCCTGGTATTCGAAAACTTCCCCGTGGCCGAAGCCTTGCAGCAAGCCGCGCCAGAGGCGCTGGTGTTTGGCGAGGTCAGGGACTTCGAACAGACCAGTTATCCGTTGACCCTTGCAGTCTCCCTGGGTGAGCGGCTGTCGCTGAGTTTCGAATACAGCTGCGCCGATTTCGATCCGCAGACCATCACCCACATTGCCGAGCATCTGGACACGCTGTTACTGCGCATGCTCGCCGACCCGAACCAACCACTGGGGCAACTGCACGCCCTGCCCCATGAGCAGCATCAGACTCTGATCAGCCAGGCCCAGGGTGGCACCGTCGATTATTCGATGACGACCTGCGCCCATCAATTGATTGAAGCCCAGGCCGAGAAAACTCCCGGGGCGATAGCCATCGTCCTTGACGACCAGCACCTCACCTACGGCGCCCTCAACGCTCGCGCCAACCAGCTTGCCGGCAAACTGCGTGCACTGGGGGCCGGCCCCGACCGGCTGGTGGGCCTCGCGGTTGAGCGATCGCTGGACATGGCCGTGGGCTTGCTGGCGATTCTCAAGTCCGGGGCCGGTTACGTACCGCTAGACCCGACTTACCCGCCAGACAGGCTGAGCTATATGCTCGCCGACAGCGGCCTGCAACTGCTGCTGATCGAAGACCCGTTGCTGCAACGCATGAGCATTCCGGCGACGGTGCGTACGTCAAACCTGACCGATGATCTGGACACCTACAGTGCCGAGAATCTGGTGCACAGCGTCGCGCCGCAGAACCTTGCCTACCTCATCTACACCTCTGGCTCCACCGGCCAGCCCAAAGGGGTCGCGATTAGCCACGGAGCACTGGCCGAATTCTGTGCCATTGCCGGCGACTACTCACAACTGAGCGCCGAGGACCGCGTGCTGCAGTTCGCGACCTTCAGTTTTGACGGGTTCATCGAGCAGTTTTATCCACCGCTGTGCCGAGGCGCCCGCGTTGTCCTGCGAGGCAACAGCGTATGGGACACAGCCACCTTCTACGAACAGATCCTGCGGCATGGCATCAGCGTCGCCGACCTGCCTTCAGCCTACTGGCACCTGTTCGCGCTGGACTGTGCGGCAGCCGGACCACGCAACTATGGCCAACTGCGACAAATTCACGTCGGTGGCGAAGCCATGTCGGTGGAAGGTTTACGACACTGGCAAGCTGCCGGCCTTGGCGCTGTACGGCTGCTCAACACCTATGGCCCCACCGAAGCAACGGTGGTGTCGAGCACGCTGGAGTGTTCCAACCTGGACCTGGACAGCCTGTCCGAGCATGGCATTCCCATCGGTCGCGCCTTACCCGGCCGCAGGATGTACGGGATGGACAAAGACTTATGCGCCGCCGCCATCGGCACGGTCGGCGAACTGTACATTGGCGGCGCCACCGGGCAGGCGCGAGCCTACCATCAGCGTGCGGCCCTGACCGCCGAGCGCTTCGTGCCTGACCCGTTCAGCAGTGCGGGCGAACGCCTCTACCGTACCGGCGACCTGGTGCGCCATCGCGCCGACGGTAACATCGAGTATGTGGGACGCAGTGATCATCAGGTCAAGATTCGAGGATTCCGTGTCGAACCGGGCGAAATCGAGACGTGCCTGCAACGCTGCGAGGGGGTTCGCGAAGCGGTGGTCATCGCCGTCGATGCTGCGACCGGTAAACAACTGGTGGGCTACGTGGTGCCAACCGAGTCCGCAAGCGCTGCCGGCGATGGCGCCTTGCACGAGGTCCTGCGTGCGCACCTCAAGGCACACTTGCCGGCGTACATGACGCCGGGCCAGTTGGTGATCCTCGCCAGGCTGCCCCTGACCCCCAACGGAAAACTTGATCGCAAAGCCTTGCCGCCCGCACAAACCGCTGTCTCGTCTGCGCCACTGGCAACCCCACAGACCGCCTTGCAACAGCAAATGGCGTTGATCTGGCAGACCGTGCTCAAGATCGACCAGGTTGGCTTGCACGACAACTTCTTCGAACTGGGCGGCCACTCGCTGCTGGTACTGCAAGCGGTAAGCCTGATCAACCAGACCTGCGGCAGCCGTCTGAGCCTGCACGATTTCATGAGCCACCCTACCCTTGACGCGCTGTGCCAGAACCTGCAAAAACCGTCCAGGCAACTGGCGGTGCGCCTCAATCAGCATCAGGGCCCACAGCCACCGCTGTTCTGTTTCCATCCGATCTTCGGCATGGTTCATAGCTACCAGCCACTGGCGGCGGCACTGGGTGAACAGACGGCGGTATACGGCATTCTCTGCGAGGCCTTTGTCGATGGCGCCTGGAGCAACACCACCTGGGCACACCTGATCGAGTTGTATGTGCGCAACGTTCGCGAAGTGCAACCCCATGGACCCTATGCCCTCGCCGGTTGGTCGCTGGGGGGCAATCTTGCCATGGAGGTCGCCCATCGCCTGGAAGCCGAAGGTGAGAAGGTCGACTTCCTGGGCTTGATTGATGCGCCACCGCCGGCGGCCGTGCGTCCGTTCTGGCAGGCGGTTGAAGCACTGGAAACACCGCCCCTGGAGCGCAACGCCCTGGAGCTGTTCAAACGTTTGTCGCCGCAGCACGCGGACTCGGCTGAGCGCTGGCATCAACAGTTGCCGGCCGGAGAACGTGAAGCGTTGTTCATGGAATGGGCCAAGCGGCAATTGAAGGACGATCCCGAACAGTTAGCGAGCCTGCTGTTGGGCGAGCGCGAACTGAGGCTGGGGGAGCACGTCAGCGTGAAACTGGGAGAACTCGCGCACGACTTCGAGTACCGCCCACTGAAGGCTGCACTGCATTGCTGGTGGGCTGGCCGGGATAAATCGCCACAGCTGGTCGGCCTCCTGGAGGCACAACTCAAGGAGGCCTTCGGCGAACAATGCCTGGCGCTGTCGATGACCCTGGACAGCGATCACGAAGGCATTGTCGGTGCACCGTCGCTGCTCCAGTCCCTGAGCCAGTCGCTGCTCGACACGCGTTGACCTACAGCACACGGGCGGCATTGATTAAGCTGCCGCCCGTGTGTTCCCCCACTCTGACAGAGACTTTCCAGCCCACAAAAAAAAAGCCCCCGCACGGGTCGGTGCGGGGGCTTTTTGGTGGGTGCTTAGAACTGGTACTTGAGACCCACCATCACATTGCGTGGATCACCGCTGAAGTAGCTGTTATAGAGGCCATAACCGCTGTAGTACTGGCGATCGAATACGTTGTTGAGGTTGACCGATGCGCTCAGGTGTTTATCGATATCGTAGCGTGCCAGCAGGCCCACCACGGCGTAGCTGCCTTCCTTGGCTTCGGCTGGCAAGTCTTCATTGACGAAGTACGTCCGGCCCTGCCATGTGACGTTACCGCCCACGGTCAGGTCCTTGAGCTGCCCCTTGAGCTTGTAGCTTGTGGCCAGTTTGAACTGACGTTCCGGGCGCTCGGGACTGATGCGCTTGTGCTGCTCATCACGAGGCTGAGCGTAGGTATAACCGGCGAGCACTTGCCAACCTGGCAACACTTCACCGGAAGCCTGCAGTTCAAAGCCCTTGGTGGTATTGGTCACGCCTTCGTAAGCGTCCCTGCCGTCTTCGGTGCTGCCGACGTATTGGGCGAAGTTGTCCTGCTTGGTCTTGAACACCGCGATACTGGTATTGAGCGCACCGCCGTAGAACTCGGATTTCAGACCCGCCTCGTAGTTCTTGCCCGCCATCGGTTCGAGGACTTTACCGCTCATGTCGATGTTGCTTTGCGGTTCAAAGATGTCTGTGTAGCTGACATAGACCGAGTGCTGTTCGGTCAGGTCGTAGACAACGCCGGCGTAGGGGATGACCTTGCCGGTTTTCTTCGCGTCGTCACGGTCCGGGTTATCCGGGCTGGAGTTGGAACCCAACTCGCCTTCGCGTTTGTAATTGACGACGCGGGTGCCGAGGATCACCGAGAGTTCATCGGTAGGCTTGAACCGGGCCGCAGCGAAACCACCCACCTCCTTGATGTGGTAATCCTGGGTGCTCCAGCTGGAGTAAGACGTCGGCCGCGCCGGGTTATTGCCCCAGGTGTCGAAGTCCACGTAGATCCGGTCGGCGTTTTCCGAAAAATACTCGGAACGACGGTTGCTGACGTTCAGCCCCAGCATGAGGTCGTGAGAACGTCCGAACAGAGAGAACGGCCCGGTGGCGTACGCGTCCACGGAGTCAGTATTGATGGTGTAGGTCTTGTGGCTGCGGAACACCTGAGCCTGTCGAGTCTGCTGGTCAGGAAACGGCCCCCAGCCCACAAGGTTGCCCTGCATCTGTTCGGTGTCACCCTTCCAGTGGCTGGCTTCAACCCGCAGCATCCAATCATTGTCGAAACGCTGCTCGACACCCCCAAAGTACTTGGTGCTCTCACTGTCACCGTACGCCCATTTGGCCGCCGGGTTCTTGGAACGGGAAAAATCGGTGCGGTTGCCATCGGAATAGAACAGCGGCAGTTGGCCAAAGCTCGACCCGTTGGAGTTGATCTTCTGATAGTCGATCCCGCCGTAGACCATGGTGTTGTCGTTGAGGTCGGCCTCGCCAATGGCGTAGAACACGTTTTTCTTCGACGAGTAATAGTCGATGAACGAATTGGCATCGTCGTAGGCAGCCACCACCCGGCCGCGCAAGGCACCGTTTTCCGACAGCGGGCCAGAAAGATCCATCTCGGTACGGTAGCGATCCCAGGTTCCACCGCTGCCGGAGACATATCCCTGGAAATCCTTGGTCGGACGTTTACGCACCAGGTTGACGACACCCGCCGGGCTGCCGACTCCACTCATCAGACCGGTCGCGCCGCGGACCACTTCCACGCGGTCATAGATGGCCATGTCGCGCACACCCAGGCCATTGGTGTTGGTGGTGAAGTCAGAGGTCGGAACGCCGTCGTACTGGAAGTTGTTCAGGCCAAAGCCACGGGAGTAGAAGTTGTAACGCTCGGTGTCATCATGCATGACCGCCACACCGGGGGTTTGCTGCAACACATCAGAAATAGTGCCCAGCCCCTGATCCGTCATTTGTTGACGGGTGATCACCGTGACCGACTGCGGCGTTTCACGTAACGTCAACGGCAATTTGGTCGCGGTGCTGGTAGCGCCGGTGGTATATGAGCCCGAGTTCTCGGTGGTTTCACTCATGGCCACAGCGCCGATTTTCGTTGCGCCCAGCTGCAACGCACCGGTCTCGCCCGCACCGCTGAGCAGCACGGTATTGTCTTCAATCGTGTAGGAAATCCCGGTGCCGCTGAGTAGCTTCTGCAATGCCGATGACACATCCAGATCGCCGTGCAGCGCCGTGGCACGTTTGCCCTGAACCAGATCAGGGGAGTAGAGAATCTGCCGACCTGATTGCTGCCCCAGCTCGCGCAAGGCGCCTTCAAGCGATTGCGCCGGAATGTTCAGCTCGGCGGCAGCCAGCGAACCGGACATGCCCAGGGACAGGCTCAGCACCGCGGCGGTGAAGGGTTGCGGACGCCCCTTTAATAAGTCCAAAGCCCGCTGCAGCGAGGTTTTGTTGTGTCGTTCAACAGACATCGATATGCCCTTTCAGAGTAGAGAACTCAGCAGAAGTTAGCGCGAATGAGAATGCTACTTGTTTGATATCAGTCATAAGACGTGCCACCGCGACGAAACCGGAAGGTTTTTGCTGAAAAAATTCATTTAAGTTTTAGAGCGCTGAAAAGCTGCCTGGCCGTCTCCTTGACGGCCAGGCAGGACACGTCAGGCAGTGGCGGAAGGTCGCGACCTGGCGAGCAGCGCCTCGCGTTGTTGTGGCGACAGGCTGTTGAGTTTCATCCGTACCTGAGCGGTGCGTTCCAGTGCACCGGGAGCAGCTTCGTTGCGTGTCAGGGCAATCGCCAATTCGGAAACACTCGGATGGTCAAACACCACGCCGGGATGAACGTCCAGCTGCAATTGCTTGCGCAACGCCGACACCAGTTTGATCACCAGTAACGAGTGCCCGCCGAGGGAGAAGAAATTCTGCTCGATGCTGAGCCGCTCGACCCCCAACAACTGCGCCATGCCTTCCGCCAACAAGGTCTGCAACGCGGTACTTGGCGCCACATAGACCTGCGCCGCCAGCAGCGACTCGGGTGCCGGCAGGCCATGACGGTCCAGCTTGCCATTGGCCAAACGGGGCAGATGCTCCAGGGCAAAGAAATGCGCCGGTACCATGGCGCCCGGAAGGCTCGCATTGAGCTGCTCACGCAGCACGTCGAGCCAACCTTCGGCAGGCGTCCCTTGCGCCTGGACATACGCCACCAGTTGCACATTGGCCTCATCACCTTCGTACGCACGCCAGGCAGTAACCACTGCCTGGGCGACAACCGGCTGCGCCAGCAGCGCTTGCTCGACTTCCGCCAACTCGATACGGAAACCACGCACCTTAACCTGATGATCACGACGACCTACCAGTTGCACACCGCCTTGAGGCAAATAGCGCCCGAGGTCGCCACTGCGGTAAAGGCGCTCACCGGGACGGTACGGGTGCTGGATAAAGGCTTCGCTGCCATGCCCATTCAAATAGCCACGCGCCACTTGCTGACCGCCGATATACAACTCGCCCAACGCCCCCTGCGGCACCTCACGCAACTGCTCGTCGAACAGGTAGACCTCGCACCCGTCGAACACCTGTCGCAATGGCACACCGTGGCTCAGGTCGCTGGCACTGTCGAGGGGCTGATAGAGCACGCCCACGGTGGTTTCGGTGGGACCGTAGTGGTTGAACAGACGACACGTCGGCGCGACCTGGAAGATCAGCTCCACCAGACTCGGCGCAATGGCCTCGCCCCCCAGTATCAGGGTCGCCGGCAAATAACGACTGTGTTTGTCGAACAATGCACTGAGGTGCGACGGCACGATTTTCAGGCAGTCGATCTGATGGCCCTGCATAAACCCGGCAAAGTGCCCGGCTTCTTGCAGGTCTTCATCGCGGGCGATGTGCAGCGGGGCTCCGTGCAGCAAGGCGGCAAACAGCGTGGTGTGCCCCAGGTCGGCGGCCACCGTGGAAGTCATGGCAAATGACGTGCAATCAGCCAGCCCCAGCGCAGCGGTGGAAGCCAGCACGTAGTTGAGCAATTGCCGATGTTCGACCACTACGCCTTTGGGTGTACCGGTGCTGCCAGAGGTAAACAGCACATAGGCGGCCTGGTTCGCCGAGACCGGGGCCCAGTCAAAGACCACATCGCGGTCAATCTCAGGCAGTTGATCCACCAGCAGCACTGCCGCCGAATGCCCCTGCCCACGAGCCCGGTCAGTGACCGTCAACACCGCGCCGGCCTGCTCAATGATCAACGCCTGACGGGCTGCCGGCCATTGCGGATCAATCGGCACCCACGCCGCACCGGCGCGCCAGACAGCGAGCAACGCTACCACCAGGTCCAGCGAACGGGGCAACGCGAGGGCCACGACCTGTGTCGGCTGCACCCCGCTGAGGCGCAAGTGGCGAGCCAACTGTTCGACACGATCGGCCAGCGCCCGATGCGTCAGTTGCTCACCGGCAAAGCTCAAGGCCAGTGCTTGCGGCGTGCGCTCTGCCCACTGGGCAATCAACTGCGGCAGGCTCGGACCCTCCAGGGTCAATGGCAGGCCGATGCACTGTTGCTGGCGCGCGCGCTCTCGTGCACCGATCACCGGCAGATCGGCGAGCGCAGTATCGGGAGCCGCCGCCAGGCCGTGCAACAAGGCCTGGTACTGTTCCAGCAAGCCGTCTATCGATGCCTCGTCATAGAGCAGCGGATCAAACCGCAGTTGGATGGCGTGTACCTGCTCTTGCGCCTCCATCAGGCGCAGCTCCAGTTCAAACGGCGCCACCGCGTCGTCCACGGCCATGACCGCCCAGTTACCGTAGTGTGGCGATTCAGCCTCGCAAGCAACGCCAAACAACTGGTGCTGCGTGCTCGACGGTGCCTGCACCGACCAGTGCTCCTGCCAGGTCAGGTGCGCTTGCGCCTGCGCTTCAAGTTCCGGCAGCCAATGCCCGAGGCTGTGTTGCAGGGGTACGTCGATGACCAGGGGCAGGGTTTTCTCGAACACGCCCACGCACTCGGCGAAAAACTCGTAGTCCTGCCGGCAATCGTGACGCCAGCCCACCTGCATCTTTGTCTGCCCGCCAATACGTGCCAACAGAACCCACCAGGCCGCTTGCATGACCCGGGCAACCGGTTGCCCCAGCGCTTGAGCATAGCCGGTGAGAGCCCGTTGCAACGCTGGTTCAAGGGCAGCCCGTAACGTTTGCCCGGCCTGCAAGCGAGCCACACCGTTGTGTCGATAGGCCAGGGCCGGCGCGTTCGCCGAGCCCATTTGTCGCCAATAGTCGCGACCGCTCGCCGCGTCTTCGTCCTGCTCCATCTCCCCACGCCAATCAACGTACTGCGCGTACTGCCCGGCCTCCGGATCCAGCGCACACGATTGATCGGCCACATAAGCCTGATGCAACGCGGCGCAAAGCACCCGCAACCCGTTGCGGTCGCTGAGTAAGGCCGAAATGCGCAACGCCAGGCCATGGTGCTGTTCGCCAAACCGGCAGGCATGCAGCACCGCAAGCGTCGGCGCGTCTTCGGCAAAACCGAGTTGTTGCTCGGCGCGCATCTGCGCTTCGAAGGCCCCCCAGCCTTGGGCGGCGGGCTCGATCCGTAAAGGCCAGCCCGAACGTGGCTCCAGGGTCTGGCGCACGCCCCGATAGGTCGGCACCCGCAGTAAACGGGTCGCCAGAATGGGTTGGTCGACCAGCACTTGATCGGCGGCGCGCTGCAACCGCGCCAGGTCCAACGCCCCGCGGACCTCGATCAACAGCAGCAGCGCATGATGTTTATCGCCCACCGCGTCATTCAAGCACGCTTGCTGTTCCGGGCTCAGGGCCTGGCCGTAAGAGGTACTCATTGTCCGGCCTCCACTTCCAGTGCCCGAAGCAACGGTTGCTCCCGGGATGCTTGCAGCGCTGAACGATCGAACATGTCGCCCATCGCCACGACGATCTTGCGTGGGCCTTCGAACGGGTCACGGGCATGCGCTGCAAGCATATTGTCCATCAACACCACATCGCCTTTTTGCCAGTCGAAGCGCACCGCACATTCCTCGTAAAGCTCACCGATCAACGCCATGACCTCATCTTCAATTGGAGTGCCATCGCCGTAATAGACATGCCGGGGCATGTTGTCGATGCCGAACAGGCCGATCAGGTCGTCGCGCACATCCGCGTCCAGACAATAGATATGGTGCAACTGCACCTGATTGAAGAATGAGCGCGCCCCTGTCAGCGGGTGGGTGATGACCGCAGGGCAACGCGTGCGCGTCTGCAACTCATCGTTGTCCAGCCACACCCATTCGATACCGGCTGCCAGGCAGCGGGCCTCAACCTCCTGGCGGTCGTCAGTCTTGAAGAAATGCCGCCACGACACGTCGAGCTTGTCGGTGAAAGTGCGCACATACAGCAGGCCTTTTTCTTCGAACTTTTGCAGCAGTTCGGTCGGCAACCGGCGGCACATCTCCCGGCAATCGACAATCGGCGTGGCACCGCCCACCGGCGACGGCAGCTCGCAATAAAACATTTGCTTGCGCGGCCAACGGTCCTGGTGCGAACTCTCGTTGTGGAACAGGATCATTTTCTTTTCCGGGTACGGCGTGGAGCGGTAAGTGTTCTTGCCCCCGTCCTTTTTCGGCAGGTCGCCATAGTTGCCGTAAAGCCCCGGCTGCAAGGCTTCGGCAAACTGCTCGAATTCCTCGATGCCGTTCAATGCAAAACCACGGAACAGAATGCTCGCATGGCTGGCCAGCTTTTCCTCGACCAGGGCCCGGTTGGCTCTCACCCATTCGATAACGTCCAGGCCACTGTCCGCAGGCTGTGCCAGCAGCGGGAAAACCTGGCCTTCGCGTAACGCGCGAAATTGCACCTGAGGCCCGTTGGCCGGCGCCGTTGGTGGCCCCTTCTTGAGGAACTTATTGAGCTTGTCGAACTTCTTGCTCGCGACCTTTTCCGTGGCAGGCGCTGGTGGTGCAACAGACATGACGAATTCTCCGGACAGTGTGTGTCGGTCCTGCACCGCCTGCTCAAGAATGCCGATCCAGCTGCGCATCATCATTTCGATGCGTTCGCGCCGGAACAGGGCGACGGCGTACGACCAATTACAAACAAGGCTATTTCCAAGCTCTTCAACGAACAGGCCCATCTCGAATTTCGAGTGGCGCTCTTTTAGTTCCAGTGGTTCCAGCACCAGGTCGTCGACCCGCAAGGTCGCACTGGGCGTGTTGTTCATCACAAACAACACCTGAATCAGCGGATTGATACCTTTGATACGTTCCATGGCGCAGGCGTCGATGATCAGGTCGAGCGGCAGTTCCTGATGCTCGAACGCGGCCAACGCGTTGCGGTTAAGCGTCTGCACGTACTCGCTGAAAGGCTGCTGCGGTGTCAGGCGCGAGCGCATCGGCAAGACGTTGACGAAGAAGCCGATCAACCCTTCCAGGGCCTGTTGCTGACGCCCCGCCACGTCCGTGCCAATCACCAGGTCGGTGGTGTCACAGGTGCGGTGCAACATCAGTTGGAACGCAGCCAGCATCAACAGGTACGGGGTGCACCCCAACTGCTGGGCCAGCGCCTTGATCGGTTCGTAGAGCGGCGCTTCGAGGCGCAGTTCCACGCTGTCACCGTCATGGCTCGCTTGGGCAGGCCGTGGGTAATCCAGGGGCAACGGCAGGTGTGAAGGTGCACCGCTCAGGGTTTCCCGCCAGTAGTCGGTGTCTGCCGCAAGCCAACCATCACTCAGCAGGTGCTGCTGCCAGAAGGCATAGTCGAGGTATTGCACGGGTAAAGGCGGCAACGGTTCCGGGCTGCCGCCGTACAGCGCAATCAACTCCTGCACCAGCACCGCCATCGACCAACCATCGGAGATGATGTGGTGCATCGCGAACAGAATCAGGTGCTCCTGTGGGCCATGCCGCAACAAGTGCACCCGCAGCAACGGCACCTGTTCCAGGTCGATACGTTCGGCGCCGCAGTCAAGCAGCCATTGCTGCTGTGCCTGCGCACGTGCCTGGGAATCCAGGCTGCTGATGTCGAGCACGCGAATCGGCAAATCGACGTGTTCGGCCACCCGCACCAGCGGGTTACCGTCGTCGTCTTCGTGATAGCTGGTACGCAGAATCTCGTGGCGTTCGATCAATTGCGCAAAGCTGCGCTGCAAGCGTTGCAGGTCCAGTTCGCCGTGTACGGTCAGCGCTGCGGGCAAGTTATAGGCCGCGCTGTCTGCGGAAATACGCTCAACCAGCCACAACCGCTGCTGCGCCAGGGAAAGCGGCAACACCCCCACTCGGGGCACCGTCACCAGGGGCGGTAATACCCGTTGGGGTTGGGCCAGGGCGCGACGCTGCTCCAGGCGTTCAGCCAGGGCCGCCAGTTGCGCACATTCAAACAGGTCGCGCAGACGCAGGGTGTCGAGCCCTTCGGCATGTGCACAGGACACTACCCGCGTGGCCAACAGCGAGTGCCCGCCCAGCTCGAAGAAGTGATCCCCCAGGCCCACTTGCTCAACCTGCAAGACCTGCTCCCAGATACCCGCCAACTGCCGTTGCAGGGTCGTGACCGGAGCCTGGTACGCATCGCGCCCCTGATTCAGGTCCGGCACTGGCAGGGCCTTGCGGTCCAACTTGCCATTGGGGCTCAACGGCATATGTGACAACAGCGTCAGGTGTGTGGGCACCATGTAATCAGGCAGCAAAGCCTTGAGATGCTGACGCAGCCCATCGCGCCAGGCGCTCTGTATCTCCGCCTCGGCATGCACCAGCGCTGATTCGCGAGGCACCAGCCACGCCGCGACCTGCAAACCACCGGGGCCTTCCAGGGTCATCACCAACGCCTCGCGCACGCCGGGGTATTCCTGCACCCGCGCTTCGATTTCGCCGAGTTCAATACGGAACCCGCGAATTTTCACCTGATGGTCGGCGCGACCGACGTACTCGATCACCCCGTCCGCGCGATAGCGCGCCAGGTCGCCGGTACGGTACAGACGGCCAGCTCCGAATGGGCTCGGTACAAACTTCTCAGCACTCAAGGACGGGCGGTTGAAATAGCCACGCGCCAGCAACTCTCCGCCGATCAACAACTCACCAACCACGCCCACCGGCACCGGATTGAGGGCGTCATCCACCAGGTAAATCGAGCGTCCGTCGAGCACCTTGCCAATGGGCATCACCAGGGGCAAGGCCGCAGCGCCGGAAACATAGTCCGCACAGTCCAGTGCCGTGGCGGTGACGGTTGCCTCGGTAGGACCGTAGGTGTTGTACAGCGCCAAATGCCCCAGGCCAGCTTCTCGCCAGGCCAGCAAGCCTTCCGGCGGCATCGCTTCTCCGCCGGCGTGTACCTGGCGCAAACGCCCGTAGCTGCGGGGCCCCTGAGTGGCGAAATCGCGGGCCAGCATGTGCCAATAGGCCGTGGTCACGTCGACCACACTGATGCCATGGCGAATGACCTGCTGGTAGAACGTCTCGCTGTCCCACAGCTCACCACCACGCAGCACCACACACGCGCCTTCGCACAACGCCGGGTAAAGCTGTTCGACAAACCCGTCAAAGTTGAAGGTACCGAACTGCAAGACACAGTCGTCGGCGGTCAACTGGAACACCGCTTTCATGACCGCGGTGTGCCGCGCCACTGAAGCATGGTTGATCCCCACGCCCTTGGGCCGGCCGGTGGAGCCCGAGGTGAACATGACGTAAGCGAGGTTATCCGGATGAGCCAGGTTCGGCAGGTCCAGCGTGGGATATTCCGCCAGCCATTGCTCGCAGGTGTCCACGCACAACACCTCGACACCGGCCGGAATGGGCAAGTGTTCCCGCAGCGCAGTCTGGGTAAGCAACAACTGCAAGCCACTGTCCTCGATCATCCAGCCCAGGCGCTGGGCGGGATATTCCGGGTCCAGGGGCACATAGCCGCCGCCGGCTTTCAAAATCGCCAGCAGGCCGATGATCATGTCCAGCGAACGGCCCACGGCAACCCCGACCAGAACGTCCGGGCCAACACCCAGTTCACGGAGTTTGTGCGCCAAGCGGTTGGCACGCTGGTTCAGCGCCGTATACGACAGTCGCTGGTCATCCAGGACCAGCGCCGGCGCATCACCGCGCGCCGCCACCTGAGCCTCGAACGCCTGATGCACGCACAGTGCGGCAGCCGTCGTGTCGGCGGGGTTCCAATCGTGAATCATGACCTGATGCTCGCCGGCCAGTAGCGTCGGCACTGCCCCAAGGGGCTGCCGGGCATCACTGACAAACTGCTCCAGCACATGGCGCAGGTGGCCGAGCAAACCGTGGATACTCGGTTCGGCAAAGCGCTCGCGCTGATAGCCCAGGCTCAGTGACAGCCGATCACCGCTGTAGACGGTCAGCGCCAACGGGTAGTTGGTGTGTTCGTGGTTTTGCGCGCCACTGAAGCGCAGGCCACCAGTGGCACCTTGCTGCAAACTCTGGGCAACCGGGAAGTTCTCGAATACCACTATGCTGTCAAACAGGGCTTCACCGGCAGAACCCGCCCAACGCTGGATATCGTACAGCGGGGTGTGTTCATGTTCGCGCAAGCCCAGGTTGAGCGCCTGGACCTGCTGAATCCACTCACCCACCGATTGCTCCACGGAGGGCTCGGCAATCAGCGGCAAGGTGTTGATGAACAGCCCGACTTGCCGCTCGATGCCTGGCAATTCGGCCGGACGCCCCGATACCGTGGTGCCCAAGGTCACACAGCGCTGGCCGGTGTAACGCTGCAGCAGCAACAGCCAGGCGGCCTGCACCAGGGTATTGACGGTGACCTTCTGCTCACGGGCAAACTCGACCAAGCGCAACGAAGACGAGGCGTCCAGCAGCAGGTCGAGTTCAGCGTAGCCCTGTCCGGGGCATTCCTGGCGCGCCATGGCCGAGGCCAGCAGCGTCGGCCCGTCCAACCGGCCCAACCGCTCCATCCAGAAGGCCTGACTGGCCTCGGCGTCCTGGCGTTGCAACCAATCGATGTACTGGCGAAAGCGTACGGGAGGCGCGAGTGGGTGCTCGCCGGCGTACCGCGCGAGCATTTCAGCCAAGAGCTGGGCGTTGCTCCAGCCGTCCATCAGGATATGGTGGTTGGTGTAAACCAGGTGATACCGCTGCTCATCCAGGCGAATCAAGGTCAAGCGCATCAACGGCGCCTGGCTCAGATCAAAGCCTCGCAGGCGATCCTGTGCGGCGAACGCCTGAGTGTCCTGCACGGCGGCGTCGCGCCAGTCGAGGACCTCCAGCGGCAACCTGACCGTACGATGCACCACCTGCAGCGGCTGCTGGCTGCCGTTTTGCCAGATAAAACCGGTGCGCAGGATGTCATGGGCATCCAGGGTCGCCTGCCATGCCGCGCGAAAACGCTCTACCTCCAGGCCATCGACATCAACGGCCAACTGATTGACATAGGTGTCGTCCCCCTGCTCGTAGAGGGTATGGAACAGCATGCCTTGCTGCATGGGTGACAACGGGTAGATATCGTCGATGGCCGGCCCGGCCAGCGGCAGCCCGTCGAGTTGCTGCTGGGTCAGGTTCGCCAGCGGGAAATCAGACGGCGTCACCTGTCCGGCAGGGGTCCGGCAGCAATGGTCGATCAACGCCGTGAGTTCGGCGACGTAGTCGTCGGCCAGGCGCTGGATCGTCGACACGTTGAACATGTCGCGGCTGAAGCCCCATTGCAACGACAGCTCGCCGCCATACACCTGGCCTTCCACGGTCAGCCAATTGGCCAGCGGAGCCTGGGGATCCTGGGCCTGCCCACTGCCCTCCTCAGAGGGTATAAACAAAGCGTTCTGATCGAACTGACGATCAAACTGGCCGAGGTAGTTAAAGGTGATGCGCGGCTGCGGCAGGGCCGCTAACGCAGCGCCGACCCCAGGCTCGGCAAGGTAGCGCAGCACGCCGTAGCCAATGCCTTTGTCCGGCACCGCACGCAGTTGCTCCTTGACCGCTTTGATCGCGGCCGGCAGGTTTTCGCCCGGCGTCAGGTTGACCGGGAACAGGCTGGTGAACCAACCCACGGTACGGGTCAGGTCCAGGCCTTCGAACAGGTCTTCGCGGCCGTGGCCTTCCAGCTGAACAAGGGTGCTGCCCTGCCCGCTCCAGCGGCACACCACACGTGCCAATGCCGCCAGCAGCAGGTCGTTGACTTGGGTGCGATAGGCGGCGGGCGCGTGGGTCAGGAGCTGACGCGTCGTGTCGGCATCCAGGGTGCTACTGACTTTCTGCTCCAGGCAGTGATGCAGGGCGCCTTGAGGATTATCGCAAGGCAAGTCCACCGACGGAGCGTGCCGAAGGCGCGCCTGCCAATCTTCAAGCTGTGGCAGGAAGCGCGGAACGGCGTCTTGCAGTCGAGCGGTCCAGGCTTGATAGGACGTGGTCTTGCCCGCCACAGCCGGCACGCTACCGTCCCGCAAGGCGCGATACATCTGCTGCAAATCATCCAGCAACACACGCCAGGACACACCGTCCACCACCAGGTGATGGATCACCAGCAACAGGCGCTGGGTTTGATCGGGCATCTGTACCAACAGCGCCCGCATCAACGGGCCGCGGTGCAGATCGAGGCTGCGCTGGGCTTCGTCACACAGGCCGGCCAGGGCCTCATGACTGTCGGCCTGACGCTGCCATAACAGTGATGCGTCGTCAGGCCCGCTGTAATGCTGCTGCCATCCCTCGGCACCCGGCTGATAGCGCAGACGCAGGCCATCATGGTGGTTGACCAATTGCTCCAACGCAGCGTCCAGGTGCGCCGCCGCTATCGGCTCGCGCGGCACCAGCAACAACGACTGGTTCCAGTGCTGACGCTGGGGGATGTCCTGGGCGAAAAACCACTGCTGCACCGGGCTGAGAAAAGCCGGACCGTGGGCAGCGCCCTGGTCGATGGCGGTGTGCGTGCGCAGGCTGGCGACTTGCGCCAGGCTACGCAGGGTCTGGTGCTGGAACACGTCCTTGGGGCTCAGGCCGATCTCGGCCTGGCGTGCCCGGCTGACCACTTGCATGGAGACGATCGAGTCGCCGCCCAGTTCGAAGAAGTTGTCGTCCAGCCCCACGCGCGCAACCCCGAGCACCGCTTGCCAGATCGACGCGAGGGTTTTTTCCGTGTCGCTGCGGGGCTCGACGTGTTGCCGGGCCGGTTGTGAACTGTCGATGGCCGGCAGGGCCTTGCGGTCGAGTTTGCCGTTGGGGGTGAGTGGCAAGTGTTCCAGGAACAGCAAGTGGTTGGGCACCATGTAAGCCGGAAGCACCTGTTTGAGCGCAGCCTTGAGGGTTTCGCGCAAGGCTTCCTGAGCCTCGGCATCACCGGGCAAACGTGGGTCGGTGGGCACCAGATAAGCCACCAGTTGCTGGCCGCTCGGGCTGTCCTGGGCCAGTACCGCCAACTCGCGTATTGCGGGCTGGCGCAACAGCTGCGCCTCGATTTCCCCCAGCTCGATACGGAAGCCGCGCACCTTGACCTGATGGTCGATGCGCCCCTGGTACTCCAGCACGCCGCCGTCCTGATAACGTACCAGGTCGCCGGTGCGGTAGAGACGTTCGCCATCGTTGGAGAACGGGTTGGGTACATAGCGCTCGGCCGTCAGCGCGGCGCGTCCGAGGTAGCCGCGGGTGATCCCCGCGCCCGCCAGGTAGAGTTCGGCGCAAACACCCTGGGGCACAGCCTGCAACTGGGCATCCAGCAGGTAGCTGGCGGTATGGTTGATGGGCCGGCCAATACTCGGCTGGCCCCCGGCGGTACGCCGGGTGTAGGTGGAGTAGGTGGTGTCTTCAGAGGGCCCGTAAAGGTCGTAGACATGTTCGACGCCAGGCTGTTGATACAGCGCCTCCACCAAGGTCTGTTTCAGCGGCTCGCCGGCCAGGTTGATGATGCGTACAGAGGGAGGAATCTGCCCGGTGCGCTGGAGCGCGGCAATCGCCGATGGCACCGTGTTGATCAAGCGAACCCGGTCGCGGGCCGGCAGGTCGGGCAGCTCCAGGGCGTTGCGGGCGATGATCAGCGAGCCGCCGGCGGCCAGGGTCACAAACAGTTCCCACACCGACAGGTCGAAACACACCGAGGTCGAGGCCAATACACCCTGCACATCCTCACGGCTGTAGACCCGCTGCGACCAGTCGATCAGCGCCAGCACGTTGCGATGGGCAATTGCCACGCCCTTGGGCTTGCCGGTGGAGCCCGAGGTGTAGATCACATAGGCCAGGTTGTCCGGGGTTACCGCCGTGACCGCTTCGGTGACAGGCCATGGCGCCAGCAGCGATACCGGATCGTCGAGCAAAATCACTTGGGTATCGGGGATGATCGGCAGGGTGGCCGCCACCGCCTGTTCGGTCAGCAGCAGCAAGGCGCGGCTGTCTTCGAGCATGTAGGCCACGCGCTCGGGCGGGTAGTCCGGGTCCAGCGGCACATACGCGCCACCGGCCTTGAGCACTGCCAGCAGCGCCACCAGCAACGCCTCGGAACGGACCATCGCCACGCCGACGCGCACCTCTGGTCCCACTCCGTGCTTGATCAGCAGATGGGCTAACTGATTGGATTGCTGATCGAGTTGCTCATAGGTCAGCTCACGGACGCCAAAGGTGACCGCCAGTGCCTGCGGAGTTTGCCGCGCCTGCTCGGCAATGCGCTGATGGATGCACTGCGCCTCGGGGAAGCTGTCGTGACGGGGATTCCAGTCATGCACGATGCGCTGGTATTCGTCTTCGTCCAGCAGCGGCAAATCGCCGACCGCTTGACGGGGATCGGCCACCATCCCCTGCAACAGTCGCAACCAATGGCGCGCCATGCGCTCGATGGTGGCCGGGTCGAACAGGTCATCGGCGTAAGTCAGTGCGGCATGCAGGGTGCCGGACTGTTCATAGGTGTCCAGTGTCAGGTCGAATTGCGTAGTACGGCCTTGCCCTTGCACCAGGCTCAGTTCCAGACCTGACGCGGTGCTGACCGTGGAAATATCCGCCACCTGTGGCTGGTGGTTGTACATCACCTGGAACAGCGGTGTGTGGCTCAAGCTGCGCTCGATATTCAGCGCCTCCACCAGCCGTTCGAAGGGCAGGTCCTGGTGGGCCTGGGCGCCAAGGGCCGCTTCCTTGATGGCTGCCAGCAGTTCGTCGACAGGGGTTTGCCCGTTCAATTCAGTGCGCAGTACCTGGGTGTTGACGAAGAAACCGATCAGCCCTTCGATCTCGCTGCGGTTACGGTTGGCAATCGGCACGCCAACCCGAATATCGCCCTGACCGGTGTAGCGGTGCAGCAGCACGTTGAACGCGCCCAGTAGCAGCATGAACAGGGTCACTTGATGCTGCTGGGCACAGGCGCGCAATTGCTCTACCAGCCGGGCGTCGACTGCGAAGGCATGACGTGTACCGCGATAGCTGGGCATGGCCGGACGAGGGTGATCCGTGGGCAGTTCCAGCACCGGATGCTCATTACCCAGGCGCGCCTGCCAGTATTCCAACTGGCGGGCCTGCTCCCCCGCTTCCAGCCAGCGGCGCTGCCACAGGGCGTAGTCGCTGTACTGGATCGACAGGGCCGGCAACCGCGGCTGCTCATTGCGCTCATGGGCGTCATAGCAGCGAATGAACTCGTCGATCAGCACGTTCATCGACCAGCCATCGGAAACGATGTGGTGCAAGGTCAGCAGCAGCACGTGTTCCTGCTCGGCCAGCTTGAGCAAGTGCACCCTCAGCAAAGGGCCGTTGGCCAAGTCGAAGGGCAGCAGCGCCTGGCGGGTGGCGGCCTGTGTCACCGCCTGCTCGCGCTCGGCTGGCGCCAGGGCGCTGAGGTCTGATTGCTCGATGGCCAGCGGCGACTGTGCGGCCACTTGCAACAGACTATCATCCGCCTGGCGCTGGAACACCGTGCGCAAAGTCTCATGGCGGGCCACCAGGCTGGCGAACGCCTGCTCAATCGCCGGCAGGCTCAACGCCCCTTTCAGCCGCACCGCCCCCGGCAGGTTATAGGCGCCACTGGCAGGGTCCAGTTGCCACAGAAACCACATCCGCTGCTGCGCGTAGGACAGCGCCTGCCGGTCCTCGGCCTCCACTCCTGCAGGAATCGGAAACCGCGAGAACTCCACCCCTTCCCTCTGCAGCGCCTGGAGGAACATCTGGCGTTTTTCCAGGGGCAACCCGATAAACCGGCGAGCAAGTTTCAAGGAGTCTTCAGCGTTCATTTCTTGGGATCCGGGGCAATAGGCAGGAAGCACAAAGGCACGTCGTCCCTATAAAACGAATCTGGAGGGGAAAAATTAGCGGGGGATTTGGGGCGCAGGCAACGGTGTCATCAAGGGTTACATCAAACACCGAGCGGCTCGGCGAGGCTGTCCTATCATTGACTCAATCCATCAATTGCAACTACATTTAGTTACAGGCAAGGATCGCCGTGTCGAAAAAAATGAAAAGCTGCTGGCCAAACTGCTCAATGAACAATCGGCCTTTACCTGGCCCGAACTGGTAACGCTGCTGCGGCGACTGGGTTACACGCAAATCGAAGGGGCAGGTAGCCGGGTCAGGTTCGACATAGGCGACCCCAGTGCAATGATCACCCTGCACAAGCCTCACCCCGGCAACGAACTGAAACACTACATTCGGCGCCAAATCATCGAACAATTGAAATCAGGAGAACTGATTCAGTGAACAACCAGCTGAAACACAAAGGCTACATCGGCTCCATCGAAGCCAGCATCGAAGACAACTGCCTGTTCGGAAAGCTGCTTTTCATCAAGGCCCTGGTCAGCTACGAGGGCAAAACCGTCGCTGAACTGGAAGCCGCCTTTTGCACCGCCGTGGACGACTACATCGAGACCTGCCAGGCCCTTGGGCAAACACCGGAAAAGCCCTGCAAGGGTTCGTTCAACGTCCGTGTCGGCCATGACCTCCATTTGGCCGCCGCCCTCGCGGCGACCCGGCAAAAAGTCACGTTGAACGATCTCACGCGGCAGGCGCTGAACGAATTCCTGCAACATCGCGGCGCACTGGTGACAGGGTAATCACCCCAACCGCCGATATCCCAACACCGCCGCCCCCAGCACCACCGCCCCCGCCGCCAGCGCCACCCAGAACCCGCTGGGGGCGCCGAAGTTGTCGATCATCCAGCCGGAACTGGCGGCGCCAATGGCCACGCCGATGCTCAGGCCGGTGATCAGCCAGGTCATGCCTTCGGTCAGGCGGCTCGGCGGGACGATTTGCTCCACCAACGCCATGGACACGATCAATGTCGGGGCGAAGAACAGCCCAGAGATGAAGATCGCCGCCGCCAACCCGGGAATGTTCGTCACCAGCAGCAACGGCAACGTCGTGATCGCCGTGGCCACGCCGCAGTACAGGAACTGGCGCGGCAACGGGGCTTTCAACTTGAGTGCACCAAACGCCAGCCCGGCCAGGCACGAACCAATGGCGTACACCGACAGCACAATGCTCGCGGCGGCTGGCTGGCCTTGATGCTGGGCGAAGGCGACGCTGACCACATCCACCACCCCAACGATGACCCCCATGGCCATCAACAACACCATCAGGATCAACACCGAGGGCGAGGCAATCAGCCAACGGCCCTGTTCGTCGTGGTGTTCATGCACCGGTGGTTCGGTCTGGCGTTGCAGCACAAAGGCGGTCACGCCCACTGCCAAAAACAGCGCGGCAATCAACGGCCCGGCTTCGGGGAACAACAGCACGCACAAGCCCACCGACACCGGCGGGCCGATAATGAACACCACCTCGTCGAGCACCGACTCCAGGGCAAACGCGGTTTGCAACTTGGGCTGGCCGCGATACAGCTCGGTCCAGCGCGCCCGCACCATGGCCGACATGTTGGGCATACAACCGGCCAGGGCAGCGAAGATGAACAGCGTCCACGTCGGCGCCTGCAAGCGGGTGCAGAGCAACAGCAGCAACAACGCACCGCCGCCGATGGAAGCCGCCACCGGCAACACCCGGCCCTGGCCATAACGGTCCACCAGCCGCGAGACCTGAGGCGCACAAAACGCGGTGGCCAGGGCGAAGGTGGCCGTCACCGCACCTGCCAATCCATAACCGCCGTGCACTTGCGGCAGCATAGTGATCAAGCCGATCCCGGTCATGGAGATCGGCATGCGGGCGAGCATCCCCGCCAATACAAAAGCCCTGGAACCTGGCGCCTGGAATAGCTCGGCGTAGGGGTTTGCCATGGTGTGTAACCTCTTCCTGAGCGCCCTGAAATTTGCTATTCGAGGTATTCGGGGCAAAATACATACGGTGCGTATGTGAAAAATCATGCGCAACATACGCGCCGTATGTCAATCGTCTATTGTGAGCCTTACCCATGAGCCGAGCCCGTGCCGACATGATCGAAGACACCCGCGCCCGCCTGATCGCCAGCGCCCGTCACGCCTTCGCCACGCAAGGCTACGCCCAAACGTCGATGGATGATTTCACCGCCCGCGCCGGTCTGACCCGGGGAGCGTTGTACCATCATTTTGGCGACAAGAAAGGCTTGCTGGCGGCGGTGGTTGCGCAGCTGGACGGTGAAATGGACGCGAGCCTGCAGCGTATTTCGGAACAGGCCGATCACCCTTGGGAAGGGTTTTGCGAACGCTGCCGGGCCTATTTGCGTATGGCTCAGGATCCCGAGATCCAGCGCATTGTGCTGCAAGATGCACCGGCGGTGTTGGGCGCAACCGACCAGCAGCAATGCGTGGACTCGCTGCGCCAGCTGCTCGATGACCTGATGCAAGCGGGCCTCATCGAGCAGGCGTGCAGCCAGGCGTTGGCGAGGCTGATCAATGGCAGCTTGGTGAGCGCATCGTTGTGGATCGCCCAGGATGGAGACTCGGGTGCGCGGCTGGAAGAAGCCTTGCAAGGGCTGGAGTTGTTGCTGCGAGGTTTGAAGCCCAAAGCCGTTCGCTGAACAAGTGCGGGGGGAGTTGTCAGGATCAGATGGGGGGCATATCCGTTATTCAGGTAACGGCCACCTATGGTTCCGCTCTTACAGCAGCTCACTTTGGAAAAGCCCGAATGCCGGCCCAGCCCAAAGTAAGCAAAGGGCTCTGCCCCGCCTGTCGGCACCTCGCCTAGGCTCGGTGTTCCCTCACTCCGGCATCGGGCTGAATGGGGCAGTCAGATCAAAAGCAAAAGCACAGCGGCCTACCGGCCGGCTTGAGTGTTAAAAGCCAGATCAAAAGCCAGAGCGAAAGCAAAGCTGCTTTTCTGTGGGAGCTGGCTTGCCTGCGATGCAGACAACTCAGTACATCAGGTACACCCAGTTGATGCCATCGCAGGCAAGCCAGCTCCCACATTTTGACCGTGCCCGCTTTAGATTTTGATTTGGCTTTTGCTCTTCAACACTCAAGCCGGCCGGTAGGCCGCTGTGCTCTGGCTTTTGATCTTGATTTTGATCTTAGGCGCCCCGTTAAACCACGCTGGCCGAACGCAGGCTTTGGAGCGTGGGTAACCCGGCAGGACGCCGGGTTAGCCGTCCTGGGCCAGGGATGGCCCATGACGGCGGCCCACGGTCCAAAGCCGGAGTGAGCAACCGTGTCGAATCTCAAGCCATTTCAGCGAAATGTTTTTGATCTCGGACCATCGCATTCAGGATCGTCAGCAGCTTTCTCATGCATGCAACCAGCGCCACTTTCTTCGTCTTCCCTGCAGCAAG
Source organism: Pseudomonas yamanorum (assembly GCF_900105735.1). NCBI lineage: Bacteria > Pseudomonadati > Pseudomonadota > Gammaproteobacteria > Pseudomonadales > Pseudomonadaceae > Pseudomonas > Pseudomonas yamanorum. The sequence goes on along the minus strand of NZ_LT629793.1, from coordinate 5,668,664 downwards.
CAGACGGTTGTAGAACCTCTCGATCACCGGGTTATGGCTCTTCGAGGACAAGACAGCCATGTAAAGCACACTTCGCACCTCAGCTCGACCACCCCATATCCGTCTACGTCCTTTGTACAGGCCGCTATCGCAGTTAAAAGGGGCCACACCAACCAATGCAGCCACTTGTTTGCGATTCACTTTGCCTAGCTCAGGAACCATCGCCAGCAGCGAAAGTGCGAGCACATTGCCAACACCTGAGACCTCGCGCAGCAAATCATAATTGGCCTTCCAGGCCGGCGAAGCTTTGATCGCTTCGTGCAAGTCATCGTCTGTACTTTTAAGACGCTTTTGAAGCCAGACGATATGTGCCTTGATATCCCGTCGAAGCGCCTTGAATACCGCCTGTTTCAGTCGAGACTCCTCCGCCACGATCATATCGATAAGCTGACGGCGTCTAGTCAGTAGATCTGCCAGTTCACGAGCGTGTTCATCTGGCATCTCCCGAATTTCGGGTTTGACCGCCTGAGCAAACTCCGCAATCACCTGGGCATCCAGAGCGTCGGTTTTAGCCAGCCGTCCGGTAGCCTTAGCGAAATCACGGACCTGACGGGGATTGACAACAACGACTGGTAATCCAGCAGCGCAAAGCTCGGCAGCGGCAAGCCGCTCATATCCGCCAGTTGCTTCCAGCACCACTAAAGCGGGCATCTGAGCCTTGAGATGCTTAGCTAAACGCTGGATATCTTCTGGAGTATTGAAAAACTGCTCGACTTGGCCAGTAGTGCTGACGAATGAGTCGAGCTTGTTTTTGGAAACATCAATTCCGACGAACGCAGAGTCATGGTCCATGGCGTTTTCCTCACGTCCAACCTTGCAGAATCGGGCTTTACGCCCAGGCAACCGTTCGGACTAGTTTAGAAAAGAACCTGCTTCGACCCATGCTCACTCACGATCTTGAAATCTGAGGGCACCACGGTCTGAAGCAGGTGAAAATAATCTTACAAGGGCACACCGAGCCTAGGCGAGGTGCCGAGTGGTGGGGCAAGAGCGTTTTGCTTACTTTTGCGCTCTTCAAAAGTGAGCCGCTGTAAGAGCGGAACCCATATCAGCCATTACCCAAATAACGGATATGTACTCAGCCCCCCCAAACCATAAAAACAAACCCGAAACATTGCACTCACTTGAGTCAACCACAACATCGGCCCTAGGTACGCCGCAACATCAACGCCGCCACCGCACAGGCCGCCAACGCCACACAGGCCAGAAAGAACGCATCACTGTAGGCCATCAAAAACGCCTGATGGCGCACACTCTGGTCCAGCAGACTCAGCACCACCTGATGCTCCGGCAACTGCTCCTGCAGCACCCCGTGACCGGGAAGTTGCTGTTGCAGGGCCGAGTCAAACAGCGTCACCGACTCACCGATGCGCGCCGAATGCACCCGCTCACGCACCACCACCAACTGCGCCAGCAACGCTGTTCCAACGGCGCCCCCCAGATTGCGCAACATCGAGAACACCGCCGACGCCGACCCCGCCTGCGCCTTGGCCAGCCCATGCACGGCCAGCACCGACAACGCCACCATGATCAACGGCTGGCCCATGCCCCGCACCACGATCGACGGCACGATCACATTGCTGGCGCTGTCCGCCGACAGGTGTGCACCCATCCAGCAGCCCAAGGCCATGATCGCGAACCCTGAAGCCACCAGCATTTTTGCACTCACCCACTTCATCAACCGCGGCAGGAACGGCGCCATGATCAGTTGCACCAGCCCATACGCAATCAAGCTCACGCCAATTTCACTGGCGTTGTAGTGCTGCAATTGCGACAGGTAATTGGGCACCAGAAACACCAGTCCATAAGTGCTGGCGCCGAAGATAAACATCGCCACGCTGGCCACGCCAAAGTTGTAGTGCCCCAACAGCCGCAGGTTGATAAAGGCATGCTTGCCCCACAACTGACGCGCCACAAACCCGATCAAGCCAATCACTGCCAGCAGCGTCATCCACACGATAAAGGGCGAGCCGAACCAGTCCTTGCGCCCGCCCTCCTCCAGCACGATCTGCAACGCGCCCAGGCCCAGCACCATGCAGCCGATGCCCAGCCAGTCGCCCTGGCGCAACAGGCCCAGCTTCATCGGCTGGCGGTCGATGGACCATGCCACCGCCGCCAACAAAGCAATCCCCGGGAACAGTTGCAGGTAGAAGATCCAGCGCCAGGAATACGCGTCGGTCAGCCAGCCGCCAATCGACGGCCCGGCGGCCTGGGCCACGCTGTTGGCCAGGCTGAACAAGGCCATGCCCAGCGGGATCTTGCTGGCCGGCAGCTCAGTGATGATCAACTGGAATGACAACGGAATCAGCACCGCGCCGGCCGCGCCCTGCACCACCCGGATCAGGATCATCACTTGCAGGTTGGGCGACAGCGAACACGCCACCGACGCCACCAGGAATACCCCCGAGCCCCACAGCATCACCCGGCGCAGGGAAAACACCTGCACCAGCCACGCCGTGAGGGGAATCATGATGATTTCCGCCACCAGGTAAGCCGTGGAAATCCACGAGCCCTCCTCAAAGGTCGCGCCCAATGCGCCTTCGATTTCCGGCAGCGCGGCGCTGGTGACGTGCACGTTCATCCCGGCCATGAAGCAGCCGAACAGCCCGCCGATCACCGCAACCCAGGCGCGAAACGGCACACGCCCTTCAGCCTCCATGGACATGCTCCTGGCTCGCGGCAGGACGAGTGTCGACCGTGGCGATGACCGACATGCCCGGCAGAACCCGCGATTCGCCAGGCTCCAGGCGGATTTTCACCGGAAACCGCTGGACGATTTTGGTGAAGTTGCCGGTGGCGTTGTCCGGCGGCAGCAAGACGAACACGGCACCGGAGCCAGGGGCGATGCTTTCCACTTTGCCGTGCCACTGCGCGCCGGCAAAGCTGTCCACCGCGATCTCCACTGACTGCCCCGGCGCCATGTGCTGCAGCTGGGTTTCCTTGTAATTGGCAATCACATAGGCCTGCTCCACCGGCACCAACGCCAACAATGGCAGGCCGGGCATCACGTATTGCTGGCGACGAACCTTGCGCTGGCCCACCACGCCGTCGAAAGGCGCGCGAATCTCGGTGTCCTTCAACGCATTACCGGCCAGGGCGAGATTGGCCTGGGCCTCGCCGATGCGTGCCTGATGCTCGACGATTTGCGCCTGCGCCTGTTGCCGGCGCGCCTGCAACACCTGCAACTGCGCCTGCTGCCGCGCAACTTGGGCGCGGGCTTGTGCCAGGGCCGCCTGGGCTTTGGCCTGGCTGGCACTGACGGTTTCGAGGTGCTGGGCGCTGGCCACCTGTTGTGCGACCAACTCACGATAACGCTGATAATCGAGTCCCGCGCGCCGGGCCTCGGCCTCGCCACTGCTCAACGCCGCCTTTGCCTGGGCAATGCGTTGCTGCTGCTCACCCATTTGCGCATCGAGGGTTTGCAGCGAGGCCTGTTGCGCCGTCGCGGCCGCCTGTTCCTGCTGCAACTGCGCCTGGGCGCTGTTCAGGCGCTCGGTGAAATCCCGGTCGTCGATACGCACCAGCACATCGCCGGCCTTGACCGGCTGGTTGTCTTCCACCAGCACCTGGGCCACATACCCGGCGATCCGTGGGCTGATGGCGACCCAATCAGCGCGTACATAGGCATCATCGGTTTCTTCCAGAAAACGCCCCCACTGCCACCAATACCCGGCAAAGGCTGCCAGCCCCAGCAACGTAGCGAGGGAAGCCGTGGTCACCAGGGCGCGACGATGGCGTTGCATAACGGTCAGGCGAATCGGTTCAACAGCCTGGTTCATGGCTTGGCTCCATTGACAGCGACAGATAAGGGGGCGGTTGGATCGTCACGCTGCCAGCCGCCACCGAGGGCCTGGAACAGGTCGATCTGGCGATTGATCAGGCGCAGGTCGGACTCGGCCACGCGGGCCTCAAGGCCCACCAGGCTGCGCTCGCTGTCCAGCAGTTGCAGGGCGTCCAGCGCGCCGGCGTGGTAGCCACGGGAGGCCAGGTCGAAGGCGCGGCGGTTGTTGTCCAGCGCGGTGGCCAGGGCCTCGCGCCGCTGCTGTTCGCCCTGGTACAAGGCCATGGCCTGCTCGACCTGCTTCAACGCGTTGAGCACCGTGCCGTCAAACTGCGCCAGGGCCTGGCGTGCTTCGGCCTGGCTCTGCTTGACCCGCGCCTGGGCGATCTGCCGATTGGGAAAGCGCCAGGACACCAGCGGCCCGACGGAATACACCGTCGCGTAGCGGTCACCGAGTTTGCCCAGGCTGCTGGCGGATGAACCGAGCATCGCGCCAAAGGTAATTCGCGGGTAAAGCTCGGCCCGCGACAGGCCCACCGTCAAGGTCGCCGAGCGCAGTTGCCCCTCGGCACGGCGAATATCCGGCCGCCGCTGCACCAGTGACCAGCCCTCGCCCACCGGCAACGCGGCCTGCAACTGCGGGCTGTTGGCACAGCTGCGCGGTGTGACCTGCTCGGGCGGCAACCCGCTGAGCACGGCCAACTCATACAATGCGCTGCTGCGCCGGGCCTTGAACATCGGCAGCGGTGCACGGGTTTCTTCCAGCAGGCCTTGCAAGCGAGTCAGGTCCAGGTCCGTCGCCGCGCCAGCCTTCTGCAGCTTTTGCGTGACCGCGACGCTCTGCTCCAGCAACTGCACCGAGTGCACCTGCACCTGCTCCTGCAATCCATAAACACAGACCTGGGCATACGCGCGGGCCGTCTGCGCGGCCACCGTCACCCGCAACTCGTCTTCCAGCGCCCGCGCCACCTGGGCATCGGCCCGTGCGGCGGCAATGCGATAACGCACCTCGCCCCACAGGTCGAGGGTGTAGCTCAGGGAAAACTCAGGCGTGTGGCTCCATTCGGCACCGGCATGACCGTTGGTGGCCTGGGCCAGGGTCTGGTCATCCCGGCTGCGACCGTAGGCCAGGCCATAGTCCAGAGAGGTGGACGGCAGGCGCTCGCCGTCCACCTGCTCCAGCCGCGCCAGCAACGCGTCGACATGGGCGGCAGCGGCTTCAAGGTCTTTATTCTGGCGCAAGGCCCGCGCCATCAGGGCGTCCAGTTGCGGGTCGCGGTACAGCTGCCACCAGCGGGCGGGCAACGCCTCCGCCGACTCGACGGATAGCCTCGGCGCGGGCTGCGCCGTGACGGTCGACGGCTGGCCGGACACGCCACTGCACCCGGTCAGCACACTCAACAGGGCGATGGGCATCCATGGATGAAAAGATGGGCTGTGCATCACAAGGCTCGCTCAAGAAGGAGCCTTGCAGATTAGGCAGGTGGCCTGTCCGATTCGCCCGCGTCAGGGCCATGTATCGTCGCTAAACGGACAATAGCGTTACTCGACGCAACACTAAGCCCCCGGCCGGAAATGACTCGGCGGATACCCCAACGACTTGCGAAACATCGCACTGAACGCACTCGGGCTCTGGTAACCATGCTCCAGCGCCACCTCTAAAATCGACACGCCCTGGGCCAGCAGTTTCAAGCTCAAGGCCAACCGCGCGCGCTTGCGCCATTCACCGAAACTCATGCCCAACTCCCGCTGGAACACTCGGCTCAGGGTACGGGCGCTCATGTTCAGGCTGTCGGCCCAGGATTCCAGGCTGCTGTCGTCAGAGGGGTTGCGGATGAAATGCGTGCACAGCCTGGCTAGGCGTACTTCGCCGGGCACCGGCACGTGCATCGCCACCACCGGCGCGGCGAGCAGTTCCATGCGGATCAACTCGATCATGGCCTGCAGACGCGGGCTGTGGTGCCCGGCAATCTGCGTGGCGGCGACGATCAGCTCCCGCAGCAACGCCGACACTTCGATCACCTGGCAGGTGCGCCCCAGCCCCGGCTCGGCCTCGGGCAACAGGAACAGCGTGCGCATATGCACTTCGCCGGCCATGCGGATTTCGTGCGGGGTTCCGGCCGGCACCCACAGCGCATGCCCGGACGGCACCAGCCAACTGCCCTGGGCGGTGCTCACCACCATCACCCCGGACACGCCATGGATCAGCTGCGCCTGGGCATGGCAATGGGGGTGCACCACGTCGTCGTTGCGGTAATTGTCGGCATAGGCTTCAAGCCAGGGGCGGGGTTGGCGGTTCATCGGATCAGGTCTCGCATCAATCAGGCGTTGATTCTAGCGAAAAGTCCTGTGGCATAAACGATAGATATAGACAGCCATCGTCGCATTCCAGACAGCCGGTGAACTTGTGGCCCACCCTGTCAGTCAGCTAATTGGGCACTCTGAAAAAGGTTGGGTGGGCGATGCGCATTTCATTGGATCAACAGGTGGCGCTGGTAACCGGTGCCAGTTCCGGAATTGGCGCGGGGGCCGCCAAGGCTCTGGCGGAGGCTGGAGCTGCCGTGGTGCTGAACTACAACGCCCAGGCCGCGCCGGCTGAAGCACTGGCGGCGCAGATCAATGCCAACGGTGGCCGGGCGATTGCGATTGGCGCCGACGTGTCGAAAGAGGCGGATGTCGAGCGCCTGTTTGCGCAAACCCTTGAGGCGTTTGGGCACCTGGACATTCTGGTGGCCAACTCGGGCATGCAGAAAGACGCCGCTGCCGTCGACATGACCCTCGACGACTGGAACGCCGTGATCGGCGTCAACCTCACCGGCCAGTTCCTCTGCGCCCGCGCCGCCTTGCGCATCTTCAATCGCCAGGGCATCCGCGAAGGGGTGTCCCGGGCCGCCGGGAAAATCATCCACATGAGTTCGGTGCATCAGGTGATTCCCTGGGCCGGCCACGTGAATTACGCCGCGTCCAAGGGCGGTGTGGAAATGCTGATGCGCACCTTGGCTCAGGAAGTCAGCCAGCAGCGCATCCGCATCAACGGCGTTGCGCCGGGGGCGATCCGCACGGCCATCAACCGCGCCGCCACCGAAGGCACGGCCGAGGTGGAGCTACTCAAATTGATTCCCTATGGCCGCGTGGGTGACGTCGAAGATGTCGCCAATGCGGTGGTGTGGCTGGCCAGTGATGCCTCTGACTACGTGGTGGGCAGCACCCTGTTTATTGATGGCGGCATGAGCCTTTATCCGGAGTTTCGTGGCAATGGTTGATCTGAAAAACGAACCACAAAGTGCCATTGATGCCCACGGCATCATCGGCGACATGCGCAGCGCGGCGCTGGTGAACGATAAGGGCAGCATCGATTTTTTCTGCTGGCCGGAGTTCGACAGCCCTTCGATCTTTTGCTCGTTGCTGGACTCCCCCGCCGCCGGCATCTTTCAGCTCACCCCGGACCTGCCCGACGCCCGGCGCGAGCAAATCTACCTGCCGGACACCAACGTGTTGCAAACCCGCTGGTTGAGCAATGAGGCGGTGGTGGAAATCACCGACTTCCTGACGATTAGTGAGGAAGTCGACGACCTCCCCATCCTGATTCGTCGGGTACGGGTGGTCAGCGGCAAGGCGCACATCCATATGCGCTGCGCGGTGCGCCATGACTACGCCCGCGCCCAGACCCGGGCGACTCAAGATGACGGCGACGTGTTGTTCGAGGCCGCAGACCAACCCGGCCTGCGCCTGGCTGGCAGCCACGCCATGCAGCTGGAAGGTGATGCCGCCGTGGCAAGCTTTGACCTGGGCCAGGAAGAAGGCGCCGAATTTGTCCTCGGCGGCCTGGACGATGTACGGGTCAAAAACGACTGCACCGACCTGTGCCTGGAGCGCACCCTGAAGTTCTGGCGCGGCTGGATCGCCCAGTCCAACTACCGTGGGCGCTGGCGCGAGATGGTCAATCGCTCGGCCCTGGCCTTGAAGCTTTTGACCTCGCGCAAACACGGTGCAATCCTCGCCGCCGCCACCTTCGGCCTGCCGGAAACACCCGGCGGCGAGCGCAACTGGGACTACCGCTACACCTGGATCCGCGACGCCTCGTTTACCGTCTACGCCTTTATGCGCCTGGGGTTTATCGAAGAAGCCAACGGCTACATGCGCTGGTTGAAAGGCCGGGTGGGTGACTGCTGCGATCAGCCGATGAAAATCAACATCCTGTACGGCATCGACGGCCGCCAGGAATTGCCGGAAACCGAGCTGAGCCACCTCAGCGGCCACGGCGGCGCGCAACCGGTACGCATCGGTAACGAGGCCTACGACCAGGTGCAACTGGACATCTACGGTGAGCTGATGGACGCCGTATACCTGGTCAACAAATACGGCGAAGCCATCTCCCACGAGGGCTGGAAACACACGGTGGAAGTGGCCGACCAGGTCTGCGAAACCTGGAACCACAAAGACGTCGGTATCTGGGAAATGCGCGGCGAGCAGCATCACTTCCTGCACTCAAGGCTGATGTGCTGGGTGGCCCTGGACCGGGCGATTCGCCTGGCGTCCAAGCGCTCGCTGCCGGCGCCGTTTGCCCGTTGGGACCAGACCCGCCAGGCGATTTATGCGGATATCTGGAGCAACTTCTGGAACGAAGAACGCGGCCACTTTGTGCAGCATATCGGCAGCACGGCACTGGACGGCTCAATGCTGTTGATGCCACTGGTACGCTTCGTCGCGGCGACGGACCCGCGCTGGTTATCAACGCTGGAAGCGATCCAGAAAAGCCTGGTGCGCGATGGGATGGTTTATCGCTACCGCAACGACGACAGCCAGATTGACGGCTTGCAAGGCACCGAAGGCGCGTTCGCGGCGTGCTCGTTCTGGTACGTGGAATGCCTGGCCCGGGCCGGGGAAGTGGAGAAGGCGCATCTGGAGTTTGAACAGTTGCTGCGCTATGCCAACCCGCTGGGGTTGTATGCCGAAGAGTTTGATAACCAGGCACGGCATTTGGGGAATACGCCACAGGCGTTGAGCCATTTGGCGCTGATCAGCGCGGCAACGTTCCTGGACCGGAAGTTGAGTGGGGTGAAGACGGTGTGGCAGCCTTGAGGCTGAGCAAAATCTGAAGACAAATGAGTAACCCTGTGGGAGCTGGCTTGCCTGCGATAGCGGTGTTTCAGTCATTGATGTATGAGCTGATCCACCGCCATCGCAGGCAAGCCAGCTCCCACATGGACCGCGCCAGTCTTGGAGACGAGGTGTACCCGGTGCACAATGCGTGGTCCCTCGATCCCTGCCAGGATTCCAATGCACCAGGTTCTGCTGATCATCGACGTACAACCCTCTTTCAACCCGCCGGACTGGCTGGTGGACGGCATCAACGCCCTGCTGGCCCGCATGCCCTCAGTGGCCACCGTAGAGCGCCACGACGAAAGCATCACCCCGTTCGCCCGCCAACTTGGCTGGCAGCCGGCGCCCGACGACAACAGCCTGATCGCCGCCGACCATATCTTCATCAAACACGGCTACGCGCCCACGCCCGAGACCATCAGCCACCTCAAAAGCCTCGCGCCGGATCGAGTGCTGGTGTGTGGCATCCAGACTGATACCTGCGTACTCGCGGCCGGGTTTGCGTTGTTCGACGCGGGCTTGCAGCCAACGCTGATCAGCGATTTGACTGTGGGTTCATCGCTGGATCGCTCGGGGAAACTGGGCGCGGATTTGTGGCGGCATCACTTCAAACACGTCATCACCCACGCAGAGATTTAAGTCAGCCCCTCGCCACAGGTCATTTGGCAAACATCACCGTTACCACAAGGCGCGTATTGATCGGCGCTCTGCCCACGCATTACTCGGCGTCACTGCCGACCTGGTCGCCGACGGAAACATCAGTCACGTTAGGCGCCACGTTGTATCGCGGGCCAATGGAAGTCGAGGGCGGCGAGTGGATGTGCCAGATGCGCGACCCTTGGGGTAATTGCATCGGCTTGCGCCAGGCCGGTCTAGACAAGTCAAGCAATTGCAGCCTTTCGAACCACACTCCGTAACCGGTTTGGTCTACAGTTCCAACACTTTCCCTCCCCTCTTGGAGCCTCCATGCCCACCCTCCAAATCCGCACGCCCATGCTCGATATCGCCTACGAAGCCCATGGCCCGGAAGGCGGCGAGGTGGTGATTCTGCTGCACGGTTTTCCCTACGACCCTCGCGGTTATGACGAGATCGCTCCGGTGGTCGCCGCACGTGGCTGCCGGGTGCTGGTGCCGTACCTACGGGGTTATGGCCCGACGCGTTTTATCAACGATCAGGTGATGCGCTCCGGTCAACAAGCGGCGCTGGCCAAGGATTTGCTGGATTTCATGGATGCCCTCTCCATCGATAAAGCCACGCTGGTGGGCTATGACTGGGGCGGACGCGCGGCGTGTATCGTTGCGGCGCTATGGCCTGAACGGGTGCGAGGCCTGGTGACGGGCGATGGCTACAACATCCAAGACATTGCTGCGTCGATCAAGCCTCGGGCGCCGGAAACGGAGCATCGGCTGTGGTATCAGTTTTACCTTCATACCCAACGTGGTGTCGACGGAATGACCGCCAACCGGCGTGAGTTCTGCCAGTTGCTGTGGGCGCTCTGGTCGCCGTCGTGGGCCGAGGGGCCAAGCCTGTATGGCAAGACGGCACCTTCGTTTGATAACCCGGATTTTGTCGAGGTGGTGGTCCACTCTTACCGTCACCGCTTCATGTACGCGCCGGGTGATCCGGCCCTGGAAAGCATCGAGCAGGCGCTGGTGCAGCCACCGCCGATTTCGGTGCCGAGCATCTCGTTGTGCGGCGCCGATGACGGCGTAGGTCCGGCCCCGGTTGAAGATGACGACCTGGAAAATTTCAGCGGGTTTTATCGGCGCGAAGTGTTGGCCGGTGTGGGCCACAATATTCCCCAGGAAGCGCCCCAAGCGACCCTTGAGGCGATCTTCGAATTGCTGAGCCTCAGCCCCCGGCCGAGATCCTGAAGCTGAACACGCTGCCCTGCCCCAGCACGCTTTCAGCCCACAAGGTGCCGCCGTGGGCCTCGATGATGCCGTGGGAAATGTACAACCCCAGGCCGCTGCCGGTGGGGTTGCCCACGCGGGAGGTCCAGTAGCGTTCGAAGATATACGGCAACTGCGCCGGGTCGATGCCGACGCCGTTGTCGCACACCCGGAACAGCACCTCATCGCCCGCGGCCTCGGCAATCACCTCGATCACACCGCCCACCGGAGTGAATTTCAGGGCGTTGCCCAGCAGGTTGGAAAACACCTGGAACAGTCGCTCAGGGTCGGCCTGCACACACAGCCCGGGCGCGGCGCTCCAGGTCAGGTCGACACCCTTGGCTGCCGCCAGCGGCTGCCACATCGAGCAGATCTGTTCCTGAGTCGCGGCCACATCGAGCGATTGCAGCGAAACGCTGTAGCGCCCGGCCTCGATACGCGAGATATCCATCAGGTCTTCCAGCAGGGTGTTCATGCGGGACGTCGCGTTTTGCATGGTTTCAATCGCGGTGGCGAGGCGACGATTGGCCTTGCTGCCGTCAGCGGGCACCAGGCTGCGCATCATGCCGCATTGCATCAGCAGGATCGTCAGCGGGCTGCGCAAGTCATGGGAGACCACTGCCACCAGTTCATCACGCGCCCGTACGGCTTCATGTTCACGCTGCACCTGGCGCGCGAGGTCATGCTCCAGGGCATTGCGCCGCAGGCTCTCCACCGCCAGCAATTCCGAGAGCGACCAGTACAGGGCCTTGCCATCGACCTGCTGCTTCCATAGGTCAAACGACAGGCGCGGACTCAAGGTCGTGCTGCCCGGTTCTTGATGTTTGACCGGCTGGCCGCTCCACTCCACCGTGGACTTGACCTCCGGGCGAAACCACATCATTGCGTTGTCCACCGGCTTGGGCAGACAGAACGCCAACAGGCCGCTGGCGTGGGCCTGATAGGCCGCCGCCGGCGGGAAATCCACAGACAGTTGATGACTGTGCACCACGCCTTTGCCCTGCCCGCGCACCCACTGGTACAAGGCGTGGATTTCAGCACGTTTGGGGCAAACGCCGAACACATGCAGACGCTCTTCCACCAATATCGCCAGGCCACCGGCCGCCGCCAGGTTCAGCAACGTTTGCGCGTACGGCAGCAGGCTTTCCATCACATCGCACTGAACGGCCGTCATGGCCGCGACCAACTCTTCGACCATGGCGGCCTTGTCGCGTTGTTGGCGGCGCTCCTGCTGCTCCTGGAGCAACGTGATCTGCATCGACAACAACTGGCCGATGCTGGTGCACGCCGTTCGCAGTTCATGGGGCACACGCAACGGCTCACGGTGACCACAAGTGATCAGGCCCCAGAGCTGGTCGTCCTTGAGCAGCGAAATGCTCATGGAGGAACGCACGCACATGTTTTTCAGATAGTGACAGTGCACCGGCGACACGCTGCGCAATACGGCGAAGCTGAGGTCCAGGGGCTGGCCGTTGTCGGGGCGCAGGGCCGGCAGGATCGGCACCGGCTGGTACTCGGCGTCGGGAATCACGCGGATCCAGTTCAGCCGGTACAACTCACGAGCCTGGGGCGGGATGTCCGAAGCTGGGAAACATAATCCCAGGTACGGCTGCATGCCCTCGCTGAGGGCCTCACCGATGACCTTGCCATGGCCTTCCTGCTCGAAGCGGTACAAGGTGACCCGGTCATACCCGGTGAGGCTGCGAATCTCGGTGACGCAGGTCTGGTACAAACTTTCCAGCGTCTTGGCTGACTGCAAGCGGCGCAGCGTGCGGGCGAGTTGCCCCACGGCGCGGTGCTCAAGGGCCATGGTCCGCTCCAGCTCGAGAAACAGCAGCCCCTGATGACGATGCAGAAGGATGTCGTAGGCGTACCCATCAAGCGTCAGTTGATGCACCTCCTCTTCATCGGCGTCCAGGTCCGCCAGGGCACGGCTCACCTGCGCTGCGGCCTTGCTACCCAGCACACTGGCCAGCGCCTGGCCCGACGCACTTTCCGCGCCCAGGCCCAAAGCGACGGTCAGGTTGCTGCTGGCTTGCAGTACCTCAAGCGCCGGTTCGCTCAGCGTCAACAACAAGCCGTGGGGCTGGATCGATCCGGGAATGTGGATGGGTTCGTTGGCGCAGTCGTCTATCAGCGTATCGACCGTGCTCATCGCAGCACTCCGCAATGATCCAGCCACTGCTCGAAACAGAGGAAGGTCGACTCGGCAACCTCCACCGCTTCCAGGCGTTCGGCCGGGGATTGCAGCGGGTACAGGCAATCAAGAAAGCGCTGCCACAGTGCGCTGGTTTGTGCTCCGTACACATTCATGAACGCCCCGCCATTGATGGAGCCGACACCAATCTTGATCTCGATCAGGTTGCGCAACACCTGGCCACCGAGGGTTGCGCCTTCCAGCACGTAGAGGGCGCCCAAGGCCTGGGCCACGTTGGTGATGGCGGGCAGTTCGGAGCACAACGGCAAGGCGTCGATTTGCGAGTTTTCCAGGCCCAGCGCCCGCAAATCAGCCTGCAAGTACGGGGTTTTGCTACGCCGCCCCCATTCCAGGTCAGGGATGATTTCACCCCACGGCGCCAGGGCTCGCTCCAGCGGCTGATAGAAGCCGTAATAGGCGCTCATCAGCTCGCGGTACAGCGCCAGGTCCATGCGGGAAAACGGCAGACGGGTATCGAGGCGTCGGTGCAGCGCAGCGGTCGCCGCGCGTAGTTCGACAAGGACAGGAGGTAGTGAATTCATGAGCTGTGCGCACGCCGGGAAGGTTCAAAACCGCGACGTAGAGGCCTGGGATCAAGACACTGCGCAATGGACTGTGGGTAACATAGCACCTTGATACAAAAACGTACCTATTCGTTCAAGCAGGCCCTGCTTCAACCGGGGGCGCAAAACCGTTCGCGGTAGGCCTGGGGCGTGATCGACACCGCCCGCAGGAAGCTGCGGCGCATGGTTTCTTCGCAGCCAAATCCGCAGTGCACCGCAATGCGTTTGATCGACGCGCTACTGTCCGCCAACTGCCGGCGGGCGGTTTCCACGCGGATCAGTTCGACGGCCCGCGCGGGCGTCTGGCCGGTTTCGGCGCGGTAGTGGCGCACAAAGCTGCGCTCGCTCATGCCCGCCTGGGCGGCCAGTGTGGCAACGTTCAAATCGAGGGTCAGATGTTCGGCGATCCAGGCGTGCAACTCCGCAAAACGGCTGCCGCCCTTTTGCAGGGACAACGTCACGCTGAACTGCGATTGCCCACCGGGGCGCTTGAGAAACACCACCAGGTGCCGCGCCACTTCCAGGGCCACGGCGCGACCCAGGTCCTCTTCCACCAGTGCCAGGCACAAGTCGATGCCGGCGGTCACGCCGGCCGAGGTCCACAGGTTGCCCTGCTGGATGAAAATCGGATTGGCTTCCACCGTCAGCTGTGGGTATTTGCGCGCGAGTTCTTCGCAGCGAGTCCAGTGGGTCGCCACGCGGCAGCCGTCGAGCAAACCACTGGCGGCCAGCAGAAAGGCGCCAGTGCACACCGAGGTCATGCGCCGTGACCGGGTGGCTTTTTGGCGCACCCAGTCCACCAACGCCGGGTCTTCGGCGGCCCCGTACACGCCCCAACCGCCCGCGATCACCAGCGTGTCGCACGGCGCATCGGCGGCCGGCAGCGGCTCGGCCACCAGGGCCAGGCCCGCCGAGGTCATCACTGGCTCTGCCTGCGCGGCAATCACACTGACCGCATAGGGCAATGGCAAACCCTGCTGGCGCGCCAGGTCGTTGGCCGAGGCAAACACTTGCAGGGGCCCGGTGACGTCTAGGACCTGCACCTTGGGAAAGGCGAGCACGTTGATGACTTTGGGCATGATTGGCGTAATTCGTGGGCTCAATGGCGTATGCGCCAAAGACTAGGTGACTAGAGTGAAGCCGTCCATCCCTTTATCAGGAGCAGTCCCCATGACCTTGCAGATCGGCTTTTTGTTGTTCCCCGGTATCCAGCAACTGGACCTCACCGGGCCTTACGACGTATTGGGATCGCTACCGGATGTGAAGCTGCATCTGGTGTGGAAGGACCTGGCGCCCGTGACCGCCAGCACCGGTCTGGTGTTTACCCCCAGCACCACCTATGACGAGTGCCCGAGGCTGGATGTGATTTGCGTACCTGGCGGCTCGGGCGTCGGGGCGTTGATGGAAGATGAGCAAACCCTGGCGTTTCTCCAGGCACAAGCCCAGACCGCGCGTTACGTGACCTCGGTGTGCACCGGCTCCCTGGTGCTGGGTGCGGCGGGCTTGCTGCGAGGGCGTCGCGCGACCACCCACTGGGCCTACCACGACCTGCTCGCCCCGCTGGGCGCGATCCCGGTGCAGGAGCGCGTGGTGCGTGACGGTAACCTGTTGACCGGGGGCGGGATCACCGCCGGGATCGACTTTGCCCTGACCCTGGCGGCCGAGCTGTACAGCGAAGCGGCAGCGCAACTGGTGCAGTTGCAGATTGAATATGCACCTGCCCCGCCGTTCAATGCAGGCCGGCCGGAAACCGCGCCGCCGCATGTACTGGAGGAAGCCCGCAAACGCACCGCCGAGTCGCGCAAGACACGAGGTGAAATCGTGGCACGGGCGGCGGCGCGGCTGGGTTAAGCATTCGCATGCCCGTGGCGGTCGGCGGGCACCAGATGCCCGATCGTTCCGTCCCCATAGGCCCGCTCCACTTTGGAAATCACCACGTGATAGCCGCCGTACCACCGGCGGTACAGACGCTTGGCTTCCAGATGGGTCGGGTGGCTGGCAAAGGCGCGGATTGACGCTTCATCACGCCAGTAATAACTGGCGTTGATCAAACGCCCATCCGCCGAGCGCCACGACTCGGCCCCCACGTATCCCGGCAGCCTTGCCGCCAGTGCGTCGATCAAATCCGTGAGGCGCTGGAACTCGTCATCCCGTTCACCAGGCTTGTAGATAAAGGCTGCGATGTACATGGGTAACGTCCTTTTATAAGTGGGATTTCACGTCGGGCGAGACATCAATGCCAACCGTACGGCCAGCACCATCAGTACGGTCGCCAGGCCCCATTTCTGTAAGCCTGCGCTGCCCGATTTGCCGGCAAAAAACCGGCTGAGCGCCCCGCCGAAGATCCCCAGCACGGTATGAAATACACCGCTGATCAATGTCAGGATGATCCCCAGCACCACCAGTTGCAGCGCGATGGGCCCCGCCTTGGGGCTGACGAACTGCGGCAGGAACACCATGAAAAACAGCAACGCCTTGGGGTTGAGCAAACTGTTGAGCATCGCCCGCACAAACACCCGGCCCAGCGGCACGCGGCTGACGTGGGCCGTGTCCAGGGCGGGCGTTTTCTGCAGGGTCTTGAACACCAGCCACAGCAGGTACAACACCCCGGCGTAGCGAATCAGGTCGAAGGCCGGCGGCCAACTGGCGACCAGTGCGGTCACGCCGGTCGCGGTCAATGCCGTGAGCAGCAGGTCCGCCACGCTGATGCCCAACCCGGACGCCACGCCGCCACGCCAGCCATAGGTCACGCCGTGGCTGATGACGAAAGCCATGTTCGGCCCCGGGGATAACAACAGCAGCAGGACTGCGCCAGAGAAAACAGCCAGGGTTGCGAGGTCGATCATGCTCAAGCCATCCACCGGGAAAGCCTGTAGATTAATCAGCTCACCTGATACAAACAAAAAATTGATCTAGATACGCTTTACACGGGAACGCACCATGGCTCAGGTCCGCTACAAACTGATCGTCGATGAACTGGCCACGCGGATTCGCGTCGGAAAATTGCCGCCGGGCACCCAGTTGCCGACCGTGCGCAGCCTGATGAACAGCCATCGCATTGCTCTGGCGACGGCGTTGCGGGTGTACAGCGAGCTGGAGGCCAGTGGTCTGGTAGTGGGCGAGCCAGGGCGCGGCACGTTTGTGCGCGATACCACCCTACTGCGAGGCATGGGCCTGGTTCAACAACCGCTGCAACCGGGCACCGTGGACCTGAGCCTGAACTACCCTTCGCTGCCCGGCCAGGCCGAAATGCTGCGAGACGGTTTGCGCGCCATCGCCGCCTCGGGCGACCTCGATGCCCTGCTGCATTCTGCCCCTCAGGGTGGCCGCGCCCATGAGCGGCAGACGGCGGCGCGGCACCTGCGTAATCGGCAGATTCGCGTAGGTGGCGAGCAGGTGCTGATCGTCAACGGGGCGCAGCAAGGTCTCTCTGTCAGCCTGATGGCGTTGCTGCAACCGGGGGATGTGTTGGCGGTTGATGCGCTGACGTATCCCGGGTTGAAAACCCTGGCCCAGTCCCAGCGCATAGACCTGGAGCCTCTGCCGCAACCGGCTGGCCATACTGATCTGGATGCACTGGAGGCCTTGTGCAAACGGCGCCCGGTACGGGCGTTTTACTGCATGCCCACCCTGCACAATCCGCTGGGCACGGTGATGAGCGAAACCGACCGCCAACGCCTTGCAGTGTTGGCTGAGCACTACGATTTTCTACTGATCGAAGACGGCGCCTACGCCTTTCTCGCAGAGCCCGCCCCCAAGCCGTTGTTCACCTATGCGCCGTTGCGCACGGTGTACGTGTCCGGCCTGTCGAAGAGCGTAGCGTCGGGGTTGCGGGTAGGGTTTATCGTGGCGCCCCAAGCGTGGGTACCGGCGCTGGAGCAAGCGATTCGCGTCTCGACCTGGAGCACACCGACGCTCACGGTGAACCTGGCGTGCCGTTGGATCGAGTCCGGCGCGGTGGATACGCTGGAGGAACAGAAGCGTCAGGATGCGCGCCAACGCCAGGCGCTGGCCCGGGAGGTATTGCGAGGGTGTGAGGTGATTGCGCATCCGGCGTCGTATTACCTGTGGCTGGTGTTGCCCGAAGGTCTGCGGGCGGATGCTGTGGTGGCCGCGCTGGAGGGCCAGGGTGTGCGCGTCACCAGTGCAGAGCCGTTCGCCTGTACAGCCCATGTGCCGCATGCGTTGCGGGTGGCGTTGGGGTCGATTGATTTGGCGACGTTGAGATTAGCCTTGAGGAAAATTCGCGAGACAATTCGGATATGAATAAAGGGCCAGCAGGCTAAATCCCTTTGATTTGCGGGACGTTTCCGAGACAATCTTTCGGCCTTGTGCCTGTCGGAACCGGTGGCTAGTCTTCGCCCCTTCACTGCTCATCAGTGAACGGGTTTAGTCGCCCGAACCTTCACAAGGCGCATGGTTTCATCATGAGGTTTTATGGTGGCTGTGCGCAGGGCACCTTCGGGTGCGCCGGATTTTCCTTGTGGCCGGTCGACTAACCTGCGTACAGCCGCCACCCATCGTTTAGTCGCGATGGGGGCCGGCTCCTGGTCTCATAAGGAGTTACACCATGAATAAAGCCGTCCCCGACCCACCCAGCGACCTGCTGAAAAACCGCGCCGCGTTCAATCGCGCACTCGAACACTACCTGCCTTCCCAGGGCTTCCACACCGTCAACGAAGACCTGAGTTTCGAAGACGCCCTGCTCTACACCGCGAGCCTGCTCAGCAGCGCCTCGGCCACCGCCCTCGACTGCGGCGAACTGCTGCAAAGCCCCGAGCGGGCGAAGTTGTTGGCGGTGTGGCATTTGCTGGAAATTGCCAAGACCACCGTCGACCGCTCGATTGAGTGTTTGCACCTGCGCAAGGCTTAGCCGCAACCCCGTCAAGCCTGTGTGGGTTTGTGCATCCCGCCAAATCCACACGGCAACGATTGCCCAATCCTCTGGCCAGCGCATAGAATGCGAACCGTTATCAATTAAGACGCCCGCGCCAGGATGCCCATGTCGAGCGACCACCCACTGGACCATGCCGCCATCGGCCAGCTCTACCATGCCCATCATTCCTGGCTGCGCGGCTGGTTGAGCCGGCGTACGGGCTGCCGTGAGCACGCCGCCGACCTGGCGCAGGAAACCTTCGTGCGCCTGCTCAATGCGCGCAAGCAGCAAGCCTTGCTGCAACCCCGCGCCTACCTGAGCAGCATCGCCCGCAGCCTGATGATCGACCAGTATCGCCGCCGCGAACTGGAGCGTGCCTATCTGGAGAGTCTCGCCCATTTCCCGGAAGTCGAGGTGCCGTCGGAAGAAACCCGCCTGCTGATCCTCGACAGCCTGGAGCGCATCGACCGCCTGCTGGACCAACTCAAGCCACGGGTGCGCGAAGCATTTTTGCTGGCGCAACTGGACGGCCTGACCTGCCAACAGATCGCCCTGCGCCTGGGGGTGTCCAAGGCCACCGTGGAGCGCGACCTGGCCAAGGCACTGCACGCCTGTTATCGGTTGCGTTATGCCGAAGGCTAATCCGCCATTGGTGGACCAGGCGATCCAGTGGATGATCAAGCTGCGGTTCAATATTGCCGATGACGCCACCACGGCCGCCTTCGAACGCTGGCTTGAAACCAGTGGCGATCACCAGCAGGCCTGGCAACGGGTCTCGTCGATGAGTGACGAGTTTGCGCAGTTGCCGGCACAGGTCGGCCGCCATGCCTTGCAAGGTGCCCGCCAACGCATCAGCCGCCGTGAAGGGTTGAAGTTGCTCGGGCTGTTCGCCGGTGCCGCAGGGTTGACATGGTTCGGCCGCGACTACACGCCATTGCCCGGCCTGCTGGCCGAATACCGCACCGCTACCGGAGAGCGGCGTTGGGTAGCCCTCGACGATGGCAGCCGTATCCAGCTCAATAGTGCCAGCGCCATCGACACAGTCTTCAACACCGAAAGGCGTCTGGTGCAGTTGCGCCAGGGTGAAATCCTGATCGACATGGGCGCCGACGGTAGCGCGCCACGGCCCTTCTGGGTGCAAACCCGCGACGGTTATCTGCGCGCCTTGGGCACCCGGTTCATGGTGCGCGAGGAGCCCCACGGCACCTTGCTCGCCGTGCAAAAAGGCAGCGTCGCGGTATTCGCCGACAGCCATCAGGCCAGCGCACGTGGGGTGATACAGCCCGGCGAGCAGATGCTGTTTGATCGAAACGGCTTGCGTCCACCCGCCACCACGGGCCTGGATCCCTGGGCCTGGAGCGACGGTGTGATCAGCGCTCACAACATGCGTCTGGACGATTTCCTCGCGGAGCTGAGCCGTTACCGCAATGGGCTGGTGCGCTGCAGCGAAGCGGTCGCCGGCCTGCGTGTGTCCGGGACTTACCAGTTGGACGATACCGATCAGGTCCTGACCCTGGTGGCACAGGCACTGTCGGTGAACATCACCTATCGCAGCCGTTATTGGGTGACCGTCGCAGCTCGTGCATGACCTCCCGAAAATAAATGAGGTGAATTCTCATCTTCGCTCGACCTGTAAGGAAAGGCCGATCAACAGGCCGATTCTGTCCACTTCCTTCAGGAGCATTCCGCGATCATGCAAGCGTTCCCCTCCAAGCGTTCTCCCCTCAAGCATGCGGTGCACGCCGCCCTGCTCGGTGCCTGCCTGAACGGCAGCGCCCTGCCCCTGGCCGTCATGGCGCAAACGCCTGCCAGCGACACCCAGGCCCGTGACTGGAACATCGCACCCGGCCCATTGGCCACGGTGCTCGACCAGTTTGCGCGCCAGGCGAGTATCAGCCTGTCCTATGACGCCACCAGCGTCGCCGGCAAGACCAGCCCCGGCCTCAACGGCGCGCTGGACAGCCAACAGGCTTTGAGCCAATTGATCCAGGGCCAGGGCTTGCAAGCCCAACGCCAGAGCAACAACACCTGGCTGCTGTTGCCGCAAGTCGCGGACACCGGCGCGCTGAACCTGGGTGCCACCACCGTGACCGGCGAACACCTCGGCGTCACCACTGACGGCAGCGGTTCCTACACCACCGGCGCGGTGACCATCGGCAAGGGCGCCCACAGTCTGCGGGAAACACCGCAATCGGTCAGCGTCATGACCCGCAAGCTGATCGACGACCAGAACATCACCACCATCGATCAATTGCTGGAACACACTCCGGGCATCACCACCTACGACTCACCTATGGGTGGCAAGTATTTCTATTCCCGTGGTTTCAAGATGCTCGGCCAATACCAGTTCGACGGTGTGCCGTTGGACATCGGCAAAGACTACGTACAGGCCGACAGCTTCACCGCCAACATGGCGATCTATGACCGGGTGGAAGTGCTCAAGGGCGCAGCCGGCATGCTCAAGGGCGCCGGCACCGCCAGTGGTGCGGTGAACTTCGTGCGCAAGCGGCCACAAGACAAACCCACCACCAGCCTGTCGCTGTCTGCCGGCACCTGGGACAACTACCGCGCCGACGTCGATACCGGCGGCCCGCTCAATGACAGCGGCACCGTACGCGGCCGCGCCGTGGTCAGCCAACAGAACCGTGGCTCGTACATGGACGTCTCCAAGCGCCAGGACCAAGCTGTCTACCTCGCACTGGATGTTGACCTCTCGCCCGACACCACCCTGGGCATCGGTGCCAGCTACGAAGATGTCGATGCAACGCCCTGCTGGGGCGGTGTGCCGCGCTACAGCGACGGCAAGAGCATCGGCCTGAGCCGTTCCACCTGCCTGGGCCAGGCCTGGAACGACTGGCAGAGCCAACGCACTACGCTGTTTGCCGACCTCACCCACCACTTCAACGACGACTGGCAACTCAAGGTCACGGCGGTGAACAGCCGCAACCTGCAAGACATCAAATACGCCGCCAGCCAAGGCACCGTGAAGTACGGTGATCCGGCGCCAACCGCCGAGATGTACGCCGCGCTGTTTGACTACGACCACCGGGATTTCGGACTGGATGCCTACCTGGACGGTAAGTTCGAAGCGTTCGGTTTGCAGCATGAACTCATCATCGGCGCCAATGGCAGCCGTGGCACCCAGGACGATGTCTACGCGATCCGGAGCCTGCCCGACCGGCAAAGTATCTTCCTGCCCAACCACCACTTCCCGCAGCCCGCCAACGATACCTTCTGGCCCAACATGTACCGGGGCGGCACCGTCAAGGAAACCGCCACCCAGTACGGTACCTACGCCACTTTGCGCCTGAGGCTGGCCGAGCCATTGATGGTGGTGCTCGGCAGTCGCGTCAGCTGGTTCGAAAACCGCCGCCAGTCGAATAACCTCGCCTGGGGCGAATGGGCCCTGCAGGACGCACGCACCAAGGAAACCGGTGAAGTCACGCCGTTCGCCGCGGTGATCTATGACCTCGACGACAACCTTTCGGTGTACGCCAGCTACGCCGATATCTTCCAGCCACAAAGCTCCAACGCCACGGTGACCGGCGCCGCCCTCAAGCCCAAAATCGGCGAAAACTACGAGCTGGGCATCAAGGGCGAATGGTTTGAGGGGCGCCTCAACAGCTCGCTGGCATTGTTCCGCGCTATCGAGAAAAACGCCGCCGAAACCGACTACACCACCCAATGCGGTACCTCGGCAGACGGCTATTGCTACACCGACACTGGCAAGGTTCGCGCACAAGGTGTCGAAGCCGAGTTGAGTGGCGAGTTGCTGGAACGCTTGCAAGTGGCGGGCGGCTACACCTACACCCAGACCAAGAATCTCAACAACATCAACAGCGCCGCAATTGGCGCGGTCGCAAACAGCTACGTGCCGCGACACATGCTGCGCTTGTGGGGCGATTATCAGCTGGACGGAACACTGTCGAAATGGAGCGTCGGCACCGGCGTCAACGCCCAGAGCAGCAACTACCGAATTCAAGGCATCAAACTGGAACAAGCCGGTTATGCGGTATGGAATGCGCGGTTGGCGTACCGGGTCGATGACACATGGACGGTGGCGCTGAACGGTAACAATCTCTTCGACAAAAATTACTATCAGACGGTGGGAACGGCCGACTGGGGTAATTTCTACGGCGAACCGCGCAACTTCACCGTCAGTTTGAAAGGCAATTTTTAAGGTTAGTACCGCCTCAATGTGGTGACGGACTCACGTCCTCACCACTCGTCGCTTGTCCCCGAAAAACCCCGCGTCCTACCTCCGTCAAAAAAAGGTTTTCCTCCCCGGCAGGAAATTTCCCAAATTTGTTCCTACACTCCAAAACGCCAGCATTTTGTTCTCGAAGAACCCGAGAACCCGACCTAGACAGTCAACAATTTGTCACGTAGATGATTAGATAATGTGTCTAGATCGATACCCTTATAAAAAAGTCAAAACCTTGACGAACAATGAAAAGAGAACCATCATTTAGCCATTACCCCGCAAATTCCCTGCAAATAGATAGGTAATTGCGTATTACCCAGCGAAGCAAGCCGTTCGTCTGGCGCCACTTATAAAGCAAGCCCTGCCTTTATGGATGAGCAGCCGAACAAGGAAGCCCTGGTGTGCAATGAGGGATGTTTTTATGCGCGAGAAGTCGTCCGTCGACAGCCTGTTTTTGACCCGGGCCGGTTTTATTGAATTTTTTGTCGTTTTCGTAAAGTTGATGCACGGTCTCACCGCTGTTTTTCCGGCACTGATCCTGCTGTTTTATCCGGAACCGATGGCCTCCGAGTTGCGCGCGCACTTTCTCGGCTTGCTGCTGTTCTTCGCGATAATGACGATTATTTTGTTCCAGGCCATGGGGGTTTACTCCGAGGAGTTGTTCAGCAACCGCCTGCGGTTTCGCACCATGCTGGTGGCCTGGTCTTCGGCGTTTTGCATCCTGCTGTTCATGTACCAGATTCTGCAGATGTTCCCGCAGTTGAGCCCGCGCAACCTGGTGTTCTGGTTTATCACCAGCCTGGCGCTGTTCGGGGTGGAGCGGATGGTGATGCTGCGCCTGTTTCGCAACCTGATGGCGAACGGCAAATACCTGCAGCGTACGGTGATCCTCGGCTTCACCGACACCGCCGTGCACGTGGCCGACCACTTGCAACGCAACGGTGATATCCGCTCCGGCCTGATCGGTTTTATCGACGACCGCACCGAGCGCATCCCCAAGGAATTGAGCAACCTGCCGCTGCTGGGAAACACCCGCGACCTGGAAAAGCTGATCCGCTCCGAGCAGGTCAATCAGGTGATGATCACCCTGCCCTGGGCCGCCGAACAGCGGATCAACGGGCTGGTGAAGCGCCTGCGGCAGATGTCGGTCAACGTCATGCTGGTACCCGACATGGCCGCCCTGCGTTACGGCCACAGCCGCATCACCGATGTGGGCGGCATCCTGATGTTCAACACCTCCCATGTGCCGCTGCGGGGTTGGTCGCCGTTTATCAAGCGCTGCGAAGACCTGATCCTGGCGACCCTGGGGCTGGTGGCGTTGTCGCCGATCATGCTGGTCACGGCGATAGCCATCAAGCTCGACTCCAAAGGCCCGGTGCTGTTTCGCCAGAACCGTTTTGGCTACAACGACAACGTGATCCGGGTGTTCAAGTTCCGCTCGATGTACGCCGAGATGAGTGACTTCAACGCCGACCGCCAGACCACTCGCGGCGACCCGCGCATCACCCGCGTGGGCCGGTTTATTCGCAAGACCAGCATTGATGAGCTGCCGCAGTTGTTCAACGTGCTGCTGGGCAACATGTCGATGGTCGGCCCGCGGCCCCATGCCACCGCGACCAAGGCGGCCGGGGTGCCCTACGAAGTCGCCGTCAGCGAGTACAGCTCGCGGCACCGGGTGAAACCGGGCATCACTGGCTGGGCGCAAATCAACGGCTATCGTGGTGAAACCGACACCCTGTTCAAGATTCAGAAACGCGTTGAATACGACTTGGAGTACATCTCGAAGTGGTCGGTGTGGTTCGACTTGTACATCGTTTTCATGACGGTCCCAGCCGTCCTTTCGACCAAGGAAGTCTATTGATGAACACCCTCAACGGCTTGATTCCCTGCATTATTTCCGGTGGCTCGGGCACCCGGCTGTGGCCGGTGTCACGGCAGAACATGCCCAAGCCCTTCATGCGCATGCGTGACGACCAGAGCCTGTTGCAGAAGACCTTCCTGCGGGCCAGTCACTTGCCGGGCGTGGAGAACGTGCTGACGGTGACCAACCGCGAGATGCTGTTTCGCACCCTGGATGACTACCGCGTGGTCAACAAGACCCACCTGGCCCTCGACCTGCTGCTGGAGCCGTTTGGCCGCAATACCGCCGCCGCAATCGCCGTGGCCGCCCTGCATGTGCAGGAGAATTTCGGCGGCGAGGCGCAGTTGCTGGTGATGCCCGCCGACCACCTGATCCTCGATGAAAGCGCCTTCGCCGATGCCGTCACCCAGGCCCGCGAATTGGCAGAGGCCGGCTACCTGGTGACGTTCGGCATTCAGCCCGACCACCCTGAAACCGGCTTCGGCTATATCGAACAAGGCGATGCACTGGGCCAGGGTTTCCGGGTCAAGCGTTTCGTCGAGAAGCCCGACCTGGCCACCGCCCAGGGTTATCTGGACGGCGGCAAGCACCTGTGGAATGCCGGGATGTTCTGCTTCAAGGCAAGCACATTGCTCGACGAGCTTGCGCTGCACGCCCCCGCCGTACTGGACGCCGCGAAAGCCGCCCTCGACCACAGCCACAGCCTGAATAACAACAACTGCCGCCAGCGCGAATTGAACGCTGAAGGCTTCGGGTCGGCGCCCGATATATCGATTGACGTGGCGCTGATGGAAAAATCCGCGCAAGTGGCCGTGGTGCCCTGCGACATCGGCTGGAGTGATATCGGTTCCTGGGACGCGGTGCGCCAGCTCACCCCGAGCGACGCCAATGGCAACCAAGTGAATGGCGAAGCGATCCTGCACGACGTGCATAACTGCTACATCGACTCCCCCAAGCGCGTATTGGGCGCGGTGGGCGTGAGCGACCTGATCATCGTCGACACCCCGGACGCGATCCTGATTGCCGACGCCAACCGCAGCCAGGACGTGCGCTACATCGTCGCCGAGCTCAAGCGCCAGAACCATCCGGCCTTCAGCCTGCACCGCACCGTGACCCGGCCGTGGGGCACCTACACCGTGCTGGAAGAAAGCAGCCGCTTCAAGATCAAGCGCATCGTGGTCAAGCCACGCGCCTCGCTGTCGTTGCAGATGCACCATCACCGCAGCGAGCACTGGGTCGTGGTCAGCGGCGCGGCGATGATTACCAACGGCGACCGTGAATTCCTGATCAACGCCAACGAATCCACCTACATTCCAGCCGGGCACAAACACCGTCTGACCAACCCCGGCATCATCGACCTGGTAATGATCGAAGTGCAGAGCGGCGAGTACCTCGGGGAAGACGACATTGTGCGTTTTGACGACATCTACGGCCGGGCTCCGGCCGAAGTGAAGCAGTGATGCGTACCGCCCTGATCATCCCGACCCGCAACGCAGCCGGCCACCTCGACCGGCTGCTGCCGGCGCTGCGCATGCAAACCCTGCAACCGGACGAAACCCTGGTGGTCGACAGCGCCTCCAGCGACGACACCGTGGCGCGTTTTCGCGAGTTCGGCGTACGGGTCGAAGTGATCGATGCCAAGGACTTCAACCATGGTGGTACCCGCCGCTGGGCCAGCGAACAAGTCGACGGCGACGCGCTGATCGTGATGACCCAGGACGCGATCCCCGCCGAACCCGAGACGTTCGCCAACCTGGTGGGCGAACTGGAACTGGACCCGCTCAACGGCGTCGCCTATGGCCGCCAACTGCCGCACCCGGATGCCGGTGTGCTGGGGGCCCAATCACGCCACTTCAACTACCCGCCGCAAAGCCGCAGCAAAAGCCTGGCTGATGCGCCGGAGCTGGGGATCAAGACCTGCTTCAGCTCGGATTCTTTTTCGGTGTACCGGCGCAGCGCCCTGCAAGCCGTCGGTGGCTTCCCCGCGGATGTGATCGGCAGCGAGGACGCCTACGTCGCCGCCCGCATGCTGCTGGAAGGCTACAAGGTGCGCTATGCCGCCACCGCCCTGGTCTATCACTCCCACGATTACCGTCTCATGGATGAGTTTCACCGCTACTTCGACATTGGCGTGTTCTACGGCCGCGAGCCGTGGATTCGCCAGGCTTTTGGCGATGCCGGCGGTGAAGGTAAACGCTATGTACTGGCTGAGCTTCGAGCTTTACGCGAAGCCGGTGCATTGCACCGCGTACCCGAAGTACTGGTGCGCAGCGCGTTCAAATTGCTCGGCTACCGGCTGGGCCATCTGGAGCGCCAGCTCCCCCTCGCCCTCAAGCGGCGCATCAGCATGTTCCCCGGTTATTGGAGGTGAGCATCATGACCTACAGGAAGACCCCTTTGATGAAACGAACCTTGCTCGTCCTGGCCATGATGGCATTGGCCGCCTGCAATACGCCCGCGCGGATCGTCGCGCCCGATGGCAAGACGGTGAACGAGGGCAAGCAGGCCCTCGATCGCATGGCCCAGTTGCCGCCGGCGGTGGAGCGGATCCGCATCGGCGACCAGCTGCGGATCGTCCGCGATGCCGGGGAAATGCCGACCCTGTCGGCGTTCAACGTCAGCACGATTTACGAGCTGACGCTGTACACCGTGCAGAACGACGGCAAGATCAACTACCCCTTCCTGGGGCCGATCCAGGTGGCGCGGCGCACGCCGGCGGAAGTCGCCGCCGAGCTGAGCCAGAAACTCGCACCGGTGTATCGCGAGCCTCGGGTGACGGTGAACATCAACCAGGCGCCGGGTAACACGGTGATCGTCGGCGGCGCGGTGTTAAACCCGTCGGCTATTTCCATCGCCACCGCCCCGACCATGGAGCAGGCGATTCTCGGTGCCGGCGGCGTGAGCTCGGTGGGCAACGCGAGCATGGTCGCCCTGCTGCGTGAAGACGGACAAGGCGTTTACCACGCCTACTTCCTCGATTTCAGCCAGTACCTGAAGAACGGCGCACTGGGCCGCAAGCCCGTGGCGCTGCAACGCGGTGACGTGGTGTTTGTACCCAAGTCCAACGTCGGCGAACGGATCCAAGGCGTGGACACTTACCTGAACCAGCTGATTCCCTTCACCAAATCCATTGGTGTGGGCTACAGCTACACCACGAACCACTAAAGGAGCGACATCCCATGATCGAGATCCGTTCTTTTCGTGATCTTCTGCGTCTGTTCTTCATCTTCAAGCACGAGTTCAAACTCGCGGCGCTTGCCGCGCTGGTGATCATTTTGCTGGGGGCGTTCCTGCTGCCGGCCAAGTATGAATCCACCGCGCGGTTGCTGGTAAAACCGGGGCGTGACTCGACGATGCCGATCGAGGTCGACAACCGTCAGCCGATCGTCATGCCGAGTACCCAGCGCGACCCGATTGTCGACGAAGAACGCCTGCTGACCGGGCGCCCCATCGTGCGTGCCGTGGCCGAGCATTACCTGGACGTGATGGACAAGATGCAACCGCCGCAAGGCGTGTGGAAGCGCACCAAGTGGTACGTCAAGAAAGGCATCAGCTCAGTATTCGACGGTGTGCGAGTCGTGCTGGAAACCGTCGGCATCGTCGAAGAAACCACCCCGGTGGAACGCCTGGCGAAAAGCCTGGAGAAAAACTTCGACGTGACCCACGCCATTGGCTCCACGGTGATGGACATCAGCTTCACCTGGGATGATCCGGAAATCGCCCAGGCGGTGGTCAAGGACTGGGTGGAAACCTACATCGAAGAGCGCACCCAGGCGTTAGGCCGCAAGAGCCTGTACGCGTTCTATGAAGGCCAGGTGTCTTCCAGCGCTGCCCAGATCAAGAGCTACAAGGAGCAGATCCTTACGCACTTGAACGAGATCGGCGCGTCGAGCATCACCGATCGCCTGGAAGACTTGTCCGAGCGGATCAACGTGCTGCGTGGCGAAGTGTTCAACTCCACTCGGCTGATCGCTTCCTCCGACGTGGCGTTGCAGAGCACCCGTGACCAACTCAAGGGCCAGCCCAAAGAGGTGACCACGGTTCGCCAGATCGCGTTGAACCCGCAACAACAAGACTTGCGTCGCCTGCTGAACCAGAAGCTGCTGGAAAAAGCCGACATGATGCGTACCTATACGGATAACGCGCCGCCGGTCAAAGCCCTGGACGCTTCGATCCGTGCCATGCAGGCCCAGGTCGCCGGTGAAAGCGACACGGTGCAAAGCTCCGAGAACCGTGCGCCGAACACCCTGGAAATCCACTTGCAACGGGTACTGCTGGATGAGACCAGCCGCAACCAGTCGCTGCGGACGCAGTTGGTGCAACAGCAAAAACAACTGACGGAACTGGAAGCCCAACGCAAGGACGCCCTGGCCATTGAGCCGGAACTGGCGCGCCTGGCCCGTGAGCTGAACGGCACCGAGAAAAACTACGCGCTGTATGTCGACAGCCTGGAAAAATCGCGGATCGACCGTGAACTGGACAAGAGCCAGATCAGTAACATCGCGGTGATCGAAGAAGCCACCCTCAACCCTGGGCGCGTCTTCCCGAAAACCCTGCTGATGCTATTGCTGGCGATTCCGTTCTCCATCGTGGTCGGGCTGCTGGTGATCTACCTGTGCTACCTGCTGGATCAGCGGATCCACGACGGCGGTCTGGTGGAAGGCAAGTTCGGACTGCCGCTGTGGACCACGCTGCCGGAGCTGGATACAAGCACCGCGCAAAGCACCAACGCCTTCAACGCGAGCATTTATCGCCTGTATGGCTTGCTGCCGCTGGAGCGTATTGCCGAACAGGGCCTGACCCTGGGGCTGACCTCGGCGCGACACGGTGAAGGCGTGAGTTTTGTGGTCGAGCAGTTGCGCCAGTTGCTGGAAGAGAACGGCGTGCGGGTACGGGTCGGCGGGATTGAGCCGGCGATTCCGGGCCAGGTGGTCTTGCTGGATGCCTCGGCACTGCTGGACAACCGTGACGCGTTCATCAACCTGCGCCGTGCCGACCTGATCGCGCTGGTGGTGGAAGCGCAGAAAAGCACGGTACCGGTGGTGGAACACGCCCTGTCGATCCTCACCACGGCGTTCGGCAAGGTCGATGGCATCATCATCAACCGCCGCAAGTTCGAGGTGCCGGTCAAGGTGCTGAAAACCATCGCCAAATACCGGGGTTCGTTCTGATGCGCATCGCCCTGCTCGCTCCCCTGCCGCCGGAAAAGAACGGGATCGCCGATTACGCGAACCACTTCAAGACGGCACTGGAGCAACTGGGCGTCGAGGTGGCTACGCCCTTGACGGGCGTGGTCGGCAGCACGGCGTCGATCAAGCAAGCCATTGCCGGTTTCGACTGGCAGGGGGTTGATCTGGTCCACGCCGAGCTGGGCGGAGGGCGGCTGGGGGAGTTCCTGGCCCTGCGCGAATTGCGCAAGGCCTACCCTGCGCTGCCGTTGACCGCCACGGTGCATGACCCGGAACGCATGGTCTGGCGGCGCGAGCAACTGCCCTTTCCGCTGAACCTGCTGGAATCCTTGCCCAGCCCATTGCCCCAGGCGGCGGTGGTGCTGGCCGATCCCTTGACCCTGCGTGAAGAACGTCACGTCGCCCAGGGCCTGACCCGGCTGGTGACCCTCACCCGCTTGGGCGCCGACTGCCTGACGGCGCGCATGCAATTGCCCGTCGGCAAGGTGGCGGTGATCAACCACGCCAACCTGGATATCCCGCCCGTGGCCTTGCCGCCACTGGACACGCTGCACCTGCTGTATTTTGGTTTTATCTACCGTGGCAAAGGCATCGAAGACCTGTTGCAGGCCCTGGCCGCCGTCTTCGAAAAAGCCCCCGAATTGCGTGACCGTGTGCGCCTGACTCTGGCCGGTGGCACTGCCGCCGAAATGGCGTTTGGCGCAGGCGGCAATTACCTGGAGCAACTGAACAGCCAGATCGCCGAACTTGGCCTGGCAGGCTCCATCGACTGGCGGCTGAATTTGCCCGCCAGCGAAATCCCGCAGACGATCCAGGCGCACCATGTGATGGTGCTGCCGTATCGCGAATCGAAAAAACTCGGCCTGCTGGGCCGCCAGCGTGGTACCAGCGGTGCATTGTCGTGGGCCGCCGCCTGTGGGCGCGGCGCAATCACCTCGGATGCCCGGGCGTTCGCCGAGGAAGTCGCCAGCGGCAATGGCGCCATCTATCCACAAGGCGATGTCGCCGCCTTGAGCGAGCAACTGCTGCTGCTCGCACGCAACCCGCAAATGGCCAGGGACTGGGCCGAACGCGCCGCCGCGATTGGTCGTGAACGGCTGTGGCCGTTGACGGCGCAGAAGTTCGCGACACTGTTTAGTGAAGCCATTGCAGGAGGCAACCATGGCACGTAAACGGACTTACCTGGCGACCCTCGTGGTCGTCGCCGCACTGGGCCTGACCGCCTTTCTCTGGGGCCGCCCGGCCGATGCCGAGAGCCATGTGCTCAAGGGCAACAAAGAGATCGTGTGGAAAGATTTTCTGGGGGTGAACGCGCAGTTCCTGTGGTTCAGTCCCGAGCGTTATCAGAAGCAGATCGACCGCCTCAAGGCCCTGGGCCTGGAATGGGTGCGCCTGGACCTGCATTGGGACCAACTGGAAACCGCCGAGAACCAGTACAACGTCGCGACCCTTGATGAGCTGGTGAACAAGCTGCAGCAGAACCAGATCAAGTCGGTGTTCTACCTGGTGGGTTCGGCGAAGTTCGCCACCACCGCGCCGGCCTCCTCGCCGTATCAGGACCAGTTCCCGCCCAAGGACCCGAGTATCTTCGCCAACCGCATGGCGTTGCTGGCCCAGCGTTACCCCAGCGTGGACGCATGGCAGGTGTGGAACGAGCCGAACCTGCTGGGTTTCTGGCGCCCCGTCGCCGACCCGGCCGGCTATGCGAACCTGTTGCAAGTCACCGCAGCCGCGCTGCGGGTGGTGAACCCGAACAAACCGGTGGTGGCTGCCGGCATGGCGTTTTTCAGCGAAATGCCCAACGGCCAGAATATGCTCGACGGGCTGCTGCAACTGGGCGTGCCGAGCCTCAATACCATCATGTCCTATCACCCCTACACCCAATTGCCCGAAGGCAACACGCCGTCGAACCTCGACTTTGTCGAAAAGACCAGCGCCCTCAACCAGAAACTGCGGGCGGCCGGGGTGAGCACCCTGTGGAGCACCGAGTGGGGCTGGTCGAACTATAAAGGCCCGAAAGAGGTGCAGGACTTCATCACCACCCAAGGCCAGGCCGACTACATCGTGCGCCGCGTTGCGCTGATGAGCGCGCTGGATTTCGACAAGATCTTCCTGTTCACCCTGAGCGACCTGGACCAGCGCGCCAGCGTGCGTGACCAGAGTTATGGCTTGCTCGACATCGACGCCAACCCCAAGCCGTCGTATACCGCGTTGCAGAATTTCCTGCAGGTGAGCGGGCCCAAGTTGACCCCCGGCGATCCCCCCACTGCCGACCAGTTGCCCGATGGCCTGTTCAGCATCGGCTGGACCCGTGCCGACGGGCGCAAGGTGTGGTTTTTCTGGTCGGCCCGTGGCGGCAGCGCGCACTTGCCGGGCATGACCACCGCCACCTTGTATGACCCCTTGCGCGGCACCGAAACCCCCTTGAGTGGCACCAGTGGACTGGACGTACCGGTCAAGCCGAACCTGCAAATTCTGTTATGGGATTGAAGCCACCCATGCGCATCCTCTGGATCCTGCCCTACTCGCCTTGGCCCGCTACCAGCGGTGGCAAGACGCGCCAGTTTCATTTGCTGCGCAGCCTGGCTGCGCGCGGGCACCGGATCACCTTGCTGTTGCATGACAAACACGCGGTTTCGCTGACGGATCGCCAGGTGCTGGAAGCCTTTCTGGAACAGGTGATCATCCTGCCGCGCCGCCCGCTGCGCAGCCTGAAGACCCTGCTTGCCGGCCTGTTTGCGCCCTACCCGTTGCTGGCCAGTGTGAATGGCCTGTCGGGTGAACTGCAGGACACCTTCGAGCGATTGCTGACCGAGCATTGGGACGTGGTGCAGATCGAACACACCTACGCCTTCCAGCCTTACGAAGCTGCGTTGGCCCGTCGCTCCCAGCCGTTTGTGCTGACCGAACACAATGTCGAATCGTCCCTCGGCGCCGCGACTTACGACCGCCTGCCGGGCTGGGCGCTGCCGTTCATTCGCTACGATCAGTGGCGCTATGGCCGCTGGGAACGTCGGGTGATGCGCCAGGCTGCGCAAGTCGTGGCGGTGACTGAGGCCGACGCCCAGACCCTGGCGCAGATCGCCGGCAAACCTGTACCGGTGGTGGTCAACGGCGTGGATTGCACGCACTTCGCCGCCGCCCACCCTGACCCGACGACCCGCCGCGTGCTGTTTCTCGGCAACTACGAATACGCACCCAACGTGGATGCCATCGAGTGGGCACTGGATGAAATCCTGCCGAAAGTCTGGGCCCGCTGCCCCGACGCTCGCATGAGCGTCTGCGGCTTCGGCATGCCGGAAAGCTGGCGCGAACGCTGGAAGGACGGGCGCATCGAGTGGCAAGGCTTTGTGCCCAACCTGCTGGCCCTGCAATCGAGCTGCTCGATATTTTTGGCGCCGTTGCGCCATGGTGGCGGCTCCAAGCTGAAGGTGCTCGAAGCCCTGGCCGCCGGCCTGCCGCTGGCGAGCACCGACCAGGGCGTGTCTGGCCTGGACCTGGTCGAAGGCCTGGACTACCTCGGCGGTCAGACTGCCGACAGCCTGGCCGACGCCGTGGTGCGCCTGCTGCAACAGCCTGAAGTCGCAGCCCCGATGGGCGAAGCCGGTCGCGCCTATGTGCGCCGCGCCCATGACTGGAGCGTCGCTGCCAGCCAGTTGGAGCAGGTGTACGCCCAACTGTTGCCCCTGAACCAAAAGGAGCCGGCATGCGCGTAGGCCTCGATTACCGTACCGTCGGCACCTCGCCGCAATCAGGCATCAGTCGCCAGGTGTACGCCCTGGAAGATGCCCTGCGCGCCATGCCCGGCATCGAGCTGGAACGCTTTACCGTCGCGCCGCTGGGCGATGAGCTGCGCCTGAATGCCCATTGCCCGGACTGGGGCTGCGCCAAGACCGCCATGCACCAGCCCCATCAGCGCCTGCGTTTCGAGGCAGGGTTCTTGCCCAAGGCCCTGCGCGATGAGCACATTGATGTGTACATCAGCACCTTCAATATGGGCCTGCCGCTGCCGCCCAAACCCAAAGGCCTGCGTACCGTGGTGCTGCTGCATGACCTGTTTCAGATCACCCTGGACAACTACCACGCCAATCGCCTGAAGGCGATGATCTACAAGGCCTGTGATCGCCTGTCCATCACCTATGCGGTGCACACGGCCGACCGGGTGTGGACGCCTTCGCAGTACAGTGCCGATGAAACCGCGCGGCTGTTTCCCAAGGCGGCAGGCAAGATTCGTGTGCTGCCTAATCAGGTGGCGGGCTTTGCCGGACTGCCGGCGGACCTCTCGGGCCGACAATTGCCTGAGGGTTTCTGGTTGCTGGTGGGCACCCGGGAATTGCGCAAGAACGTGCCATTCCTGGTGGAGGCCTGGCAGCAGGCGCGCCGCCAATCCCCCAGCGTGCCGGAACTGGTGTTGGTGGGCAGCCTGGAGCACCTGCCCGAAGCGCAACGCAACTACCCGGGAATACGTGCCTTGAGCGGCGTCTCCGACGCTGAATTGCACGGGCTCTACCGCAAGGCCTCGCGCCTGTGGCAGC
The DNA here is from genome assembly GCF_900105735.1 of Pseudomonas yamanorum. NCBI lineage: Bacteria > Pseudomonadati > Pseudomonadota > Gammaproteobacteria > Pseudomonadales > Pseudomonadaceae > Pseudomonas > Pseudomonas yamanorum. The sequence continues at coordinate 5,634,423 of NZ_LT629793.1, read as the reverse complement.
CTTCCTACGCGGAAGGCTTTGGCTTGCCGGTGATCGAGGCCCTGAGCGTCGGCACTCCGGTGGCGGTGGCCAGCGGAACCTCGCTGGATGAAATCACCCCGCCGCTGGCACCACGCTTTTCACCCACCGACGGCGCGGCGCTGGTGCAATTGATGCTGCACCTGGCCGACCAACCCGTCGAACAACCACCTGAACAGTTACGCAGCTGGGCCGAACGTTTCAACCACCAGGCCTACCGTCGGCGCCTGGCCGAACTGATCGAGGAATTGAATTGAGAATCTCACTGGGTAGCCTCGTCGCCATCGTCTTCGGCCTGCTGTTTGGTGGGTTGATCCTGTTCCTTTCTCCGGCCAAGGCCGTACTGGCGGTGATCGGCCTGGCCGCTGCCGTGACGATTCTGCGGTTCCCGTTCTGGGGGCTGCTGCTGTTCGCCCTGGTGGCGACGTTCATGCCCTACTCCACCCTCAACCTGGGGATTCGCAGTACGGTCAGCGAGGCACTGATCGCCCTGACCTGGGCGGCGGTGATCTGGCACGGCTTCCTCTCGCGCATGCCCGCCGTGCCATCGCTGTCGCGGCGCCCCACCGACCGGATGTTGATGTGGCTGATGATCTTCACCGTGGTGCCGTTTATCGTCGGCCAGGTGAGCATTACCGCCGAGGCCAGCGGCCTGGCGAACTGGTTGCGCTGGTTGCTGAACCTGTCGGTGCTGTTCCTCGCCGCCAAGCTGCTGGTTGAGCAGAAAAACCGCGAAGCCCTGGTGATCGCGCTATTGCTGGGCACGCTGGCGATGCTGGTGTTGTCCATCGGCGTGTTTATCCGCTCGCGCTCGGCCTCGGGCATGTTGCCGATCCTGACACTGATGAACTACGGCAGCCTCGACACCCTGTCCCTGGGCCTGGGCGCCATGGCCTCGCGGATGGGCTCGCCGTGGATGCACCCCAACGCCACCGGCGGGATCATGGCCTTGCTGCTGCCGTTGGCGTTCTGCTACGGCATCACCAACACCGGCTGGAAACGCGGGCTCGGCCTGGGCGTTGCCTGCCTGGGCGCGGCGGCCTTGCTGTTGGCCAGTAGCCGGGGCGCAATGGTCAGCCTGGCGCTGGTACTGATCTGGATGGCGTCGCGTCGGGTCCCGTACACCGGGCGCTTACTGATGATCGGCCTGGCATTGGCGGCGGCGCTGGTGGTGTCATATCCACCGCTGCAGGAACGCCTGGCGACGATCTTTTCGGCCCAGAACGCGAGTACCGAAGTGCGCTTTGACGAATACCGGATGTTCCCTCAGGCCGTGGCCAGCTACCCGCTGGGCATTGGCTTCAAGGTTGACCCTCCGGTGCCGGGCACGCACCTGCTGGGGATCTCCAACCTGTGGCTGAACTTCGTCTACAAGACCGGCGTGATCAGCATGCTGCTGTTTATCGCCGTGACGTGGCGCTGGTGGCGTGAGTCCCGGCCGGAAATCGGCCCGATCCGCCTGACCAAGGACAACGCGATCTGGCTGGGCAGCACGGCGGGGATTCTGTCGGCGCTGGTCAGCGGCTTTTTTGACCACTACTTCAGCTTCGCCCTGGTGATGATTGCGTTGTTCTGGCTGATGGTGGGGATCAACGTGCTGGAGGCTCGGCGGTTGTTTCCGGCGCGTCTGCCAAAGGTCAAGACCGTGACGCATCGCAAGCCTGTGCTCGATAGCGTCGGGCCCTAGGGATGCTCGGATCGGCGTTTTGGTTGACCCTGGCGACCTTGCTGGGGCTGTGCCTCGGGTTTGCCCGTGAGTGGTTGCTGGTGGCGGCCTGGGGTGCGGGCGAACGCAGCGATGCGTTTCTGATCGCGCTGTTTTTGCCGGAAGCGTTGCGCATGTCCCTGGCCGGTGGCGTGCTGAGCGCCGCCGCTTTGCCGCTGTACCTGCAACGCAAGGACGGCGAGCGCCTGGACTGGCTGGCGGTGCTGTTCCCTGCGCTGCTGCTGATTGCTCTGGTGACCAGCCTGCTGTTGACGCTGCTGGCGCCGTGGCTGGTGCAATTGCTCGGCCCGGGGCTGGCGGCAACAGCCACCAGCCTTGCCAGCAGCAACTTGCAGATCCTCGCCTGGAGCGTGCCGGGGCTGATGCTGCATGCGCTGTTCAGTATTCCGTTACAGGCCAACGAGCGCTTTGTGGTCGCGGGGCTCGGCTCGTTGCTGTTCAACCTGCCGCCCGTGACCTACCTCGCCCTCGCCGGCACCGCCACGCAACCGCACTCGCTGGCGTTGGCCTGCCTCACCGGCAGCCTGCTGATGCCCCTGGCGCTGTTGCCGTCGATGTTGCGCCTGGGCTGGCGGCCGTGGCGGCTGCGGGCTTCGACCCTGGAACTGCGGGAGCTGGGCGGGCGCATCGGGCCGCTGTTGCTAAGCAATGGCGCGAGCCAGGGTCTGGCATTGATTGAACGGCTGGTGGCGTCGTTGCTGGGCGAAGGCGCCGTGACCTGGGTCAACCTGGCTCGCAAGTTGATGAACTTGCCACTGATTGCGCTGATGAGCCTCAACCAGGTGCTGCTGGGCATGATGAGCCGCCGTCAGGGCGACGAGCGCCTGGCCCTGCTCAAGCGTGGCCTGGAAACCGCCAGCCTTCTGACCTTGCCCGCAGGCGTCGGCCTGGTGGCGGCGGCGCCGAGCCTGGTGGCGTTGCTGCTGCCGAAGCAGTCGGTGGATTCGCCGTTGCCACTGCTGCTGGCCTGGTTTGCCGTGCCGCTGGTGTTCGGCGCCTGGAATGCCCTGTTGGCGCGTTATGCCTATGCCGCCGGCGATACGCGCCAGCCGCTGCGTTGCGAGTTGCTGGGCAGCCTGGTGAACGTGGTGCTGCTGGGTTTGCTGCCGTTTGTGTTTGGCCTGGCGGGCATTCCGCTGGCCGCCCTCGCCGGGGTGCTGTGCACCGCGTTGCTGCTGATGCAGCGCCAGGGCTTGCTCGGCACCCTGCCCTGGAAGCGGCACTGGTTGCTGAGTGGGCTGGTGATGGGCATGGCAGCGTTGGTGTTGTTTCGGGTTCAAGGTATTTGGCTGCAGTTGGGGTTGAGCACCCTGGCTGGGGCCGTGGTGTTGCTGGGCATGGGCCTGTGGCTCAAGCCGTGGCGCAAGGCAGATTTATAGAGTGGGAGCAGTCAGGTGAAAAAACGCTGGATTCAAATGGATATTGCCAAGGGCATTGGCATCCTGATCATTGTGTTCGGGCACAGCTGGTTTGTCGCCAGTTCCCTGGACTTGCTGTACCCGCTGCTGGCGGTATTTATCCTGCCGTTGTTCTTCTTTCTCTCCGGGGTGTTCTTCAAGCCTGAACAACCCTTTGTCGAGATGGCGGTGCGCAAGGCCGATGCACTGCTCAAGCCGTTCTTCTTCACCATGCTGGTGTACATCCTGATCCGCGACCTGCTGCGCGGCCAGGCACTGCTGCCGGACATCGGCGGCGTGCTGTATGCCTCGGTGGACACCATTCCATGGCAGGCGCTGTGGTTCCTGCCGCACTTTTGGGTGGCGATCCTGTTCGGCTGGGTGATGCTGCGGCTGATGCAGCGCCTGGGCCTGTCGCTGGCCATGAGCTGTGTGGTGATCACCCTGCAACTGATGCTCGGGATCTGGACCCTGCCGTGGTTCTGGCAGGTGCCGGTGACCGTCGGCGGACAGACCTGGACGATGCCGGGGCTGCCGTTCAGCATTGATGTGACGTTGATCAGCAGCACCTATTTCATCTTTGGTTATCTGCTGCGGGACGTGCTGCGCCGCCACCAAAGCTCGTTGCTGACGCTACTGGGAGCCATGGCGTTGTTTGCGGTGGTGTTCATCTACAGCTGGGACACCATGGACCTGGCACAGCGGCGTTATGACCACTGGCTGTGGACCAGTTTGTTGGCGGTGATCGGCGTGTATGTGTGCTGGGCGCTGGCCGGGGTGATGATGGTGTCGGGGCTGCTGACGCGGGCGATGACGTACATCGGGCAGTCGACGCTGATTCTGTTGATCTTCCACGGGGAGATTCAGCACAAGACCGTGGACTTGATGGAGCGGCTGGGGTTGCACCCGCTGTTGTCGGCGAGCATCGGGCTGGTGATCGCGGTGGTGGTGCCGTTGATGATCGGCGAGGTAATCAAGCGGGTGGCGTTCTTGCGCTTCTTCTACTTCCCGTTCCCGGTGCGCAAGGCGCCGGCGGTGGCCGGTGAAAAGCCTGGAGTTTGAGACCTGATGTGGGAGCTGTCGAGCTTTAGCGAGGCTGCGATGGCATCACCGCGGTGTGCCTGAATTACCGAGGTGATGCTATCGCAGGCAAGCCAGCTCCTACAGAAAAACGCTCAATCATCCAGTGCCGGTTGAGGTGCTGGATGCTTGGTGTTCTTGCCAGCCTTGGCGCCAGGTTTGCCAGGCGCCGGGGCCGCGGGCTCAGGCTCGGCCGGGGCGGCAAGGTCCTTCTCAGCCTGGGGCATCTGGTCAATCGCGGTGAAGAAGTCTGCAAGGTTGAGGGTGTCCGGTGGCACGGTCTTCTCAAGTTTTTTCTCGCCGTCCTTGCCCATCAGAATCACTTTGGTGCCACTGCCGGCGCCCAATTTGAGTGCCCGGATCAGCGCGTTGGTTTCAGGCGGTGCGAGCTTCTTGTTGTCCTTCGCGTCCTTGGCGAACTTCTCGCCTTCGGCACCGATGCTGCCGAAGGATACGGTGTAGAGCACCATGTTGCGCTCTTCAAAGGACTGCTTGTTGGAAGGCTCTTCCAACTGTTTCTTGAGGGTGGCCAACGTCGGGTTGCCGGAGTCGAGTTCCACCACCACCAACGGGCGTGACTTGCCCAGGTCCTGCTTGAGCGGATTGAGATCATCCGCGGCCAGCAGCGGCCCCGTAAAAGCCATCAAGGTAGCCAGGGTCAGCGACCGGATGAGCATGCACACCTCCTTTGAATTCCATGCAGGGTTCTTGAGTTTCATGTCTGCGACAGTCAAATTCAAGGATGATTCCTACGCCAGCTTCAGAAAGCGTAGGTCAGGACGTCCGCGACGCAAGGCGTTTAGCCACCTTAGGCCTCATTGTTTCATCTGATTGCGAAGCCTTATAGCGGCCAATGCCGGGCAAATACCGGCGCCACGATGGGGTCGACATCCACCTTCGCCAGCACCCGCGCAAATTCGGGCCGCGATTGTTGCAGGGCCTCACGTCCTCCCGCCCATCGCGACACCGCCGCCGCCATGATGCCCAATGCATTTGGAACCTGTTGCGAGGTAACCAGCTGGTCGGCAAATTGATCGGCAAACACCTCCCAGGCCCCATGCAGGCGGCGACGGGTCCCGCTGATCAACTGTTCATGCTGCTGCGCATCGGCGCTGTCAGTCCAGCGTTCCGGATAGTCGATGATGCCAATCGCCGAATAACAGTTCGCGGCGATGTACACCAGGCCGCGAATGACCTGGGCGGGCTCCTCGGGTAGCAACTCTGAGGCGGGAAATTGCAGGCCCAGGTGAATCAGGATCGCCGCGCTTTCGGTCAACACGCTGCCGTCGGGCCGTTGCAGGGTGGGGATTTGTTTGAGCGGATTGATCTGCGCCAGGGCCTCGCTGCCCGCGCTGTCTTCCCAGGAGCAGGCGTCGACCTGGCGCCATTCGACACCGCAACGCTGCAGGGCGATTTCGATGATGCACGAGCCGGTGCCTTGGGTTCCGTAAAGGGTGTACACAGTGCTGAGCCTCCTGGCAGTGGGTTGAGGTGTTAGGCTAGGCCGTTCAATCGTTCAACGGGAAACTATCATGCACAGTAAACGCGTCACGATCGAAGACTGGGACGGCGACGGCGCCATTCGCCTGCCAGACGAAGCCTTGCAGGAATTGGGGCTGGATGTGGGCGACACGCTGTACATCGTCGAGACCTATGTGGGCACGCAGAAAGGGTTCGTGTTGTCGACCACACCGAAAATTGCCGACCGGATGGATGAGCTGGTGGAAGAGCTGAGCCATAAGCCCTAGCGGGCCAGCCGGGCCAGCAACCCCGCCTTCACCTGCGGCCATTCCGGATCAATGATGCTGAAGCGCACCGAGTTGCGCTTGCGGCCATCGGGCATGATGCGCTCGTGGCGCACGATCCCTTCCTGTACCGCGCCGAGGCGCAGGATCGCGGCCCGGGACTTTTCATTCAGTTCATCCGTCGTGAATTGCACCCGCACACAGTCCATGACTTCAAACGCATGGGTCAGCAGCAGCAGCTTGGCCTCGGTGTTGACTCCGGATTTCTGCACCGACTGGCTGATAAACGTGTGGCCGATCTCCAGCTTGCGGTTGACCCGGTCAACCTTCCAGAACCGGGTGCTGCCCACCACTTCACCGGTGTCACGGCGCACGATCACAAACGGGATCATGGTGCCCGCTTCACGCCCGGCCAGGGCGGTGTCCACGTACTTATCGACGGTGTCGGGGCCCGGCACGTTGGTCACCTTGAGATTCCACAGTTGCCCGTCGGCGGCGGCCTGTACCAAGGCGGCCGAGTGTTCGCGTTGCAGGGGGCGGAGTTCGACCGTGGTGCCGGTCAGGGTGATTTCAGTCATGGGAGCGCTGCGCCGTCTGGTGGTCATCAGTGGCTAAGATTGCAGGCTCTGGCCAGTGCAAGGCAAGCCGTTTTAGAACAAGCCCATCTGGCCACCCACCAGGGTGCCGAAGTCGTCGTTTACGAACGGCAGGATCGCATCCGCCACCGGTTGCAGCTGCCGGGTGACATAGTGGTCGTAGTCGATCGGTGCCTGGCGCACTTCCAGCGGTTCGGGGCCGTTGACGCTGATCACGTAGCTGATCCAGCCACCGTTCTGGTACTGGCGTGGGCGACCCTGGCGGTCGTTGTATTCGTCGGCCAGCCGCGCGGCACGCACGTGGGGCGGCACGTTGCGTTCGTAGTCGCCCAATTGCCGGCGCAGGCGTTTGCGGTAGATCAGCAATTCGTCGAGTTCACCGCTCAAGGTGCGACGTACGTAGTCGCGTACGTAGTCTTGATGAGGCTGGCGGTGGAAGATCCGCTGGTAGAGTTCCTGCTGGAATTGCCGAGCCAGGGGCGACCAGTCGCTGCGCACGGTTTCCAGGCCTTTGTAGATCATTTCTTCGCTGCCGTCGGCACGAGTGACCAGCCCGGCGTAGCGCTTCTTGCTGCCCTCCTCCGCGCCGCGAATGGTCGGCATCAGGAAGCGGCTGAAGTGGGTTTCGTATTGCAGTTCCAGGGCGCTTTGCAGACCGAATTCATTCTGCAGGCGTTCACGCCACCAGCTGTTGACGTGCTGCACCAGGTCCAGGCCGATGCGCGTGGCGTCCTCCTGGGAGTGGGCGCTGCCGAGCCAGACGAAGGTGGAGTCGGTGTCGCCGTAGATCACTTCATAACCCCGGGCTTCAACCAGTTCGCGAGTCTGGCGCATGATCTGGTGGCCACGCAAGGTGATGGACGACGCCAGCCGCGTGTCGAAGAAGCGGCAACCGCTGGAACCGAGCACGCCGTAGAAGGCGTTCATGATGATCTTCAGTGCCTGTGACAGCGGCGCGTTGTGTTCGCGCTTGGCCACTTCGCGGCCTTCGGAAACCCGCGCGACAATCGACGGCAGGCAATGCCGGGTGCGGGAAAACCGCGCCCCGCGAAAGCCTTCCACTGACTCGCTGTCTTCGGGGTGACGCAGGCCTTCGATCAGGCCCACCGGGTCGATCAGAAAGCTGCGGATGATCGACGGGTAGAGGCTTTTGTAGTCGAGCACCAGTACCGATTCGTAGAGGCCCGGGCGTGAGTCCATGACAAACCCGCCGGGGCTGGCCTGGGGTGGTTTGTCGCCCAGGTTCGGCGCGACGAAACCCTGGCGGTGCATCAGCGGCATGTACAGGTGGGTGAATGCCGCCACCGAACCACCGTTGCGGTCCGCCGGCAAGCCGGTGACGCTGGCTCGTTCGAGGAGGAATTTCAGCAGCTCGGTCTTCTCGAAAATCCGCGTGACCAGCTCGCAGTCCTTGAGGTTATAGCGCGCCAGTGCGGGCTTGTCCTCGGCGAACATCCGGTTGATTTCGTCCATGCGCTGGTACGGCGTGGAGATTGATTTACCTTCGCCAAGCAAGGTCTGTGCGACGTTTTCCAGGCTGAAGGATTCGAAACTCCAAGTGGCCGAGCGCAAGGCTTCGATGCCGTCGATGATCAGTCGCCCGGCTGCCGCCGCGAAGTAGTGGTTGCGGCTGCCGTGTTCGCGCCAGCCCATGGCGTCGCCGCCACGGCCCAGCAGCAGCGGCACGTTCAGGCGCTGCGCATGCTCGTGCAGGACCCGCAGGTCGAACTGCACCAGATTCCAGCCGATGATCGCGTCGGGGTCATGAGTGGCGAGCCACAGGTTCAGGCGTTCGAGCAGCTCGGCGCGGGTGTCGCAGTAGTCGAGCTTGAAGTCCACCGCATCGGTCTTGTTGGGCGGGCCGAGCATGTACACCTGGCGCTCGCCGCAGCCTTCCAGGGCGATGGAATACAGATCGCCCTGGGCGGTGGTCTCAATGTCCAGCGACACCAACTTGAGGGGCGGGCGGTAATCCGGCGCGGGTTTCATCTGCGCCTCCACCAGCATGCCGCCCTCGCCCGCCGTACCGCCAAACCACACCGGCGCGGTGATGAAGCGTTCCATCATGTAGCGATCGGGTGGGCGCACATCGCCTTCGTAGACGTCGATGCCGGCTTTTCGCAGGCGCTTTTCCAGGTCCATCAGTTGGCGATGTTGTTTGGTGTAGAGGCCCAGCACCGGGCGATGGTGGAAGTCGCACAGCGCCAGGTCGCGCAACTCGATACCGCGTTCGCCCTTGAGCTGCACCTCGGCGGGTCTGCGATGGGCCTGTGGGATGAACATCACGGAGGTCTGCACCGGCAAGCGCACACACCTTGGGCCCTGATCGGTGGCCAGCCAGAAACTGACCTCCGTGCCCGCCGGGGTGTCGCGCCAATGCCGGGTCAGGACAAACCCCTGCTGTAAATCCACCTTGCCGCACCTCAAGAATCGCTTTCAGGGCGTGATTCTACTCGGCCTGTGACAAGGCGCGGCGATTTAACAGAAACAGCCTACGTGAATGCTGACAGTAATCTCACAAACTTGTTGCAGGATATTAATGACAATTACTATCATTCGCACCGGAGTCGTATTCGCGCAGCGGGGATGCGCAACGTTGTTGCCCTTTTCCTCACAGTGACGGTTCGCCGTCAGGATCGACCATGCCCACCTCCACCCGTTTTGCTGTGCCGTTTCGCCCGACCCTGCTCGCCCTTTGCTGCTCTCTGAGCCTCACCGCTCACGCCGCCACTCCAGAAACCACGCAGGATGCGAACAACAGTCAGGACGGCAAGGCTCTGGAATTGGGTGCTACCACCATCAGCGCCGACGCACCTACGCCCAACGCCCTGCCGCCGGTGTATGCCGGCGGCCAGGTCGCTCGCGGGGGGCAACTGGGGGTGCTGGGCAATCAGGACATCATGGACGTGCCCTTCAGCATGTCGTCCTATACCGAAAAACTGATTCGTGACCAGCAGGCCGAAAACGTCGGTGATGTGCTGCTCAACGATTCTTCCGTGCGCCAGGCATCGGGTTACGCCAACCAGGCCCAGGCTTTTGTGATCCGTGGCCTGCCGCTGAACGGCGACGACATTTCGTTCAACGGTTTGTACGGCATTCTGCCGCGCCAGATCATGTCCACCGACGCCCTGGAACGGGTTGAAGTGTTCAAGGGCCCCAACGCCTTTATCAACGGCGTGACGCCCGGCGGCTCCGGGATTGGCGGCGGTGTGAACCTGCAACCCAAGCGCGCCGATGATGTGCCGTTGCGCCGCTTCAGCACCGATATCAGCAGCGATGGCCGGGTCGGTGAACACCTGGATATCGGCCAGCGCTTTGGTGAAGACAATCGATTTGGCGCGCGTGTGAACATCTCCCAGCGTGAGGGTGATACCGGGATCGACGACGAGAGCCAGCGCTCGAAGCTGTTTGCGGTTGGCCTGGATTATCGCGGCGATGCACTGCGTTTGTCGGGGGATTTTGTCTACTCGAAACAGCAGATCAATGGCGGTCGCAACACCGTGCTGCTGGGCAAAAACCTGACCCATATCCCCGACGCGCCTTCGGCCGACACCAACTACGCGCCGAGCTGGGGCACCAGCAGCCTGGAAGACACCTTCGGCATGTTGCGCGCCGAGTACGACCTCAATGACAACTGGACCGCCTACATCGCCGGCGGTGCCAAGCACACCAATGAGATTGGCCGTTACTCCTCGGTCACGTTGAATGACACCCTGGGCAATGCCACCGTCACCGGCTCACGCATCGCCCACCAGGAAGACAACACCAGCCTGATGGCAGGCTTGAACGGCAAATTCCAGACCGGCGCTGTCAGCCACAAGCTGAACTTCGGGTTGACCGGGATCTGGGCCCAGACGCGCAACGCCTATGACTTCGACCTCAATGGCCACGCCAGCAATATCTATAACCCGGTGGACGTTGCCGAACCGGTCAAGGGCAGTTTCGTGGGCGGTGACCTGAACGACCCAGGCATCACCGCCAAGACCTTCGCTCGCAGTGCAGCGGTCTCGGACACCCTAGGTTTCATGGATGATCGCTTGCTGGTGACCGCCGGTTTGCGCCGCCAGGAACTGGTGGTTCAGGGCTTTGCCTACGGTACGGGCACTCGCACCGCCGATTACGACAAGTCGATCACCACACCGGTGTACGGCCTGGTGTTCAAGCCGTGGGACCATGTGTCGTTCTATGCCAACCATATCGAAGGCCTGGCCCAGGGCCCGACCGCTCCCCAGACAGCCGGCACAGCCCCCATCAGCAATGCCGGCCAGGCCTACGCCCCGGCGCGCTCGAAACAGACCGAGGCCGGGGTCAAGGTCGACATGGGCACCTACGGCGCAACCCTGGGTGTGTACCGCATCGAGCAACCCACCGATGGCTACTCACAACTCAGCGCCGACGGTTTAAGCGCCACCTATGTTCGCCAGGGCGAGCAGGTCAACAAAGGCGTGGAGCTCAACGTGTTCGGCGAGCCTATCGCAGGGCTGCGCCTGTTGGGCGGTGCGACCATCATCCACACCGAAGTCAACGGCACCCAGAACGGCGCCAACGACGGCAATCGTGCCATCGGCGTACCGAGCTTCCAACTGAATGCCGGCGTGGACTGGGATGTACCGGGCCTGCAAGGCGTGACGGTGAACGGTCGGATGCTGCGCACCGGCGGCCAATACGCCGACGCGGCCAACAACCTCAGCCTGCCCGCCTGGAACCGCTTCGACGTGGGCGCCCGCTACACCTTCAAGGTGGAGCAGCGTGACGTCACCCTCGGCGCCACTGTGGAGAACGTAGCCAATACCAAATACTGGGAATCGGCCCTCGGCGGTTACTTGACCCAAGGTGACCCGCGCGTGGCCAAGTTGTCAGCCAGTATCGACTTCTAACCCCAGTCAATGGGGGAGCTGGCTTGCCTGCGATGCCGGAACCTCGGTGTGTCAGATGCACCTCGGTGATGCGATCGCAGGCAAGCCAGCTCCCACAGAAAAGCAGATCTGCCTTCACCCGGGTGTTTGCCGGGCATTGGACAGCCGAACGCCAACTGCGTAGTTTCCCAACCACTGCGCACAAGGACCCCGGCATGTCCCCCGACCTCACTTCCATCGAGCTGTTCCTCAAGGCGGTCAAGCTGGGCAACCTGTCCCGGGCGGCCGAGCAATCGCATCTATCCCTCTCTGCCGCCAGCCGGCGCCTGTCGCTGCTGGAGCAGCACTTCAAGGTCGCCCTGCTGACCCGCACTTCGACCGGCGTTTCACCGACGGCGGCCGGCGAAGTATTGGCCCAGCATGCGCAATCGATCCTGCGAGCGGTGGACGGCATGCACGCCGACCTCGCCGACTACGCCAAGGGTGCCACCGGCCGAGTGTGCCTGTACGCCAACAGTTCGGCGATGAGCCAGGAACTGCCGCGCCAACTGACCCAGTGGAACACTTTGCACCCGGGCATCCGCCTGGATATTCGCGAGGAGCGCAGCCGGGAGATCCTCCAGGCCGTGCGCGAGGGTGTGGCGGATGTCGGCATCGTCACCACCCGCCCCAGCGAAGAGCTGCGGTTCGAGCCCTACTGCCAGGACCGCCTGTGCCTGCTCGTGCCCAATGACCACCCATTGAAAATGCGCCATGCGCGCTTCGAGGATTTGCTCGGCTACGACTTCGTCGGCCTGGAAGACAACGCCGCTATCACCCCGTTGATTACCGAAGCCGCCGCTGCGATCGGCATGCCGTTGCGGCTGCGGGTGCAGGTGCGCAGTTTCGAAGCGGTGTGCCGCTTGATCGCCGCAGGTCAGGGTGTGGGCGTGTTGCCACAGGGTGCAGTGCAGATTTTCCGTAAGGAGATGGCCTTGCGCTTTATCGAAATCGACGACAGCTGGGCCGACCGGCAGATGTACCTGTGCATGCGCAAGGAACAGCCGTCGCTGACTAGCCTGGCGCTGTTCGACTACCTGAGCGCCAATCCTGCGTAAACCTTCGGCCTTCGAATTTTGCGAAGGCCGATTCCACAATTAGCAATTCCCCTGTTGTCACAGCTGTGCCAAGAATGCCCCCGCCAGACCTTCCTATAAAAACAAGACAGGAGACACGGCGTGTCCCAATCCCACACCCGCCCCACCCACCGCATCGCCGTGATCCCCGGCGACGGCATCGGCCGCGAAGTGGTGCCCGAAGGCCTGCGGGTACTGGACGCTGTCAGCCGGCGCTTCGGTATTCACTTTCACTTCGACCACTTTGCCTGGTGCAGCGAACACTACCTGGCTCACGGCACGATGATGCCCGACGACTGGGCCGAACAGATTGGCGGCCATGACGCGATCTTCTTCGGCGCTGTCGGCGCGCCGGACATCATTGCCGACCACACCGCCGTGTGGGAATCGCTGCTGAAGATCCGCCGCCAGTTCGATCAATACGTGAATATCCGCCCGGTGCGTCTGATGCCTGGCGTGCCCTGTCCGCTGGCCGGCCGTGTGCCGGGTGACATCGACTTTATCGTGGTGCGGGAAAACACCGAAGGCGAATACTCCAGTGTCGGCGGGCGCATGTGGGAAGGCACCTCGCGGGAAATCGCAGTGCAGGAGTCGATCTTCTCCCGGGAAGGCGTGGACCGCGTGGTGGATTACGCCTTCAAACTGGCGCAACAGCGGCCCCGGAAAAACCTGGTGGCAGCGACCAAATCCAATGGCATCTCCATCACCATGCCGTTCTGGGACGAGCGGGTGACCGAGATCGCCCGGCGCTACCCGGACGTGAAGACGGCCAAGTTTCATATCGACATTCTGTGTGCGCACTTCGTGCAGCACCCCGACTGGTTCGATGTGGTGGTGGCGTCCAACCTGTTCGGCGACATCCTTTCCGACCTTGGCCCGGCGTGCACCGGCACCATTGGCATTGCGCCGTCGGCCAACCTTAATCCCGAGCGGCGTTACCCGTCGCTGTTCGAGCCGGTGCACGGTTCCGCGCCGGATATTGCCGGGCTCGGTGTAGCCAATCCCATTGGGCAGATCTGGTCGGCCGCGCTGATGATCGAGCACCTGGGCGACGGTGATCCGCTTTATCAGGAAGCGGCGGCAACCATCGTGTCCGCCATCGAAACGGTGCTTGCCGAAGGCCCGCGCACCCGGGAAATGGGCGGCGGCGCCAGCACTGTCGAAGTGGGTCGCGCCATCGCCGAATGCGTGGCAGGGAACAGGAGCTGAACATGACCAACGCACATTACATCGCCAACCAATGGCTGGCATCGACCTCGCTGGAAGACATTCCGGTGATCGACCCCAGTACCGGCGAAACCTATTCGAGCATCGCCCGTGGCACAGCCGCCGATATCGAGGCGGCGATCAGCGCGGCGCGCCTGGCACTTGGGGAAACCTTCGATGGCCCGTGGGGCCGGTTGTCTGCCGTGGATCGCAGCCGTTTGCTGGCCAAGCTCGGCATGGCGGTGCTGGAACATCATGAAGAGCTGGCGCAGATCGAGGCGCGGGACACCGGTAAGGCATTGAAAGTCGCCCGCGCCGATGCCACTGCCCTCGCCCGCTACTTCGAGTACTACGCCGGTGCCGCCGACAAACTGCACGGCGAAACCCTGCCGTATCAGGCTGGCTACACCGTATTGACCGTACGCGAACCTCATGGTGTGACCGGGCATATCATCCCATGGAATTACCCGATGCAGATCTTCGGGCGCAGCGTCGGCGCTGCGTTGGCGGCGGGCAATGCGTGTGTAGTCAAGCCGGCGGAAGATGCCAGTTTGTCGTTGCTGCGCCTGGCGGAGATTGCTGCCGAGGTGGGCTTTCCGGCTGGCGCGATCAATGTGGTGACCGGTTATGGTTATGAAGCCGGCGCAGCGTTGTGCGCACACCCGGGCATCGATCACATCTCGTTTACCGGTTCCACTGCCACCGGCACCGCCGTATCGAAAGCCGCCGCCGAGCGCCACTGCCCGGTGACGTTGGAACTGGGCGGCAAGTCGCCGCAACTGGTGTTCGCCGATGCCGATCTGGAGGAAGCGTTGCCGGTGCTGGTCAATGCCATCATTCAGAACTGCGGGCAAACCTGCTCAGCCGGCAGCCGCTTGCTGGTGGAACGCAGCATCTACGAAAGCCTGCTCGCGCGCCTCAGCCAGCGTTTTTCCGAGTTGCGTGCCGGGCCTTCAGCGCTGGACCTGGACATGGGCCCGCTGATCAATCAGAAGCAGCAACGCCTGGTGCGGGAGTTTATTCGCGAGGCCGAACTGGCCGGGATCACCGTCGCCGCACGTGGCGCGGTGGTGGCCGAGGCTGGCAGCGGCGGGTATTTCCAGGAGGCGGTGCTGTTTCGCGATGTGCCGCCAGACAGCCGCCTGGCGCAACAGGAAGTGTTCGGCCCGGTGCTGGCCGTGATGCCTTTCGACGATGAAGCCGAAGCGATTCGCCTGGCCAACGGCACCGAGTTCGGCCTGGTGGCCGGCGTGTGGACCCGCGACGGCGCGCGACAAATGCGCCTGGCGCGCACGCTGCGTTGTGGCCAGGTATTCATCAACAACTACGGAGCCGGTGGCGGCGTCGAACTGCCATTCGGCGGCGTGAAGGCCAGCGGTTATGGCCGGGAAAAAGGCTTCGAAGCGCTGCTGGGCTTTACCACCTTGAAGACTATTGCGATCAAACACGGTTGATTCCTCACAACAACAAGAACGGAGAACACACCATGCGTTTAGCCAATAAAGTCGCGATCGTCACCGGCGCCGGCTCGGGGTTTGGCGAGGGCATCGCCAAGACATTTGCCCGCCAGGGTGCCAAGGTCATCGTTGCGGACATGAACGCCGTGGGCGGTCAGCGAGTGGTCAATGAGATTGCCGAAAGCGGCGGCCATGCGCACTTTATCGAGGTCAACGTGGCCAACGATGAAAGCATGGGCGCGCTGCTGCGCGGCACACTGGAGCAATTCGGTGGGCTGGACATTGTCATCAACAACGCCGGTACCACCCACCGCAACCGGCCGATGCTGGAGGTCGATGAGGCCGAGTTCGACCGGGTATTTGCAGTCAACGTCAAAAGCATCTTCTTGAGCGCCAAGCATTTTGTGCCGCACTTTCGCGGCCAGGGCGGCGGAGTGTTCGTCAACATTGCCTCGACGGCAGCGATCCGCCCGCGCCCGGGACTGGTCTGGTATAACGGCAGCAAGGGCGCAGTGGTGGTCATGAGCAAGACCATGGCGGCAGAGTTGGGGCCGGACAATATCCGCGTCAACTGCGTGAATCCGGTGGTGGGTGCCACGGCATTGCTCAGCGAATTCATGGGCGTGCCGGACACCCCGGAAAACCGCCAGAAGTTCATGGCGACCATTCCCCTGGGGCGCTTTTCCACCCCGCAAGATGTGGCCAACGCCTGCCTGTACCTGGCGTCGGACGAAGCGGCGTTCATCACCGGCACCTGCCTGGAAGTCGATGGCGGGCGCTGCGTGTAACTCACTCTCACAGGGACAGGAATTGCTATGTGTGATCTTCATAATAAGAACGAGCCGAACACCCGGGAATTGCTTGAAGGCCTGCCAAAGAATTGGGGTAAATGGGGACCGGACGACGAAGTCGGTGCCCTCAATTACCTGACTGAAGCCGAAGTGCTGCGGGGCGTCGCCTCGGTGCGACAGGGCAAGACCTTTACCCTGCAAGTGCAGATCGGCCACCCGGGCGGTGACCCGATGTGGCCGGCGCGCAACCCGTCGATGCGCTTCAACACCCTCGACCACAGCCATTACCACTTCGGCAAACAGCCGCACATGACCGGTGGCGCGGCGTATTCCGACGACGTGATCTTCATGCAGTTGCAAGGCTCGACCCAGTACGACGCCCTCGGCCACGCCTGGTACGACAATCAACTGTGGAACGGCTACGACGCCCAGACCACCGTCGGCGGCATGGCCAAGGCCAGCGTATTGGCCATCGCCGAACGCGGCGTGGTGGGCCGTGCGGTGCTGATCGATATGGCCCGCCATCGCGGCAAGAAATGCCTGGGCCGTGGCGAAACCTTCAACCACCTGGACCTGCTCGACGCCGCCAAGGCCCAGGGCGTGACCATTGAAAAGCGCGACATCCTGATCATCCGCACCGGTTCCATGGGGGCGTTTTATGAGCTGGGCAAGACCGAGTTCTTCAAAGACCTGATGGAGCCGGGGCTGACCTACAGCCGCGAGCTGGTGGAATGGTTTCACGAAATGGAAATCCCCAACCTGGTGACCGACACCATCGCCAACGAAGTGATCACCGACCCGGTGTCCGGGGTGCAGATTCCGCTGCATTGCGCGCTGATGCGCAACCTGGGAATCGCCTTCACCGAGATTGTGTTACTGGAGGAACTGGCCGCCGATTGTGCGGACGACGGCCAGTGGAAATTCCTCTACACCGCTGCCCCGCTGAAGATTGTCGGGGGCAGTGGCGCACCGGTGAATCCGGTGGTGATCAAGTAGACGCTCAGTCTCAGTGGCGAATTTGCGAATCGCGAACTCGCCACTGGACTCAAGGCCGATGGGATTTCGCCAGGTACTCTTCGATGTTATTCATCTGATCGTCCCAGCCTCGGGAGTTCTTCTTGTAGGCCTTCTGGCGGCGAGCGTCCGGGATCGCATCGAAACCTGACTCCACCACCCGCAACAAGATGCCTTCGGCGTGATCCTCAAGGGTGAACTCCACCAGGGTTGGGGCTTCCGTGTCGTAATCCACCTCCTTGTCTACGGCGTAAGGATGCCAACTGAAAGAGAACCGCGCTTGTGGCTCAAGGCGCTCGATTTTCGCCTTCCACACCACGTGCTCGTAACCTGGATAAGTGATCGGGGCTTCAATGGCCCGCCCTGCGGCAAACTGCTTGCCCTTGAGGGCGATGCCAAACCAGCTGCCGAATTGCTCGGCGTCGGTCAGTGCATCCCAGACCCGTTGACGTGACGCGTTGAGCAGGACTTTACGTTTGATTTCATTTGATTCGTGCATGAGACACCTCCTGTATTGACAGTAGGCGACATCGACCAATGCGCAACCTTTGACAAGGTATAAGGCATGAACAGCGTCATGCCCTGAAGACCTCAGACGTGGGGATCACCCGGCGCCTTACTGGGCGTCGCGTATTGCGGCTTCAAATGGCCTTCCTGATCGAGCAACCAGGCGTCCATGATCTGACGCACCACCGGGCCCGCCACCCGGCCACCAGCCTCGCCGTTTTCAATCATCACCGAAATCACGATCCGCGGGTGCTCCGCCGGGGCGAAGCCAACGAACAAGGCGTTGTCGCGGTTGCGTTCCAGGGTCTTGAGACGGTTGTAACGCTCACCCTGCTTGATCGCCACCACCTGTGCGGTACCACTCTTGCCGGCAATCCGGTATTGCGCACCGGCTGCAGCCGCCCGGGCGATACCTCGTGGGTCGTGCATGACCAGTTGCATGCCGTGGTTGACCTGCTCCCAGTCGCGCGGGTCTTTGAGGACAACGTTGGGCATCGGGTTTTCATCCACTGGCGCCACGCCATTGATGGTCTTGGCCAGGTGCGGGCGGTTCCACACGCCTTTGTTGGCGATCAACGCAGTGGCCTGGGCCAGTTGCAGCGGGGTGACCTGCATGTAGCCCTGGCCGATGCCGAGGATCACGGTTTCACCCGGGAACCACGGTTGGCGTCGGGTGGCGCGCTTCCAGGCCTGGGACGGCATCAAGCCGGCCGACTCTTCGAACATGTCGAGGGAGACTTTCTGGCCAAGGCCGAATTCAGCCAGGTAGTCGTGCAGGCGGTCGATGCCCAGCTTGTGGGCCAGGTCGTAGAAGTAGGTGTCGTTGGAGCGCATGATCGCTGCGTCCATGTCTACCCAGCCGTCGCCGCTGTGGTTCCAGTTGCGGTATTTATGGTCGAAATCCGGGAGTTGGTAGTAACCCGGGTCGAACACGCGGGTCTGGGCGGTGACTACACCGCTGTCGAGGCCGGCGATGGCGACTTCCGGCTTGATCGTCGAGCCTGGCGCGTAGAGCCCGCGCAGCACGCGGTTAAACAGCGGACGATCAAGAGAGTCGTGAAGCGCTGCATATTCCTTGAAGCTGATACCGGTGACGAACAGGTTCGGGTCAAAGCTCGGCTTGCTGACCATCGCCAGGACTTCGCCAGTTGCCGGATCGAGAGCGACCACCGAGCCGCGACGGTCGCCGAGGGCTTCTTCGGCAGCTTCCTGGAGTTTGACGTCCAGGCTCAAAACGATGTTTTTGCCGGGGATCGGGTCGGTGTGCTTGAGCACTCGCAGGACGCGGCCCTGGGCGTTGGTTTCAACTTCTTCATAGCCCACGTGGCCATGCAGCTCGGACTCGTAGAAGCGCTCGATCCCGGTTTTACCGATGGATTGCGTGCCCCGGTATTCCACTGAATCGAGGGCCTTGGATTCTTTTTCGTTGATCCGGCCTACGTAGCCAATGGAGTGGGCAAAGTGCGCACCCAGCGGGTAATGGCGGACGAATTGCGGCTCGACATCCACGCCAGGCAGGCGGAATTCGTTGACGGCCAGCACGGCGATCTGTTCTTCGGTCAGCTCATAAAACAGCGTGACGGGGACGAAGGGATGACGCGCTTGCTTGAGCGCTTTATCAAATACGCCACGGTCCTCGGCAGGCAAATGCAGGAGGCTGACGATGGCGTCCAGCTCACCCTTGAGATCGGTGGTGCGCTCGCGGGTGATGGTCAGGTTGTAGCTCGGACGGTTGTCGGCAAGTACTACGCCGTTGCGGTCATAGATCAGGCCGCGGGTCGGTGTGATCGGCAGGACGTGGACGCGATTGTTTTCGGAAATGGTGGAGTGGTAGTCGTACTGCACAACCTGCAGGAAGTACATCCGGCCTACCAAGGCGCAGGTAATGCCGATTACCAGCAGCGCGCAGGCCAGCAGCCGCTTGTTGACCAGGCGGTTTTCTTTTTCGTGGTCCTTGATCGGTATTGGTTCAGGCATTTCTACAGCATCTCGTTGAATAAGGTCGACGCCGCTTCCTGCGGAGGAAAAATCAGTCCTTGTGAAAATGTGCTGCACCATACCAAAAATGCGGAAACACTTTGCATCGATTTCCCTGAACGGTGTGCTTATAGGGCCTGTTCATGCACTTTGGTTTGGGACGTTGACCTTATTCATACGTTTTCATGCTGAGGAATCAGCTTAGGATGGACTTGGGCTCCAGGAAGGCTTCCAGGCCAAATGTGCCGTACTCGCGACCAATACCCGATTGCTTGAAACCGCCAAACGGGGCCAATGGCTCATGGGCGAGGGTATTGATCAGGACTCGGCCTGCATCGATACGGCTAGCCAGCCTGCGGGCGCGTTCGGGATTTGAGGACAGGATGTACGCCTGGAGGCCGTAGGGGGTGTCGTTGGCTATCGTCAGTACTTCCTCCTCGGTCGCGTAGGTAATGATCGATAGCACCGGCCCGAAAATCTCCTCGCGAGCGATGGTCATTTGATTGGTCACGCGGCTGAATACGGTGGGTCTCACAAACCAGCCCGCCGTGATGCCTTCTTGCAGACCGGGGCCTCCCGCTAGCAGGTGAGCGCCCTCCTCGATCCCGATCTGAATGTAGCGCTGCACGCGCTCCCATTGTTTAAGGCTGACCATGGGGCCCACGGCCGTGGCTGGATCACGAGGATTACCGGCTTGTACTTTGGTCACTTCCTCGATCATCAGCGCTTCGATTTCAGCCAGGCGACTTTGAGGTACCAGGATTCGGGTGCCGGCGATGCAAGCCTGACCACTGTTCATGAAGCCGGCCTGGAGAGCCAGGGGCACGGCGGTTTTGAGATCCGCATCATCGAGAATCAGCACCGGTGATTTGCCGCCTAGTTCCAGAGTGACGCGCTTCAAGGTCTCGGCGCCGGTACGCAGGATGGTTTTGCCGACAGCCGTTGAGCCGGTGAAGGAGACTTTTGCGATGTCGGGATGGGCACTCAACACGGCACCTACGGTTTCACCACGGCCGGTGACGATGTTGAACACGCCCGCGGGCAGCCCCGCTTCATGGAGTGCGCGGGTGACGATGGAGGTCTGGATTGCGCTCATTTCACTGGGTTTGATCACAGCGGTACAGCCGGCGGCAAGCGCTGCAGCGAGCTTGCCGCAGATAAAACCGGCGTTGCTGTTCCAGGGCGTGATCAAGCCGGCCACACCCAACGGCTGCATGACCACCTCGGCAATGCCGATACGTCGAGAGAAGTTATAGTTCTCCAGTACCGAAGCGGCATCTTGCAGGACGCTGGCCGCGTGCTTGGCCATCCATCGCGCACGGGAAACCGGGGCGCCGTACTCCTCGATAATCGCATCGGTGAGTTCCTCCTCAATGGCTTCAACTGCGGCGTGCATGCGCTTGAGATAGTCGATGCGTACGTCTTTCGAGCTGTGGGAGAACTCGGTAAAAGCTCGCTTGGCGGCTGCGATGGCATCCAAAGCATCTTGTTCATTTGCCAATCGAACCTGGCCAATACTCTGGCCCGTAGCCGGATTGAACAGATTAAAACGCTCTTCGCCATGAGGTGTCACAAAGACGCCGTTGATGTAAATCCGATTGATGTATTGCATAGGTCCTCCGGGACACTGAGCTAGTGCGTCCTACGGTAAGTCACTATGATTGAGCTGATAAGCCGTACAAATCTGCATGAGTTGATGAGTGATTCAGGACAATGAATACATCCGGACTGAATGAACTGGAAGCCGTATTGGCAGTGGCGCGACATAGAAGTTTTCGTGCGGCGGCAACTGAATTAAATGTATCGACCTCGGCGCTGAGCCACTCTATTGCAGGGCTTGAAGCGCGGATGGGGGTGAGGCTGTTCAATCGCACAACCCGCAGTGTGTCGTTATCTGAAGTGGGTGCAGAGTTTGTCGAGACGATTACTCCGGCACTGTTGAGCATTCGCACTGCGCTGGAACAGGCGGGAAATCGCAGTGCGGAGCCGAGCGGCACCTTGCGCCTGAATACCTCAGCGGGTGCCGCAAAGCAGGTGATGCCGCTGCTGCTGGAGTATCTGCGGCGTTATCCGCGGATGAAACTGGATATCGTCACTGAAGGGCGATTGGTAGACATCGTTGCCCAGGGATTTGATGCAGGAATTCGTCTAGGTGACACCGTTCCTCAAGACATGATCGCGGTCGATATCAGCCCAGTCCAGCGTTTTGCGGTATTGGGCAGCCCGGACTATTTTGTCAGCAACCCCGTCCCCGCCAGCCCAATGGATCTGAAGGTCCATCAATGTATTCGTAGCCGAATGCCTGGCGGTGCGATCTATCACTGGGAGTTTGAGCGTCATGGCGAAGCGCTTGCTATTGAGGTACAGGGGGCTTTGACCCTGGATAATCCTAGCCTGATGCTTGAGGCTGCCAGGGCGGGGCTGGGCCTAACCTACCTTACGGAATGGAATGCCGCGGCTGATTTAGCGAAGGGGACGTTAGTGCGTGTGCTGGAGGAGTGGACGCCATCTTTTGACCCTCTGCGCCTCTATTATCCAGGAAGACGTCATGTGCCAGCGGGATTAAGGGCGCTGATCGGGTTGATCAGGGAGAAAGGATTTTAAACAGCATCGCTGTGAGTTTTCGACCGCCCAAAACAAAACCCCTGATTGCGTTAGCAATCAGGGGTTTCGGAATTTAATCTTGACGATGACCTACTCTCACATGGGGAAACCCCACACTACCATCGGCGATGCATCGTTTCACTGCTGAGTTCGGGATGGGATCAGGTGGTTCCAATGCTCTATGGTCGTCAAGAAATTCGGGTACTGAGTCGTGGCCAGTTGGCCTCGCTTCAGCAAATTGGGTATGTGATAGCTTCGGTGTTTTGTGAGTCTTTCGAACTTTCGGTTCGTTTCGTCTTCACACACCGCAATCTGGTCTCTTTCGCCTTTCAGCTTGGAGCATACAAATTGCTTGGGTGTTATATGGTCAAGCCTCACGGGCAATTAGTATTGGTTAGCTCAACGCCTCACAGCGCTTACACACCCAACCTATCAACGTCGTAGTCTTCGACGGCCCTTCAGGGAACTCAAGGTTCCAGTGAGATCTCATCTTGAGGCTAGTTTCCCGCTTAGATGCTTTCAGCGGTTATCTATTCCGAACATAGCTACCCGGCAATGCCACTGGCGTGACAACCGGAACACCAGAGGTTCGTCCACTCCGGTCCTCTCGTACTAGGAGCAGCCCCTCTCAAATCTCAAACGTCCACGGCAGATAGGGACCGAACTGTCTCACGACGTTCTAAACCCAGCTCGCGTACCACTTTAAATGGCGAACAGCCATACCCTTGGGACCGGCTTCAGCCCCAGGATGTGATGAGCCGACATCGAGGTGCCAAACACCGCCGTCGATATGAACTCTTGGGCGGTATCAGCCTGTTATCCCCGGAGTACCTTTTATCCGTTGAGCGATGGCCCTTCCATACAGAACCACCGGATCACTAAGACCTACTTTCGTACCTGCTCGACGTGTCTGTCTCGCAGTCAAGCGCGCTTTTGCCTTTATACTCTACGACCGATTTCCGACCGGTCTGAGCGCACCTTCGTACTCCTCCGTTACTCTTTAGGAGGAGACCGCCCCAGTCAAACTACCCACCATACACTGTCCTCGATCCGGATAACGGACCTGAGTTAGAACCTCAAAGTTGCCAGGGTGGTATTTCAAGGTTGGCTCCACGCGAACTGGCGTCCACGCTTCAAAGCCTCCCACCTATCCTACACAAGCAAATTCAAAGTCCAGTGCAAAGCTATAGTAAAGGTTCACGGGGTCTTTCCGTCTAGCCGCGGATACACTGCATCTTCACAGCGATTTCAATTTCACTGAGTCTCGGGTGGAGACAGCGCCGCCATCGTTACGCCATTCGTGCAGGTCGGAACTTACCCGACAAGGAATTTCGCTACCTTAGGACCGTTATAGTTACGGCCGCCGTTTACCGGGGCTTCGATCAAGAGCTTCGCGTTAGCTAACCCCATCAATTAACCTTCCGGCACCGGGCAGGCGTCACACCCTATACGTCCACTTTCGTGTTTGCAGAGTGCTGTGTTTTTAATAAACAGTCGCAGCGGCCTGGTATCTTCGACCGGCATGAGCTTACGGAGCAAGTCCTTCACCCTCACCGGCGCACCTTCTCCCGAAGTTACGGTGCCATTTTGCCTAGTTCCTTCACCCGAGTTCTCTCAAGCGCCTTGGTATTCTCTACCCAACCACCTGTGTCGGTTTGGGGTACGGTTCCTGGTTACCTGAAGCTTAGAAGCTTTTCTTGGAAGCATGGCATCAACCACTTCGTCATCTAAAAGATAACTCGTCATCAGCTCTCGGCCTTAGAATCCCGGATTTACCTAAGATTCCAGCCTACCACCTTAAACTTGGACAACCAACGCCAAGCTGGCCTAGCCTTCTCCGTCCCTCCATCGCAATAACCAGAAGTACAGGAATATTAACCTGTTTTCCATCGACTACGCTTTTCAGCCTCGCCTTAGGGACCGACTAACCCTGCGTCGATTAACGTTGCGCAGGAAACCTTGGTCTTTCGGCGTGGGTGTTTTTCACACCCATTATCGTTACTCATGTCAGCATTCGCACTTCTGATACCTCCAGCAAGCTTCTCAACTCACCTTCACAGGCTTACAGAACGCTCCTCTACCGCATCACCCGAAGGTGATACCCGTAGCTTCGGTGTATGGTTTGAGCCCCGTTACATCTTCCGCGCAGGCCGACTCGACTAGTGAGCTATTACGCTTTCTTTAAAGGGTGGCTGCTTCTAAGCCAACCTCCTAGCTGTCTAAGCCTTCCCACATCGTTTCCCACTTAACCATAACTTTGGGACCTTAGCTGACGGTCTGGGTTGTTTCCCTTTTCACGACGGACGTTAGCACCCGCCGTGTGTCTCCCATGCTCGGCACTTGTAGGTATTCGGAGTTTGCATCGGTTTGGTAAGTCGGGATGACCCCCTAGCCGAAACAGTGCTCTACCCCCTACAGTGATACATGAGGCGCTACCTAAATAGCTTTCGAGGAGAACCAGCTATCTCCGAGCTTGATTAGCCTTTCACTCCGATCCACAGGTCATCCGCTAACTTTTCAACGGTAGTCGGTTCGGTCCTCCAGTTAGTGTTACCCAACCTTCAACCTGCCCATGGATAGATCGCCCGGTTTCGGGTCTATTCCCAGCGACTAGACGCCCTATTAAGACTCGCTTTCGCTACGCCTCCCCTATTCGGTTAAGCTCGCCACTGAAAATAAGTCGCTGACCCATTATACAAAAGGTACGCAGTCACAGAACAAAGTCTGCTCCCACTGCTTGTACGCATACGGTTTCAGGATCTATTTCACTCCCCTCTCCGGGGTTCTTTTCGCCTTTCCCTCACGGTACTAGTTCACTATCGGTCAGTCAGTAGTATTTAGCCTTGGAGGATGGTCCCCCCATATTCAGACAAAGTTTCTCGTGCTCCGTCCTACTCGATTTCATGACTAAGAGATTTTCGCGTACAGGGCTATCACCCACTATGGCCGCACTTTCCAGAGCGTTCCGCTAATCTCAAAGCCACTTAAGGGCTAGTCCCCGTTCGCTCGCCACTACTAAGGGAATCTCGGTTGATTTCTTTTCCTCAGGGTACTTAGATGTTTCAGTTCCCCTGGTTCGCTCCATACACCTATGTATTCAGTGTAAGGTAACCATCTTATGATGGCTGGGTTCCCCCATTCAGACATCTCCGGATCAAAGTCTGTTTGCCGACTCCCCGAAGCTTTTCGCAGGCTACCACGTCTTTCATCGCCTCTGACTGCCAAGGCATCCACCGTATGCGCTTCTTCACTTGACCATATAACCCCAAGCAATCTGGTTATACTGTGAAGACGACATTCGCCGAAAATTCGCAATTACTCACAAATTTTACCTTAGCCTGATCCGTTACCAGTGAAAGTAACGTTCAGTCTATCTTTCTATCACATACCCAAATTTTTAAAGAACGATCTAATCAAAGACTAGAAATCAACATTCACCATCACAACGATGGAATGCTCATTTCTAAGCTTTCAAAACTTTCAGAAGCAGTAGTGGTGGAGCCAAACGGGATCGAACCGTTGACCTCCTGCGTGCAAGGCAGGCGCTCTCCCAGCTGAGCTATGGCCCCGTATTTCTACAGGCGTTTCCCACACAAAATTGGTGGGTCTGGGCAGATTCGAACTGCCGACCTCACCCTTATCAGGGGTGCGCTCTAACCAACTGAGCTACAGACCCAATTTCGGGCTGCTTCTTATCGTCTTCTTCAATGAATCAAGCAATTCGTGTGGGAACTTATGGAGCAGCTGATGTCGTCGATTAAGGAGGTGATCCAGCCGCAGGTTCCCCTACGGCTACCTTGTTACGACTTCACCCCAGTCATGAATCACACCGTGGTAACCGTCCTCCCGAAGGTTAGACTAGCTACTTCTGGTGCAACCCACTCCCATGGTGTGACGGGCGGTGTGTACAAGGCCCGGGAACGTATTCACCGCGACATTCTGATTCGCGATTACTAGCGATTCCGACTTCACGCAGTCGAGTTGCAGACTGCGATCCGGACTACGATCGGTTTTCTGGGATTAGCTCCACCTCGCGGCTTGGCAACCCTCTGTACCGACCATTGTAGCACGTGTGTAGCCCAGGCCGTAAGGGCCATGATGACTTGACGTCATCCCCACCTTCCTCCGGTTTGTCACCGGCAGTCTCCTTAGAGTGCCCACCATTACGTGCTGGTAACTAAGGACAAGGGTTGCGCTCGTTACGGGACTTAACCCAACATCTCACGACACGAGCTGACGACAGCCATGCAGCACCTGTCTCAATGTTCCCGAAGGCACCAATCTATCTCTAGAAAGTTCATTGGATGTCAAGGCCTGGTAAGGTTCTTCGCGTTGCTTCGAATTAAACCACATGCTCCACCGCTTGTGCGGGCCCCCGTCAATTCATTTGAGTTTTAACCTTGCGGCCGTACTCCCCAGGCGGTCAACTTAATGCGTTAGCTGCGCCACTAAGAGCTCAAGGCTCCCAACGGCTAGTTGACATCGTTTACGGCGTGGACTACCAGGGTATCTAATCCTGTTTGCTCCCCACGCTTTCGCACCTCAGTGTCAGTATCAGTCCAGGTGGTCGCCTTCGCCACTGGTGTTCCTTCCTATATCTACGCATTTCACCGCTACACAGGAAATTCCACCACCCTCTACCATACTCTAGCTCGTCAGTTTTGAATGCAGTTCCCAGGTTGAGCCCGGGGATTTCACATCCAACTTAACGAACCACCTACGCGCGCTTTACGCCCAGTAATTCCGATTAACGCTTGCACCCTCTGTATTACCGCGGCTGCTGGCACAGAGTTAGCCGGTGCTTATTCTGTCGGTAACGTCAAAACAGCAAAGTATTAATTTACTGCCCTTCCTCCCAACTTAAAGTGCTTTACAATCCGAAGACCTTCTTCACACACGCGGCATGGCTGGATCAGGCTTTCGCCCATTGTCCAATATTCCCCACTGCTGCCTCCCGTAGGAGTCTGGACCGTGTCTCAGTTCCAGTGTGACTGATCATCCTCTCAGACCAGTTACGGATCGTCGCCTTGGTGAGCCATTACCCCACCAACTAGCTAATCCGACCTAGGCTCATCTGATAGCGCAAGGCCCGAAGGTCCCCTGCTTTCTCCCGTAGGACGTATGCGGTATTAGCGTCCGTTTCCGAACGTTATCCCCCACTACCAGGCAGATTCCTAGGCATTACTCACCCGTCCGCCGCTCTCAAGAGAAGCAAGCTTCTCTCTACCGCTCGACTTGCATGTGTTAGGCCTGCCGCCAGCGTTCAATCTGAGCCATGATCAAACTCTTCAGTTCAAACATCTTTGGGTTTTTAAGAAACCCTAAACTTGGCTCAGCAATCGTTGGTTACATCTTTGATTTCTCGCGGAGTAACTTGTGATGCTGATAATCTTGTTGACTATCAGTCTGACTCCACAAGCACCCACACGAATTGCTTGATTCAGTTGTTAAAGAGCGGTTGGTTAAGATCTTTCATCTCAACCGAGGCGCGCATTCTACAGCAGCCTCATTTGCTGTCAAGTGATTATTTTCAGAAGTTTTCAAAGTTTCCTTTGTAACTTCAACCACTTGCGCTTCCGATCTCTCGTTAGCGGGAGGCGAATTCTACAGCGTTACACGCTGCTGTCAACACCTCTTTTTCTCCGCTTTCGACCGAGAAGATCGAACCGTTAATAGGGCTAAACAACACGTCCCTATCAACTCCTTCTGGGCTTCGATGATCTGAAGCAGCTCACTGTCGAAACCTACATAACTCTTTGTTTACCAAGGAGTTTTCCGTTTCGACTGCGCCGGAAGTGGGGCGAATTATAGACTTCCAGAATCTGCCGTCAACCCTTAATTTAGCTTTTCTATCAATCCATCCCGACAATCACAAAATCTACCTATATATAGAGAAATACGGCACACGTTGAGCAATATATTGCTCATCACCACACAGTTAAGCATCATAGCCACTTCTGCTTCTTTAAATACGACCTCGGACGAACACCCTCAATGACCACTTCACCCCGTAGCCTGGCTTCGACATTGTTTCCGGTCGGCCTGCTACTCATTGCCATGGCCTCCATTCAATCAGGCGCATCACTCGCCAAAAGCATGTTCCCCATTGTGGGCGCGCAAGGCACCACCACCCTTCGCCTGATTTTCGCCAGCGTGATCATGCTGCTTCTATTACGCCCATGGCGCGCCAAGCTCACAGCCAAGTCGCTACAGACCGTGATCGTTTACGGAATGGCCCTGGGCGGAATGAACTTCCTCTTCTATATGTCGCTGCGGACCGTTCCGCTAGGCATCGCAGTAGCCTTGGAATTCACCGGCCCACTGGCCGTCGCCATATATGCTTCACGGCGCGCTGTAGACTTTCTCTGGATAGCCTTGGCCATCATTGGCCTTCTGCTGCTGATCCCCATGGGAGCGGCCAGCAACGGCATCGACCTGACAGGCGCCGCTTACGCACTGGGCGCAGGTGTGTGCTGGGCACTCTATATTTTGTTCGGCCAAAAGGCCGGCGCTGACAACGGCGTACAGACCGCCGCCCTGGGTGTAATGATCGCCGCACTGTTTGTCGCGCCGATCGGAATCGTCCACGCGGGCGCGGCATTACTCACTCCCTCCCTGATCCCGATCGCCATTGGTGTCGCCGTTTTATCCACCGCCCTGCCCTACACTCTGGAGATGGTCGCCCTGACTCGCCTGCCCGCCCGCACATTCGGAACCTTGATGAGTATCGAGCCCGCATTCGGCGCCCTGTCCGGCCTGTTTTTCCTTCAAGAACACTTATCCTTGGCGCAGTGGCTGGCGATCACCTGCATTATTCTGGCCTCGGTTGGCGCAACCCTGACCATGCGTAACGAATCAAAGCCACTCGTTCCCGCAGATTGATTCAGGATTTGACGTAGCTCTGGCATTTGCCGCTCAATTAGGCCATGTTTAAACCGTAACCCAGTGTCACTCATGGAGAATTTAGATAAGGACATCATGAACGCTACACTCGAGAGCGAGTAAAGCCAGCTTCGTGCAGCTAAGCGGGGCGGCTATTAAGGATAGGAATGAAGCGAATTTTGATGCTGTTCATGATTGTGGCAATCGCAGGTTGTGCCGCGACTACCAAGACCGAAGTGAAGCGGGGAAAGAAGGGACTGCATATCAACTGCTCGGGCCTGTCCTCCTCCTGGGACAAGTGCTACGCCAGTGCAGCCAATTCATGCGGCGCCAAAGGCTATAAAGTCATCGCCAAGTCAGGCGACAACGCCGAAGACCCGGGCGACTACCCGTTCGGCCTCAACCCCGCCGGCTACACCAGCCGAAGCATGATAGTCATCTGCAAATAACTGTCGACGCTCTCACAGCCTCGACAGCTGTTGACTGAGCACATCGTAGTTCGATGACATGACCTGCGCCTGCACCTGCGGGCTGACCATCATCCGCGCCACCACCAGGGCGCCGATGCATTGCGACAGAATCGACCAAGCCAAATCCTCGCTGCCCAACGTTGCAGCCCAGCCCGCCTGCAATCGGCAAATCCAGTCCTGCGCCTGTTGGCGTACTGCCACATCAGACCGTGCAATCTCCGCCCCCAGGCTCGGCAACGCACAGCCCGCCTCCGACTGCTCCACATGGGCCATGCTCAAATAGAACTTCAAACAGCGATCCAGCCGCTCCCGACTCTGCACACCATTGCCATTCAAGCGTTCAAGGCTATGGCTCAATTCACGCTCGACAATCGAGCTGAACAATTCGTCCTTCGAGGCGAAGTGGCTATAAAAGGCACCGCCACTCAAGCCAATGGCTTTCATCAAGCCATCCACCCCGACGCTGGCAAACCCTTCTTTCTTCGCCAAGGCCGCACTGCTATCCAGCAGCTTCTCTTTGGTTTCCTGCTTATGACTGGCCGAATATCGCATCACTTCCCTCTCTGTTGTCCGCTTGACGCCTGTCGGATCGTAGCATAACGTTCGTTTGGCAAACGATCGTTTACTAAAGGATCTCCCATGACGAACAACAAGAAAATCGTACTGGTAGTGGGTGCCGGCGATGCTACCGGTGGCGCCATCGCCAAGCGCTTTGCCCGTGAGGGCTATGTCGCCTGCGTTACCCGGCGCAGCGCCGATAAACTGCAACCCTTGGTAGAAAGCATCCAGGCGGCAGGTGGAGAAGCGCATGGCTTTGCCTGCGATGCCCGCAAGGAAGAGGACGTTATCGCCCTGATCGAACAGATCGAAACCGAGTTGGGGCCCATAGAAGCCTTTGTCTTCAACATTGGCGCCAATGTGCCGTGCAGTATCCTGGAAGAAACCGCCCGCAAGTACTTCAAGATTTGGGAGATGGCCTGTTTCTCAGGCTTCCTCAACGCCCGGGAAGTGGCCAAGCGCATGGTCACCCGTAATCGCGGGACCATCCTGTTTACCGGTGCCACCGCCGGCTTGCGTGGCGCCGCCGGCTTTGCCGCATTCGCCGGAGCCAAACACGGGATCCGCGCACTGGCGCAAAGCATGGCTCGCGAACTGGGCCCGCGGAATATCCACGTCGCCCACGTGGTCGTGGATGGCGCCATCGACACTGACTTCATCCGCGACAACTTCCCACAAAAATACGCCCTCAAGGATCAGGACGGTATTCTCAACCCCGAGCACATCGCCGATAACTACTGGTACCTGCATAGCCAGCCACGAGACGCCTGGACCTTCGAACTGGACCTGCGCCCCTGGAATGAACCCTGGTAAGCACGCCCCATAACAATAAACAGCGAGTACCCAGCATGAGTAAAACCGTGGAGTTTTTCTTCGATCTCGGCAGCCCGGCCACCTATTTGGCCTATACCCAGCTTCCAGGCCTATGCGCGGCAACCGGCGCCCAGTTGATTTATAAGCCAATGCTACTGGGCGGCGTATTCAAAGCCACCGGCAACGCGTCGCCGGCCACCGTTCCCGCCAAGGGCCGCTACATGTTCCAGGACCTGGCGCGCTATGCCCAGCGCTACAACGTCACGCTCAAGTTCAATCCGCACTTTCCCATCAACACCTTGCAGCTGATGCGTGCGGTCACCGGCATTCAAATGCGCCAGCCCGAACGCTTTCTTGACTTCATCGACTGCCTGTTCCGCGCACTTTGGGTAGAGGGCCGTCACTTGGGAGACCTGTCCGTGGTGGCCACGGTGCTGGCCGAACACGGCTTTGATCCCGAAGAAATCCTGGCGCTAACCAATGATGACGAGGTCAAGGCTGCCCTCAAGGACAACACCGAACACGCCATCCAACGTGGCGTATTCGGTGCCCCCAGCCTGTTTGTCGGCAACCAGCTGTTCTTTGGCCAGGATCGCCTGGACTTTGTGCGTGAAGCGCTGAGCTAGATCGCGGCCGTACGCACCTGCAACCACTCCAGCGCAGCGCCACTGAGCAGCGGACTCAGGCGCTCGCGCACTTGCGCATGGTAGTCGTTGAACCACTGGCGCTCTTCCACCGTCAGCAGCGACGGCTCAAGGCAACGGGTGTCGATCGGGCATAGGGTGAGTGTCTCGAACTTGAGGAACTCGCCAAACTCGGTCTTGCCCGCTTCACGGTTCAACACCAGGTTCTCGATGCGCACGCCCCAACGGCCCGGACGATAAGTGCCCGGTTCGATGGACGTAATCATGCCCGCCTGCATCGCCGTTTGCGGCGCAGCGACGGCTTGGTACGCGATCACCTGGGGACCTTCATGCACGTTCAGGAAATAGCCTACGCCATGGCCGGTGCCGTGGCCGTAGTCCACGCCCTCCGCCCAGATCGGCGCGCGGGCGATGGCGTCCAGCAACGGCGAAAGAATACCTTTGGGAAAATGCGCGCGGGACAAGGCAATCACACCCTTGAGCACACGCGTGCAATCGCGTTTCTGCTCTTCGCTTGGCGTGCCGATAGGCACCATCCGCGTGATGTCGGTCGTGCCACCCAGGTACTGGCCCCCCGAGTCGATCAGCAGCAAACCATCGCCTTCGATCAGCGCGTGCTCTTCTTCAGTCGCGTGATAATGCGGCATCGCACCGTTGGCGTTGAACGCGGCAATCGTATTGAAGCTCAACGACACATAACCCGGACGACGGGTACGGGCCGCTGTCAGGTGTTCATCAATGGTCAGTTCGGTGATGCGCTCACGGCCCAACGCGCTGTCGAGCCAGGCAAAGAATTCACACAGGGCTGCGCCATCCTGCTCCATGGCCTGGCGAATATACTCGGCGTCCGCCAGGCTTTTGCGCGACTTGGCCAAGGTAGTAGGGTTCAGGCCTTCGATCAGCGTCACGCCACTGCCCAGGTTCTCCAGCAATCCAGCAGTCACCCGTGCCGGGTCGACCTGCACACTGGCGCCTGAAGGAATGTCCTTCAACGCCGCCGCAACTTCGCTGTAATCCCGCAGGGTCACGCCATCCTGTTCCAGCAAGGCGCGCAGCTCGGCGTCGATCTTGCTCAAGGCCACAAACAGCGTCGCCTGCTGCTGGCCAATCAAGGCAAAGGACACAAACACCGGATTGAACGAAACGTCGCCGCCGCGCAGGTTAAACAGCCAGGCAATGTCGTCCAGGGTCGCGATGAAATGCCAGTCGGCGCCCTTCTCCTTCAAGCTGGCACGCAGGGCTGCGAGCTTCTCGCCACGGCTGACGGTGGCCTGAGGCGGCAAATGCTGATAGATCGGCTGGTTCGGCAAGGTTGGGCGGTCTTGCCAGACTTCATTCAACAGGTCGATGTCCGTACGCAAGCGTGCACCACGTGCCTCCAGCTTGCTGCCCAAAGTGCGAGCTGATGCAACGGCCATGACCGCGCCATCCACGGCCACCACACCGCCTTCCGGCGTCTGTTCCGCCAGCCACTCCAGCGGCCCGGGCTGGCCCGGTTGCAGTTTGACCAACTCGATACCGCTGCCCTTGAGTTCCTTGGTCGCCTGTTCCCAATAGCGGCTGTCTGCCCATACACCGGCGAAATCCGCGGTGACAATCAGCGTACCCACCGAACCATGAAAACCCGACAACCACTGACGACCCTGCCAGTAACCCGGCAGGTATTCGGACAAGTGTGGGTCGGCCGACGGCACCAACAGGGCATGAATACCCTCGCGGCTCATCAGTTCGCGGGTGTGCGCCAGGCGCTGGGGAACCGTTCCATGGGTCAAAGGCTGTGTGCTCATCGTGTCTCCTGCTAACCACTAATAATTGTTATGGGGTCAAACGGCCCAGAAAGCCGGTGCGCTGGCCAGTGCGGCCTTGATCAGTTGTACCGCCTGATCGATGTCCTGCTCGGTGGTAAACCGCCCGAGGCTCAAGCGAATGGTGCGACCTGCGCTGCGGGCATCATGGCCCAGCGCCAGAAGCACATGAGACGGTGCATTGCTCGCCGAATTGCAGGCCGACGTGGCCGAGAAGGCAATGCCCGCGCTCAACGCGGCGGAATTGAACTCGCCCTCGCTGAACGTCAGGCTCAAGGTGTGGGGAATACGCTGGGTAAGGCTGCCATTGAGGCGCACCCCGGCAATCGTATTCAGCTGTTCCAGCAGGCGCTCGCGCAGGGCAACAATGGTCGCCTTCTCTTCGGCAAAGGACGCTGCCGCCAGTGCGAACGCAGTGCCCATACCGGCAATCTGGTGAGTCGCCAGGGTGCCGGAACGCAAGCCGCCTTCATGACCACCGCCGTGAATCTGCGCCAGCACTTTCTGCTGCGCACGTGGGCCGACGTACAGCGCGCCGATACCCTTGGGACCATAGAGTTTGTGTGCGGAAAATGACATCAGGTCCACCGGCCACTCAGCCAGGTCAATCGCGACCTTGCCCGCGCCCTGCGCCGCATCCACGTGAAACAACGCACCGTGTTCACGCACTCGCGCGCCAATCGCCTGGATATCGTTGAGGGTGCCCAGCTCGTTGTTCACCAGCATCAGCGACACGAGGAAGGTGTCCTCACGCAACGCTTCGCTCACCGCCTCGACGCTGATCAAACCTTCGGCGTCCGGCACCAGGTACGTCACCGCAATCCCGGCTTCCTGCAACTGGCGGGCGGTATCCAACGTGGCCTTGTGTTCAATCTGGCTGGTGATGATATGCCCACCGGCTACGCCCCGCGCCTGGGCGACGCCCTTGATGGCGAGGTTGTTGGACTCGGTGGCACCGGAGGTCCAGACGATCTGTGCCGGCTCCGCGCCGACCAGTTCAGCCACCTGGCCCCGCGCCTGTTCAACCGTTTGCCGGGCCTGTTGGCCGAACGCATGGGAACTGGACGCAGGGTTACCGAAGTTGGCGTTGAAGCCCAGGCACTCGACCATCACCTGGATGACCCGCTCATCCACCGGCGTGGTGGCGGCGTAGTCGAAATACAGCGGACGTTTATTCATGACGTTAAAGACTCGCAGAGCATGTTCCCGAGAACGACGTCTCAGGGGCAGCGATCAGGAAGGAAGATGGTTTACCTGATCCCGTGCCGTTAAAGAAAGACCACTTTATTTAAAAGTGCGTAGGAACTCTCCTGAAATTCAGCTTAACAGGCTCCGGGAAACGGATGGCAAACAAAAAACCCGAGGTTCCTGTGGGAAACCTCGGGCTTTTCAGACCTGGTCACTGACTCAACTGGGGCGACCGTGGAGCGTCATGCCGCGCTCGGCATTCATTTCACCCTGACGGTCGAAACCAAAGGTTTTCTGTGGCTGGCCGGTCAGTTCGGCTTTCTTCTGTTGGTATTCATCAAACGACAGGCCTCGACGGCTCAGGGCTTCCAGCGCCAGCTCCTTGCTCTCTTCCGCCGAGTAGGCACGCAGTTCAGGCGACGAATGTGTCGCGCAACCGGCAAGAACTGAGGTGACGAGCAATACGGAAATGGCGAGAAAACGATTCATGGCGAAGGTCCTGCGAAACGGGTTGAAGTCAATGAGCACAGGCTACTCCCGCCCCTGCACGGTGAAAAATCATCAGCCGTGATAGTCGCTATCAACCCTTGCGACACCTGTGATAGCCACGCCTTATATTCCATGCAGATCTATAAATATGGAAATACGTTCATTTACGGAATAAACACAACCCTCTATAAATGGCTTCAACGCTCACGCCACTGTTCGCCTGGCAACTGTTGCCCAGGCAACAGTCATTCAACAAAACACCAGGCAGACAACACCGTCATTTTCCAACACCTGGCCCACGACCCGCGCCAGTCAAGGCCTGCGCAGCTTGGTACAGCTCTTGCTCAAGTCCTGCTACTGCTCTTGCCCTGAGCGACTGTTGAAAAAGGAACTGTTGATGACCCGTCCACTGAATGTCGTTGCCCTCTCCGGCGGAACCTGGCGCCCGTCCCGCACCCTGGTGTTGACCCAGGCGGTGCTGGCCGAACTGGCCACTCAATTGCCGATCCAGACCACCCTGATTGAACTGGGCGACATTGCCCGGCCACTGGGCGGCGCACTGTCCCGCCAGGAACTGCCCGCCGACGTCGAGGCGCAACTGCACGCCATCGAACAGGCCGACCTGCTGATCGTCGCCGCCCCGGTGTATCGCGGTTCATACCCAGGCCTGCTCAAGCACCTGTTCGACCTGGTCGACCTCAACGCCCTGATCAACACCCCGGTGTTGCTGGCGGCCACCGGCGGCAGTGAACGCCACGCCCTGGTACTCGATCACCAACTGCGCCCGCTGTTCAGTTTCTTCCAGGCCCTGACTTTGCCCATTGGCGTGTACGCCACCGAGGCCGACTTCACCGACTACCAAATAACCAGTGAGCCCTTGAAGGCCCGCATTCGCCTTGCTGCAGAACGCGCCGCGCCGTTGTTTGCCGCGCATCCCACCTCTCTGCTGAAAATCGCTTAAGGATTTGTCATGGATGTTTTCTGGTTTCTGCCTACACACGGTGACGGCCATTATCTGGGCACCACCCAAGGCGCTCGCCCGGTCACCCTCAACTATTTGAAACAAGTCGCCCAAGCTGCGGACAACCTCGGCTACCACGGCGTGCTGATCCCCACCGGCCGCTCCTGCGAGGACTCCTGGGTCATCGCCTCGGCGCTGGTGCCACTGACCGAACGCCTGCGCTACCTGGTGGCGATTCGTCCGGGGATCATTTCGCCGACCGTCTCCGCACGCATGGCCGCCACCCTGGACCGCCTGTCCAATGGCCGCCTGTTGATCAACGTGGTGACTGGCGGCGACCCCGACGAAAACCGCGGCGACGGCAGCTTCCTCGATCACAGCGAACGCTACGAAGTGACCGACGAATTCCTCAAGATCTGGCGCCGCGTGTTGCAGGGCGAATCGGTGGACTTCGAA
Organism: Pseudomonas yamanorum; assembly: GCF_900105735.1. Lineage (NCBI taxonomy): Bacteria > Pseudomonadati > Pseudomonadota > Gammaproteobacteria > Pseudomonadales > Pseudomonadaceae > Pseudomonas > Pseudomonas yamanorum. The sequence goes on along the minus strand of NZ_LT629793.1, from coordinate 5,598,068 downwards.
GGCAAACACCTGCGGGTGCAGAACGCCAAGGCACTTTACCCGCCGGTGCAAAAGCCGTATCCGCCGCTGTACTTCGGCGGTTCCTCGGACGCTGCCCACGACCTCGCCGCCGAACAAGTCGACGTGTACCTGACCTGGGGCGAACCACCGGCCGCCGTCGCGGAAAAACTCGCCGACGTGCGTGAGCGCGCCGCCCGCCATGGTCGCACCGTCAAGTTCGGGATTCGCCTGCATGTGATCGTGCGGGAAACCGAAGAAGACGCCTGGAAAGCCGCTGCCAAACTGATCGAACACATCAGCGACGAAACCATCGCCGCCGCGCAAAAATCCTTCTCACGCTTTGACTCCGAAGGACAGCGGCGCATGGCCGCCCTGCACGACGGGCGCCGCGACAACCTGGAAATCGCCCCCAACCTGTGGGCCGGCGTCGGCCTGGTGCGTGGCGGCGCGGGCACGGCCTTAGTGGGCAACCCCCAGCAAGTTGCCGAGCGGATCAAGGAATACGCGGACCTGGGCATCGAAAGCTTCATCTTCTCCGGCTACCCGCACCTGGAAGAGGCGTATCGCTTTGCCGAACTGGTGTTCCCGCTGCTGCCGGAACCCTACGCGAGCCTGGCCGGGCGCGGCGTCACCAACCTCACCGGACCGTTCGGCGAAATGATTGCCAACGACGTCCTGCCGGCAAAAGCCAAGGCCTGACTTGCCGTCTGCCGGGGTACGCCCCGGCACACCATGAGGAATCCCGCGTGACAGCCAAACCCAACAGCGTCCTGCCCTCACCGTTGCAGACAGCCAAAGTGCTGGCCGCCGAATTCGCCCTCACCGCCGTCGAACGCGACGAGCGCGGCGGCACACCCAAGACCGAACGTGACGCCCTGCGCCAAAGCGGCTTGCTGGCCCTTAGCATCCCCACCCAATACGGCGGCCTCGGCGCCCGCTGGAGCGAGACCCTGGAGATCGTTCGCGAGTTCGCCAAAGTCGACAGCTCCATCGCCCACGTCTTCGGCTTTCATCACCTGATGCTTGCCACCGTTCGCCTGTTCTCCCGCCCGGAGCAATGGCAACCCTGGTTCGAACAAACCGCGCGCAAAAACTGGTTCTGGGGCAACGCCCTCAACCCCTTGGACACGCGCACGGTGGTCAAGGCCTACAAAGGCTGGCGAGAATTCTCCGGCAAGAAGAGCTTTTGCTCCGGCGCCAGCGACTCGGAAATGCTGATCGCCTCAGCCGTGGATGAAAACGCCGGCGGCAAGCTGCTGATCGCCGCCATCCCCAGCGGGCGCAGCGGCATCACCCTGCACAATGACTGGAACAACATTGGCCAGCGCCAGACCGACAGCGGCAGCGCCAGCTTCGAACGGGTACGCGTGGAGGAGTCGGAGTTGCTCCTCGATCCCGGCCCGTTGAGCACACCCTTCGCCTGCCTGCGCCCGCTGATCGCTCAGTTGACCTTCACCCATATGTTCCTTGGCATCGCCGAAGGCGCCTTTGCCGAAGCCCGGAATTACACCCTGACCGAAACCCGGCCCTGGCATAAATCCACGGTGCAGGACATCCGCCAGGACCCGTATGTGCTCAACCACTACGGCGAATTCTGGGTCGCCCTTGAAGGCGTTCGACTGCTGGTGGAGCGTGCCGCCGAGCTGCTGGACCAGGCCTGGGCCAAAGGCCCGAGCCTCAGCGAAAGCGAGCGCGGCGAACTGGCCATCGCCATCGCCACCGCCAAGGTCGCCGCCACCCGCAACGGCCTGGAACTGTGCAGCCGCCTGTTCGAAGTCACCGGCGCGCGTTCCACCCACGCCTCCCTGCGCCTGGACCGGCACTGGCGCAACCTGCGCACGCAAACCCTGCACGACCCGGTGGACTACAAACTCCACGAACTGGGGGACTGGGCGTTGAACCAGTCCCTGCCGATTCCCACGTTCTACTCCTAGAAGAGGTGCCCATGCAGCTTTTAACCCTACCGCCCTCGCCCGCTCTTGCGACCTCGATCCGCGCCACGGCCCAGGTCTTCGAAGACCCGAAATCCCAGGCGCTGCTGGCGCACATCCAGCAAGTCGCGCCCAGCGAAGCCAGCGTGCTGATCATCGGCGAAACCGGCACCGGTAAAGAGCTGGTGGCACGCCATATCCACAACCTCAGCGCCCGGCGCAACCGTCCGTTCGTGGCGGTAAACTGCGGCGCGTTTTCCGAATCGTTGGTGGAGGCCGAGCTGTTCGGCCATGAAAAAGGCGCCTTCACCGGCGCCCTCAGCGCCAAGGCCGGCTGGTTCGAAGAGGCCGACGGTGGCACCCTGTTCCTCGATGAAATCGGTGATTTGCCGATGGCGATTCAGGTCAAGCTGCTGCGGGTACTCCAGGAGCGCGAAGTGGTGCGCCTGGGATCACGCAAAAGCATTCCCATCGACGTGCGGGTCCTGGCGGCCACCAACGTTCAATTGGAAAAAGCCATCAACGCCGGACATTTCCGCGAAGACCTGTACTACCGCCTCGATGTGGTGAGCCTGGAGCTGAGCCCGTTGCGGGACCGGCCCGGCGACATCCTGCCCCTGACCCGGCACTTTATCGAAGCCTACAGCCAGCGCCTGGGTTACGGACCGATCACTATCAGCCGCGAGGCCGAGCAGAAACTCAAAAGCTACAGTTGGCCAGGCAACATTCGCGAGCTGGAAAACGTGATTCACCACACCCTGCTGATCTGCCGCAACGGCGTGATCGAACGCGACGACCTGCGCCTGTCGAACATGCGCATCGAGCGTCAGGACGACAGCCAGCACGGCATCGACAACAGTGCTGAAGCCCTGCTGGAACGCGCCTTTCAAAAACTCTTCGAGGAACAGGCCGGCGCCCTGCATGAAAAGGTCGAGGATGCATTGCTGCGCGCTGCCTACCGCTTCAGCCATTACAACCAGGTGCACACCGCCAACCTGCTGGGCCTGAGCCGCAACGTGACGCGTACCCGCTTGATCAAGATCGGTGAGCTGGCCGTGAACAAGCGCCGCCCCGGCGAAAACGTACAGGGCGAGCGCATGCTGCACCTGTCAATTTAGGCGGCAGTGCAAGGCGTTGTCATGGCTGCGCTCGATACTGCGCAACACCTGGAACGAACCGAAGGTCACTGCCGTGGCCTGGTGGGCGCGTATCAGCGTCCAGAAATCTTCCTCACCGTGCTCAAAACACTTGAAGGCCGCCTCACCGTCCTCGCGGGAGCGCCATTGCAAGTAGCTGAGCACCCGGCGCCCATCATCGCTGACCTGCACGCTGGCGTTGATAAAGCCGCCGTGGTCCTGGGCCAGGCGCTCGCTTTGGGATGACAGGGCCGCTACCAACGCGGATTGCTGCTGAGGTTCGATCTGGAACTCGACCATCTGGGTGAAACTCAGACTCTTCTCTAATACCTGCATGAACATTCCCCTCTTACCGTAGGCACAATCTTGCGATTGGATGCCACGCAGGGTAAAACCTCTAGTTAAGTCAAGGTCAAGGGCTTTTTCATGGTCACCAAAGAACTCACCGTCGGCCAATTGGCAGCCCGTAGCGGCGTTGCCGTTACCGCCCTGCACTTCTACGAAACCAAGGGTTTGATCAAGAGCAGCCGTAACGCCGGCAATCAACGGCGCTACTCGCGGGACGTGTTGCGCCGGGTGGCGGTGATCAAGATTGCCCAGCGTTTGGGCATCCCTCTGGCGACGATCCATGAGGCACTGCAAACCCTGCCCGATGGCCGCACGCCCACCGCCGCTGACTGGAAGCGCCTGTCTGCATTGTGGCGTGAGGACCTGGACCGGCGCATCGACAAACTGATGCTGCTGCGGGACAAACTCAGTGGCTGTATTGGCTGCGGGTGCCTGTCGATAGAGGCGTGCCCGCTGCGCAATCAGGATGACGTACTGGGTGAACGCGGGCCTGGGGCACAATTGCTGGAGCCCAGCGTAAATCCCTGATAAGGAAACCCTATCAATGTGGGAGCGGGCTTGCTCGCGAAGGCGGCGTGTCAGTCACTCAATAAGTTGGCTGATACACCGCCTTCGCGAGCAAGCCCGCTCCCACATTTTGATCTCCATCAGACTTAGAAACCCGGAGCTATCTGGCCTTTATAGCGTGTCAGGATGAACTGGCGCACTTCATCGGAGTTCAACGCCTTGGCCAGTTTCTGGATGCCCGGGTCGTTGATGTTGTCCGGGCGCGCTACCAGATACTCGACGTACAGGCTCTTGCCCTTCTCGACGATCAACGCGCTGTTGGTGTCGATCCCCGCTTCCAGGGCGTAGTTGGCGAACACGAATGCCAGGTCCACCTGGCTCACCGAGCGAGCCAGCAACGCCCCTTCCAGCTCACGAATTTTCAGGTGCTTGGGGTTTTCGACGATGTCCCGTGGGGTGGCCAGGGTGTTGCTAGGGTCCTTGAGTTTGATCAAGCCGGCTTCATCCAGCAGCACCAGCGCACGGCCGGTGTTGACCGGGTCGTTGGGGATCGACACTGTGGCGCCGTCTTTCAACTCAGCGATGTTTTTGATCTTGGTCGAATAGGCACCAAACGGCTCGATGTGCACGCCAACCACCGGCACCAGATTGGTATGCCGGGTTTTGTTGTAGTCATCCAGGAAAGGCCGGTACTGATAGTAGTTGGCGTCAATGTTCTTCAGCGCCAGTTGTTGGTTGGGCTGGATGAAGTCGGTGAAGACCTTGATTTGCAGGTCCACGCCCTCCTTGGCCAGCACGGGTTTGACGAACTCCAGGATCTCGGCGTGAGGCACGGGCGTGGCGCCGACGACCAACGTCTCGTTGGCAAAGGCGTTGAAGGACAAGACAGCGGCCAAGATGGCCAGGGATTTTTTCATGGTTGCTCCGAAGGCATTAGTTATAGGAATCAACGGCGGCTGTAACGCGCCACCAAACGGTCACCGGTCATTTGCAGGGCCTGCACCAGCACCAACAGAAGCAACACCGTGACCACCATCACGTCGGTCTGGAAACGCTGATAGCCATAGCGAATTGCCAGGTCGCCCAGGCCACCGCCACCGATCACCCCGGCCATCGCGGTGTAGTCCACCAGCACAATCGCGGTAACGGTGACCGCTGCCAGCAGCCCGCTCCGGGCTTCCGGCAACAGCGTGTGGCGGATCACCTGCCAGGTGCTGGCGCCCATGGATTGGGTGGCTTCCACCACACCACGGTCGACTTCACGCAAGGCGGTTTCCACCAGCCGCGCAAAGAAAGGCGTACAGCCCACCACCAACGGCGGAATCGTGCCGGGCACGCCCAGGGAGGTGCCCACCAGCAAGGTGGTCAACGGGATCAGCACAATCAGCAGGATGATGAACGGCAGCGAACGCAGCACGTTCACCACCACCGACAGCACCCGATACACCACCAGGGTTTCGTGCAACTGGCGCTTGCCGGTAAGGAACAGCACCACCCCCAGCGGCAACCCCAACAGCACGGTAAAACCCAGGGCCGCAGTGAGCATGCTCAAGGTTTCCAGGCAGGCTTGGCCGATGTCGGCCCAGTAGATGTTTTTAAACAGCTCGGCCATGGTTCAGGACCAGTCGTGACGCGGTGGCTTGGCACCGTTGAGCAACCAGTTGCCCACCACGTGATACTTCCAGCGCACCGGGTCATGCAGGGTGTGCACACGGGCGTTGCGCCAGTGACGGTCGAAGTTGTGTTTCTTCAAAGTGGAACGGGTGCCGCCGAGTTCGAAGAGCTTGTTGCTGGCTTCGATGGCGATTTCAGTGGTCAGTACCTTGGCTCGGGCGACCGCTAGGGAAGCGTGGGCGACGTTGTCTTCATCGGGTGCCGGGCGCGCGGCGTCCAGGGCTTTTCCGGCGCGCTCCAGCAAGGCTTCCGCCGCTTCCAGACGAATATCCAATGCGCCCACCTGGATGATGGTCAGCGGATCTTCACTGGCTTTTTCCACCCCGGCATCAATCCACGGGCGGGCGAATTGCTGGACGAACTGCACCGTGTCACGCAGCGCGGCACGGGCAATGCCGACGTCGATGGCGGCGGTGGTCAATTGTGCGAAAGGGCCGGCAAGCGTCGGCGAATCGTAGGAGCGATGGGTAGGAAACAGATTGAAAGCCGGCACCTTCAAGTCATCGGCCAAAACCGTGCCGCTGGACGTGGTGCGCTGCCCCATGCTGTCCCAGTCGTCGACCACCACCAAGCCTTCAGTGCCACGGGGCACGAATGCCAACTGCGCATTTTGCTGTTCATCCAGCGCCAGCACCGCCAGCCAGTGGGCGTACAGCGAACCGGTGCAATACCCCTTGCGACCGTTGATCACATAGCCATCGCCTTGCGGGCGGATGGTCGCCTGGATGTCCTGGACGTTCTTACCGCCGGTTTCCGACAGTGCATTGGCAAACCGATGCCCTTCCAGCGCCAGGCGAAAAAAGTACGCCTGCTGCTCGGGGGTGCCCTGCAGACGGATGTCTTCCAGCAGGCAGTAATGGTTCTGCGGGATCTGACCCAGCGACGGGTCGGCCGCCGAGATGATCGCAATCACCTGGGCCAACACCGCGTAGGACACTTGGGCGCCGCCAAACTCGCGAGGCACGCTGATGCCCCACAGGCCGCTGTTGGAATACAGGTCGACCACTTCGACCGGCACCTGGCGGGTGCGGTCACGTTCGGCGTCTTGCTCCAGCAACACGGCGGCGACCCGATGGGCTACGGCCAGGGCCTGGGCCTCATCGCGGATCAGCTCGGCGTGGGGCGTGTGAATTGGGTAATCGGCAGATACAGGCAGTACAGACATACAACGCTCTCGGGCGAATGATTGACCTGAGCTATTGCAGCTTCTGTGCCTGAGGGCCCGGGCCGTCAAACTCAAGGGTTTGCGCCCACCCTGACCCCAATAATCCGTCCATGGCGCAGCAAACTGCCGGTTTGCTGTTGCCTGGCCAACACCTCGTCGGCTGCCCGCAGGCCACGGCACACGTGGCCTATAGTGAAAAGGCCGTCCCTCCATAACCACAATCAAGGAGAACGATATGAGCGTTAAACCCATTCCCGAGGGCTATCACAGCATCACGCCGTACTTGGGTATCGAAAAAGCCGCTGAGGCCATCGAGTTCTACAAGAAAGCCTTCGGCGCCACCGAAGTCATGCGCCTGGACATGCCCGACGGCAAGATCGGCCATGCCGAACTGCGCATTGGCGATTCGGCGATCATGATGGCCTCACCCTGTGGCGAGATGTCTTTTGGCAGCCCGGGAAAAGAACACCCCAGTGTGTGCCTGCATCTCTATGTGCAGGACGTCGACCAACAGTTCGCCCAGGCCATCAAGGCCGGCGGCACCGCGATTTCAGAACCCAAGGATCAATTCTACGGTGACCGCTCCGGGACACTGAAAGACCCATTCGGGCATGTGTGGTTTTTGGCCACTCGCAAGGAGGACTTGACCGAGGCGCAGGTTCGCCAGCGTGCCGAGGCGTTGTTCAAGCAAGGATGAAGTCGCCTGGGCGACACAACCCAACTGTGGGAGCTGGCTTGCCTGCGATGGCATCACCTCGGTGCGACTGATACACCTAGTTGCCTGCATCGCAGGCAAGCCAGCTCCCACAGTTGACCTGCACTGCCTGAAAGATCGGGCTTCAACACACTTCATGAACAACCCCTCCACGCTTTCCCCCTTGCCCCAGGCGTCGTGTGATTTCAGGATGCAGGCAATCATCACGAGGAGTCATTCCATGTTCGCCGGATTCCAAAAAGACCAGCGCCACGTCAACGGCGTGGACATCTGCTACCGCAAAGGCGGCACAGGTCCCGGCCTGCTCCTGCTCCACGGGCACCCGCAGACCCACGTCATCTGGCACAAGGTCGCCGAGCAACTGGCCGAACACTTCACCGTGGTCGCCGCCGACCTGCGCGGTTACGGCGACAGCAGCAAGCCCGCCGCCAATGACCACCACACCCACTATTCCAAACGCGAAATGGCCCGCGACGGCGTCGAATTGATGAAGGCCCTGGGCTTCGAGGAATTCTCGGTATTGGCCCACGACCGTGGCGCCCGAGTCGCCCATCGCCTGGCCCTGGACCACCCCAAGGCTGTACAGCGCATGGTCCTGCTGGACATCGCACCGACCCTGGCCATGTACGCCCAGACCGACGAAGCCTTCGCCCGCGCCTACTGGCACTGGTTCTTCCTGATCCGCCCGGCGCCGCTGCCCGAGAGCCTGATCGAAGGCAATCCGGAACTGTACCTGCGCAGCGTCATGGGCAGCCGCAGTGCCGGGCTCAAGCCGTTCACCGATGAGGCCTTCGCTGAATACCTGCGCTGCCTGAAACTGCCCGGCACCGCCACCGGCATCTGCGAAGACTACCGCGCCGCTGCCGGCATCGACCTTGAGCACGACCGCGCCGATATCGACAAAGGCAATCACCTGGAACTGCCATTGCTGGTGATGTGGGGCGCCGAAGGCACCGTCGGCCGCTGCTTCGACCCCCTCAAGGAATGGCAGAAAGTCGCGACCGACGTACGTGGCAAGGCCCTGCCGGCAGGCCACTACATCGCTGAAGAAGCCCCTGAACTGTTGCTCGGCGAAGTCCTGGCCTTCCTTCGCTGAGCCGTTATGAACCGCTGATCTGACCGATCCCGCCCCGCAGGCTTGAAACAGCCTGCGACGGGGTCTGCTTGCCCAAAAAACGTCTCGAGATAATAAAAATGACAATCAGAAAACTGCTGGGAACCCTGTATGTGCAAGTGATCATCGCCATTGTGCTGGGCGTGTTGATCGGCAACCACTGGCCCCAGGTGGGTATCGACCTCAAGCCGTTGGGCGACGGCTTTATCAAGCTGATCAAGATGATCATCGGCCCGATCATCTTCTGCACGGTGGTGTCCGGCATCACCAGCATGCACGACGTAAAGCAGGTGGGCCGCGTCGGCGGCAAGGCGCTGCTCTACTTTGAGATCGTCTCCAGCATTGCCCTGGTGATCGGCATCCTTGCCGCGCACCTGCTGCACCCGGGCGTGGGTTTCAACATTGATGTGAAAACCCTCGACACTTCGGCCATCGCCGGTTTTGTCGGCCAGGCCGAACACGGCGAAGGCGTCACCGGATTCCTGATGCATGTGATCCCCACGACCTTCTTCGATGCCTTCTCCAAAGGCGAAATCCTCCCGGTGCTGTTTGTGTCGGTGCTGTTTGGCCTCGGGCTGGTGATGATCGGCGAGAAGGGCCGGCCCTTGGTGGGCGTGATCAACCAGGCCAGCGAAGTGTTCTTCCGCATCGTCGGGATGATCAGCCGCGTAGCGCCGATCGGGGCCTTCGGGGCCATCGCCTTCACCATCGGCAAGTACGGCCTGGGTTCGCTGCTGCCGCTGTTGAAACTGGTGGGCACGTTCTACGTCACCGCGTTTTTCTTCGTCGCCGTGGTGCTGGGCAGCATTGCCCGTTATGTAGGGTTCAGCATCTTCAAGCTGCTGACCTACATCAAAGCCGAGCTGTTGATCGTGCTGGGCACCAGCTCATCCGAATCGGCCCTGCCGCAGCTGATCCAGAAACTCGAAAGCCTTGGCGCGTCCAAAGGCGTGGTGGGGATCGTGGTGCCCACCGGCTACACCTTCAACCTGGATGGCACCAACATCTATATGACCCTGGCGGTGCTGTTCCTGGCCCAGGCGACCAATATCGACCTGACGCTGGAGCAACAACTGACCCTGCTGGCGGTGGCGATGCTCACCTCCAAAGGTGCCGGTGCGGTGGTGGGTGCAGGCTTTGTCGCGCTGGCCGCCAGCCTCGCGGTCGTACCCACGGTGCCGGTGGCGGCGATGGTGTTGATCCTGGGTGTGGACCGGTTCATGGCTGAATGCCGCTCGCTGACCAATATCATCGGCAATGCCGTGGCCGCGCTGGTGGTGGCTGCTTGGGAAGGTGAACTGGACCGCGAGAAAATGGCGCCCATCGCCCTCAAGCATGGCCGTCATGCACGGGCCGCCGCCCAGGCGAAGATCGCCGCCGAGTAACCCTTAAACACCAATCCCCTGTGGCGAGGGAGCTTGCTCCCGCTGGGCTGCGCAGCGGCCCAAAAATCCTGGGAGCGCTTCGCACTCCAGCGGGAACAAGCTCCCTCACCGCAGAAGCTCCCTCGCCACACCGGTGCTATTCTGGCGGTTCATGCCGCCACGCCTGTTTCTGATGACTAACAAGAAAGATACCGTGCCTCTACCTGAAGACCTGCGGGTATTCCTGACCGTGATCCGCAAGGCCGGCTTTGCTGCGGCTGCCGACGAGCTGGGTTTGTCCCCGGCCTATGTCAGCAAGCGTATCCAGATTCTCGAAACCACCCTCGCCACCCGCCTGCTGCACCGCACCAGCCGCCGTATCGCCCTGACCGAAGACGGTGAGCGCGTGCAGCGATGGGCCGTGCGGATTCTCGAAGACTTCCAGCAACTGTCCGACGAGCTTTCCGACGCCCACGACAGCCCGCGCGGCCACCTGCACTTGTGCAGCAGCTTCGGTTTCGGCCGTAACCATGTGGCGCCAGCCTTGTCGCTATTGGCCGAACAATACCCGGACCTGGAGATTCGCCTGGACCTGTTTGATCGGGTGGTGGATATCGTCAGCGAGGGTTTCGACCTGGAGATTCGCGTGGGCGACGACATCCCCGGGCAACACATCGGTCGCCGGCTGGTGAGTAACCGGCGGGTGCTGTGTGCGGCGCCCGCCTACCTCGAACGCCGTGGTGTGCCGCAGCACTTGAGCGACCTGGAACAGCACGACTGCCTGGTGCTCAAGGAGCGCGACAACGCGTTTGGCATCTGGCACCTGGAGCGCGATGGCGTGCAGGACAGCGTGCGCGTGCGCGGCCCGTTATCGTCGAATAACGGCGAGATCGTTTTGCAATGGGCCCTGGACGGACGCGGCGTGTTGCTGCGTTCGATGTGGGACGTGAAGCCGCTGCTGGAGCAAGGGAAACTGGTGCAGGTGCTGCACGACTACACCCAGAGCGCCAACGTGTGGGCGGTTTACCCGACGCGGTTGGCCTACTCCGGGAAGTTGCGGGCGTGTGTGGAGTTTTTGCAGGAGCACTTCAAAGGGTTGTCGATCTGACGCCCCGGTGAGCCCTGAATCCCATCCATAACCCCATGACCACCAAGGCGCTCAACGGCAATCCATGGAACAACACAATCACCTGAGCCGGCGTCCACGTCAGGTAGAACGGCCCGACCACCAGCATGCCCATGCCGAAGCCGGCCATTTGAATCAGGGTCAATAAACTGAACAGCGGAAGGCGCAGGCTATCAGGCTCATTCTGGGCCCGGGAGATCAAGGCCACCTCGGACACACCGTCCCCCAGCCCTGCCCACACCACCAGCATCAATGCCAGCCAAAGCTCGGTTTGCTGGAAGGTCAGGATAAAGCCGCTGGACATCAGCGCTACGCCGGCCATGAACAGGCGCTCCATGCCTCGGTTGCCGCGGTTTTTTAAAACCGCACTGGCCAGGCGCGCGCCGACGAACTTGCCACACGCCCACACTGCCAGCAGATAACCCATGACGGTTTTTGCCGTGTCGGGAGAAATGTACTGGGACAGTACCGGCCAGCCGACGTTATGGGCAGCGCTGCCAAGCGTATCGAGCATGCTGATCAGCAACATGGCGGCCAGCACCGGCGCGCCCCGCAGCCCTTTCTTCAGCTCATGCCATTCCGCCGAGAGGGCCCGGTGCACGCCAACGGTGGCGAAGTACAGCCCGCGCAGCGGCAGGATCAGGCAAGCAGCGACGACATAGGTGCCAATGTTGACGGCAAACACCGCTTCAAATCCACCGGTGGCGATCAACAGTCCGGACAGCAAACTGCCGAAGACCGCACCGGTAGCGGCCGCTGAAGTGATCCACGCATTGGTGGAGACGCGCTGCTCGAGCGCCACCCAGGTTGGCAATTGACTGTTGAGGCCAATGGCAAACAGCGAATTGCACAAGCCGATCCCGAAGGCGATAAAGGGCAGCACGCTGAGCTGATGGGCCGGGATCAACAACAGCAGCGGCGTCAGCAACAGCGCCCGGGCAAGGTCCAGCCCGGCCAATGTGCCACGCCCGGCAAAGCGCCGGAAAAACGGGATGCCGAACAGACTGGCGACAATACCGCCGGTGACGCGGCATGCCAGAAAGAGACTGACAAACACCACGCTTTGGCTAAGCCAATAGACGTAGGTAGACAAGGCCACCATATTGAGGAACGCGCCAAAATCCGAAACGCCCCGGGCGAAGATGATCAGGCGGGCGTTTCGGGTCGAAAGCGCGAACTCGGGATTGCGGTTACACACACTGAAATTCCTTTTTCCGCGACGGGCCAACCTCCTTGTCGCGCCCCACTTAAGCTCACAGGTCTTGAAGTGTCAACTTGTGGGAGCTGTCGAGCTTTAGCGAGGCTGCGATGGGATCACCGCGGTGCACCTGCAGGAGCGCAGCGCCTGCATCGCAGCCTCGCTAAAGCTCGACAGCTCCCACCATTGATCTTGCTTGCCTTGAGTCAGTTAGTCACCCGAGCCAAGGATTGGCCGCCAGGTGCTCGCGCTCAAACGCCTTGATCTGCTCACTGCGCTGCAACGTCGTGCCGATAGCATCCAACCCCAACAACAACGCAGTCTTGCGCAACGTATCAATCTGAAACCCAATCACCTGCCCGTCAGCCAAAAGAATCTCCTGCGCCTCAAGATCCACACTGATCTGCGCCTGTTCAGGCTGACTCACCATCTGCCCCAAACGCTGCAACACCGCCTCCTCCAGCGTGATCAACAACACCCCATTACGCTGGCAGTTGTCATAGAAAATCCCCGCAAAGCTGCTGCCGATCAACGCGCGAATGCCCATCTGCTTCAAGCCCCACACCGCATGCTCCCGGCTGGAACCACAACCGAAGTTCGGCCCCACCACCATAAAGCTCGCGCCCTGCCACGCCGGCTGGTTCAGCACGAACTCCGGGTTAGGCTCGCCCGATGCCAAGAAGCGCAAATCAAAGAACAACCCGCGATCCAGCCCGTTACGGTCTATGCCCTTGAGAAACTGCTTGGGCATGATCACGTCAGTGTCGATATTGGCCGCCAGCATCGGTGCGGCCTTGCCGGTGATCCGGGTGAAGGGTTGCAGGCTCATGTGCGGTCTCCAAAGTGGCGAATATCCGTCAGGCGGCCGGTGATGGCAGCGGCGGCAACCATGGCCGGGCTCATCAGGTGCGTGCGGGCACCTGCGCCCTGGCGGCCTTCGAAGTTGCGGTTGGTGCTGGAGGCGCAGCGGTCGCCGGGTTCCAGCACGTCATCGTTCATCGCCAGGCACATCGAGCACCCGGACTGGCGCCATTCAAACCCGGCGTCGATAAAAATCGCGGCGAGGCCTTCGGCTTCGGCCTGGTCGCGTACTTCGGTGGAGCCCGGCACGATCATCGCCCGCACGTGGTCGGCCACGTGCTTGCCGCGCACGACGCTGGCGGCATCCCGCAGGTCTTCGATGCGGGCGTTGGTGCAGGAGCCGATAAACGCATGGCTGATGACGATCTCGCTCAGGGGCATGCCGGCTTCAAGGCCCATGTAGTTCAGGGCGCGGCGCATGTCCTGGCGCAGGATCAGGTCGCTGACGTCTTGCGGGTCCGGTACGCGGGCGCCGATGGGCGCGGCCTGGTCGGGGCTGGTGCCCCAGGTGACCATGGGCTCCAGGGCGGTGGCGTCCAGTTGCACTTCGAGGTCGAACACGGCGTCGGCATCCGAGTGCAGTTGGCGCCAACCCACGAGGGCGCGCTCCCACAACTCGCCCTTCGGCGCGCGGGGTTTGCCCTTGAGGTAGGCAAAGACTTTTTCGTCCGGCGCCATGAACGCACCACGGGCGCCCGCCTCCACCGCCATGTTGCAGATGGTCATCCGCGCCTCGACGCTCAGGGCATCAATGGTCGAACCGCAAAACTCAATGGCGTAGCCGGTGGCACCCGAAGCGCCGATCTTGCCGATCAGCGCCATGATCACGTCCTTGGAGGTCAGGCCGTGGGCCAGTTCGCCATCCACGGTCACGCGCAGGCTTTTCAGGCGTTTGTAGACCAGGGTTTGCGAGGCCAGCAAATGCTCGATTTCCGAGGTGCCGATGCCAAAGCCGAATGCGCCCAAGGCACCGTAGGTGGTGGTGTGGCTGTCGCCGGCGGCGATCACCATGCCCGGCAGGATAAAGCCCTGCTCCGGGGCGATCACGTGTTCAATGCCTTGGCGCTTGTCGAGGATATCCAACAGCTCAATTCCGAAATCCCGGCAGTTTTCCGCCAGGTACGACACTTGGCGCGCGCCGCCCGCATCCGGCATGGTCGCGATGCGCTTGGGTGTGGTGGGGTTTACATGGTCGACCACCGCCAGCGCCGTGCCGGGACGCCATACGCCACGGCCTGCCTCGCGCAAGCCGCTGAAAGCTTGCGGGCTGGTGTATTCATTAATGACCTGACGGTCGATATACAGCAGCACATGGCCCTGGTCATCCAGGCGGCACACCGTATGGGAGTCGATGTGTTTGTCGTAGAGGGTTCTGGCAGAAGTCATTATTGGGCTCGCTCAACGGTATGACTCCATCATAGGCAGCGCCCCTGCCCCATCAATCCCGCCTTGGTGATGACTCGAAACATGTTTCGTGTTGCATGAATGGCTATCCGAAACATTTTCTTTCATATCCACCTTAGGGTTTTGCATTTCTCATCCGTCTTAACTTAGATACAGCCGCTCGCGTCAGCAAAAGCTACGGGCGGCGTTTTCCGGGCCTTTACCGCCTCTCTCCGATCAAGACCCTCATTCACATGTCGAAGAAGTCACGCTCAAAACTCTGGTTTCTCGTGCACAGCTGGCTGGCCTTGCCCATCTGGTTCTTTGTGCTGATCGTCTGTGTCACCGGCACCCTGGCGGTGGTCAGCCAGGAAATCGTCTGGCTGGCCAACCCGGACATCCGCGCCAGCAAGCCGTCGGACGATGCCGAACCGCTCACCTACGACCAAGTGATCGGCGCCATCAAGCGCGCCGAACCCCAGGTGATCGTCGAGTCCCTGAGCCGTCCGGATGAGTCGCACTTTGCCCTCAGCGCCAACCTCAGCTATCCCGATGGGCGCTCGCTGGAGGTCTACGTGAACCCTTATACCGGGGTGATCCAGGGCATCAGCCCGGCGTTCAACTTCCAGGCATTTACCCGTGCACTCCACGGCTGGTGGCTGGTGCCCTTCACCAACGGTTACAGCTGGGGCTGGTACCTGGTGTCGCTGCTGGGCCTGCCGCTGTTGGCGTCGCTGGTCACCGGCCTTGTGATCTACAAACGTTTCTGGAAAGGCTTTTTCAAGCCGACCCTGCGCTTCAACCATGGCGCGCGGATCTTCTGGGGCGACTTCCATCGATTGAGCGGCATCTGGTCGATCTGGTTTATCGCGGTGATCTCCATCACCGGCACCTGGTTCCTGATCGAGGCGACCCTCAGCGATAACCAGATCACCATTTCCAGCGAACCGATCGTCCCGGCGATTGCCCGCGACAAAGTGCCAATGTCCGCAGCGGGCGTACCGGCACCCATGATTCCACTGGACGAGGCGATCAATATCGCCACCCAACGTATCCCGGGGCTCGAGGCCAGCTTTGTGAGCCTGCCCAGCAACGCTTACAGCCACCTGCGCATCGGCGGGCGTGGCTGGTACCCGCTGATGTTCCAGACCGCGGAAATCAACCCGTACAACGGCGAAATAGCCGTCTCGCACCTGCTGTCCGACCGTTCAGCCCTGGAGTTCGTCACCGAATCCATGCGCCCCCTGCACACCGGGGATTTTGGCGGCCTCTGGATCAAGCTGATCTGGGCCTTCTTTGGCCTGGTGTTGAGCATGATGGTCTTGAGCGGCCTGCTGATCTGGACCAAACGCACGGCCCTGGCGACCCTCAACGCCCTGAAACGTGAAGCCAAGGCATCCCGGCAACCAGCAAAAACCCAGGTCTTGCAGGCTGAAACAACGGAGGGCAATCAATGAACAAGTCCATGACGGTTCAACCGCCCTCGCCACTGCGGGCCTTCTGGCTCAAGTGGCGCTTCCACATCAATATCCTGCTGTTGCTGGTACCCCTGGGCTTTATGCCCAAGTACTTTGCCGACGCGGCGCTGTTTCGCGGCGACAGCGGCCTGGGCGAACGGGAAGTCGGCGAAGTACAGGTCGGTCCCTGGAGCCTGAAGCTCGCCGAGTTGCGCAACGAGCCGCCGCGCCCCGACCCGGCGGGACCGATGAAATCCTTCAATGCCGCCCTGTGCGCCACCTGCATCGACCAGGTCAAGGCGACCTACCTGCGCATCGGCAAGCCCCGCAGCCTGCGGGCCGCCGGGGTGATTTTCTTCGGTACCCCGTACCGCATGGGCGCCATGCTGCCGATCCCCGAACGCACACCACTGGACGCCGAAGTGTGGATCACCATGGAAGGCTGGGACGGCGCCATGCACCAGGCCTCCATCCCCTTGAGCCAGGCATCGCCGGCCACCATCGACTGGCTGAAAAAACGAGGAGTTAAACCATGACTTTGCCGCAACTGGCCCGTACCGTTGGCGCGCTGATCCTCGGTGCCGGCTTCAGCACCGTTGCCCTGGCCCACAACCCGATGTGCGAATGCAAGGAGATCCCCGGCGAGCAGATCCAGTGCACCGGCGGTTTCTCCGATGGCAGCGGCGCGCCGGGGGTGACCCTGGATGTGATCGGCTACGACGAAACCATCCTGGTGCCCGGCAAGCTGGGGCAAGACTCGACGCTGACCTTCAAGAAACCGTCCGCCGAGTTCTACGTGTTGTTTGATGCCGGCCCCGGCCACGTGGTGGAAATCGATCAAGCGGATATCCAGCCCCAATGAGCCGTACAACCCAAGTGGTGCGCCCGGCCGGTGCCGGGCACGAAACCCTGTATGTCCTGCTGTTGTGCCTGATCATCCTCGCCGTTGCCGGCACCGTGGTGGCCTTGCGCGGTGAAAGCCAGGAGATCGCCGCCGTGCCCAGCCACCAACTGGACGCCCGCCGCGACCTCAGCGCCGCCGAGCAAGGCATCTACGCCGACCTGCGGGTGACCCTGGATGAAATCCACCTGCTGCAGGAAGAACACAGCGCCCTGCCGACGCCTGAGCAACTGGCGGCGGAAGGCTTTGCGCCCTTCGCCCAGGACGCCAGTTCGGTGAGCCGCGGCGACCATCGTTGGCAGTTGTTGGACGCGGCCTACCTGGGCCTGAGCCAGACACCGGACCTCAGCGGTTCGCTGTTGATGCGCATCCGGGGCGCCGAGCCGGATATCTGGCTCAACCGCAGCGCCAACCTCACCGCCCCCTCCGACCTCACTGACCAGGCGCTGATCAGCGCGGGATGGCAGCAAGTGGTCGCGCAATTCGATGCCGGTGTCACCCGCCAGCATCGCCATTGAATTCACGCTGTAGCGAGAGAAGACCATGTCTATTTCATCTCCATTATTACGTCTGGTGCTGATCGGCCTGATTACCGTGCTGCTGGCCCCATTCGCGAGTGCCGACCCTGCCAAACGCCTGCGCATCGGCATCACCCTGCATCCTTATTACAGCTACGTGGCCAATATCGTCGGCGACAAAGCCGAAGTCGTGCCGTTGATTCCGGCCGGCTTCAATCCCCATGCCTACGAACCTCGTGCCGAAGACATCAAGCGCATCGGCACCCTGGATGTGATCGTGCTCAATGGTGTCGGCCATGACGATTTCGCCGACCGCATGATCGCCACCAGTGAGCGCCCGGACATCCCGGTGATCGAAGCCAACGCCAACGTGCCGCTGCTGGCCGCCACCGGCAACGCCGCCCGCGGTGCCGGCAAGGTGGTCAACCCGCACACCTTTCTGTCCATCAGCGCCTCGATTGCCCAGGTGAACAACATCGCCCGGGAACTGGGCAAACTCGACCCGGACAACGCCAAGACCTACAACCAGAACGCCCGGGCCTACGGCAAGCGTCTGCGCCAGATGCGCGCCGACGCCCTGGCCAAGCTCACCAGCGCACCCAACCCTGACCTGCGGGTGGCCACGGTGCACGCGGCGTATGACTACCTGCTGCGGGAGTTCGGCCTGGAAGTCACCGCCGTGGTGGAACCGGCCCACGGCATCGAGCCGAGCCCCAGCCAGTTAAAGAAAACCATCGACCAACTGCGGGAACTGGATGTGAAAGTGATCTTCTCGGAGATGGACTTCCCGTCCAGCTACGTCGACACCATCCAGCGTGAATCAGGCGTGAAGCTGTACCCGCTGTCGCACATCTCCTATGGCGACTACAGCGCGGAAAAGTACGAAGTGGAAATGACCGGCAACCTCAATACCGTGGTGCGAGCCATTCAGGAGTCCGGGGCATGACGGCGGCTGAACACTTGAGCGTGGCCAGCGTTGGCCCGACCCTCGACTTCAATAACGTGGCGCTGACCCTGGGCCGCACGGTGATCCTCGACGCGGTGAGCTTCCAGGTCCAGCCCGGCAGTATTCATGCGCTGGTGGGCCCCAACGGCGGCGGAAAGAGTTCGCTGATCAAGACCCTGCTGGGGCAAACGCCGCACGAGGGCCAGTTGAGCCTGCACTGGCCGGACGCACCCGGCACCATCGGCTATGTGCCCCAGGCGCTGGAGTTCGACCGGGGCTTGCCGATGACCGTCGACGACTTCATGGCTGCGATGTGCCAGCGGCGTCCGGCGTTTCTCGGGTTGTCCAAACACTACGCTGCCGCGATTGGCGACGCACTGGAGCGGGTTGGCATGCAGGACAAGCGCAAACGGCGCATGGGCGCGTTGTCTGGCGGGGAACGCCAGCGGGTGCTGCTGGCCCAGGGCTTGATCCCGGCGCCGCAATTGCTGGTGCTGGACGAACCGATGTCGGCGCTGGATGAAGCTGGCATCCAGGTGTTCGAGCGCCTGTTGAACGACTGGCGCAAGGCCGGGATCACCGTGCTGTGGATCGAGCATGACCTGGAAGCCGTCGGCCGCCTGGCTGACCGCGTTACCGGCCTGAACCGCCGCGTGCTGTTCGATGCGACGCCCAAGGAGGCGCTGACCCCGGACCGCCTGCTGACCCTGTTCTCCACCCACCCACGGAGCCCGGCCTTATGAGCTACGAAGCCTTTCGCTTGATGGTCCAGGGCTGGGCGTCTTCCGGGTATTTGCCGGAAGCGCTCGCCTATGGGTTTGTGGTCAACGCGCTGCTCGCCGGGCTGCTGATCGGCCCGGTATTGGGCGGTCTGGGCACGCTGGTGGTGGTCAAGCGCTTTGCGTTCTTTTCCGAAGCGGTGGGCCATGCCGCCTTGACCGGCGTGGCCGTGGGTATTCTGCTGGGGGAACCCTACACCGGGCCTTACGGCAGCCTGTTCGGCTACTGCCTGTTGTTCGGGATCCTGCTCAACTACTTGCGCAACCGCACCGGTCTGGCGCCGGATACCTTGATCGGCGTGTTCCTCTCGGTGTCCCTGGCCCTGGGGGCGAGCCTGCTGCTGATTCTGGCGGGCAAGATCAACGTGCACATCCTGGAAAACGTGCTGTTCGGCTCAGTGCTGACGGTGAATGGCAATGACTTGCTGGTGCTGGCAATTGTCGGCTCACTGGTGATGGCCCTGGCCCTGCCGCTGTACAACCGCATCATGCTCGCCAGCTTCAACCCGCAACTGGCAGCGGTACGCGGGGTGGCGGTGAAGACCCTGGACTATCTGTTCGTGATCCTGGTGACGCTGATCACCGTTGCGGCGGTCAAGGTCATCGGCGCGATCCTGGTGGGTGCGTTGCTGGTGATCCCGGCGGCTGCCGCACGCCTGTTGAGCCAGTCACTCAAGGGCTTCTTCTGGATCTCGGTGGTAATCGCCACCGTCAGCACCCTGTGCGGGATCCTGCTGCCAATCATCTTCGACCTGCCGATTCCGTCCGGTGCCGCGATCATCCTGGTCGCCGGTATCGCCTTCGCCCTCGCCGCCATTGCTCGCGGCACGGTCCCCAGCCTGAAAGGGAATCTTGGATAATGCGCCCGATGTTTCGACCACTGCTGCTGGCCCTGGCCATTGCCACACCGGCATTCGCCGCCGACGGCGTCAAGCCGCTACAGATCACCGCCAACCAAGGCATCGGCCATGCTGCCTTGAACAAGGCCCAGGCGACAAAGCCGGTGAAAGTCCTCGCCGCCTTGCCGATCACCTATGGCTTGGCGCAGGTGTTGCTCAAAGGCACCGACGTGCAGCTTGAACGCGCGGCACCGGCCAACCTGCCCGGCTCACGGCAAATCGCCTATTTCACCGGGCGCGGTGCGCAGGCATTGAACACCCTGGCACTGGACGCCGACGCGGCCATCGGCCTGCGCTCGTTGTGGCCGAATGACCCGCTGTACCCGGTGGCCCGGCGCAGTAACATCCGCATCGTCGAAGTCGACGCCGCCCGCCCGGTGGACGGTGGTTTGCCGGGAATTGCCGTGCAGCCGGGCGCCACCGACGGCCTGAACAGCCAGCCATGGCAGGCCAGTAACAACATGGGGCGCATGGCCGATGTGATGGCCGCCGACCTGAGTCGCCTGGCCCCCGAGGCCAAGCCGCAGATCGAGGTCAACCTGGCCGCGCTCAAGCAACGCTTGCTCAAGCTCACTGCCGACAGCGAGGCGCGACTGGCCAAGGCCGATAACCTGACGGTGGCCAGCCTGAGCGATCATTTTGGTTACCTCGTCAGTGGCTTGAACCTGGAACTGGTCAGCACCGATGCGCGGGCTGATACCGAGTGGACACCCGAGGCTTTGCAGCAACTGAGCGAAGGCTTGAAGGAGAACGAGGTGGCCGTGGTGCTGCATCATCGCAAGCCAAGCGATGCGGTGCAGGCGGCTGTCACGGCGGGTGGGGCGAAGTTGCTGGTGCTGGGCACCGATGGCGCCGACCCGGTGGCAGAGCTGGAGGGCAATGTGGATCAGGTAATCAAGGCGCTGTAACGCGCCTCTCACAGGCAAAACACAGTAAATGTGGGAGCGGGCTTGCTCGCGAAAGCGGTGTGACAGTCGACACATACAGTGACTGACACGACGCCTTCGCGAGCAAGCCCGCTCCCACATTTGGATCTGTGTTTTGCCCGAGGTCTGGGTCAACCCGCGAACCCGCAAGCCAAGCGATGCGGTGCAGGCGGCGGTCACGGCGTTGCTGGTGCTGGGCACCGATGGCGCCGACCCGGTGGCAGAGCTGGAGGGCAATGTGGATCAAGTGATCAAGACGCTGTAACGCGCCTCTCACAGGCAAAACACAGTAAATGTGGGAGCGGGCTTGCTCGCGAAAGCGGTGTGACAGTCGACACAGACAGTGACTGACACGGCGCCTTCGCGAGCAAGCCCGCTCCCACATTGGGTTTTATGTGATGCCCGAGACCTGGATCAGCCCGCCAACGCCTGGCTGTCCATCTTCTGGCGTAGGCTCAACGGGCGCATGTCGGTCCACACTTCTTCGATGTAGGCCAGGCACTCTTTCTTCATCCCGCTCTTGCCCACGGTGCGCCAGCCTTCCGGCACGGCCTTGTAGTCGGGCCAGATGGAATATTGTTCTTCATGGTTGACCACTACCTGAAACAGGATGTCTTCGCGGTCGAATACTGAGGTCATTGCTGTTCTCCGTCGGTGTAAGGCTGGCTGCGCACCACGCACAGCTGATGTAAGAAAGAACGTGCCAGCCCGGTAAAAAATTAGAGGCTGGCGACCGCTGCCGCCAGGGCGCGACCAAAGATCTCGGCCACACGGTCGATTTCTGCGGCGGTAATCACCAGCGGCGGCAGGAAACGCACAACGCTGCCATGGCGACCGCCCAGTTCAAGGATCAGCCCGCGCTTGAGGCATTCACGCTGTACCAGTGGCGCCAGTTGGCGATTCACCGGCGGATGGCCTTGGGTGTCGGGCGCACCGGCGGGGTCCACCAGTTCAACCCCGAGCATCAGCCCACGGCCACGAATGTCCCCCAACTGCGGGAAGTCGCGCTGCAAAATGCGCAGGTGTTCGCTGAGGCGCTCACCCATCGCCGCCGCGTGGGCGGGAATATCGTGGTCTTTGAGGTAGCGCATCACTGCCGAACCGGCGGCCATGGCCATCTGATTGCCACGGAAGGTTCCGGCATGGGCGCCCGGCAACCAGGTGTCGAGCCAGTCGCGATACACCACCACCGCCAGCGGCAGGCTGCCGCCGATAGCCTTGGACAACACCACCACGTCCGGGACGATGCCAGCGTGTTCGAAGGCAAACATCTTGCCGGTACGACCAAAGCCACTCTGGATTTCGTCAACGATCAGTGCCACACCGGCTTGTTCGGTAATACGGCGCAGGCCACGCAGCCAGTCGAGATCGGCCGGGATCACGCCGCCCTCGCCCTGCACCACTTCAACGATCACGGCTGCCGGCAGCAAAACACCGGCCTCGGGGTCGTTGAGCAGGTTTTCCAGGTAATGCAGGTTGACCTTGACCCCTTCCGCCCCACCCAGCCCGAACGGGCAACGGTAGTCGTAGGGAAACGGCAGGAATTGCACGCCATTACCGAGCAAGGCACCCAGCGGTTTTTTCGGACCCAGGCTGCCCATCAGGCTCAGGGCACCTTGGCTCATGCCGTGGTAACCGCCCTGGAACGACAACACCGTGCTGCGACCAGTGGCGGTGCGCACCAGTTTCAGCGCGGCTTCTACTGCATCGGTACCGGTTGGGCCGCAGAACTGTATCTTGGCTTCCCGCGCCAGCGCCGACGGCAACAGGCCGAACAGGTCCTGCACGAACTGATCCTTGACCGGTGTGGTCAGGTCCAGGGTGTGCAACGGCAATTCATCGCTCAACACCTGGCGAATCGCCTCGATCACCACCGGATGGTTATGCCCCAGCGCCAGGGTGCCGGCACCGGCCAGGCAGTCGATAAAGCTGCGGCCTTCGACGTCCTCGACGTAAATCCCGCGGGCGCGCTTGAGTGCCAGGGGAATGCGCCGAGGGTAGCTGCGAGCATTGGATTCCTGCTGGCGCTGGCGGGCCAGCAGCGGGGTTTCGTCGAACTGGTAGAGCGTTTCCGCAGGGACCGCTTGGGTCTCTTCAATACGGCTGGTAGCGACTGACATTTCCAGATCCCTCAATACGCTGATGATGGTGACCAAACTGCCAACCCGTTGGCGTCTGGCCCAAGGGCAACGCACGGATTTCCTGTTCTGGAAACGCATCAGCGAGCAGAGGATTTACACCTGTGGTCGTTAAAAACCGCTTTAGCGGATTTACCCGGCAACCCCGGTGTATTTTTCATTCAACGCATACAGGATTGCGCAGGTCTCTGCATCCAGCCGCCCGCTGTAGTCAGCGGGACGAAAATGCATCTGAAACGCGCGGACGCGCTGCTGAAAACCCAGGCGATTTTTCGCTGGGGCATAACCGTAGCGCTGAAACGCCCGTTCGGCTTCAACCTCCAGCGGCAGGCCGATGTCGAACCGGCGTTGATAGGCCATCTTGGCCGACTCATCGAACCAGGCACCCACCCCCACCTCGAACAGGCAGCGCCAAGGCAGCCGAGGGCCGGGATCGCTCTTGCGCCAATAGGCAATGTCCGAGTGGCCGAGGATGTCAGTAGGACCGATCGCCGGGTAACGCCCCTGAATGTCGCGAATCAGGGCAATCAACACGTCGATCTGTTCAGGCCCATACGCGGGAAAGGTAAACACACCAGCGTCATCCCGGGCCTGATTAACGATTTCAATCCCGATCGAGCAGCTATTGAGGTTGTCGCGACCGGCCCAGTGGCTGGCACCGGCATGCCAGGCACGCTGCGCTTCGTCCACCAGGCGGAACACCCGCAGTTCGTCGTAACCGGCGGCGCGGTAGCTGGCGTCATGGGGGTCAACCAACAGGTAGTGAGCACTGACACCGTCGCGGGTCAGCGTACGCAATGACGAGGCAAAGGGCGCTGCGGTGTAATGCACAATCACCTGGCGCACAGCTTCGCCATTGCGTGGGTTAAAGCTTTTTGCGGGAAACGTGGAATCGATGACCAACATAGGCGCTGTCCTTTTCAACACAGGCTGAGTCATTCAGCCCGTTCAAACACAAAAAAATGACCGCCATCCTGAAGCGTTGCGCTTGAGGGTGGCGGTAGCTATTTGTGCCGTGAAAAGAAAGTTCAGCGACGCAACGGCATGCCCAGGTCGACACGCATGCCATCTGCCTGGCTGTCGAATTTCAAGGAGCACGAGCAACGCTGCACAATCGCCTGCACAATCGCCAGCCCCAGGCCGCAACCGGGGCTGTTGCCATTGCGCCAGAAGCGTTGGGTCAGGTGCTGCAAGTCTTCGCTGGAAATCGGCGCGCCGTGGTCACGTACCCGGAACACCACATTATCGCCAGCGCTGGACACACTCAGTTCCACCCGGGTATCAGGCGGGGTGTGGCGCAAGGCGTTGTCCAGCAGGTTGCGCAAGGCGGCGACGGCCAGGCCCACCGGCATTTCCACCGGCTTTTCGGACAGACCGTCTGCCAGGATCAGGTCAATGCGCTGATTATCGCCGCCATTGGCGTCCTGGATCGCCAGTTGTGCGACCTGCTCGGCACTCGATTGCAGGCCGTCATCAAACGACAGGCTGCCTTCAACCCGCGCCAGCAGCAGTAACTGCTCGAGTGTGCGATGCAAGCGGTCGGCGCCCTCCTCGGCATGGGCCAGGGACTGGTCACGGGCGGCGCCTTCGGTCATGCGTGCCACTTGCAGGTGGGTTTTGATCGCGGTCAAGGGGCTGCGCAGTTCGTGGGCCGCGTCGCCGGTCAAGCGGCGTTCGCGCTCGATGGTCTTGGCGATGCGTTGCAGCAGTTGGTTCTGGGTGTCGAGCAGCGGTTTAAGTTCGCTGGGCAGCGGGCTGATCTGCAAGGGTTCGAGGGAGTCCGCACTGCGACGCATCAAGGCGTCACGCATGCGGTTGAGTGGCAACAGGCTCTGGCCGATCCCCAGCCACAACAGGCACAGGCAGCCCAGCAGCGCCACTCCCACCGGCACCGAAGCGGCCAGCAGGATCGACAGGTTCAAGGCTTCACGCTCCACCTGCCGGTCGGCGGTGGTGATAAACAAATCGCCACGGGACAGGGTAAAGCTGCGCCAGCCCACGCCGTCAATCATCTGGTCGCGAAAGCCGCTTTTGCGCGACTCCAGGCCCTGATCCGGGGTGGTGTGGCTGCGGGCGAGCACCACCCCGCGCAAGGAGCTGACCTGGCACGCCATGCCACCCGGTACATTCAATTGTTCGGCGCTGAAGTGCGCCCCCTCACCCGTGCTCGACAGCCCCGGCATCTGCTCCATCAGCCCCGCGACCATACGCGCCGACGCCACCAGGCGCTGGTCGAGGGAAAACATCATCTGGTTGCGCAGATCGTTGAGCATCCACGCGGCAGCCAGGGCCCAGATCAGCACAAAGGCCGCGCCGAGCTTGAAGGTCAGCCGCAGGCGCAGGCTCATCACGAAGCGTCCTCTCCACCGTCAGCCGGGCCCAGGCGATAGCCCAGGCCGCGCACGGTTTCGACGATGCCATTGCCGAGTTTGCGCCGCAGGTGGTGGATGTGCACGTTGAGGGCGTTGCTTTCCAGTTCGTCGTTAAGCCCGTAAACGCTGTCCTTGAGCTGCTCGCTGGAGAGTACCCGGCCGCGGTTTTGCAGCAGGGCCTGCAACAACGCCTGCTCGCGGCGGGAGAGGTCTACCGACTCCCCGCCCAACAGGGTTTCGCGGCTGCTGGGGTTGTAGGTCAGGCGCCCGTGTTCGATCAGGTTGACGCTGCGCCCGGCCACCCGGCGCAACAGGGTGTGCAGGCGCGCGGCGAGTTCGCGCAGGTCGAAGGGTTTCAGCAGGTAATCGTCGGCACCGGCTTGCAGGCCGTCGACGCGGTTGGTCACCGAATCCCGCGCGGTGAGGATCAGCACCGGGATCTCCAGGCCCTGGCTGCGCAATTGCTGCAGCAGCTTCAAGCCGTCTTCATCCGGCAGGCCGAGGTCGAGTACCATCACGTCGAACTCCGCCACCTTGAGCATCGCCCGGGCAGCGGCAGCCGTGCCGACGCGCTCGACGGTCAGCCCCTGGGCGCTGAGCCCGGCAACAATGCCGCTGGCGATCAGTTCGTCGTCTTCACAGACCAGTACGTGCATGGTGAACCCTTTGCAAAATGTGAAGGTGATTAAAAAGGGAGTGGATTAAGCGCACATTATGCCGCCAGCCCGCGTAAACCCGGATAATCCCTGCTGTCTAGGATAGCCCGGTTAATCATCGGTTAATCAACACCACACATTGTGTGTCCCACTTGCTTCGAACTAAGGCTTGATCATGCGGCATCTGTTTATCTTTCTGCTGGTAGTGTTTGCTGGATTCGCCCAGGCCGCTCCGGGCAACAATCCATTCGAGACCAAACCCGACTTCCTTCCGGTGGGCAAAGCCTTCACCTTTACCTCCGAGCGTCTGGCCTCCGGCGAAACCCAGCTGTATTGGCAGATTGCCGACGGTTATTACCTGTACCAGCAGCGCATGAAATTCGATGGCCTGGCCGAAAAGCCGACACTGCCCCAAGGCGAAGCCCACAGCGACGAGTTCTTCGGCGAGCAGCAGGTGTATCGCCAGGGCCTGGAAGTGAAGATTCCCCCTGGCGCCACCGGCCAGGTCAAACTCGGCTGGCAAGGCTGCGCCGATGCCGGCCTGTGTTACCCGCCGCAATCAATCACCGTTGACCTGGGTGGCAACCCCGCCGTAGCCGCCACCGGCCAGGCTCAGGACCAAAGCCTGGCCAGCGGCCTGCAACAGCGCAGCTTGGGCTGGAGCCTGCTGGTCTTCTTCGGCCTGGGCCTGCTGCTGGCCTTTGCCCCGTGTTCCTTGCCAATGTTGCCGATTCTCGCCGGCCTTGTGGTAGGCAGCGGCGCCAGCCCACGGCGCGGCTTTGCCCTGGCCACCAGCTACGTGGTGTGCATGGCGTTGATCTATGCCGCCCTCGGTGTATTGGCCGCGCTACTCGGCGGCAACCTCGCCGCCCTGCTGCAAACTCCCTGGATCCTCGGCAGCTTCGCCGCGTTATTTGTGATCCTGGCCCTGCCGATGTTCGGCTTCTTTGAACTGCAACTGCCGGCCTTCCTGCGGGACCGCCTCGACAACGTCAGCCGCAACCAAAGCGGCGGCAGCCTGGTGGGTGCCGGCGTGCTCGGTGCCTTGTCCGGCTTGCTGGTGGGCCCGTGCATGACCGCGCCCCTGGCCGGCGCCCTGTTGTATATCGCCCAAAGCGGTAACGCCCTGCATGGCGGCCTGATCCTGTTTGCCATGGGCATCGGCATCGGCGTACCGCTGTTGCTGCTGGTGACCGTGGGCAATCGCTTCCTGCCCAAGCCTGGCACCTGGATGAACATCCTCAAGGGCATCTTCGGCTTCCTGTTCCTCGCCACCGCCGTGCTGATGATTCGCCCGGTGGTCGGTGAAACCCTGTGGCTCGGCTTGTGGGGTGTGCTCGCACTGGTCATGGCTTATTGCGGCTGGCGCCTGGCCCAGGACTTCGGGCGCACCGCCATGCTGTTCGGTGCCGGTTCGCTGGTGCTCGGCCTCTGGGGCAGCGTATTGGTGATCGGCGCGGCCGGCGGCAGCGACGACCTGTGGCAACCGCTGAAAGTCTACAGCGGCTCGCAGGTGGCCGGTGCCCCCAGCGCCCATGAGGCCTTCATGACCATCAACGACCCCGCCGTGCTGCAAAGCCAGCTCGACAGCGCCAAGGCCCAAGGCCAATGGGTGCTGGTGGACTACTACGCTGACTGGTGCGTGTCGTGCAAGATCATGGAAAAACAGGTGTTCGGCAAACCCGAAGTCATGGACGCCCTCAAGGATGTGCGCCTGCTGCGCCTCGACGTCACCGCCGACAACGCCGCCAGCCGCGAGCTGCTGGGCCGCTACAAAGTCCCCGGCCCGCCGAGCTTCGTCTGGATCGGCCCTGATGGTGAAGAGCGCCGCGCCCAGCGCATCACCGGCGAAGTCGACGCCGCCGCCTTCCTGCAACGCTGGACCCAAGCCCGGGAAGCCCTCTGATGCTGACACTGACCATCGGCACCTTCGCCATCGCCCTGAATCACTTGCTGCTGATCACGGCGTTGATCCTCGCCACCCTGGTGGGCTGGCGGGTGGCCAAGCGCGGCGGCGAGAACCCGGAGTCGGTGCTGTTCACCCTGTTTCTGGTGGGCATGCTCGCCGCACGCGTCAGCTTCGTACTGATGTACTGGTCGTATTACCAGAATGACCCGTTGCAAATCGTCGACCTGCGGGACGGCGGTTTTCTCGCCTGGCCCGGCGTTATCGCGCTGATCCTCGGCGCCCTGATCTACGGCTGGCGCCGCCCGCTGCTGCGCAAGCCCCTGAGCGCAGGCGTGATCACCGGCCTCGCGTTCTGGGCCCTGACCAGCCTGTCCCTGACCCTCTACGAAAAAGGCACGCACCTGCCGGACATCACCCTGCGCAACGCCAATGGCGAAACCGTGCAACTGGCCGACTACAAGGGCGGCCCGCTGGTGATCAATCTGTGGGCCACCTGGTGCCCGCCGTGCCGGCGCGAAATGCCGGTACTGGAAAGTGCCCAGCGCCAACGCCCGGACGTGACCTTCCTGTTCGTCAACCAGGCCGAAAGCATGCAAAGCGTCGCCACCTACCTGGCGACCCAGGGCCTGAACCTGGACAACGTGCTGTTCGACGCCAGCGGCCGCCTGGGTCAGGCCGTCGGCTCCATGGCCTTGCCCACCACCCTCTTCTATCAACCTGACGGTCGCCTGATCAACAGCCACCTGGGCGAATTGTCCCAGGCCAGCCTGGCCCGCGCCATGGAGCGCTTCGAGCCGACCACCGCTAAACCGGCCCAGCCGGCTACCACAAGGAATTCGCCATGCTCCGCCTCCGCCACCTGCTGACCCTTTTGCCCCTGACACTGGCTGCCACCCTCGTCCAGGCTGAAGATTGGCCGGCGCCGATCAAGAACATTGAAGCCAAGGGTGCCAAGATTATCGGCAAGTTCGATGCCCCCAGCGGCCTCACGGGTTATGCGGCGCAATACCAGAACCGTGGCATGGCGTTGTACCTGACTGCCGACGGTAAAAGTGTGATCGCCGGCAACCTGTACGACGCCGACGGCAATGACCTGAGCACTGCGCCCCTGGAAAAGCTGGTGTATGCGCCGATGGCCAAGGAGGTCTGGGCCAAGATGGAACACAGTAGCTGGATCCAGGATGGCAACAAGGATGCGCCGCGCATCGTCTATTTGTTCAGTGATCCGAACTGCCCGTACTGCAATATGTTCTGGGAGCAGGCGCGGCCATGGGTGAAGTCGGGCAAGGTGCAGCTGCGGCATATGATGGTGGGGATTATTCGTGAGGACAGCCCCGGCAAGTCGGCGGCGCTGTTTGCAGCCAAGGATCCGCAGCAGGCCCTTGAAACCCATGAGGCTGCCGGTAAGGGCAGCAAGCTGCAGCCGCTGGAGAAGATCCCGGCGGATATCCAGGCCAAGCTTGATTCGAACATGAAGCTGATGGATGAGCTGGAGTTGTCGGCCACGCCGGCGATTTTCTATCTGGATGACAAGGGTGGGTTGCAGCAACAGCAAGGGGCGCCTTCGCCGGATAAGCTGGTGAAGATTCTCGGGCCGAAATAGTCTCTGGCTGGGTGGGGGGCATATCCGTTATTTGGGTGATGGCGGGTATTGGTTCCGCTCTTACAGCGGGTCACTTTTGAAAAGAGCCCAAAAGTAACCAAAAGGCTCTTGCCCCACCACTCGGCACCTCGCCTAGGCTCGGAGTGCCCTCACTCCGGCTTTGGACCGTGGGCCGCCGTCATGGGCCATCCCTGGCCCAGGACGGCTAACCTGGCGTCCTGCCAGGTTACCCACGCTCCAAAGCCTCCGTTCGGCCAGCGTGGTTTAACGGGGCGCCTAAGATCAAAATCAAGATCAAAAGCCAGAGCACAGCGGCCTACCGGCCGGCTTGAGTGTTGAAAGCAAAAGCACAAGCCAAATCAAAAGCGGGCACGGTCAATGTGGGAGCTGGCTTGCCTGCGATGGCATCAACTGGGTGTACCTGATGCACCGAGGTGTCTGCATCGCAGGCAAGCCAGCTCCCACAGAAAAGCAGAGCTACATCCGCTTCAGATTTGGCTTTCGCTCTGGATCTTGCCTTTGCTTTTAACACTCAAGCCGGCCGGGAGGCCGCTGTGCTTTTGCTTTTGCTTTTGATCTTGATCTGACTGCCCCAATAAGCCCGAGGCCGAACGCAGGCAGTGCGGAGCGGGTAAACCGGCAGGACGCCGGTTTAGCCGCGCCGGGCCATGGATGGCCCGTCGCGGCGGCCCGCGGAGCAATGCCGGAGTGAGGGAACGCCGAGCCCCAGCGAGGCGCCGACAGGCGGGGCAGAGCCCTTTGCTTACTTTGGGCTGGGCCGGCATTCCGGCTTTTCCAAAGTGAGCCGCTGTAAGAGCGGAACCATAAGCCGCCGTTACCTAAACAACGGATATGTACGCAAACCAATGCGCCCTACAACCCCTCCAACTCCGCCATCAAATCACTCAACCGATCCACCTTCTCCGCACTGATCTCATTCGCCGCAAGCCCGTCGATATACCCCGCCAACTCCTCCACCGTGCTGCATTCGAACATCGCCCGCAACGGCACATCCCGCTGCAGTGTCTTCTGCACGCGCGAAGCAATCTGCGTGGCCAGCAACGAATGCCCGCCCAGCTCAAAGAAATTATCCTGCACACCCACGCGCTCAACTTTCAGCACCTCGGCCCAAATCCCGGCCAATGTCTGCTCCAGCTCATTACGCGGCGCCAGATAATCCTGGCTGTGCAACTGGCCAATCTCCAGCGCCGGCAAGGCCTTGCGATCCAGCTTGCCATTGGCATTCAGCGGCAAACGGTCGAGCCACAGCCAATGCAGCGGCACCATGTACTCCGGCAACTCGACCCGCAGGCGTTGCTTGATCCGATCAAGGCGCTCGCCGGGATTCAACTGCGCATCCGCCGCCACCAGGTAACCCACCAGATGCTTGCCGTTGACGCCCTCCTGCACCCCAACCGCCGCATCCCGCACCTCCGGTTGTTCATGCAGGCGCGCTTCGATTTCACCCAACTCAATCCGGTAACCGCGAATCTTCACCTGATGGTCGATACGCCCGACGTACTCCAACACACCATCGCTGCGCCGACGCGCCAGGTCGCCGGTGCGATACAGGCGCTCCCCCGCCGCGCCAAACGGATTCGGCACAAACACCTGGGCGGTGCGCAGCGGATCGCTGACATAACCACGGCCCACGCCGGTCCCCGCCACGCACAACTCGCCGACCGCACCTTGGGGCACCAACTCCAGCGCACCATCCAGCAAGTACAAACGGTTGTTGTCGGTCGGCGTACCAATCGGCAGATAAGTGCCGCGGGTCGACGCCAGGTCGACGCGGAAGAACGCCACGTCGTCCGAACATTCCGCCGGGCCATACGCGTTGACCAGGCCAATCTGCGGATAGCGCAACAACCACTGGTGCGCCAGCTCCGGCGGCATCGCTTCGCCGGTCGGCAGCATCCACCGCAAGCCATCCAGGCTCATGCGATCCTGGGCAAGCATGCCCTGGATCAGCGACGGCACGCTTTCCAACACGGTAATGCCCTGGGCCTGGACGTGAGCGAGCAAGCCTTGTGGATCATGGGCAATCGCATTCGGCACAATATCCACCCGCGCGCCGAACAGCGGCGCGGCGAGGAACTGCCACACCGAGATATCGAAACTTTGCGAGGCGGTTTGGGCGATCACATCATTCTCGGTCAGGTGCAGATAAGGCACCTTGCTCA
The DNA here is from genome assembly GCF_900105735.1 of Pseudomonas yamanorum. Classification (NCBI taxonomy): domain Bacteria; kingdom Pseudomonadati; phylum Pseudomonadota; class Gammaproteobacteria; order Pseudomonadales; family Pseudomonadaceae; genus Pseudomonas; species Pseudomonas yamanorum. Next base: position 5,566,259 of record NZ_LT629793.1, on the reverse strand, counting down.
ACTGGTTATTGAGCATGCCACGCTGCTCCACCATCACGCCCTTGGGCAAGCCGGTAGAGCCGGAGGTGTAGATCACGTAGGCAAGGTTATCCGGCGTGCTGTAGATCTCCGGGTTGTCCTCTAAACCCACCAGTTGCTCCCAGACCAGCAGCTTCGGCCGCGAGCCACAGGCGAACTCTTCCAGCAACACCTGCGCCTGATCGCGGCACGCCTCGGTGCACACCAGCAGTGGCGTGCGGCTCAGGTCAATGATCCGGCTCAAGCGCTGCGTCGGCAGCCCCGGGTCCAACGGCAAATAACCGGCTCCGGCCTTGAAGCTGCCGATGATCATGCCCAGCAAATCCAGATTACGTTCGGCCAGCAACGCCACCGGTTGATCCGGCCCGACACCGGCTGCGATCAATGCATGGCCCAGGCGGTTGCTGCGCCGGTTCAGTTCGGCATAGCTCCATTGCTGATCCAGGCAACTGGCGGCAATCCGCTGTGGATGCTGCTGCACCTGGGCTTCGAACAGCTCAACGTAGCTGCGCTCCAACGGATACGCCTGTTCGCTCTGGTTGCAGCCTTCCACCAGGAACTCACGCTCCTGCTCGCCAATCAGCGGCAAGTCGGCCATGTCGCCATGGAAGCCCTGTACCAGCGCCAGCAGCAGGCGCTTGAATTCGCTGAGCATGCCTTGCACGGTGGTCTCATCAAAATAGCGCTGGTCGTAGGACAGGTGCAGGCCCAGGTCATCGCCCGGATAGCACACGGCAGTCAGCGGGAAGTTGGTGTGGGTCCGCCCGGAATCCGAGGTGGCATTCAGGCTTTGCGCACGGTCCAGCACCGAGACTTCTACCGGGGCGTTTTCGAACACAAACAGGCTGTCGAACAGCGGCTGGCCCTTGGGCAGTTCGCTGTTTTCCTGGATGGTCACCAGCGGCAGGTACTCGTACTCGCGCAACTGCATATTGCTGTCGAGCAGGCCGCTCAACCATTGGCGCACGCTGCACTGCTGATCGTCCTCCGGCAGCTTGACCCGCAAGGCGATGCTGTTGATAAACAGCCCGACGGTGCGCTGCATCTCGGGCATTTCCACCGGGCGCCCGGCCACGGTGACGCCGAACAGCACGTCGCGATCGCCACTCAAGCGTCGTAGCACCAGGGCCCACGCTGCCTGGGCGAAGGTGTTCACCGTCAGTTGATGGGCCTGGGCAAGCTCGCGCAATTGCGCGCCGTCGCGCACATCCAAGCGGGTGTAGCAGTCGCCCACCACCATGCCGCCGCTATGGCCGGCGTGTTCCCGCAGGAACGGCCGGTCACTCGGAATCGGCGTGGTGCGCTCAAACCCTTGCAGGTTCTGCTGCCACCACTGGCGCGCCTCGGCGAGGTTCTGGCGTTGCAGCCAGGCGATGTAGTCGCGATAACGCGGTGGCGTCGCCAATTGCGCGTCGCGGCCTTCGCCGAGGGCCGTGTAGATGTCGAAGAAATCGTTCATCAGCAGCGAGCGGCACCAGGCATCGATCAGGATGTGGTGGTTGCTCATCATGAACCAGTAGCGGGCTTCGCCCACGCGGATCAGTCGCAGGTGGAACGGCGCCTGGTTGAGCAGATCGAAGCCGGCCTCACGCTCGCTTTTCAGCAACGCTTGCAGACGCGGTTCCTGTTCGCTTTCCGGCTCCTGGCTCCAGTCGAGGTACTCGATCGGCGTGCTGCCGGGCTTGTGGATAACCTGCAGCATGTCTTCGCCGACGTTCCAGCAGAACGAGGCGCGCAAGGCTTCGTGACGGGCAATCACCGCCTGCCAGGCCTGGGCGAAACGCTCGGGGTCCAGGGCGCTGTTGATGCGGTAGCGGTCCTGCATGTAATACAGGCCGGTGCCCGGTTCCAGCAGGGTGTGCAGCAGCAAGCCTTCCTGCATCGGGGTCAGCGGGTACACGTCTTCGATGGCTTTGGCCGGCACCGGCAGCGCGTCCAGTTGCCCTTGGGTGAGGTGCGCCAGCGGGAAGTCCGACGGTGTGAGACCGCCCGCGTCTTCCTTGAGGCAATGCTCGATCAGGCTTTGCAGTTCCGCCAGGTAAGCGTCCGCCAGTTCAGCGATGGTCTGGCTGTCGTGACGTTCGCGGCTGAAGGTCCAGCGCAGCACCAGTTCACCGCCGTACACCTGGCTGTCGACGCTCAGCTCGTTGGGCAGCGGCGCGTCCAGGTCATGGGCGATCCCGGCGGATTCGTCCAGCGGGTGAAAGAGTGCGTCAGCGCCAAAGCTCTGGTCGAACTGGCCGAGGTAGTTGAAGGTAATACTGGCGCTCGGCAACGCGGCCATGGTCTGGCGGCACAGGTCGTCAGCCAGGTAGCGCAGCACGCCGTAACCCAACCCTTTGTGGGGCACGCCGCGCAGTTGTTCCTTGATCGCCTTGATCGAGGCGCCCTGCCCGGCGGCTTCTTCGATATGCAACGGGGTCAGGCGCAACGGGTAGGCGCTGGTGAACCAGCCGACGCTGCGGGTCAGGTCGATCTCGTCGAACAGGGTTTCGCGGCCGTGGCCTTCTAGCTGGATCAGGGCCGATGCGTGGCCACTCCATCGGCACAAGACTCGGGCCAGGGCGGTCAGCAGCAAGTCATTGACCTGGGTGCGGTAAGCACTCGGCGCCTGTTGCAACAGCTGGCGGGTACGCTCGGCATCCAGGCGCACGCTGACGGTATCGGCATCGCGATTGCGCAGCGAACCTTGCGGGCGATCCACCGGTAGTTCAACGCCAGGACCGGCCAACTGCTGCTGCCACACGTCCAGCTCTTCACGCAGGGATTCGCTGCCGGCATAGGCCTGCAAGCGTGCTGCCCAGTCGCGCAGGGCACTGGTCTTGGCGGGCAGGCTGACGGGTTGGCCGTCGTTCAACTGGCGATACACGGTCTGCAAATCTTCCAGCAATACGCGCCAGGAAACGCCGTCCACCACCAGGTGATGGATCGCGATCAGCAGCCGGCGCTGGCCTTGCGGGCCGTCCACCAGCAGCGCGCGCAACAGCGGGCCGTGGGCGAGGTTGAGGCTGCGTTGAGTGTCGGTGAACAGCGCGATGCACTGCTCCATATCCGCCACCTGGGCTTGCAACAGCAGGCCACCTTGCGGCACTGCCAGGTGTTCGGCGTGCCATTGGGCGTCGCGCTGGGTGAAGCTCAGGCGCAGGGCGTCGTGGTGTTCCAGCACTGCCAGCAACGCTTGTTCCAGGCGATGGGGTTCGAGGGCCTGAACCGGCTCCAACAGCAGCGCCTGGTTCCAGTGTTGGCGCTCGGGGATGTCGGTGTCGAAGAACCAGTGCTGGATCGGGGTCAGCCCGGATGCGCCGGTCAGCACGCCTTGTTCGGCGATAACCTGCTCGGTGCGGGTCGCCACGGCGGCCAGGGTCTGCACGGTCTGGTGCTGGAACAAGTCACGTGGGCTGAAATGAATCCCCGCCTGACGCGCGCGGCTGACCACCTGGATCGACAGAATCGAGTCGCCGCCCAGCTCAAAGAAGTTATCGTCGAGGCCCACCTGCTGCACGTTCAGTACCGCACACCAGATCGCCGCCAGGGTTTGCTCCAGTTCGTTGCGCGGCGCCACGTATTGCTGACGATTCGCCTCGGGATCCGGCTGCGGCAAGGCGCGGCGGTCGAGTTTGCCGTTGGCGGTCAGCGGCATGCTGTCGAGGACGATCAGGTGCGCGGGCACCATGTAGTCCGGCAGCTGCGCTTTCAAATGCGCCTTGAGGGATTCACGCAGTGCACCGTGTTCTTCGTCGCTGACCAGGTAGGCCACCATCTGTTTGCCGCTCGGGGAATCCAGCGCCAACACCACTGCCTCACGCACCGCCTCGTGTTCCAGCAGGCGGGTTTCAATTTCCCCCAGCTCGATGCGGAACCCGCGAATCTTCACTTGATGGTCAATACGGCCAAGGTACTCCACCAGGCCATCGGCACGCTGGCGCACCAGGTCGCCGGTGCGATACAGACGACCGCCGTTCGTGACAAACGGATCCGCGACAAACCGCTCCGCCGTCATCCCCGGACGCTGGTGATAACCCTGGGCCAGGCCGGCACCGCCGACGTACAACTCACCCGTCGCGCCTTGCGGCACCAGCGCCAGATCCGCATCCAGAATGTAGGCCACACGTGCGCCGATGATGCTGCCGATCGGCACGCTGCCAGCGCCCTCCTCCAGTGTTTCCGGGGCAAGACTGGCGAGTGGCATCACCACGGTTTCAGTCGGGCCATAGGCGTTGAAAAACAGCGCCGGCTTGAATGCCGCGCGAATACGCTGCAAGTGCTCGCCGGTCAGGGCTTCACCGCCGGTGATGCACATGCGCACCGGCAAGGTCTGGTGTTGCGTGGCCAGCCATTGCGCCAACTGGCTGCCGTAGCTCGGGGTGAAACCGAGGATGTTGATGCGGTGCTGACGAATCAGCCCACAGATTTCTTCCGCATCCCATTGGCCCTGGGCCCGCAACACCACCTGGGCACCACTGAGCAACGGCACCAGCAAGCGTTCGGTGGCGGCGTCGAAGTTGATGGAATAGAAGTGCAGCTCGCAGTCATCCGGGCGCATGCCGAAGCGTTCGATCACCGCCTGGCAATGCATGGCGATTTCACCGTGGGACACCACCACGCCCTTGGGCTTGCCGGTGGAGCCGGAGGTGTAGATCAGATAGGCCTGGTGTTGCGGCAGGCTGATGAAAGGCAATTCGCTGGCCGGGTAGCTGGCCAGGGTTGGCAGGTCATCTTCCAGGCACCAGCGACCGACGCTGGCGGGCAGCTCGCCCAGCGCGTCGAACATCGCAGCGTCGCTGAGCAACAGGCCGATGCCACTGTCTTCGATCATGTAGTGCAGGCGGTCCAGCGGGTATTCCGGGTCCAGCGGCACATAGGCGCAGCCGGCCTTGAGGATTGCCAGCAGGCCGACGACCATTTCCAGCGAACGCGGCAGCGCCAGGCCGACCCGCACCTGCGGGCCCACGCCGCGCTCGCGGAGCATCCAGGCCAGGCGATTGGCGCGACTGTCGAGTTCGCTGTAGCTCAAGGTTTGCCCGGCGAAGGTCAAGGCCGGGGCGTCGGGGCGGGCCAGGGCTTGCTCGCTGAACAGGTGGTGAATGCACTGATCAAGACGATGCTCGCCGGCCTCCATGCCAAGGCTGTCTTGCAACGAGCGCTGCTCGGCCGCTTCCAGCAGCGGCAACTCACTCAGGCGCTGTTGCGGATCGGCAAGCAAGGCTTCCAGCAGGTTTTGCCAATGGGCGGCCATGCGCGCAATGCGCGGCTCGTCGAACAGGTCGGTGCTGTAGGTCAGGCAGCAACCCAGGCGATGGTCGAGGTCGGTGACTTCCAAATTGAGATCGAACTTGGTGGCGCGGGCATCGTTGGCCAGGTACTCGACGGTCATCCCGGCCAGAGTGCGGCTTTGCTGGAACTCCCAGCGCTGCACGTTGCACATCACCTGGAACAGCGGGTTGTACGCGGCGCTGCGGGGCGGTTGCAGGGCTTCTACCAAGTGGTCGAACGGCAGGTCCTGATGGGACTGGCCTTCGATCACGGTGTGGCGCACCTGGTCGAACAATTCACCGACGCCCATCTGCCCGTTGAGCTGGCAGCGCAGCACCTGGGTGTTGAGGAACGCGCCGATCAGCCCTTCGCTTTCCGGACGAATCCGGTTGGCCACCGGCGCACCGATGCGCAGGTCGGTCTGGCCGCTGTAGCGGTAGAGCAATACCGCGAGGGTGGCGGTCATGGTCATGAACAGGGTCAGACCACGCTCGGCGTTGAAGGCCCGCACGCGGGCAGCCAGGTCATCGCTCAAGTCGAAACGGTACAGCTCGCCCTGGTGACTTTGCACCGGCGGCCGCGGACGGTCGCCCGGCAGTTCCAGCAGCGGGTGTTCCGTGCCCAATTGCGCGGTCCAGTAATCCAGTTGGCGCTGGCGCTCGCCGGATTCCAGCCACTGGCGCTGCCACACGCTGTAGTCGAGGTACTGCACCGGCAGCGGCGCCAGCGGCGATTCGCGGTCGTCGATAAAGGCTTCGTACAACGCACTGAGTTCACGGGCAAAGATGTCCATGGCCCAGCCTTCGGTGACGATATGGTGCAGGGTCAGCACCAGGTAATGTTCCTGCTCACCGGCCTTGACCAGGCAGGCGCGCAGCAGTGGACCGGTCTCCAGATTGAACGGCGTGTGGGCTTCATGATCGGCCAGTTGCTGCACACGCTGTTGCCGCTCGGCCTCACTGAACGCCGAGAAATCCTGCCAATCCATGCGCACGCCGGTTTGCGCCGCAACCTCCTGCTGCGCCACGCCATTGATGCTCGGGAAAGTCGTGCGCAGGGTTTCATGACGCATGATCAAGGCCTGCAACGCCGCCTCGAAACGCCCAACGTCCAGCACCCCGCGAAAGCGCGCCATGCCGCCGACGTTATACGCCGGGCTGTCGGGTTCCATCTGCCAGAGGAACCACATGCGCTGTTGGGAATAGGACAGCGGCACCGGTTGGCTGCGGTCGACCTTGCCGATCGCCAGCTGTTGGTTGCGCTGGCCGGAGGCCTGGATCAGGCGGACCTGCTCGGCGAAAGCCCCCAACTCGCTGGCTTCGAACAATGTGCGCAGCGGCAGCTCGACATCGCAGGCCTGGCGGGTGCGGGAGATGATTTGCGTGGCCAACAACGAATGGCCGCCCAGGGCGAAGAAGTCGTCCCGCAGGCCGATGCGTGGCAGGGCCAGGACTTCCCGCCAGATCGCGGCGATTTGCTGCTCCAGCGCTGTTTCAGGTTCGACGTGTTCACGCACTTGCCACACCGGTTCCGGCAAGGCACGGCGATCCAGTTTGCCGCTGGGGCTCAGGGGCATCGCGTCCAGGCGCATCAATTGCGCCGGGACCATGTACTCCGGCAGCTCAGCGGCCAGGGCGGTTTTGACGTCCTGCTCATCCAGCGGTTCGTTGGCGGTGTAGTAACCGATCAACTGCGCACCGGCGGCCGTTTCCCTCACCAGCACCACCGCTTGGGCGATGCCATCAAGGGCCAACAGACGCGCTTCGATTTCTTCAGGCTCGACACGGAAGCCCCGCAGTTTGACCTGCTGATCCAGGCGCCCGAGGTATTCCAGCACACCGTCGGCGCTCCAGCGCACGCGGTCACCGGTGCGATACAGGCGCGCGCCCGCCTCGCCCAATGGGTCGGCGACAAACCGTTCAGCGGTCAGCCCCGCCCGCCCGAGGTAACCCCGGGCCAGGCCGATACCGCCGATGCACAGCTCACCCGGCACACCCGCCGGCAGTGGGTTGAACTGATCATCCAGCACCCGGCAAATCACATTGCCCAGTGGCCGGCCAATCGGCGAACGTTCTCCATCCTCCGCCTGGCACTGCCAGTGCGTCACGTTGATCGCGGTTTCAGTCGGGCCGTAGCGGTTGTGCAACTGCACTGCCGGCAACTGCGCCAACACCCGGTTGCGCAACTCGGCAGGCAGCGCTTCACCGCCGGAGAACAGGCGACGCAGGCTGGTGCATTCGGCGGCCAACGGTTCGTCGACAAACAGCTGCAACAGCGGCGGCACAAAGTGCAGCGTGGTCACGCCGTGTTCCTGCACCAGCTGGGCAATGCGATGGGGGTCGCGGTGCTCGCCGGGGCCCGCCAGTACCAGGCGGCAACCGGTGATCAGCGGCCAGAAACACTCCCACACCGACACGTCGAAACTGATGGGCGCCTTTTGCATCAGCACATCGGTTTCATCCAGCTTGTAGGTAGCCTGCATCCACTGCAAACGCTCGGCCAGCGCGGCATGGGTGTTGCCCACGCCCTTGGGCTGGCCGGTGGAGCCGGAGGTGTAGATCACGTAGGCGAGGTTGTCGCCGTTCAGGTGCAGGCCCGGCGCGTGGGTCGGCCAGCTTTCCAGCTTGAGGCTGTCCATGGCGATGACGCAGACGCCTTCAGCCGTGGGCAATTGCTCCAGCAGCGAAGTCTGGGTCAACAGCAGTTGCACGCCGCTGTCCTTGAGCATGTAGGCCAGGCGCTCGGATGGGTAATCCGGATCCAGCGGCACATAGGCACCGCCGGCCTTGATGATTGCCAGCAGGCCGATCAGCAGTTGCGGCGAACGCTCGGCGGCGATGGCCACGCACACGTCCGGGCCGACGCCCTTGTCCCGCAGGTAATGAGCCAGGCGGTTGGCCTGGGTGTGCAGTTGGGCGAAGGTCAGGCTGCCGTCCTGCCACACCAGCGCGGTGCGTTCCGAAACCTGTTGGTTGAGTTGTTCCGGCAGCCAGCTCTGCGCCGGTGTGCAAGGCGCGGCACTCCACTGGCGTTGTTGGGTGTGTTCGTCGGCGTGCAGCAGCTTCAGGTCACCGATGGCCTGTTGCGGTTGCTCGCAAATGGCTTGCAGCAGGTTGATGAAGTGTTCGGTCAACCGCTCGATGGTGGCGGCGTCGAACAGTTCGTCGGCGTAGTCGAAGGACAGGCTCAGGCGGCCGTTGCGGTCTTCTTCAGTGTGCAGTTGCAGGTCGAACTTGGCTTCGCGGCTATGCCACGCCAACTCGTCGGCGAGCAGGCCCGGCAAGCGGCGCAAGGCACTGAGGTCGCGTTGCTGGTGGTTGAACATCACCTGGAACAGGCCCTGCTCCCGGGCTCGCGGGAAGGCTTCCAGCAGTTGCTCGAAGGGCAGGTCCTGATGGGCCTGGGCGCCAAAGGCAGCAGTTCGCGTTGCAGCGAGCAGATCGGCAAATGGCAGGCGTGCATCCAGTTCAGCGCGCAGTACGAGGGTGTTGATAAAGAACCCGATCAGGCCTTGGGTTTCCTGACGTGGACGATTCGCGTTGGGCACGCCGATGCGGATATCGCGCTGGCCGCTGTAGCGATAGAGCAGGCTTTGGAATGCCGCGAGCAGCAGCATGAACGGGGTGGATTCGTGGGTTTGGGCGGTCTTGCGAATGGCTTCGCTGAGGCTCGCGGTCACACGCACGCTGTGGCGTGAAGCACTGCGAATATGCTGCGCCGAGCGCGGGTGATCGGTGGCCAGGCTCAGGGTTGGGTGGTCGTCACCCAGTTGTTGTTTCCAGTAAGCCAGTTGCCGCTGGCCCTCGCCCTCGGCCAGCCACTGGCGCTGCCAGCTGCCGTAGTCAGCGTATTGCAGGGCCAGCGCCGGCAACTCCAGGGTTTGGCCTTGGGACGCCGCGGCGTACAGGCGGGAGAATTCGTCGATCAAAACGTTGAGCGACCAGCCGTCCGCGATGATGTGGTGCATCGTCACCAGCAGTTGGTGGTCTTCGTCCTCCAGGCGCACCAACGTCACCCACAGCAGTGGGCCTTTCTCCAGGTCGAACTGGGTGCGGGCTTCATCTTCGCGGATCTGGTTGGCCCGGGCTTCACGTTCGGCGGTGGGCAGGTCGCTGAGGTCGATGACTTGCAGCTCGAAATCAGCCTGGACGTCGACCCGCTGGAAGCCTTGGCCATCGCGTTCAAAGAAGCGCGTGCGCAGGGACTCGTGGCGCTGGATCAGTTGCTGGAAGGTTGCGCGCACCGCGTCTTCATCCAGCTCGCCGCGCAAACGCAGGGCGCCGGGGATAGTGTAGGCGCTGCTTTGCGGGTCCAGCTGCCAGGTGATCCACAGGCGGTTCTGCGCGAGGGATTGCGGCAGGTCTTCCTGGCGTGACAGCGCATGGATCGCGCCTTGGGCCACGCCGCCGTCCTGCTGCAATTGCGCGACGCTGGTGGCGAAGGCAGCCAGAGTGGGCGCTTCGAACAACAGGCGCAGGTTCAATTCCAGGCCGAGGGTTTCCCGCAGGCGAGCGACGACCTGTGTGGCGCTGATGGAGTTGCCCCCCAGCAGAAAGAAGTGATCGTCGGCGGCGACCTGTGCCACCTGCAATTGCTCGCACCAGATCGCGGCAATCTGACTTTGCAGTTCGGATTGCAGGGCTGCATCGCCGACCTGCGCTGGCACACCGGGGAACTGCGCATAACTGTCGAGGCTGCCATCTGCCAACCGCGTGCGACAGGCCGAACGCTGCACCTTGCCGCTGGAAGTTTTCGGCAAGCCACCGGGGTTGAGCAATACCACCACGCTCGGCGCTTCCTGGCAGGCCTCGGCCACTGCTTGGCGAATCGCCTTGATCAGCGCTTCAGGCGGCAGGATTTTCTGCACGCTGCGGCTGATTTCGGCGGCGATGCCGATGCCTTCCAGGCCCTGGTCATTCACCGCGAACGCCGCGACCCGACCCTTGCGCACCACTTCCACTTCGCGCTCGATGGCTTGCTCGATGTCCTGGGGATACAGGTTATGACCCCTCACGATCAGCAGGTCTTTCAGACGGCCAGTGATGAACACTTCACCTTCGCGGATAAACCCGAGGTCGCCGGTCCGCAGCCAGGTACGGCCTTCGTGCTGGACGAAGGTCTTGGCGGTGGCTTCAGGATTGCGCCAGTAGCCGTGGGCGATGCTCGGGCCAGTGGCCCAGATTTCACCGACGGCATTGTCGGGGAGCGTCGCCAGGGTGGCGGGGTCGGCAATCAGCACTGCGTGTTCGGGCTGGCTGGTGCCGCAACTCATGATCGCCGCACCCTGCCCGGGCTCGGCGCGGTTGGCGGCCAAAGCCTGTTCGTCCAGGCGCAGGGCCGGGATGCCCTGGCCACGGGTGCCGCCGGCAACGAACAAGGTGGCTTCCGCCAAGCCATAGGATGCGAAGAAGTTATTCGAGGTAAAACCGCAAGCGGCGAACTTCTCGGCAAAGCGTTCCAGGGTGTCGAGGCGGATCGGTTCTGAGCCGGAATACGCCACGCGCCACTTGCTCAGGTCCAGGCGATCCAATGCCGACTCGCTGACCCGCTCGCTGCACAAGCGGTAGGCGAAGTCCGGGCCGCCGCTGATGGTGCCGCCGTACTCGCTGATCGCTTCGAGCCAGCGCAGGGGCCGACCGAGGAAGTAAGCAGGCGACATCAACACGCACGGCACGCCACTGAAGATCGGTTGCAGCAGCCCGCCGATCAGCCCCATGTCGTGGTACAGCGGCAGCCAACTGACGATCACGTCGTCGGGGTTCAGGTCGATGCCGAAGCCCCGGCGGATCAGCAGCTCGTTGGCCACCAGGTTGCCGTGGGTGACTTGCACGCCCTTGGGCAACGCGGTGGAACCGGAGGTGTATTGCAGGAAGGCGATGTCATCGTCTTGCAAGTTGGGCGCGACCCAATGGCTCGCGATTTCGGCACTGAGGCTGTCGACGCACAGCAACTGCGGTGCACCTTCGAGTTGCAGCAACGAATCCCCGAGGCTGGAGGTAGTCAGCAGCAACCGCGGCTCGGCGTCCGCGATGATCGACAGCAGGCGCTCCTGATGATGACGGCGAGTGGACTCCGGCGGGTAAGCCGGTACTGCGATGACACCGGCATACAGGCAACCAAAGAACGCCGCGACATAATCCGGCCCACTGGGGAACAACAGCACCGCGCGATCGCCCAACACGGCGTTGGCCTGCAAGGCCGCGGCGATGGTGCGGGCGCGCAGGTCGAGGTCGCGGTAACTGAGGACGACACTCTGCTCGGCCGTCTCGGCGAGGAAACGCAACGCCAGTTGATCCGGGGTTTGCGCGGCGCGGCGTTGAAGGGACTGGACCAGGGTGCGGGGAAGTTCGAAGGCGTCCATCATGGGGTTCCTGCCTGAAATCGGCTAACTGGGAAATCGGGGAATGTGTGGCCGGGGCAGCTTGTTCAGCCGGCGGCCCGGGCCATCTGCCGCGCGACGTCGTTGCGCCAGCGGGCCAAGTGTTCGTCGGCGTAACGCCGCACACAGCGCAGTACGGAGCTCTCGTGCTGCACCAGGAAGAAATGGTGTCCGTCGAACATGTCGAGGGAAAAACCGCTGGCGGTGTCCTGCTGCCAGTCCAGCAATTGATCAGCGCGCACCGTGTCCTGCTTGCCGCCGAATACGTGGATGGGCAGGCTCAGCGGCTCGCGCTCGCCGTACTCGAAACTGCCACACAGCAGGAAGTCGGCCCGCAGGATCGGCAGCATCAACTGCATCAGTTCGGCATTGGCCAGCACCTCTTCGCCGGTGCCCTTGAGTTGACGCAAGCGGGCGATCAGTTGCTCGTCGTTTTTCTCGATAGCGTATTCGCTGACATCGCGACGGGCCGGGCCGGCGGTACCCGACGCAAACAGCGCCAACGGCTGCGGTACACCGCGCTCACGCAGGGCATGGGCCAGCTCGAACGCCAGCAGACCGCCGAGGCTGTGGCCAAACAAGGCGTAAGGCTCGTCCAGTTCCGCGCTGATCTCATCAGCCAGTTGCGCGGCCAATGCCTTGATATCGCGCTGCAACGGCTCGTCCATGCGCATGCCGCGCCCGGGCAGTTCCAGCGGCCGCACCTGCAACCACTCGGGCAACGCCCGCCGCCAACGGCTGTAGACCATGGCGCTGGCGCCGGAATACGGCAGGCAAAACAGGCGTAATCGAGCCGGCGTGTTCATTTCAGACCACTCCCGCTCACACGATAAAAACCCATTTTGTCCTCCTCCAGGCGCTGATCCTTGGCCGGTTTGTTAACTGGCCTGTCACCCATGAGAACGGATGGCCCCTGGAAATAATTAGTCAGCGAGACGCCGTTCACACCTCTCGATAAAGCATAAGATTAGTTCGTCTTCTCATTTGACAATCATTATCATTAAGCATAATTTGTTGCCCGATGTGTAGGAGGCCTCAGCAAGGACGCCCTCCCCCAACCTCTTTTGCAGCAAGGTGATTTCCATGACGGAACAAGTATCCACAGGCAGGTGCGACTCACCCCTACTCCAGGCCTTCGTCGACAATCGACTGATCCTGGTCAAGATCGCAGCACGCATTACCGGCTGCCGCTCACGCGCTGAAGACGTGGTGCAAGACGCCTACTTCCGGTTGCAATCGGCCCCCACCATCACGTCATCGTTCAAGGCGCAGCTCAGTTACCTGTTTCAGATCGTGCGTAACCTGGCCATCGATCACTACCGCAAGCAGGCGCTGGAGCTGAAATACTCCGGCCCGGAAGAGGAAGGCTTGAATGTGGTTATTCACGGGGCTTCACCTGAGACGTCGCACATCAACTTTTCGACGCTGGAGAACATTGCTGATGCGTTGACCGATTTGCCTCAGCGCACGCGTTATGCGTTTGAGATGTATCGGCTGCATGGGGTGCCGCAGAAGGATATTGCCAAGGAGCTTGGGGTTTCGCCGACGCTGGTGAACTTTATGATTCGGGATGCGTTGGTGCATTGCCGGAAGGTTTCCGGGACTCATAGCGACACGTTTGCGCGGCGGGTTTGATTGGGTCTGCTGCTGGGTACATATCCGTTATTTGTGTGATGGCGGGTATTGGTTCCGCTCTTACAGCGGGTCACTTTTGAAAGGAGCCCAAAAGTAACCAAAAGGCTCTTGCCCCACCACTCGGCTCCTCGCCCAGGCTCGGAGTGCCCTCACTCCGGCTTTGGACCGTGGGCCGCCGCGATGGGCCATCCTTGGCCCAGCGTGGGTAACCCGGCGTCCTGCCGGGTTACCCACGCTCCAAAGCCTGCGTTCGGCCAGCGTGGTTTAACGGGGCGCCTAAGATCAAGATCAAAAGCAGATCAAGGGCACAGCGGCCTACCGGCCGGCTTGAGTGTTGAAGAGCAAAAACAAAAGCCAAATCAAAAGCGGGCACGGTCAAATGTGGGAGCTGGCTTGCCTGCGATGGCATCAACTGGGTGCATCTGGAAGACCGAGTTGTCTGCATCGCAGGCAAGCCAGCTCCCACAGAAAAGCAGAGCTGCATCAGCTTCAGATTTGGCTTTCGCTCTGGATCTTGCCTTTGCTTTTAACACTCAAGCCGGCCGGGAGGCCGCTGTGCTTTTGCTTTTGATCTTGATCTTGATCTGACTGCCCCATTCAGCCCGAGGCCGAACGCAGGCAGTGCGGAGCGGGTAAACCGGCAGGACGCCGGTTTAGCCGCGCCGGGCCATGGATGGCCCGTCGCGGCGGCCCGCGGAGCAATGCCGGAGTGAGGGAACACCGAGCCTAGGCGAGGTGCCGACAGGCGGGGCAGAGCGTTTTGGTTACTTTGCCGCTTTTGCAAAGTGACTCGCTGTAAGAGCGAAACCATAAGCGGCCATTACCTAAATAACGGATATACACCCAGGTCAAACCAACCCACACCGCTCAAAAAACCGCTCCCGCCCCAGGATCATCAACGCCGCCCGCTTATGCGGAAAATCAAACTCCTTCTCACAGTGGAAACACTGATTCTGCATATGCCCAATCATCTTCCCGTTATCCGCCCGAGGCTCCGCCACCACACGCTGCGTACGCGGATCATCAAGAAACAGGTAATGCACCAACGCCGACAACCAACTCGCCACCTTATGCGGCCCCCGGTGATGCTCCTCACCCACCAACATATGAATCCCGCGATCGTAATCCGCCACGTCATAGAACGGCGCAATCCGATCCTCCTTGGCCCAATACGCCTCGAAATACGCAAACGGCTCATCATCAAAACAGCCAATCAACGTCAACGCATGGGGATCCGCTTCCAGCTTGTCCAGATACTCCCGATGCTGCTCCAGGCTGCCACTTTCCTGCCAGAAATTCGCCACCCGCGTACTGTTCTGCCAACGATTGAATCGCGCCAGATCAACATCAATCTCAACCGTGCGCAGTGAAATCCAGGCACCCAACCGCGCATCAAAGCGCCGATAAACCTCACCCCGAGGCTTCGGCGCACGCGCGGGATGACGCTTACCGCCACTGATGATCATCTGCTGCGGATAAGTCCCGGTCACCGACTGCCCCAACCACGGCTGCGGCAATTGCCAGAACAACGTGCGCTCACAATAAAACTGCCCGGCAACTTCGGTCGCCACCAGCAACCCACTGCGCAACGCATCCTCAGGCGCATGCTCAAGTCGCCAAACCAGCCGCTGACGCCCAGGCTCTTTGACAAACAACCAGTAACAGGCCGCCCACAACGCCCGGGCAGCCGGCACAAGGCCGGGCTCCTGCAAATGCACCAACAGCTCATCACCCCGTTCAAGGCGCAAGCGAATCAGCGGCTGCCCCTCAAGGGTCAGGCTCAGACGGCTGTCAGTTTCATCAGCATTCAGGGCAGGCCCCGCCGGCAACGGCAGGACAGACAGGTCATTCAGATGGGGCATGGGATGGGCTCACGAATCGTCGACAGTTCAACAAGTGACGTGAGCCAAGGGCAAAAATTTAGACGATCACGGCACCGGCATCACATCGATGCGGTAAGGCTCGAAGATCTTCAGCAACTGGCCATTGTCCCGCAACTGCTTGAGCAGCCCGGCGAACGTCGCTCCCGTGATCGGCGCCTTGGGCCGCAGCAAAGCATAGTGGTGGTACACCTGGTCAATTCGCTCGGACACCAGGAACTGCCCCGCCGTGTCGGCATTGCGCGCCAAAAAATCACTGAGATAGGAGCGCGTCACCAGGGCGATGTCGGCCCGGCCACGGGCGACCATCAGCAGGTTGCTGTCGTGGGAATAGGTCAAGGTGGCGTTGAAGTGCTCCACCAGGTACTTGGGGTCGGGGTTGAAGTTGGCGAATGCGTAGTGATAGCCGCTGAACACCGCCAGCCGCTTGCCGGTCAGGTCGGTGAAATACCCTTGGTCGCGGCCAGGCTCACGCTGGGCGACGAAGATTTCGGCGTCTTCCAGGCCCATGTCGACTGCCGTATGGGGAATATCCTGCCAACCCCAGTTCGGATTTTCGAAGATCGCCATATCCACCCGGCCTTGCTGGAAGTCGCGAAACCGCCGGGGGATCGAGGTGGGCACCAGCACGAACTGGTAATCGGTTTGCAGGGCATTCAAGGCTTCCACCAGTTGCGGCAGCAACCCGGTGTCGGCGCCCTGCTCCGGGCGCACCGTATACGGCGGAAAATGCGCAGCACCGACCCTCACCAATTGGGCGGCCGAAGCCGGCATCAGCCACAGTGCGCCAAGTGCCAATATTGAGAGTCCTGCAGCCAATCGCCAGGGCGAAAACATCAAGGCACACACCGTCGAAAACTTTGATCCCGCTAAGCTAGGCGTTTTTGTCTAGCGAGACAACTTTCTGCCACACAATTAATAGCTTGCGCGAACGAACTAGTCAGCTTTCAAAACCATCAGCAAAGCTTCATCGGCCAGTTGCTCCAGGGTCATGCTGCCCTGGGCGCGAAACCAGGTGGTGGTCCAGGATAATGCGCCGGTCAGGAAGCGCCGGGTGATAAATACATCGCCCTTGATATAACCGGCCTCCTTGGCCTCACCCAGCACCTGCAACCAGATATCTTCGTAAATATCCCGCAAGGCCAGCACTTGGGCCTGGCCCTCGGCCGACAGTGAACGCCACTCATACACCAGCACCGCCATGGCCTCGCCGCTGCCACCCATGATCGACTGCAATTCACAGCGAATCAGCGCCAACACCCGCTCCCGCACGTTGGTCGCCTCGGCCAGAGAAGCGCGCATCAGGGCGGTGTTGTAGTGGATGGTTTCCTCCATCACCGCCCGCAGGATTTCGTCCTTGCTCTTAAAGTGATGAAAGATGCTGCCGGACTGGATCCCGACCGCGCCGGCCAGGTCACGCACGGTGGTGCGCTCAAAGCCCTTGTTGCGAAACAGGTGGGCCGCGGTTTGCAGCAACTTGCCACGGGCACTGTCGGGGTCGGTCAATTGGCCGGCATCGACCATGGTGCGCATCACCCGCAGGGCTTTTTGCTCATCCATGCTGCTCTCCTTAACTTCTGGTTACGTCTTGGGCGGCAATTTAGGCCGTGGCAGCCAACCAAGCAAGCGCTTGGGGCAAAGTTGTGACCAGAGTTTACAAACCAAGCGCTTGCTTGGTAGTGTGGGTGCCAGCAAACCAGAGGAAGGGACGCCCCATGAACAAGACGGTACGCATCGGCTGCGCCAGCGCCTTCTGGGGCGACACCTGCACCGCCGCTGCGCAGTTGGTAGAAGGCGGCGCGCTGGATTACCTGGTGTTCGACTACTTGGCGGAAGTCACCCTGTCGATCCTCGCCGGGGCACGGATGAAGGATCCCCAGGCCGGCTATGCCACGGATTTCGTCGAGGTGCTGACGCCACTGCTGGCGGATATCCAGCGCCAGGGCATCCGTGTGATCAGCAATGCCGGCGGGATCAACCCCCAGGCCTGCGCCGCCGCGTTGCAGGCGGCCTGCGACCAGGCGCAAATCCCGTTGAAGATCGCCGTGCTGCTGGGGGATGACCTGCAACCGCAGTTCAAGCAACTGCACGGCATCACCGACATGTTCAGCGGCGCGCCTTTGCCGCCAATGTGCGTGTCCACCAACGCTTACCTCGGCGCGCCGGGCATCGTGCGGGCATTGAAGCTGGGCGCCGACATCGTCATCACTGGCCGTGTGGTGGACAGCGCGGTGGTCAGCGCGGCGCTGGTGCATGAATTCAACTGGTCTTGGCAGGATTACGACCGCCTGGCCCAGGCGGCATTGGCCGGGCATATCATCGAATGTGGGGCCCAGTGCACCGGCGGCAACTTCACCGATTGGCGCGAGGTGCCGGACTACGAACACATCGGATTCCCGATTGTGGAGGTCAGCGCCGATGGCCAGTTCACCGTCAGCAAGGTCGACGGCACTGGCGGGCTGATCAGCGAACTGAGCGTCGCCGAGCAATTGCTGTATGAAATCGGCGACCCGCGCGCCTACCTGCTGCCCGACGTGATCTGCGACTTCAGCCACGTAAAGCTCCAGCAACAAGGCAAAAACCGCGTGCACCTGCACGGCGCCAAAGGCCTGCCGCCCACCGACCAGTACAAGGTCAGCGCCACTTACCCGGACGGTTTTCGCTGCACCGCCAGTTGCCTGATTGCCGGGATCGACGCGGTGGCCAAGGCCGAGCGGGTCAGCCAGGCGATCATCAGCAAGACCTCAGAGCTGTTCAGCCAGCGCGGCTGGGCGCCCTACACCGACGTCAACATCGAACTGCTGGGCAGCGAAGCCACCTACGGCCCTCACGCCCAACGTCAGGACTGCCGCGAAGTGGTAGTGAAACTGGCGGTGCGTCATCCGAGCAAACAGGCATTGGTACTGTTCGCCCGGGAAATTGCCCAGGCGGCCACCGGCATGGCGCCGGGGCTCACCGGGATCGTCGGCGGGCGGCCCACGGTGTACCCGCTGATTCGGCTATTTTCGTTCCTGATCGATAAAAGCGCCTGCCAGTTGCAGGTCGACTTTCTTGGCGAACGGCATCCCTACGAACTGCCTGTCGCCGAACCCTTGAACACTTCAATCGAGCGGAGTGATCCGCCCAAACCCCAAGGCCGTGCCGATGCCAACGTGCCGCTGGTCAAGCTGGCCGTGGCCCGCTCCGGCGACAAGGGCAACCACAGCAACATCGGGGTGATCGCCCGCGAGCCCGAATACCTGCCGTGGATCGCCGAAGCCTTGACCCCCGAAGTGATCGTCGACTGGATGAGCCACGTGCTCGACCCGATCCACGGCCGTGTCGAGCGCTGGTACTTACCCGGCAGCCACAGCCTGAACTTCCTGCTGGAAAACGCCCTGGGCGGCGGCGGGATTGCCAGCCTGCGCATCGACCCCCAAGGCAAAGCCTTCGCCCAACAACTGCTGGAAATCCCGATTGCCGTGCCACAACACATTGCCGATCAATTCACTTAAAGGACCCACGCCGTGGCCTTCGACTCGATCTTCAAAGCCGACTTGTTCCAGGGGCAAACCATCATCGTCACCGGCGGCGGCAGTGGCATTGGCCGCTGTACCGCACACGAGCTGGCGGCCCTCGGCGCCCATGTGATTCTGGTGGGGCGCAAGCCGGAAAAACTGCAAACGGTCGCGGCGGAGATCAGTGAAGACGGCGGCCGCGCCAGTTGGCAGGCCTGCGATATTCGTGATGAAGAAGCGGTGAAGGCGCTGGTCAGCCAGATCCTCCAGGAACACGGCCCGATTCATGGTCTGGTAAACAATGCCGGCGGCCAGTACCCCTCGCCGCTCGCGTCGATCAACCAGAAGGGTTTCGAAACCGTGCTGCGCACCAACCTGGTGGGCGGATTCCTGATGGCTCGGGAAGTGTTCAACCAGTGCATGAGCAAACACGGCGGGTCCATCGTCAACATGCTCGCCGACATGTGGGGCGGCATGCCGGGCATGGGCCACTCCGGCGCGGCGCGTTCGGGCATGGACAACTTCACCAAGACCGCCGCATTCGAATGGGGTTACGCCGGGGTGCGGGTCAACGCCGTGGCGCCCGGCTGGATTGCATCGAGTGGCATGGATACTTACGAAGGCGCGTTCAAGGCGGTGATCCCGACCTTGCGCGAGCATGTACCGCTAAAACGCATCGGCACCGAATCGGAAGTCAGCGCGGCGATTGTGTTTTTGCTCAGCCCCGCCGCCGCGTTCGTCAGCGGCAGCACCTTGCGCATCGACGGCGCCGCCAGCCTCGGCAGCCGCGCCTGGCCGCTGCACAAGGCGCAACCGCCGAGCGTGTCCTTTAATGGTTTCCACCGGGCTTATTTGCCGGATGTGCTCAAGGAGGAGAAATAAGCCATGCCGGTGATCGACTCGCAACTCGACGCCCACAGCCCGCAATTCGCGCAGAACCGCGAAGCACTGCTCACAGGCGTCAATCAACTGCACCAGCTGGAGCAAAACCTGCTGAGCAAGGCCGCCGAAGCCAAGGCCAAGTTCGACAAGCGCGGGCAGCTGCTGCCACGGGAACGCCTGAATTTGCTGCTGGACCCTGGCGCGCCGTTCTTCGAACTGGCGAGCCTGGCCGGCTACAAACTCCACGACGACAAGGACGGCAGCGCCGCCGGTGGCGGGTTGATCGCCGGCATCGGCTACGTCAGCGGCGTGCGCATGCTGGTGGTGGCCAACAACAGCGCAATCAAAGGTGGAACCATTTCCCCCTCGGGCCTGAAAAAATCCCTGCGCCTGCAACAGATCGCCATGGAAAACAAATTGCCAGTGGTGACGCTGGCGGAAAGCGGCGGCGCCAACCTCAACTACGCCGCCGAGATTTTCGTCGAAGGCGCACGCAGCTTCGCCAACCAGGCGCGGATGTCGGCCATGGGGTTGCCGCAGATCACCGTGGTGCATGGCTCGGCCACGGCGGGCGGCGCCTATCAGCCGGGGCTGTCGGATTACGTGGTGGTGGTGCGTGGCAAGGCCAAGCTGTTTTTGGCCGGCCCGCCGCTGCTCAAGGCGGCTACCGGCGAAGTCGCCACCGATGAAGAACTGGGCGGCGCCGAGATGCACGCGCAAACCGCCGGCACCGCCGAATACCTGGCGGAAAACGACGCTGACGGTGTGCGCATCGTGCGTGAGATCGTCAGCCTGTTACCGTGGGATGACCGCTTGCCGCCTGTGCCAAAGCGCGCTTATAGCGAGCCGTTGTACCCGATTGAAGAGCTATTGGGGCTGATCCCGGACGATCCGAAAAAAACCTACGACGTGCGCGAAATCCTCGCGCGGCTGGCTGATGGTTCCAACTTCCTGGAGTTCAAGGGCGAGTTCGACCCGCACACCGTCTGCGGCCACTTGCACATCCAGGGTCGCGCCTGCGGTTTTATCGGCAACAACGGGCCGATCACCCCGAAGGGCGCGAGCAAGGCCGCGCAATTTATCCAACTGTGCGACCAGAGCCAGACGCCGCTGCTGTTCTTCCACAACACCACCGGTTTCATGGTGGGTACCGAGTCGGAACAACAAGGCGTGATCAAGCACGGCGCGAAGATGATCCAGGCGGTGGCCAATGCCCGGGTGCCGAAATTGACCATCATCGTCGGTGGTTCCTATGGCGCCGGCAACTACGCGATGTGCGGCCGCGGTCTCGACCCGCGCTTCATCTTCGCCTGGCCCAACAGCCGCACCGCCGTGATGGGTGGCGCCCAGGCGGGCAAAGTGCTGCGAATCGTCACCGAAGCCAAGCAACTGAAAGACGGCCTGGTGCCCGACCCCAAGGTGCTCGACATGCTCGAACAGGTCACCGCACAGAAACTCGACAGCCAATCCACCGCGCTCTACGGCAGCGCGAACCTGTGGGACGACGGGCTGATTGACCCCCGGGACACACGGACCTTGCTCGGGTTTCTACTGGACATCTGCCACGAGGCCGAAGTGCGGCAACTACAGCCCAACAGCTTTGGTGCAGCGCGGTTTTGATGATCGTTCCCACGCCCCGCGTGGGAATGCAGCCCGGGACGCTCCGCGTCCCCATAGGGAGAACAATAAAAATGATCTTCACCCAGGAACACGAAGAACTGCGCCGCACCGTCCGTGGCTTTGTCGAGCGCGAGATCAACCCGCATGTAGATGAATGGGAAAAGGCCGGACGCTTCCCGATCCACGAGATCTTCCGCAAGGCCGGCGACCTCGGTTTGCTGGGCATCTCCAAACCGGAAAAATTCGGCGGCATGGGCCTCGACTACAGCTACTCCATCGTCGCCGCCGAAGAATTCGGCAGCATCCGCTGCGGCGGCATCCCGATGTCCATTGGCGTGCAAACCGACATGTGCACCCCGGCCCTCGCCCGCTTCGGCTCCGATGAGCTACGGGAGGAATTCCTGCGCCCGGCCATCAGCGGCGAACAAGTGGGCTGCATCGGCGTCTCGGAAACCGGCGCCGGCTCCGACGTGGCCGGGCTGAAAACCCATGCCCGCAAGGACGGCACCGACTATGTGATCAACGGCAGCAAGATGTGGATCACCAATTCACCGAGCGCCGACTTTATCTGCCTGCTGGCCAACACCTCCGACGACAAGCCGCACATCAACAAGTCGCTGATCATGGTGCCGATGAACACCCCCGGCATCAGCGTCAGCCCGCCCCTGGAAAAGCTCGGCATGCACAGCTCGGAAACCGCCCAGGTGTTTTTCGACGACGTGCGCATCCCCCAGCGCAACCGCATCGGCCATGAAGGCGCGGGGTTCATGATGCAGATGCTGCAGTTCCAGGAAGAACGTCTGTTCGGCGCGGCCAATATGGTCAAGGGCCTGGAGTACTGCATCGATAGCACCATCGAGTACTGCAAGGAGCGCAAGACCTTCGGCAAAGCGTTGATCGACAACCAGGTGATCCACTTCCGCCTGGCCGAGCTGTCCACCGAAATCGAATGCCTGCGGGCGCTGGTGTACCAAGCCACCGAGCAATACATCAAGGGCCAGGACGTGACGCGCCTGGCCTCCATGGCCAAGCTCAAGGCCGGGCGCCTGGGGCGGGAAGTGAGTGACAGTTGTCTGCAATATTGGGGCGGCATGGGATTCATGTGGGACAACCCGGTGGCCCGGGCTTATCGGGATGTGCGGTTGGTGTCGATTGGCGGTGGGGCGGACGAGATCATGCTGGGGATCATCTGCAAATTGATGGGCACCTTGCCGGGGAAAAAGTCGTGAATACGTTGTTGCTGGAGCCGCATAACGGGGTGTTGCATGTGACGCTCAATCGGCCTGACAGCCGCAATGCCATGAGCCTTGAGATGGTGACAGAGTTGCGTTCGGTACTCGCCGATGTGGCCGGGGATAAAGCCTTTCGGGCGGTAGTTATCAGTGGCGCCGGTGGGCATTTTTCGGCCGGCGGGGATGTGAAGGACATGGCGCGCGCTGGGACCACGGGTGGGTTGCAGGCGTTGAACCGGGCGTTTGGCACACTGTTGCAGGAGGTTGAGGCGCTGCCGCAGGTGGTGATTGTGGTGCTTCAGGGCGCCGTGTTGGGGGGTGGGTTTGGGTTGGTGTGTGTCAGTGATGTGGCGATTGCGGATCATCAGGCGCAGTTTGGGTTGCCGGAGACCAGCCTTGGGTTGTTGCCGGCGCAGATTGCGCCGTTTGTGGTGAAGCGTATCGGGTTGACTCAGGCGCGGCGGTTGGCTTTGACGGCGGCGCGGTTTGATGGGGTTGAGGCGCTGCGGTTGGGGTTGGTGCATTTTGTGGAGCACGATTCCCAGGCGTTGGCGGAGCGCGTGGATGAGGTGTTGGGGCAGGTTTTGCGCTCTGCTCCGGGGGCTAATGCGCGGACCAAGGCGTTGGTCTTGGCCAGTGGTGAGCAGGCTTTGGGGCCGTTGCTGGACCAGGCGGCTGAATGGTTTGCCGAGGCGGTTAGCGGGGAGGAAGGGGTTGAGGGGACTCAGGCTTTTGTGCAGAAGCGCAAGCCTCGGTGGGCGCGATGAATGGGGGGCATATCCGTTTCTGCGGTGATGGCCGCTATTGGTTCCGCTCTTACAGCGGCTCACTTTTGAAAAGCGCAAAAGTAAGCAAAACGCTCTTGCCCCACCACTCGGCACCTCGCTTAGGCTCGGTGTGCCCTCACTCCGGCTTTGGACCGTGGGCCGCCGCGATGGGCCATCCATGGCCCAGGACGGCTAACCTGGCGTCCTGCCAGGTTACCCACGCTCCAAAGCCTGCGTTCGGCCAGCGTGGTTTAACGGGGCGCCTAAGATCAAGATCAAAAGCAGATCAAGAGCACAGCGGCCTCCCGGCCGGCTTGAGTGTTGAAGAGCAAAATCAAAAGCTAAAGCGGGCACGGTCCAAATGTGGGAGCTGGCTTGCCTGCGATGGCATCACCTCGGTGTATCTGAAGAACCGAGGTGTCTGCATCGCAGGCAAGCCAGCTCCCACAGAAAAGCAGAGCTGCATCAGCTTCAGATTTGGCTTTCGCTCTGGATCTTGCCTTTGCTTTTAACACTCAAGCCGGCCGGGAGGCCGCTGTGCTCTTGCTTTTGATCTTGATCTGACTGCCCCAATAAGCCCGAGGCCGAACGCAGGCAGTGCGGAGCGGGTAAACCGGCAGGACGCCGGTTTAGCCGCGCCGGGCCATGGATGGCCCGTCGCGGCGGCCCGCGGAGCAGTGCCGGAGTGAGGGAACGCCGAGCCACAGCGAGGCGCCGACAGGCGGGGCAGAGCGTTTTGGTTACTTTTGCGCTTTTCAAAAGTGACCCGCTGTAAGAGCGGAACCATAAGCGGCCGTTACCGAAGAAACGGATATGTACCCGACAAGCCAAGGACCACCACCATGCCGATGTTCAACAAAATCCTGATCGCCAACCGCGGCGAAATCGCCTGCCGCATCCAGCGCACCGCCCAATCCCTGGGCTACCGCACGGTAGCGATCTACAGCGAAGCCGACACCGAAGCCCTGCACGTCCAGATGGCCGACGAAGCCATCAACATCGGCCCCGCCCCGGTCACCCAGTCCTACCTGAACATCGAAGCCATCCTCAACGCCGCCCACCGCACCGGCGCCGACGCCATCCACCCCGGCTACGGCTTCCTCTCCGAAAACCCCGACTTCGCCCGCGTCTGCGCAAACGCCGGCCTGACCTTCATCGGCCCCAGCCCCGAAGCCATCGAATTGATGGGCAGCAAACGCCTCTCAAAACTCGCCATGCTCAACGCCGGCGTCCCCTGCATCAAAGGCTACCAAGGCCCCGACCAGGACGACCCAACCCTGCAACAACAAGCCGCCCACATCGGCTATCCCCTGATGATCAAGGCCAGCGCCGGCGGCGGCGGTCGCGGCATGCGCCTGGTGCACAGCCCCGACACCCTGCTGGAACACCTGCGCACCGCCCGCTCCGAAGCGCAAAACGCCTTCGGCAGCGCCGAACTGATCCTCGAACAAGCCCTGATCGACCCCCGTCACGTCGAAATCCAGCTGTTCGGCGACACCCACGGCAACCTGATCTACCTCGGCGAACGCGACTGCTCGATCCAGCGCCGCCATCAAAAAATCATCGAAGAAGCCCCCTGCCCCGTCATGACCGGCGAGCTACGCCAAGCCATGGGCGAAGCCGCCCTCAAGGCCGCCCGCGCCGTCAATTACGTCGGTGCCGGCACCGTCGAATTCCTCCTCGACCGCAACGGCAACTTCTACTTCCTGGAAATGAACACCCGCCTCCAGGTCGAACACCCGGTCACCGAACTGATCACCGGCCTCGACCTCGTCGCCTGGCAACTGCACATCGCCGCTGGTGAGCCCATGCCCCTGCGCCAAGACCAAGTGACCCTCAACGGCCACGCCATGGAAGTGCGCCTGTACGCCGAAGACCCGGCCCAGGGCTTCCTGCCGCAAACCGGCGACGTGCTGCGCTGGGAGCCGGCGGCCGGTGTGCGCATCGATCATGGCGTGCTGGAAGGCCAACGCATCAGCCCGTTCTACGACCCGATGCTGGGCAAGATCATCGCCCACGGCGCCACCCGCGAAGAGGCTCGGCGCAAATTGGTAAGGGCCGTGGAAGACTGCGTACTGCTCGGCGTATCCACCAACCAGCGCCTGCTGGCCAGCCTGCTCAAGCATCCCCGGTTTGTCGCCGCTGACTTCAGCACCGGCTTTATCGCCGAGCATTTCAACGACATCGCCCGAACCCACGCGACCCACGAAGAATTGGCATTGGCCGCCGCGCTGTTTTACCAGCACAGCGCCAACGCTCACGCCAAGCCATTATCCGGCTGGCGCAACAACGCCAGCGTGCCGTGGCGTTATCAACTGGCCGAACAGGATGAGCCCCGGGCAATCAGCCTCACTGTGCTGGCGGACAATTGCCTGCAGGTCGACATTGATCAGCACGCCGTCGAAATACGCGACCTCACCACCGACGGACGCTGGGCCACCGCCGTGGTCAACGGCATTCGCCGTCGCATCGCCTACCACCAGCAAGGCACCCGGCTCTGGCTGCCTGGTGTGTGCATCGATAACCGCACACAAGCCGTTGCCGCCCGCCAGGCCGAGGCCGGCGACGGCACGGTCAAGGCGCCGATGGATGGGGCAATTGTCGAGGTACGGGTCAGCGAAGGCGATTCAGTTACCCAGGGCCAGCTATTGCTGGTGCTGGAAGCGATGAAAATGGAGCACCCCCTCAAGGCCGGCATGGGTGGTGTGGTCAAGCGAATCCAGGCGGTTGCGGGAGATCAGGTCAGGATCCGTCAGATTTTGCTGGAGATCGAGTAAGCCCTGGGCGGAACTAGCAGGCTTAGCTACGCTCTATCCCCATCAGGACGGGAAGAGTACGGGAACCTGCGATGCCTCATTGGCTGATTATTGATCTTGAAGCCACAACGGATGAAGGCGGGTGGCCCGTGACCGAGATGGAAATCATCGAAATCGGCGTGAGCCTGGTCAACCGCCAGGGCCGTGAGCTGGATCATTTCCAGCGTTTCGTGCGGCCGTTGCGCAGGCCGTTGCTGACGCCGTTCTGCCGCCAGTTGACCCACATCACCCAAGCGAACATCGATGCTGCCGCGCCGTTGAATGAGGTGTGGCCGTTGTTCGAACGCTGGCTCGGTCAACACCAGGCGCGCCTGGAAGGCTGGGCGAGCTGGGGCGACTACGACCGCCAGCAACTGGAGCTGGAGTGGCAGCGCCATGGCTTGAGCAGCGTGCTGGGCCAGACGCCCCACGTGAACCTCAAGCAGCGCTTCGCCAAGGCTCGGCGCCTGGACAAGCCTCTGGGGCTCAACGGCGCGCTGCAACTGGCGGGCATGCAGTTCCATGGCCAACAGCATCGGGCGCTGGAAGATGCGCGCAACACCGCACGGCTGCTGCCGTTGATTTTGCCCGCGTAGAAGGCATACTGGCCGACCTTTCTTGACCCTTTTTCCGAGGATTCGCCCATGTTTAAAGTCAACGAGTACTTCGACGGCACCGTCAAGTCGATCGCTTTCGGCACTGCAGAAGGTCCGGCGACCATCGGCGTCATGGCCCCGGGTGAATACGAATTCGGCACCGCCCAGCGTGAAATCATGCACGTGGTGTCGGGCGCGCTGACCGTCAAGCTGCCAGACAGCACCGACTGGGAAACCTTCGCCGCCGGCAGCCAGTTCAACGTGCCAGCCAACAGCAAGTTCCAGTTGAAGGTAGCGGTCGACACGGCTTACCTGTGCGAATACCGCGGCTGATCTTTACGCCGGCCATAAAAAATGCCCGTCTCTTGCGAGACGGGCATTTTTCATTTCAGGGTTGCTTACTCCAGGACAGTCACCGGCATACCGACTTCCAGGCGGCCCACCCCATCGTTGACCAGGTTCTGGCCGAACATCACATCGCCCTCGTGCTCACGATAGGTCTTGAGGGTGGCCAGCGGTTCACGGTCGGCGCTGCGTTCGCCGCTCGCCGGGTCGATGGTGGTCAGGATGCAGCGTGAGCAGGACTTGACCACGCGGAACTCTACATCGCCAATCCGTACCCGCTTCCAGCCGTCCTCGGCAAACGCTTCGCTGCCTTCGATCACCAGGTTGGGACGGAAACGCAGCATTTCCATGGGTCGACCGACCCGTTGGGACAAGTCATCCAGGGACGCCTGGCCGATCAGCAGCAACGGAAAACCATCGGCAAATGCAACCTTGTCATCGTCCTTGCCGTAGCCGGCCTCGGTGGTGCGCGCACGCGCCAGCGGCACTTGCACCAGGCGCGTGGGTTTGCCGATGAATTCGCTGACCCAGGCGCCCGCCTCATCACCGGCATCGGGCACGCGCAAGGTGTCGCGCCAGATGGTCACGCCGCGCAACTCGGCCTCGCTTCCGGGCAGTGGCACGTCGAGGGCAGGTTGGCCTTCGGCGCTCAAGGTCAGGCCACCGGCGCTATTCCACAACGCCGACAGCTGGCTCATTTTGGCCACGGCGCGCTGGGTCAGGAAACGCCCGCTGGCCTCATCCACCAACATCCAGCGTCGATCCCCGTCGAGCCCGAGTGTGTCCAGGCCAATCTGCTGCAAGGTTTCACCCTTGCCGGACTTCAAGGGGTATCGGTACAACGCGCTGAGACGAAGCATGGGCCTGCATTCCTGAGGGGTAAAGCCGTCACCCTAAGCTCAAGCCGGTACTTCGTCCAGCATCAGGCGCTGACGCACCACGTCCACCAACTTGTCGGGCTGGAACTTGGAGAGGAAGTTGTCGCAGCCGACCTTCTTCACCATCGAATCGTTGAAGCTACCGGACAACGACGTGTGCAACACCACGTACAGGCCACGCAGGCGCGGGTCATTGCGAATCTCGGTGGTCAGGCGGTAGCCGTCCATCTCGGGCATTTCGGCGTCGGTGAAGATCATCAACAGCTTGTCGGTCATCACCTGGCCGCTGTCGGCCCACCCCTTGAGCATGTTCAGCGCTTTGAGGCCATCGCTGGCAATGTGCATCTTCACCCCCAACTGGCCGAGGGTGTCACGCAGTTGCGAAAGGGCGACGTTGGAGTCATCCACCAGCAGCACTTCACGGCCGCGGGCGCGTTCCAGCACCGGGTCTTCGAGTTTCTCGCGGGAAACCTTGGCGTTGTAGGGCACGATTTCGGCGAGGACTTTTTCCACGTCGATGATTTCCACCAACTGGTCGTCGACCTTGCTGATGGCCGTCAGGTAATGCTGGCGCCCGGCACTCGCCGGGGGTGGCAGGATTGCCTCCCAGTTCATGTTGACGATGCGGTCGACACCGCCCACCAGGAATGCCTGCACCGAACGGTTGTACTCGGTGACAATAATGGTGCTGTTGGGCCCCGGAATCAGCGGACGCATGCCAATCGCCTGGGACAGGTCGATGACCGGCAACGTCTGGCCACGCAGGTTGACCACACCGCAGACAAACGGATGGCGCTGGGGCATCAGGGTCAACTTGGGCAATTGCAGCACTTCCTGCACCTTGAACACGTTGATCGCGAACAGCTGCCGCCCGGCCAGGCGAAACATGAGGATCTCCAGGCGATTCTCACCCACCAATTGTGTGCGTTGATCTACCGTGTCGAGAATGCCGGCCATTAAAGACTCCTGGGTTTAGCGGATGGATAGTGCTGGTCACTGAAGAGGGTTATCGGCGGCAAACGCCGGACCTTGACCCCCCACTAAAATGCCATGCAAATCCATTGATGTCACACTGACATCATGCTTTACTGAGCCAGCTTCAACACAACGCCTATCACCGCCGCCGCGTGACCGTAAAGTCAGCGCGAGGTTCCCCTATGTAAGGGATTCCCCTATCCACAATCAGGACCAACCTGATATTCGCGATATCTAATAGCCATTAATGTGACGCCATTCTCATTGCATGAATGGAGTCAGGCTTTTGTTTGCTATCGCAAGCCCGCGGCCTACGGGTCGTCCAGAGACTTACGTCTTGGCAACCGAAGAAGTTGTGCGAACAACCCTGAAGATTATGGGGGGCCCGGACGAGCCTGATCGTTATTCAAATAAATGTCCTACTGAAAAGTCGGATCTGACCTACAGATCTTCGTCATATTTCAGCGGTAGTTTTACGCCATTCACCCGGTGCGACATCTCATCATCCGACGGTATGTTATGGAGACTTGCATGATGAACGACGGCAAAGAGTGGCAACTTGCACTGCCCGAGTTCCTGCTCGAAGCGGAAATGTTGCTGGCCAAGTCTGAAGAATGCTTGAGCCACCTGCATTTGATCCGCAACGACAGCGACGCCATCGACTGCATGAAAGCCAGCCTGATCAAGCTCTCGGACAAGTCGGAAGCCTTGGCCCTGCGGGCGATCAGCGAGTTTTCACGGCATATCCAGTACCTGATCAGCAATGCCGCCAGCCCCTTGCAGCTGCATGACGAAGCACTTGATGCATTGCACAACTGCCTCACATTGCTGGCCTGGCAACTGGAGTTGATCGACACCAAAACCGGCAAACTCAGCCTGGATGAAACCGAACAAACCGTATTGATTGCCACCGTCGTCCAACACATCCCGCAAAGCGACTTTGGCTACACACAACAGCAACGCATGCCCTACGCCTTTTGAGTCCTCTTCGCATTTATCCGGCAAAAATGTCGCATTCAATCACTGCCTTATCCAAAAACGACAGCCACAACTAATCACAAATGACGTAGTCGTTAGCCGAAAAATATCAATAAGCCATTAACGACAATACCGATACAAAACAACTTCAATGATACAACTCCCCCACTCTTTGAACTCCGGGACTACCTCCCGAGGCGCAGCCGTGATTAATACGCCTCATCACGCTCGGCGAAAGGCGACCAACGGTAATAGTGGTGGTACCATGCCCCGCTCGAAGTGACTCAACTTCATGATGCATATAAACGTGAAATGCGCCTCCTATGTACGCCAGCCTGAAGTCACTCATCGCAAGGTCCGTGTCCCGAAGCAATGCACGCAGGATGACCCTCGCGCTCTGCCTGTGTTCGTGCCTGCTTAGCCTGTGGGCTTATGCACGCTCGGCCGAACTTCCTTTAGCCCTGCTGTTATTGAACCTGGCCACCCTGTTGGTGGTGGGCCTGCAACAGTGGCGCTCACGCAAGTCCATCAAGTTCCAGCCCCAGGAACTGGCCGAACGTCTGTTGCAGGTCCAGGAAAACGAACGGCATCGCCTGAGCCGTGAATTGCACGACGATATCGGCCAACTGTTGACCGCCGCCAAGCTGCAAAGTGAATGGCTCAAACGCCGCCTGCCGGAAGACCTGCAAGGCCATTGCGCAGTGCTGTGCAACACCCTGAACGAAACCCTGGCCAAGGTGCAGGACGTGTCGGCCATCCTCAATCCTCGTCAGTTGGCGAGCCTGGGGCTGGAGGCGAGCCTGCGGGCGCACCTGCTCAAGACCCTGGAAAACACCCAGGTAAACTGGAGCCTGGAATGCCATCAACGGCTCACCGGCATCCCGGAAGAAATGGCCGTTGCCGCCTTTCGCATTACCCAGGAAGCCGTCACCAACATGTTGCGCCATGCCCAGGCACGCAACCTGCTGGTGCGCCTGCAACGCCTGCCGGAAGGCCTGTCACTGTTTATCAGCGATGACGGCCTGGGCTTTTCGCCCGCCATCAACCCCGCCCAGGAAGGTCAACGGGGCATGGCTGGCATGTCCGAGCGGATTGATCAGTTGGGCGGCACATTGTCTGTCAATAGCCGGCCAGGCTTTGGCACAAGGATTGAAGCGCTTTTCCCCTGGGCGCCCCGTGCCCTCGAACGGGCCAACCCCCATAAGGTTCTAGAGTGACGTGCAACTTACTCCTGGTGGATGACCACTCCCTGATCAGGGCCGGCGTGCGTGCGCTGGTCATGGATATTCCCGGCTACGCGGTGATCGGCGAAGCGAGCGACGGCGCCCAGTTGCTGGAGCGCTTCGACGCGCTGCAACCCGACATCGTGCTGCTCGACCTGTCGATGAAACACACCGGCGGGCTCGACGCGCTCAAGGAACTCAAGCGCGCCTACCCGAAGAGCAAAGTGCTGATCCTGTCGATGCATACCGACCCGGAGCTGATCATGTGCGCCCTGGAATCCGGCGCCCATGGCTATCTGCTCAAGGACACCACGGCCAACGAGCTGGAACACGCGCTGCTGGCCTTGCGCAACAACGAACGCTACCTGAGCCCGGCCATCGCCCACACGGTGATCAACCAGGCGCTGATTCGCAATCAGGCCCAGGCCAACCCGCCGCCCCACAGCCATAACCTGACGGCACGCAAGCTGGAAATCCTGCGTTTGATCGTGCGCGGCAAGTCCACCCGGGAAATCGCCCATGGCCTGGGTTTGAGCATCAAGACCGTGGAAGCCCACCGTTCGCAGATCATGAAGCGCCTGCAGATTTTTGATGTGGCAGGCCTGGTGTTGTTCGCGGTGCGCGAACAGATCATCAGCCTGGACGATTAGTCAGCAACGGCGAATCCACCGGCAAATGCACGCGCAGCGCCTGGGGCAAGGCCGAAAAGTGCAAGTCATCACCCTGGAGCGGCTCGCCGTCCAGATTGATCGCCAGCCCTTCGGCGACCTTGATTTCGACCCACGGCAAACGCGCACGCACGAACATGTTGTCCAGGCCCCAACCGTCCGTCATCAGGCTACGCAGGGTGCCGACCACTTCCTGGGGCGCCGGCAAGATGCTGATATCCAACAAACCATCATCGGCCAGGGCACCGGGGCACAACACATGACCGCCACCGGCCTGGCGCCCGTTGCCGATACCCAAGGCCAGTAGCTCGCCGCGCCAGTGAAAGTCAGGGCCCTGCAATTCGCCGTAGGCCGCACGCAACTCGCTGAAGCGTGACAGGCCGGTGAACAGGTAGGCTGCGCCGCCGAGGACTTTCTTCAGGTCTTCGGAGGTGTTGGCGGTGACCTGGCTGCCAAATCCGCCGGTGGCCATATTAAGGAAGATCTGCCCACCCACCTCGCCCAGGTCGATGGCACGGGCCGGCGCGTCCAGCAAGTCCAGGGCCTGCCCAGGCTCCAGTGGCACACCGGCGGCGCGGGCAAAATCATTGGCGGTGCCGAGGGGCATCAGCACTAGGCTGGCCTCGGTCTTGGCCCGGGCCATGGCCTCGGCCACATCCCGCAGCGTGCCGTCACCGCCGCCGGCAATCAGCCGCGTGTAGCCATCGGCGAGGGCCTGATCGACAAACCGCTGGGCATCGCCACCCTCCCATGTCACCCGCACGGCCAACTCCCAACCCTGTTCGCGCTTGCCCTGCACTGCAGCCCGCACCTCTTCGTTGAGGGCTTGCTTGCCGTGCAGAATCAACAGTGCCTTGGGTGTGCTCATGGATGAATGCTCCTGGGTTTAAGGTTCCTGAGGGATGTTGACCGTGGCCAATCGAAAAAAAGCCATCGAATGTAGAAATTAACCGGGGTTTGTAGCGTTTCTGACACTGATCAACTCGCACTGGGCAAAATCGACCTAGACTTATACCTATTCCCACCCGACAAGGCCGTCGCACCATGATCACCATGTCCGCCTTCCACTCCATGCTCATCCCCATCCTGACCGGCATGATCCTCCTGGCCATCGGCTTCAACTTCCGCGACAAACCGATCGGTGTGTTCGGCATGTGGATCGGCATGCTGCTGATCCTCGGCACCGTGGTTTACAAGATCCTCGCCAAACTCGCGGAATGACAATCTCACTCGCATTGCACAGGACGGCCTCGTACACTCGGTCAATTCGTCGTTTTTAAGGTTGACCGCCTCGTGCTTGCCCGTCTGTTTGCCCTGCCCTGTTGCCTGCTTATCTGCCTGCTGACCCTGCTGCCCATGGCGCCTGCCCACGCTGTGAGCCTGCCGGGGCTGCTGGGCAGCAACACCAAAACCCAGCCGCAAGCCGACGTCCCGTTGGGCCAGTCCCTGGACGAGGTGATCAAGACCCTGGAGAACGACCAGCAGCGCACCAAGCTGCTGAGCGACCTGAAAAAGCTCCGGGAAACCACACAAAAGGCCCAGCCCGCCGCCGAACTGGGTGTGCTCGGTTTGATCGGCGGCACCCTGTCGAGCCTGGAGCAACAGTTCTCCGGCGCCGACAGCCCGATCAATCGCTGGTCCAGCGAGTTCGACCAGGCCAGGGACGAACTCACCGCACTGATGCTGCCGGCCAGTGAATGGCTGCCGATCATCTTTGCCTTTGCCATGATCCTGATGCTCTGGAGCCTGCTGGCAGCGATCCTGATCTGGCTCAGCCACCGGGTGCGCGAGCGCTTCGGCCTGACCGAAGAGCTGCCGCAGCACCCCAAGACCTGGGACCTGCTGCGCTTTGCCTTGCGCAAGCTCGGCCCATGGCTGATCGCGCTGGTGATCACCGTCTACATGAGTTACGCGCTGCCCTCGTCCCTCGGCAAATCCCTGGCGATGGTGCTGGCCTATGCGCTGGTGGTGGGCACCTGCTTCTCGGCGATCTGCGTGGTCGCGTTTTCCGTGCTCGACGGCCCACACCGCCATCGCGCGCTGTACATCCTGCGCCACCAGGCCTTTCGGCCGCTGTGGCTGATCGGCAGCTTTGCCGCCTTTGGCGAAGCCGTCAGCGACCCGCGCCTGGCCGAGAGCCTGGGCCAGCATTTGTCCCATGTCGCCGCGACCATCGCCAATGTCATGGCCGCGCTGTCCACTGGCGTTTTCATCCTGCGTTTCCGCCGGCCCATTGCGCACCTGATCCGCAATCAGCCGCTGTCCCGCCGCCTGACCCGCCGCGCCCTGAGCGACACCATCGAGATCGTCGGCACCTTCTGGTACCTGCCGGCGCTGCTGCTGGTGGGCATCTCGCTGTTCGCCACCTTCGTCTCCGCCGGCGACACCAGCACCGCCCTGCGCCAGTCGTTGTTGTGCACGGTGTTGCTGGTGCTGTGCATGGTGATCAACGGCCTGGTGCGCCGCCACTCCCTCAAGCCCCAGCGTGGGCACAAGCGCCATGCGCTGTACTCCGATCGCCTGAAAAGCTTCGTCTACACCCTCGCCCATCTCGTGGTGTGGCTGGTGTTTATCGAACTGGGCCTGCGGGTCTGGGGCCTGTCGCTGATCCGCTTTACCGAAGGCGATGGCCATGAAATCAGCGTCAAGCTGTTCGGCCTTGCCGGTACGTTGCTGTTCGCCTGGCTGATCTGGATCCTCAGCGACACCGCCATCCACCACGCCCTCACCCGCTCGCGCAAAGGCCTGGCCAATGCGCGTGCGCAGACGATGATGCCGTTGATCCGCAACGTGCTGTTCGTGACCATCTTCATCATTGCCGCCATCGTCGCCCTGGCGAACATGGGCATGAACGTCACGCCGCTGCTGGCGGGTGCCGGTGTGATCGGCCTGGCCATCGGTTTTGGTGCGCAGTCGCTGGTGGCGGACTTGATCACCGGCCTGTTCATCATTATCGAAGACTCCCTGGCGATTGATGACTACGTGGATGTCGGCGGGCACCTGGGTACGGTCGAAGGCTTGACCATCCGTACCGTGCGCCTGCGGGACATCGACGGGATCGTGCACACCATCCCGTTCAGTGAGATCAAAAGCATCAAGAACTACTCCCGGGAATTCGGCTACGCGATCTTCCGGGTGGCGATTCCCTACAACATGGAAATCGACGACGCCATCAAGCTGATGCGCGACGTCGGGCAGAAGATGCGCAACGACCCGTTGCAACGGCGCAATATCTGGTCGCCGCTGGAGATTCAGGGTGTAGAAAGTTTCGAGTCCGGCAGTGCGATTCTTCGCGCCCGCTTCAAGACCGCGCCGATCAAGCAGTGGGAAGTTTCGCGGGCGTTCAACTTGTCGCTCAAGCGTCACCTCGATGAAGCCGGGCTGGACCTGGCCACCCCGCGCTTGAGCGTGCAAGTAGTGACAGCGGCGGGGGGCGTGCAGGAGAAGGAATAAGCACGGCCCGGACGACGTCAGGATCAACAACAATAATCATGGAGAGTCCTTATGCGTTTGACCGGTCTTACACACCAATGGGTATTCGGCCTGCTGTGCGGTGTCGCCAGCAGTGCGGTCATCGCCGCCAGCAGCGGCCAGGACAGTGCCCGCGAAGAAATCGCCGCCCAGGCGAAAGTGCTGGAACCGGCCCTGCTGGAAACCCGGCGCGACATCCACGCCCATCCTGAACTGGGCAACACCGAAAAACGCACCGCAGAACTGGTGGCCAAGCAATTGCGGGAGATGGGGCTTGAGGTCAAGACCGGCGTCGCCCGCACCGGCGTGGTCGCAATCCTCAAAGGCGCCCTGCCCGGCCCGACCGTTGCCTTGCGCGCCGACATGGATGCGCTGCCGGTCAAGGAAGTGTCCGACCTGCCCTTCGCCTCGAAGGCCAAGGGGGTGTACCTCGATAAAGAAGTCGACGTGATGCACGCCTGCGGCCACGACGCCCACACCGCCATCCTGCTGAGTACAGCGAAAATTCTGACCGGCATGCGCGATCATCTGCCGGGCACCGTGGTGTTTTATTTCCAGCCGGCTGAAGAAGGCCCGAGCGACTTTATCCCCGATGGCAAGAACACTTGGGGCGCGAAGATGATGGTGCAGGAAGGGGTGATGAAATCGCCCAAGCCGGATGCGGTGTTTGGGCTGCATGTGTGGGCCGGTGTGCCTGCGGGGCAGATTGCGTATCGGCCGGGGCCTACCCTAGCGAGTTCGGATGACCTGCGGATCAAGATCCTGGGCAAGCAGACCCATGCGGGGCGGCCGTGGGACGGGATTGATCCGATTACTGTCGGGGCGCAGGCCATCGTTGGGTTGCAGACGGTGGTGAGCCGGCGTACGGACATTTCTTCGTTTCCGGCGGTGGTGAGTATTGGCACCATCAACGGGGGGACGCGGTACAACATCATTCCTGAGTCGGTGGATATGAGTGGGACCATTCGCTCTTACGACTATGGCATTCGCCAGAAGCTGCATGCGGATGTGCGGCAGACCGTCGAGAAGATTGCCGAGAGTGGTGGAGCGAAGGCTGAGGTGACGATCATTGAGAAGTACGATCCGACCATCAACAACCCGGCGCTGACCGAGAAGATGCTGCCGAGTTTGCGTTGGGCGGCGAATGGGGATGTGGTCAACGCCCCGTTAGTGGGTGGGGCTGAAGACTTCTCGTTTTATGCCAAGGAAGCGCCGGGGTTGTTTGTGTTTTTGGGGGTGACGCCGAGGGATCAGGATATGAGCAAGGCGGCGCCCAATCATAATCCGGGGTTCTTTGTGGATGAATCGGCGTTGGTGGTCGGGGTTCGGACGTTGGCTTCGTTGGCGACTGACTATTTGTATGCCAATGCGGGGGATTGAGGGTATATCCGTTATTTAGGTAACGGCCGCTTAGGGTTCCGCTCTTACAGCGGCTCACTTTTGAAAAGCGCAAAAGTAAGCAAAACGCTCTTGCCCCACCACTCGGCACCTCGCTTAGGCTCGGTGTGCCCTCACTCCGGCTTTGGACCGTGGGCCGCCGTCATGGGCCATCCATGGCCCAGGACGGCTAACCCGGCGTCCTGCCGGGTTACCCACGCTCCAAAGCCTGCGTTCGGCCAGCGTGGTTTAACGGGGCGCCTAAGATCAAAAGCAGATCAAGAGCACAGCGGCCTACCGGCCGGCTTGAGTGTGGTGAAGCAACAGCGAAATCAAAAGCTAAAGCGGGCACGGTCAAATGTGGGAGCTGGCTTGCCTGCGATGGCATCAACTGGGTGCATCTGGAAGACCGAGTTGTCTGCATCGCAGGCAAGCCAGCTCCCACAGAAAAGCAGCTTTGCTTTCGCTCTGGTCTTTGCCTTTGCTTTTAACACTCAAGCCGGCCGGTAGGCCGCTGTGCTCTGGCTTTTGATCTGCTTTTGATCTTGATCTGCGGGCCCCGTTAACCACGATGGCCGCAAGTAGGCACGGTGGAGCGGGTAAATCGGCAAGGATGCCGATTTAGCCGCGCCGGGCCATGGATGGCCCGTCGCGGCGGCCCGCGGAATCGGGCCGGAGTGCGGGCATGCCGAGCCTTAGCGAGGCACCGAGTGGTGGGGCATGTACGGGACAACCACATGGGTTACAAAAAAGTGCCTTCACATAGGTGACACTTTGATTGAAACATAACCGTTTTTTGCATCCCTAGCGTTTACTCGGCCCAAGATCACCGGACCGAAGATCACATTCCATATGCCATCACTGATCATCTCCATTCCGATGGTTTGATGGCTCAGCAAATTACCAACATAAATCCTTAGACCTGCTCGATTGATGATCCCACTACTGTCTGCCAGGTAACACTCGACATGACTCGCATAGCCCATCTCCGGCAACCGCTCCGGATAGACTCGTGTTGAAGGCATGTAACACGAGGCTGGCGTTTTCTGCCCAAGAGCCTCGTGTCCACGCTCGTAATTATAGTGCTGCACGAAGCGATCAAAGTGACGCTGCTGAGCATCCCACGCAACCGCCGGTGGTTGGGGTAACGTACTTTTCAGCGTCCTGTGCATACGTTCGTGGCGCCCGTTCTGATCAGGGCGGCCCGGTTCAATTCGCTCAGGAATGATCCCAAGTCGTAGCCACCAGATCGATAGCTGCGACAGCCCGGCACGGCCCGTGCTGGCAAACGGCACACCGTTGTCGGTACGGATGCGCTCAGGCAGCCCATATTCGCGGAAAACCCGCTCGAAGGTTTGCTGGGTTTCCTTGAAATTGGTGCTGGCCATACTCTCGCAGGCCAGTAAAAAGCGACTCGCGTGATCCATTATCGTCAACGGATAACACCACACACCTGCCCCTGTCAGAAATTGCCCTTTGTAATCAGCGCTGAAAAGCTGGTTGGGGATTTCTGCCTTACGTAAAGGCTTGGGATAGACAGCTACACGCGGGCGCAATTGCCGAGGCGTGATCAAATCAGCGGCCTTGAGGATGTTGTAAATGGTGGTTTTTGAGGGTGGGTTCTGCCCAGGAAAACGCCGTATCAAGTCGTTCTGGATCTTCTTCGGGCCGGGAACCGTTTCTCCAGTCGAACGCAATTCAATAATTGCCTGCCGGACAGCAAAAGGGACCACATACGTCTGATTGTGGCGGCTGCGACTTCGCTCTTCGAGGCCTCTGGGCCCCTCCGCTTTGTAGCGCTCGACCCATTTATAGCCAGTCTTGCGACTGATTTGATGGTCCAGGCACAGCTGGCTAAAGCTGTGCTCGTCCTCCAAATAGTCGGCGATGAACTTCACTCTGAGGTCCATAGGTTTCAGCTCTTTCCAGGGCATGGTCAGATCCTCGCGAAATCGACCCTGCCAGTTAAAAAACTGTTACCTATGTGCGTGAACTAATTTGTAACCCATGTGGGTGAGTCATACCGGCAAAGACCTTTTGGTTACTTTTGGGGCGTTTGCCAAAAGTGACCCGCTGTAAGAGCGGAACCATAAGTGGCCGTTACCGAAGAAACGGATATGTACACCGTCAAACCATCAACACATCCCGCGTCACCCCGTCAAACCACATCCACCCCCACATGAATCGCATCATGCCGCCAAAACTCCAGATCACAATCAATCAACCGCTCATGCTGATCATAATTAACCCGAGCAATCCGCAACCCCGGGCTCCCCACCGACACCCTCAACGCCGCCGCGGCCTCAACCTGCAATGACGTCGGCACAATCTCAAACCGCACCCGCCCGTAATGCAAGTCATACACCCGCGCATACAACTCCGTAATCGACTGATTCAAATCACACTCCAGAATCCCCGGAAAATACTGCGGGTTCAAATAGTGCTCCACATACAACACCAACCGCCCATCAATCCTGCGCCCCCGACAAATCTGGATCACGCTGGACAACGCCGGCAACTGCAACCACGCACACACCGCCGCCGAAGCCGGCTGCAACCGCGCCGAAATCACCTCGGTCGACGGCACCCGCCCCTGCGCACTCACCATCGCGTGAAAATGGCTGCGCTGCATCAAGTTGTAGGCAAGCCTGGGCGGCGACACAAACCACCCCCGCCGCTCCTCGCGATAAATCTGCCCTTGTGCCTCAAGTTGTAACAAGGCTTCCCGCACCGTAATGCGGGTGGTACCAAACAACTCGCTCAGCTTACGCTCGGCCGGCAGCTTACTGGCAGGCGCCAACAACCCATGGTCGATCTGCTCTTGCAGCGCCAGGCCAATGGTTGTCACCGCCTTGGTTGCCTCATCACGCATCAACGTTACCTATCTGGACTAGACCAGCACTATTCAGGTGCACAAAACGCCCTTTAAACGCGCCTCTACTATTGCGTGCAAGCCTAGGCATTGCACATGACCGACAGATGACAGCGCCTCGCGACGTTCTGCCACAAGACCTGCAATACATCGGCCAAGTCCAAGGCTTCCGGGCGGTTTGGCATGGTCTACGCTTACCCGGCAACCCCTCGTCCAGGCCAACAAAAAACGACATCGACATGAAACTGTCATCCGGCGCGCCTAAATTGGCTCGTGTATTGCTGACCTAGACCAACACCACCGCAAACGTCGATAAAAACGCAGCGTTGAAAACGCCCAAAGGAGCTTCGGATGAAACAGCTTTTCCTGGCATCACTGTTAGGCTCGACCATTGCCATGTGCACCGCCGCCATGGCTGCTGATACCGATCTAAAAACCCTCGAAGCCGCTGCGAAAGCGGAAGGTGCGGTCAACAGCGTCGGCATGCCCGATGACTGGGCCAACTGGAAAGGCACCTGGGACGACCTGGCCAAGATCTATGGCCTCAAGCACATCGACACCGACATGAGCTCGGCCCAGGAAGTCGCCAAGTTTGCGGCAGAAAAAGACAACGCCAGCGCCGACATCGGCGACGTGGGTGCAGCCTTCGGCCCGATCGCGGTGAAACAGGGCGTTACCCAACCGTACAAACCGACCACCTGGGCACAAGTCCCGGATTGGGCGAAAGACAAAGACGGTAACTGGGCCCTGGCCTACACCGGCACCATCGCCTTTATCGTCAACAAAAAACTCCTGCACGGCTCCGAAGCTCCGAAAAGCTGGGCTGACCTGAAGACCGGCAAATACAAGGTTTCCATCGGTGACGTGAGCACCGCTGCCCAGGCGGCCAACGGCGTACTCGCCGCCGCACTGGCCAACGGTGGCGACGAGAAGAACATTCAGCCGGCGCTGCTGATGTTCGCCGACATCGCCAAGCAAGGCCGCCTGTCGCTGGCCAACCCAACCATCGCCACCATGGAAAAAGGCGAAGTGGAAGTGGGCGTGGTCTGGGACTTCAACGGCCTGAGCTACAAGGCCAAGATGGCGAACCCGGATGACTACGTGGTGCTGATCCCATCGGACGGCTCGGTGATTTCCGGCTACACCACCATCATCAACAAATACGCCAAGCACCCGAACGCCGCCAAGCTGACCCGCGAATACATCTTCAGCGACGCCGGCCAGACCAACCTGGCGCGTGGCAATGCGCGGCCGATCCGTGCCGAGCACCTGACCTTGCCAGCCGACGTACAGGCCAAGCTGCTGCCTAACGAGCAGTACAAGAAAGTCACGCCGATCAAAGACACCGACGCTTGGGAGAAGACCTCCAAGGCACTGCCGCAGAAGTGGCAGGAAGAAGTCATCATCAATATGCAATAAGGCTTAACACGCCTGTTTAAGTGGAACGCGGTCAGTGTGGGAGCTGGCTTGCCTGCGATAGCGGTATGACATTCAGCAGTATTGTCGACTGACACACCGCTATCGCAGGCAAGCCAGCTCCCACATTTGATCGGTGTTCCAACCGAAAAACCGAGTCAAGCCTATTTGTTGCGGAGCCCCAGCCCCTATGAAGCACAACGTCATCCTTGTCGTGCTCGACGGCCTGAATTACGAGGTTGCCCGACACGCCATGGGGCACTTGCAGGCCTATATCGGCGCAGGACGCGCAGCACTGTACAAACTGGAATGTGAACTGCCGGCCCTGTCCCGGCCTCTGTACGAATGCATCCTCACCGGCGTCCCGCCGATCGAGAGCGGCATCGTCCACAACAACGTCTCGCGCCTGTCCAACCAGCGCAGCATTTTCCATTACGCCACCGACGCCGGTTTATCCACGGCGGCGGCGGCTTATCACTGGGTCAGCGAGTTGTATAACCGCTCCCCGTTCATCGCTGCCCGGGATCGTCATACCAGCGACCCGGCCCTGGCTATCCAGCACGGGCATTTCTACTGGAATGACCATTACCCGGACTCGCACCTGTTTGCCGACGCCGAAAGCCTGCGCCTCAAACACGCGCCGAATTTCCTGGTGGTGCACCCGATGAACATCGACGACGCCGGCCACAAGCACGGCCTCGACACCCCGCAATACCGCAACAGCGCGCGCTCGGCCGACATCATCCTCGCCGACTACCTGCAAGGCTGGCTCGACGCCGGTTACCAGGTACTGGTGACGGCCGACCACGGCATGAACAACGACCGCTCCCACAACGGCCTGCTGCCGGAAGAACGGGAAGTGCCACTGTTTGTGCTGGGTGATGCCTTCAGCCTCGACACCCATGCCACACCCAAGCAAACCGAGCTGTGCGGCACCGTCTGCGAGCTGCTGGGTGTGCCCCACGACAAACCTGTATGCCGGGAGCTGTTGAAGTGAATTCAGTGATCCGCGGCAAATGGCTGGCCGCCTTGTGCCTGGTGCCCTTCGCCATCTTCTTTATCGTGTTCGAGATCGCCCCGCTGGTGTGGGTGATGATCAGCAGCGTCCAGTCGGAAGAGTTCGGCTGGGGCCTGGCCAACTTCAGCAAGATCTTCAGTTCGAAGTTCTATATGCAGGCGATCCAGTACAGCCTGGAAATCAGTTTCTACTCCAGCGTATTCGGGATCATCATCGCCGTGCTGGGCAGCTACTCACTGCGCCGGGTGGAC
Source organism: Pseudomonas yamanorum (assembly GCF_900105735.1). Taxonomy (NCBI): domain Bacteria; kingdom Pseudomonadati; phylum Pseudomonadota; class Gammaproteobacteria; order Pseudomonadales; family Pseudomonadaceae; genus Pseudomonas; species Pseudomonas yamanorum. Next base: position 5,524,233 of record NZ_LT629793.1, on the reverse strand, counting down.
GGGCCGCTGCGCAATTTCGTGACCGCGTTCGCCAACATGACCAGCAACTTTGCCGGCGTGCCCCTGGCCTTCGCTTTCATCATCCTGCTGGGGTTCAACGGCAGCATCACCATCATGCTCAAGCAGGCCGGGATCATTCAGGACTTCAACCTGTACTCCAAGACCGGGTTGATCATCCTTTATACCTATTTCCAGATTCCCCTCGGCGTGCTGCTGCTCTACCCGGCCTTCGACGCGTTGCGTGAAGACTGGCGCGAATCTGCTTCATTGCTGGGCGCGGACGGTTGGCAGTATTGGCGGCATATCGGTCTGCCGGTGCTGACCCCTGCGCTGCTGGGCACCTTCGTGATCCTGCTGGCCAACGCCCTCGGCGCATACGCCACGGTGTACGCGCTGACCACCGGCAACTTCAACGTGCTGCCGATCCGCATCGCGGCGATGGTCTCCGGCGACATCTCCCTGGACCCGAATATGGCCAGCGCCCTGGCCGTGGTGCTGGTGGCGCTGATGACCGTGGTGACCGTGGTCCATCAACTGCTGCTCAAGAGGAGCTACCATGTCTCGCGCTGAACCTGGCTCGGCCGCCCTCTACCACCGCGTAGTGGTGTACCTGTTGTTTGCGATCCTGGTGCTGCCGTTGCTCGGCACCCTGGTCTACTCCATCGCCAGCAGTTGGTCGGCGACCGTCCTGCCGTCCGGCTTTACCTTCAAATGGTATATCCAGCTGTGGAGTGACCCGCGATTCCTGAATGCCTTCGGCCAGTCGCTGCTGGTGTGCGTCGGCGCGCTGATCTTGTCGGTGGTGCTGATCCTGCCGCTGCTGTTTGTGGTGCATTACCACTTTCCGAAACTCGACGCGCTGATGAACATCCTGATCCTGCTGCCCTTCGCGGTGCCGCCGGTGGTGTCGTCGGTGGGACTGTTGCAGCTCTACGGCTCGGGGCCGTTTGCGATGGTGGGTACACCGTGGATCCTGATCGGTTGCTACTTCACCGTGGCGCTGCCGTTCATGTACCGGGCGATCACCAACAACCTGCAAGCGATCAACCTGCGGGACCTGATGGACGCCGCCCAACTGCTCGGTGCCAGCACCTTCCAGGCGGCGTTCCTGGTGGTGCTGCCGAACCTGCGCAAGGGCTTGATGGTGGCATTGCTGCTGTCGTTCTCGTTCCTGTTCGGCGAGTTCGTGTTCGCCAACATCCTGGTGGGCACCCGCTACGAAACCCTGCAGGTGTACCTCAACAATATGCGTAACAGCAGCGGCCACTTCACCAGTGCCCTGGTGATCTCCTATTTCTTCTTCGTGCTGGTGCTGACCTGGGCCGCCAACATCTTGAACAAGGACAAAAGCCAATGAGCTTCGTCAGCGTCCAACACCTGCAAAAAGGCTACGCCGGCACACCGGTCTTCAGTGACATCAACTGCGAAATCGCCAAAGGCGAATTCGTCACCCTGCTTGGCCCGTCGGGCTGCGGCAAGTCGACCCTGCTGCGCTGCATCGCCGGCCTGACCTCGGTAGACAGCGGGAAAATCCTGCTGGACGGCCAGGACATCGTTCCGCTGAGCCCACAGAAACGGCATATCGGCATGGTGTTCCAGAGCTACGCGCTGTTCCCCAACATGACCGTGGAACAGAACGTCGCCTTCGGCCTGCGCATGCAGAAGGTCAATGCCGACGACAGCCACAAACGCGTGCAGGAAGTGTTGCAACTGGTGGAGCTGAAAGAACTCGCCGGCCGCTACCCGCACCAGATGTCCGGCGGCCAGTGCCAGCGCGTGGCCCTCGCCCGCTCCCTGGTGACGCGCCCGCGCCTGTTGCTGCTGGATGAACCGCTGTCGGCCCTCGACGCACGGATTCGCAAGCACCTGCGCGAACAGATTCGCCAGATCCAGCGCGAGCTGGGCCTGACCACCATCTTCGTGACCCATGACCAGGAAGAAGCACTGACCATGTCCGACCGGATCTTCCTGATGAACCAGGGCAAGATCGTGCAGAGCGGCGATGCCGAGACCCTCTACACCGCGCCGGTAGATGTGTTCGCCGCGGGGTTTATCGGCAACTACAACCTGCTGGACGCCGACAAGGCCAGCAAACTGTTGCAGCGCCCGATCACCGGGCGCATCGCCATTCGCCCGGAAGCCATCGAGCTCAGCCGCAGCGGCGAACTGGACGCGCTGGTGCGCAGCCACAGCCTGTTGGGCAATGTGATTCGCTACCGCATCGAAGCCCGTGGGGTGGAACTGGTGGTCGATGTACTCAACCGTTCGGCCGACGATTTGCACCCTGACGGTCAGCGATTGGCACTTTCCATCGACCCAAGTGCGTTGTGTGAAGTAGCCTGACGCACGATTTATTTGAGAGAGCGTGACTGATGGCTTTGGTAATTTTTGATCTGGACGACACCCTGATCCACGGCGACTGCGCCACCCTGTGGAGCGAGCAAATGGGCCGCTTGGGCTGGGTGGATGGCGAGTCGTTCATGCGCAAGAACGACGAACTGATGGCGGCCTACAGCCGCGGTGAACTGGCCATGGAAGACTTCATGGACTTCAGCCTGGAGCCGATGATCGGGCGCACGCCGGAAGAGATCGAGCACCTTGTTGAGCCGTGGGTGGAAGACGTTATCGAGCCGCTGATCTACAGCGAAGCCACCCGAACCATCGCCCAGCATCGCAAGAACGGCGACCGGATTCTGGTGATCTCGGCGTCGGGGACGCACTTGGTCAAGCCGATTGCGGCGCGTATCGGCATTGATGAAGTGTTGGGGATCGAGTTGGACGTTGCTCATGGGGTGTACAGCGGCAAGACCACGGGGGTACTGACGTACCGCGAAGGCAAGATCACCCGCCTGATGGAATGGCTGGAGCAGGAGGGTGAGCACCTCGACGGGGCGTACTTCTACTCGGATTCGCGCAATGATTTGCCGCTGTTGCTGAAGGTGGAGAACCCGCAGGTGGTGAATCCGGACCCGGTTTTGCGGGCGCATGCTGAGAAGGCTGGGTGGCCGATTCATCATTGGGTTTGACGGTTCGTGCTGGTTTGAGGTGAGTACATATCCGTTATTTAGGTAACGGCCGCCTATGGTTTCGCTCTTACAGCGACTCACTTTGGAAAAGCCCCAAAGTAAGCAAAGGGCTCTGCCCCGCCTGTCGGCACCTCGCCTAGGCTCGGTGTTCCCTCACTCCGGCATTGCTCCGCGGGCCGCCGCGACGGGCCATCCATGGCCCGGCGCGGCTAAACCGGCGCCCTGCCGGTTTACCCGCTCCGCACTGCCTGCGTTCGGCCTCGGGCTTATTGGGGCAGTCAGATCAAGATCAAAAGCAAGAGCACAGCGGCCTCCCGGCCGGCTTGAGTGTTAAAAGCAAAGGCAAGATCCAGAGCGAAAGCCAAATCTGAAGCGGATGCAGCTCTGCTTTTCTGTGGGAGCTGGCTTGCCTGCGATGCAGACACCTCGGTTCTTCAGATACACCGAGGTGATGCCATCGCAGGCAAGCCAGCTCCCACATTTGGACCGTGCCCGCTTTAGCTTTTGATTTTGCTCTTCAACACTCAAGCCGGCCGGGAGGCCGCTGTGCTCTTGATCTGCTTTTGATCTTGAGCTTAGGCGCCCCGTTAAACCACGCTGGCCGAACGCAGGCTTTGGAGCGTGGGTAACCCGGCAGGACGCCGGGTTAGCCGCGCTGGGCCAAGGATGGCCCATCGCGGCGGCCCACGGTCCAAAGCCGGAGGGCACACCGAGCCTAAGCGAGGTGCCGAGTGGTGGGGCAAGAGCGTTTTGCTTACTTTTGCGCTCTTCAAAAGTGAGCCGCTGTAAGAGCGGAACCATAGGCGGCCGTTACCTAAATAACGGATATACACCCAGCCAACTCCCCCCCAACACAAATGTCGCCTCTGAAATCAGACCAGGCTTTCGTCAATCACCAACACAAGTTTCCCGGAAATCTGATTAGTCGCCAGCTCAGCAAACGCAGCCTCAGCATCCTTGATCGGAAACGTCTTGGCCAATTGCGGACTCAAACGACCCTCGGCAAACAACGGCCAAACATGCTGACTCAAGTCACTGAACAGGTCAGCCTTGAACTGATCATCCCGGCTACGCAACGTCGACCCCAACACCTGCACACGCTTGGCCAACACCTGCGCCAGATCGATCTGCGCCTCCCGCCCCCCCATCAACCCAATCAACACCCAGCGCCCATCACGCGCCGCCAGCTTGAGATTCAGCGCCGCGTAATTCCCCCCCACCGGGTCAAGAATCACATCGAACGGTCCAAAATCCCTCAAGCCCTCGATGCCGTCAGTACGTACCACACCCCCCTGAGCCCCCAGCGCCTCACAGTACGCCAAGCGATCCGCCGACCCCACACTGACCCAACACGGGCTACCAAACGCCTTGCACAGTTGAATCGCCGCCGACCCCACGCCACTGGCGCCAGCATGCAACAGCACCTTCTCCCCAGGCTTGAGGCCCGCCAGCTGGAACAGATTCAGCCACGCAGTGCTGTACACCTCGGGCAACCCGGCCGCTTCCACCAGGGACACACCCTCCGGCACCGGCAGCACATGCCGCGCATCCACCACCACTTCTTCAGCCATCCCACCGCCAGCCAGCAAGGCGCAAACACGATCACCCACCTGCCACGACGAACCAGCGCCGACTTCGCTGATCACCCCGGAACACTCCAGGCCCAACACCTGACTGGCGCCAGGAGGCGGTGGATAGAGCCCTGAACGCTGTAATAAATCCGCCCGATTCAAGCCCGCAGCCGCCACACGAATGCGAACTTGGCCTACATCACATGTAGGACTCGGCTCGTCTTGCCACTCCACATGACCTTCAACGCCTTGCAATGCTTTCACAGTGCCTCCATAGTGAGTCTGGACTGAGCCCGTTGCTGTAGCGCCGGGCTTTTTGCATTATGCGACCGGCCCATATGGAACCGGCGACTTCAAAGACGGCCTAATATGCGTTATCAATTGCCCCCGCGTCGAATCAGCATGAAGCATCTGTTCCCCAGCACCGCCCTCGCTCTTTTTATTGGTATCGGCCTTCTGCCGCTATCGAGCAATACGTTCGCAGCCAACAGCTGGGACAATCTTCAGCCTGATCGCGATGAGGTGATTGCCAGCCTTAACGTCGTTGAGTTGCTCAAGCGCCACCATTACAGCAAGCCGCCGCTGGACGACGCTCGCTCGGTGATCATTTACGACAGCTACCTCAAGCTGTTGGATCCCTCGCGCAGCTATTTCCTGGCCAGCGACATCACCGAGTTCGACAAGTGGAAGACGCAGTTCGACGACTTCCTCAAGAGCGGTGATTTGCAGCCCGGCTTCACCATCTACAAGCGTTACCTGGACCGCGTCAAAGCGCGTCTGGACTTCGCCATTGGTGAGCTGAACAAGGGCGTCGACCAGTTTGACTTCACCAAGAAAGAGACCTTGCTGGTTGACCGCAAGGACGCTCCTTGGCTGACCACCGAAGCCGAACTGGACGACCTGTGGCGCAAACGCGTCAAGGATGAGGTCCTGCGCTACAAGATCTCAGGCAAAGACCCGAAGGCCATTCAGGAACTGTTGACCAAGCGCTACAAGAATCAGCTGGCACGTCTGGACCAGACCCGTGCCGAAGATATCTTCCAGGCCTACATCAACACCTTCGCGATGTCCTACGACCCGCACACCAATTATCTGTCGCCAGATAACGCGGAAAATTTCGATATCAACATGAGTCTGTCGCTGGAAGGCATCGGTGCCGTCCTGCAAAGCGATAACGACCAGGTGAAAATCGTACGTCTGGTGCCGGCAGGTCCGGCCGACAAGACCAAACAGGTTGCTCCGGCCGACAAGATCATCGGTGTGGCCCAGGCCGACAAAGAGATGGTCGATGTGGTCGGCTGGCGTCTGGATGAAGTGGTCAAGCTGATCCGCGGGCCGAAAGGCAGCGTGGTGCGCCTGGAAGTGATTCCGCACACCAACGCACCGAACGACCAGACCAGCAAGATCGTGTCCATCACCCGTGAAGCGGTGAAGCTCGAAGATCAGGCCGTCCAGAAGCAAGTCCTCAACCTCAAGCAGGATGGCAAGGACTACAAGCTGGGCGTGGTGGTGATCCCGGCGTTCTACCTGGACTTCAAAGCGTTCCGCGCCGGTGATCCGGACTACAAGAGCACCACCCGCGACGTTAAGAAAATCCTGACAGAACTGCAGAAGGAAAAAGTCGACGGCGTGGTCATCGACCTGCGCAACAACGGCGGCGGCTCCCTGCAGGAAGCCACCGAGCTGACCAGCCTGTTTATCGACAAGGGTCCGACCGTACTGGTGCGTAACGCCGACGGCCGTGTGGACGTGCTGGAAGACGAGAACCCGGGTGCCTTCTACAAAGGGCCGATGGCGTTGCTGGTCAACCGCCTCTCGGCATCCGCCTCGGAGATTTTTGCCGGCGCGATGCAGGACTATCACCGTGCGCTGATCATCGGCGGCCAGACCTTCGGCAAAGGTACCGTGCAGACCATCCAGCCGCTGAACCATGGCGAGCTGAAACTGACCCTGGCCAAGTTCTACCGGGTTTCCGGGCAGAGCACCCAGCATCAGGGCGTACTGCCGGATGTCGATTTCCCGTCGATCATCGACACCAAGGAAATCGGCGAGAGCGCACTGCCTGAGGCCATGCCGTGGGACACCATCCGCCCTGCGATCAAGCCTGCGGTAGACCCGTTCAAACCGTACATCGCACAGCTGAAAGCTGATCACGAAGCCCGCTCCGCCAAGGATGCCGAGTTCATCTTTATCCGCGACAAGCTGGCCCTGGCCAAGAAGTTGATGGAAGAGAAAACCGTCAGCCTCAACGAAGCCGACCGTCGTGCGCAGCACACCGACATCGAGAATCAGCAACTGGTGCTGGAGAACGCCCGCCGCAAGGCCAAAGGCGAAGCCCCGCTCAAGGAACTGAAGAAAGAAGACGAAGACGCGATCGCCGCCGAGCCTGATAAAACCAAGCCGGAAGATGATGCCTACCTGAGCGAGACCGGGCGCATCCTGCTGGACTACTTGAAAATCAGTAAGACGGTGGCCAAGCAGTAAATGATGGCAATTTAATGTGAACGCTCTCCGGAGTGTCATCAAATAGACATCATTCTGTCGTGAAATGAAGGACCTGCCCAAGCAGGTCCTTTTTTTTCGACCCGAGAAAATCATGACCATGACCGAACAGCTGAATGCATTGGGCTCAATCCTGGCTCAAGGCAGTTTGCACAGCCTGTTCCAGCCGATCATTTCTCTGTCCGAGCGACGCGTGGTCGGTTACGAGGCCCTCAGTCGTGGCCCGTCCAATAGCCCGCTGCACTCCCCTATCGCGCTGTTCTCCGTGGCCCGCCACGCCGGGCGCCTCAATGAGCTGGAGATGGTCTGCCGGGAAAGCGCCTGCCGGCGGTTCAGCGAACAAAAACTGCCAGGCAAGCTGTTCCTCAACGTCTCACCCGAATCCCTGCTGGAAACCGCCCATCAACCTGGCCGCACCCTGCAACTGCTCAGCGACTTTGGCATCCCGCCCAGCCAGGTGGTGATCGAACTGACCGAGCAAACCCCGACCGACGATTTTCAACTGCTGCAAACCGCGCTGCATCACTATCGCGCCATGGGGTTTTCGATTGCTCTGGATGACCTGGGTGCCGGCTATTCCAGCCTGCGGCTGTGGTCGGAATTGCGTCCGGACTATGTGAAGATCGACCGGCACTTTATCGACGGCATCCACCAGGACGCCCTCAAGCGCGAGTTTGTCGGCTCCATCCTGCAAATCGCCAAGGCCTCCCGGGCCCAGGTGATCGCTGAAGGCATCGAGCTGCCGGAAGAATTGGCGGTGCTCACGGAAATGGGCGTCGACCTGGTGCAGGGCTACCTGCTCTGCCGCCCCCAGGAACACCCGCCGCAGGAAGCACGGTTGATGTTACCCAAGCCTGACAGCGCCAACGTCGCACTGAACGACGAAGGCAGCGACCTCAGCGCCCTGCTCAACGAACAACCGGCCGTGGGCCAGCACACCGCCACGGCGCAGGTGCTGGAAGCCTTCCGCCGCCAGGCCAACCTCAATTCCCTGGCGGTGCTGGATGAGCGTGGCCATCCAATCGGCATCGTGCACCGGCACTCGCTGTCGGACGCCCTGCTCAAGCCGTTCGCCACCGACCTGTTCGCCCGCAAGCCCATCAGCCGCTTGATGAGTGATGACTTCCTCGCGGTGGAACTGAGCCAGTCCTTGCAGCAAGTCAGCCGACTGCTCACCAGCCGCGCACGCCAGCGGATCGAGGAAGATTTCATCATCACCCTCAACGGCGATTACCTGGGGCTGGGGCGGGTGATCGACGTACTCAAGCTGATTACCGAGCTGAAAATCCAGCAGGCACGCTATGCCAACCCGCTGACCTTGCTGCCGGGCAACGTGCCGATCCAGCAGTGCCTGACGCGGTTGTTGCAGCAACAACGCGAGTCAGTGATCTGCTACGTGGATATCGACAGTTTCAAGCCATTCAACGATATCTACGGCTATGGCCGGGGCGATGAAGTGCTGCTGTGCCTGGCGCAATGCCTGAACGACCGGGTAGACCCCAGCCGCGACTTTGTCGGGCATATCGGCGGTGATGACTTTTTACTGGTGCTGGGGCCGCAGGATTGGCGCAAGCGACTCAACCAGTTGCTGGACGACTTCCACACTCAATGCCGGCGCTTCTATCGCAGCGAGCATCTGGACGCAGGCTGTTTCGTTGCACTGAACCGCCAGGGCGTGCGCCAGGAGTTTGCGCTGCTGTCGCTGTCCATCGGCGTGGTGCATTTGTATCCACAGGCCTGTGGACAACTCGATGCCAGCCAACTGGCAGAACTGGCCTCGCAAGCCAAGCACCACGCGAAGAACGTGGCCGGCTACAGCATTCATGTGATCGACAGTCTGGAGTTGGGCCAGGCAGAAGCGGAGCCGCTCTAGATCAGAGTTGTTCCAGACGCATCTGCGCCAACGGGTGCCCGGCCCGGGCGGCGATTTTCCACCAGCGTGCCGCTTCCAGCGGATCCGGCGCCTTGCCAAGGCTGCCCGCGAGGCTCAACACCCCAATCTGGTAGGCCGCCTTGCCATCTCCGGCCTGGGCCGCAAGCCGCAACAGCCGCACGCCCTCTTCGCGAGCGCCAAGGCCCTTGCCGCGAAACGTCAGGATATGTCCGTAGAAACTCTGGGCCCCTACGTCCCCCAGATTGGCCATGCGTGCGAACTGGCCTTCAAGCCATTGCCAGCCACGCGGCTGTCGCATGAACCAGGACCAATGAAACAATTTGCGCGCCAGCCAATAACTGACATACGCCTTAAGCTTCCAAAACACTAAGCCTCCGCTGACTCGGGATAATCGTACTCAAACACGCGCACCACTTCCGATGCGTGCCACGACGCTGCGGCCACGCCATCGGACGGCCCGCAGAAACGTCCAAGACGCTCCACACATTCAAAGAAGCCGGTACGTGGCAGGCGGCTGGCGCCCTGGCTGATCACCAGGGAACTGCGCAGCGGCTGGTCGGCCTTGGCATCCAGCGCTGCCAGGTGTTCCAGCGCGGCCGTCAGGGTTTGCATCGCCGGCGTGGGAAATTGCAGGCGCTCCAGCAACGCGCGGTAGGTCAAGAGGTGGCGCTGTCGGCGCGCCTGGTCCAGCTCGTTGATTAACCCATCCCAATGCTGACGGCTGATGCGTACGCTCACGTTTCGTCCCTCCAACCTGCGACGCCCAATTCCCAAGCCAGGCTGCGGCGGATGGCTGCGTCCGGCTGGCGTTCACCACTTTCAATCAAGCCCAGGTAAGACGGGCTGATGCCCACTGTGCGCGCCAAAGCCTCGATGGCCAGGCCCTTGGCCTCGCGCAGGCTTCGCAGCTGCTCCAGGGGGCGCAGATCCGGTTCGGCGGTGGCTTGGCGAATGTTCGAAGCAGGAGATGTCGGCTGCTGCTGACCGGCGGCTTTTAACAGCGCCTGATACTGAGCCCAAGGCAGAACCGCATACTCGGGTTCGCCATCCTTTGTAATTATCTGAATATCCATGACTGCCCCGTAGGATCACAACACTTACTTCGTAAGTACTTTCCTTAGGAGTGTAATCCTAACAGCCACAAAGAGCGCAGGGGGATATTCGCAAGGTTCAGTTTTTTTTCAGGTGTTCCTGCGTCAGCAACAGAGGCGTCGCTGGCAGGCGCTCAACCACTGCGAGCTTCTCGGGGGCCTGACGCTCGCGCCAGGCGCGAAAAGCGCTCAGTTCGCCGTCCAGGGTCTTCATGACCCATGCAAGCACGGCAATGTCGTCGAGCATGCCCAATACCGGGATAAAGTCCGGGATTGCGTCAATCGGGCTCAGGAAGTACATCAGCCCCGCCACCACCGAAATCAGTGCCTTGGGGCTGATGGCCCGGTATTCGCCGCGCCAGTAGGCCAGGCACAAGACCTGGAGCAGCTTGAGGTCGTCCTTGAGCTTGCCCAGCCGGCTGCCCTGGCTCGAGCCTTTGGCGGCCACCGCGAACAGCAACGTCGGCAAGCGCCCACGGCCCAGCAGGCGAGCAGCCATGGGCAGGAAGCGGGTGAAATTAAACGGCGCTTTCATCATCACTCCAGTTCCGGGCGACAGAAAAGGTTATCCACACAAATTGTGGATAACCTTGTGAACAGAGCCTATTTTCCAGGCTGAAAGCCACGTAATACAAGGCCTACAGTCAGATCGGGCGTTTTTTGCGCACATAAAAAAAACCCAAGAATTCATTGACTTGGAGATTATCTGCGTCTACCCGTGCTCGGGTCTTTTATCAGACTGCTCTAGCCCGCATGGGTTCGGTTGAATTTGGCCTGGATTCAACTGATCGTTCCCACGCTCTGCGTGGGAATGCCGCCTGTGGCGCTCCGCGCTTGCTGTTAGCGCAAGGCTTGAGCAATGCGCAATGGTGACGCAGAGCGTCACGGGATGCATTCCCACGCAGAGCGTGGGAATGATCGCAGAGCGCGGGAACGATCGCGCAGGCCAGAAACAACAACGCCCCGTCGAGACGGGGCGTTGTGTGTTCAGGCGCTGATTACTTCTTGGCAGCAGGAGCCGCCGGTGCGTCAGGAGCGTCTGCCTTGGACGGGTCCTTGATGGCCAGCAGTTCCAGGTCGAATACCAGCACGGAGTTGGCTGGAATCGCCGGGCTCGGACTCTGCGCGCCGTAGGCCAGGTCGGACGGGATGTACAACTCGACCTTCTCGCCAACGTGCATCAGTTGCAGGCCTTCGACCCAACCTGGAATCACGCCGCTGACCGGCAGGTCAATCGGGCTGCCGCGATCCACGGAGCTGTCAAAGGTGGTGCCGTTGGTGAGCTTGCCGGTGTAGTGAACAGTCACTACGTCGGTAGGCTTGGGTTGAGCACCGTCCGCTTTCTTCACGATCTTGTATTGCAGACCGGAAGCGGTGGTGACAACGCCGTCTTTCTTGGCGTTTTCTTCGAGGAATTTCTTGCCGGCGGTTGCCGACTCTTCGCTCATCTTGGCCATACGCTCTTCAGCACGTTTTTGCAGTGCGGCGAAGGCTTCGACCAGCTCGTCGTCTTTCAGCTTCTGTTCTTTCTTGCCGACGGCATCTTCGATGCCTTGGGCTACCGCTTTGGAGTCCAGGTCATCCATGCCTTCTTGAGCAAGGCTTTTGCCCATGTTCAGGCCGATACCGTAGGAAGCTTTTTGCGCCGGGGTTTTCAGCTCTACGCTGGTTTGCGAATCACAACCCGCAAGTACCAGGCTAACCAGGGCCACCGCCGCCGCCAACCGATGCTGTTTCATGCTATTTCCTTGTTCGTGTGCCAAAAGGGCATTCGAGTAAAGTCGCGAGCTTATCAGGCGGCCACGACCAATGGCTACCGGCATGTGAGCAGGAAACTTCTGATAAGTTCACGTGGTTAAAAGCATTTTCATTCAATCCAGGGCCCTGCAGCGGACAGCAGCAGCACTGGAACGAGACTCATGGCCACTTGCCGCACTGCTGGCCTGATGGCATAAGAACGCTACAACTCGACAAGGATAGTTATCTTGCGCATTTTTTCCCGTGTTTTGCTGATGATTTTCATACTGCTGGGCCTGGTCCTGGCGGTGGTGCTCTATTACGTGGTCAACCCGAAGCTGCCGGTCTACGTGCCGGTGGAACAGGTGCACTATCAGGATCAATGGAGCGCCGCAGATCGCCAGACCTACTACTTCACGCCCCAGGGCACCCAGGTCAAGGGCCTGCGTTATGCCTGGTTTACCGCACTGGAACTGCCGTTCTCCGAGCAGCGTTTCGCCACGCCGGAGTACCTGGCGCGCTTCGGCTTCCTGGTAGACCCCAAGCAGGTACCCACCGCGCAAAACCCCGGCAACCTGCCGGTGGGTTTCGCCCGGCATAAAAATGCCGGCAGCAATGATGAGTTTCTCGACATCACCTGCGCCGCGTGCCACACCGGCCAGTTGAACTTCAAAGGGCAAGGCCTGCGTATCGACGGTGGCCCGGCGCAACATGTGCTGCCGTCCAGCGTACCGACCCTGCGCGGCGGCAGCTTCGGCCAGGCACTGGTCGCCAGCCTTGCCTCGACCTACTACAACCCGTGGAAATTCGAGCGCTTTGCCCGCACCGTGCTGGGCCATGACTATGACGACCGGAACGCGGCGCAACTGCGCCAGGACTTCAAGAAGTCCCTGAACAACTTCCTGAAAGTTGCCTGGAACGACACCCACCGTGGCCTCTACCCCACCGAAGAAGGCCCGGGCCGCACCGACGCCTTTGGCCGTATCGCCAACGCCAGCTTCGGCGACGCCATTTCCCCCGACAACTACCGCATCGCCAATGCACCAGTGGACTACCCGCAACTGTGGGACATCTGGACCTTCGACTGGGTGCAATGGAACGGCTCGGCCCAGCAACCCATGGCCCGCAATATCGGCGAAGCCCTGGGCGTTGGCGCCACCCTGGACTTCTTCGACAGCGCCGGCCAGCCGCTCCAGGGCGATGCGCGCTACGCCTCCAGCGTGCGGGTGCGCGACCTGAATACCATCGAAGAAACCCTGCAACGGCTCAAGCCACCCACTTGGCCTGAAGACCTGTTCGGCGCCATCGACAAACCGTTGGCCGCCCAAGGCCGCGCGTTGTTCACCGAAAACTGCGCCGGCTGCCACGTACCGGCAGTTTCCCAAGTCGATGGCCGCCCGGTGCGCCAGTTGAAAATGCTCCCGGTGGAGGTCATCGGCACCGACCCGACTACCGCCAACAATATCGCTGACCACCGCTTCGACCTCAGCGCCCTGCAATGGGACCCGGCGGAGTTGGCGAAAATGAACGTCGAACTGCACCCCACCCCCACTGAGCCACTGGACCTGCGTAGCCTCTCCTCAGCCAAAGGCCTGGCTTACATCACCGCCTTTGTCGAAGACCACGCCTACCGTGCCGCCGGCGTGACACCCGCCGAACGCCCGCGCCTGGACGGCTTCGGCCTGCCCATCGGCGTGCGCGAATTGCGTGCCTACAAGGCACGGCCACTGGCCGGGGTATGGGCGACACCGCCGTTCCTGCACAACGGCTCGGTGCCGACGATCTACCAATTGCTCTCGCCCCAGGACGAGCGCAGCCCGACCTTCTATAAAGGCACTTTCGAATACGATCCGCGCCACCTGGGCTATCAAACCGCTGCGTTCCCCAACGCCTTCCTGTTCGATACGCGGATCACCGGCAACCACAACAGCGGCCACGAATTCCGTGCCGGGCAGCGTGGCAACGGGGTGATCGGCCGAGGCTTGCTGCCCCAGGAACGCTGGGCGCTGCTGGAATATTTGAAAGTGCTGGGTGGCCCGCTGGAACAGCAACTGCCCTGACCCAACCGACTTCGCAGAAAAGGATTTTTAAATGCTCGCTCGACTTTGGCTGCGCCTCGGCGCGTTTCTCGGCAAGACCCTGTTGTGGCTGGTGGGCCTGGGCCTGCTGGCCTGGTTGTTGTCCACCCTGTGGTTTGCCTGGCAGCACAGCGGCCCGGTGTCACCGGATGAACAGATCCCGCCGGGGGAAGCGGCCATGACCCAAGGCATCATCCAGACCGCCGTGCGCATCGTCGACCAACACCGCGAGGGCACGCGTTACCTGCGGGATGCGCATGCCAAGGCCCATGGCTGCGTGAAGGCCGAGGTCAGCGTACTGCCGGACCTCGACCCAGCCTTGCGCCAGGGCGTGTTCGCCGAGCCGGGCAAGACCTGGCAGGCGATGATGCGCCTGTCCAACGGCAATGCGTACCCGCAGTTCGACAGCATCCGGGATGCCCGGGGCATGGCGATCAAGCTCTTGGACGTGCCGGACAAGCAGTTGCTGGCGGATCAGCAGGCGCGCGGTGAGCAGGACTTTGTGATGTTCAGCCATCCGAACTTTTTCGTCAGTGATGTGGCGGAGTATGCGCAGAACATTTCGGCTCAGGCGGATGGCAAGAAGGTCCTGGCGTTCTTCCCCGGGGTGGATCCGCGCAGTTGGCAGGTGCGGCATCTGTTTATCGCGCTGGCGACGTTGGCGCCGCCGCCGGTGAGTCCTACGCAGACGACGTATTTCTCGGTGTCGCCGTATAAGTTTGGGGCGGCGAATGCGAAGTTTCGGGTGGCGCCGGACCCGCAGAGTTGCCCTGAATATGTGTTGCCCAAACAGAACCACGACCTGCCGAACTTTTTGCGCAGTGCGTTGAATCAGCAACTGTCGACGGACCGGGTGGCGGCGTGTTTTGTGTTGCAGATTCAGCGGCAAAATCCGCAGAAGTTTATGCCGATCGAGGACACCAGCGTTGAGTGGAAAGAGAGTGATGCGCCGTTTGAGACGGTGGCCAAGGTGGTGATTCCGACGCAGGATTTTGATACGCCGGCGTTGAATCTGGCTTGTGATAATCAGTCGTTTAATCCGTGGTTTGGGGTGGAGGCGCATCGGCCGATTGGGGGGATTAATCGGTTGCGTAAGGCGGTGTATGAGGCGGTCAGTGATTATCGGCATAGCCGGAATTTGTAGCTCCGCGGTGTGGGGTGCATATCCGTTGCTGCGGTTGTGGCCGCTATTGGTTCCGCTCTTACAGCGGCTCACTTTTGAAAAGCGCAAAAGTAAGCAAAACGCTCTTGCCCGGTATGACTCACCCACATGGGTTACAAATTAGTTCACGCACATAGGTAACAGTTTTTTAACTGGCAGGGTCGATTTCGCGAGGATCTGACCATGCCCTGGAAAGAGCTGAAACCTATGGACCTCAGAGTGAAGTTCATCGCCGACTATTTGGAGGACGAGCACAGCTTTAGCCAGCTGTGCCTGGACCATCAAATCAGTCGCAAGACTGGCTATAAATGGGTCGAGCGCTACAAAGCGGAGGGGCCCAGAGGCCTCGAAGAGCGAAGTCGCAGCCGCCACAATCAGACGTATGTGGTCCCTTTTGCTGTCCGGCAGGCAATTATTGAATTGCGTTCGACTGGAGAAACGGTTCCCGGCCCGAAGAAGATCCAGAACGACTTGATACGGCGTTTTCCTGGGCAGAACCCACCCTCAAAAACCACCATTTACAACATCCTCAAGGCCGCTGATTTGATCACGCCTCGGCAATTGCGCCCGCGTGTAGCTGTCTATCCCAAGCCTTTACGTAAGGCAGAAATCCCCAACCAGCTTTTCAGCGCTGATTACAAAGGGCAATTTCTGACAGGGGCAGGTGTGTGGTGTTATCCGTTGACGATAATGGATCACGCGAGTCGCTTTTTACTGGCCTGCGAGAGTATGGCCAGCACCAATTTCAAGGAAACCCAGCAAACCTTCGAGCGGGTTTTCCGCGAATATGGGCTGCCTGAGCGCATCCGTACCGACAACGGTGTGCCGTTTGCCAGCACGGGCCGTGCCGGGCTGTCGCAGCTATCGATCTGGTGGCTACGACTTGGGATCATTCCTGAGCGAATTGAACCGGGCCGCCCTGATCAGAACGGGCGCCACGAACGTATGCACAGGACGCTGAAAAGTACGTTACCCCAACCACCGGCGGTTGCGTGGGATGCTCAGCAGCGTCACTTTGATCGCTTCGTGCAGCACTATAATTACGAGCGTGGACACGAGGCTCTTGGGCAGAAAACGCCAGCCTCGTGTTACATGCCTTCAACACGAGTCTATCCGGAGCGGTTGCCGGAGATGGGCTATGCGAGTCATGTCGAGTGTTACCTGGCAGACAGTAGTGGGATCATCAATCGAGCAGGTCTAAGGATTTATGTTGGTAATTTGCTGAGCCATCAAACCATCGGAATGGAGATGATCAGTGATGGCATATGGAATGTGATCTTCGGTCCGGTGATCTTGGGCCGAGTAAACGCTAGGGATGCAAAAAACGGTTATGTTTCAATCAAAGTGTCACCTATGTGAAGGCACTTTTTTGTAACCCATGTGGTTGTCCCGTACATGCCCCACCACTCGGCTCCTCGCCTAGGCTCGGAGTGCCCTCACTCCGGCTTTGGACCGTGGGCCGCCGCGATGGGCCATCCTTGGCCCAGCGCGGCTAACCCGGCGTCCTGCCGGGTTACCCACGCTCCAAAGCCTGCGTTCGGCCAGCGTGGTTTAACGGGGCGCCTAAGATCAAGATCAAAAGCAAGAGCACAGCAGCGGCCTACCGGCCGGCTTGAGTGTTGAAGAGCAAAATCAAAAGCCAAAGCGGGCACGGTCCAAATGTGTGTGCTGGCTTGCCTGCGATGGCATCAACTGGGTGTACCTGATGTACCGAGGTGTCTGCATCGCAGGCAAGCCAGCTCCCACAGAAAAGCAGAGCTGCATCAGCTTCAGATTTGGCTTTCGCTCTGGCTTTTGATCTGGCTTCTAACACTCAAGCCGGCCGGGAGGCCGCTGTGCTCTTGATCTGCTTTTGATTTTGATCTGACTGCCCCAATAAGCCCGAGGCCGAACGCAGGTATTGCGGAGCGGGTAAACCGGCAGGACGCCGGTTTAGCCGCGCCGGGCCATGGATGGCCCGTCGCGGCGGCCCACGGTCCAAAGCCGGAGTGAGCAACCGTGTCGAATCTCAAGCCATTTCAGCGAAATGTTTTTGATCTCGGACCATCGCATTCAGGATCGTCAGCAGCTTTCTCATGCATGCAACCAGCGCCACTTTCTTCGTCTTCCCTGCAGCAAGCAGACGGTTGTAGAACCTCTCGATCACCGGGTTATGGCTCTTCGAGGACAAGACAGCCATGTAAAGCACACTTCGCACCTCAGCTCGACCACCCCATATCCGTCTACGTCCTTTGTACAGGCCGCTATCGCAGTTAAAAGGGGCCACACCAACCAATGCAGCCACTTGTTTGCGATTCACTTTGCCTAGCTCAGGAACCATCGCCAGCAGCGAAAGTGCGAGCACATTGCCAACACCTGAGACCTCGCGCAGCAAATCATAATTGGCCTTCCAGGCCGGCGAAGCTTTGATCGCTTCGTGCAAGTCATCGTCTGTACTTTTAAGACGCTTTTGAAGCCAGACGATATGTGCCTTGATATCCCGTCGAAGCGCCTTGAATACCGCCTGTTTCAGTCGAGACTCCTCCGCCACGATCATATCGATAAGCTGACGGCGTCTAGTCAGTAGATCTGCCAGTTCACGAGCGTGTTCATCTGGCATCTCCCGAATTTCGGGTTTGACCGCCTGAGCAAACTCCGCAATCACCTGGGCATCCAGAGCGTCGGTTTTAGCCAGCCGTCCGGTAGCCTTAGCGAAATCACGGACCTGACGGGGATTGACAACAACGACTGGTAATCCAGCAGCGCAAAGCTCGGCAGCGGCAAGCCGCTCATATCCGCCAGTTGCTTCCAGCACCACTAAAGCGGGCATCTGAGCCTTGAGATGCTTAGCTAAACGCTGGATATCTTCTGGAGTATTGAAAAACTGCTCGACTTGGCCAGTAGTGCTGACGAATGAGTCGAGCTTGTTTTTGGAAACATCAATTCCGACGAACGCAGAGTCATGGTCCATGGCGTTTTCCTCACGTCCAACCTTGCAGAATCGGGCTTTACGCCCAGGCAACCGTTCGGACTAGTTTAGAAAAGAACCTGCTTCGACCCATGCTCACTCACGATCTTGAAATCTGAGGGCACCACGGTCTGAAGCAGGTGAAAATAATCTTACAAGGGAACACCGAGCCTAGGCGAGGTGCCGACAGGCGGGGCAGAGCGTTTTGGTTACTTTGCCGCTTTTGCAAAGTGACTCGCTGTAAGAGCGAAACCATAAGTAGCCGTTACCTAAAAAACGGATATACACACAACAACCACGTAAAGATTCCGTATAGATTCAACCCCAGCCATAACGTTTACGTCGTCTCTATTGAGCAACTAATCCCCCTCCACTACTGTGAACTCCACACCAATCACCCCCGTAGGAAGTCATCGTGGAAAGTTCAACTTTAGGCATGATCGTCCTCTCAATGATCGCCCTGTTCGGCGCCGCCGCCTTTTGCTTCGAACAACTCGCCACCCGCGATTCAAAGAAAAAGAAAGCCAAATAAGCTGATCATCAAAAGCAGCAGAACCCCAGTGTTTCAAGGGATACCCCACCCCCGGGCTATCCCTTTTTTCCGTTCGCCCACCCTAACCCTCTCTATACACCGTCTTAATACCCGCCCCCGTAATCAGTGTCCGAACTTGATACCCAACCTCTTAACCTCCCCGCGTCCGCAATCGCGGCTTATTAATCAGGGGAGTTCCACCGTGCTCACACTCAAGTTCATCTATATCGCCAGCGGCTTATGCGCCGTCGGGCTGTTCGCTTATCTGGGCTATGCCCTCATTCGCGCCGAAAAGTTCTAGGGAGCCCCACCATGTACGACGTGATTTTTGTAGGCCTCTCCCTGGTGTTTTTCGCCACGACAACCATGGCCATTGTCGCCATGGGCAAGATTTGAACGGAGCCTCGACATGCTAAGCACTTTGCTGGAATTTGCGCTGGTTCTGGGGTTGATGACCGGCCTCGCCGTGCTGATGGGCAAGTGGCTGACCCGGGTCTTTACCGGAACCCGCCACGCCCTGCCGGAACGTTATACCTATCGCCTGCTGGGCATCGACCCGCTGGAAACCATGAGCTGGGCCCGCTACGGTTCGGCCCTGCTGCTGTCGAACGCGGCGATGATGCTGCTCGGCTATGCCATCCTGCGGCTGCAAGCCGTCATGCCGATCAACCCGCTCGGGCTGGCCGCGCAAACCCCGGACCTGGCGTTCAATACCGCCGCGTCCTTTATCACCAACACCAACTGGCAGGCGTACTCGGGCGAAACCAGCCTGTCGAACTTCAGCCAGATGGCGGTGATTACGTTCCTGATGTTTGTCGGCGCCACCTCGGGCGTGGTCGCCGCAGCGGGTTTTATCCGTGGCTTGAGCCGCTCAAGCTCGGCGGATATCGGCAACTTCTGGGTCGACTTCACCCGCACCCTATACCGCGTGATGCTGCCGCTGTGCGTGGGCATGGCACTGGTGTATGTGTGGCAAGGCATGCCCCAGACCTTTGCCTCCCAAGCCCTGGCTACAACGCTTGAAGGCGCGCAGCAACAGTTGATTGTCGGCGCGGTGGCGAGCTTTGAATCGATCAAGCATATCGGCACCAACGGTGGTGGCTTCTTCAGCATGAACGCCGCGCACCCGTTCGAAAACCCCACGCCACTGACCAACGCCCTGCACATCCTCAGCATGTTGCTGATCCCGTCGGCGCTGACCTACACCTTCGGCAGCATGCTGCTGCAACGCCGTCAGGGCTGGGTGTTTTTCGGCACCTTCCTGGTGATGTTCATCGGCTTTCTCGCGCTGGTGTATGGCGCCGAGCAAAACGGCAACCCGTTGCTGACCCAGGCCGGTGCCAACCAGACGCTGTCCATCGAGCAAAGCGGCGGCAATATGGAAGGCAAGGAGCTGCGTTTCGGCATTGCCGACAGCAGCCTGTTTATCGCCACCACGACTGCGGCCACCACCGGCTCGGTCAACACGATGCATGACTCATTGACCCCCATGGGCGGCTTCGTGCCCCTGGCGCAGATGATGCTCAACTGCGTGTTCGGCGGCGACGGTGTGGGCTTTATCAACCTGATCCAGTACGCGCTGCTGACGGTGTTTCTGGTGGGCATGATGATCGGCCGTAGCCCGGAATTTCTCGGCAAGAAGATCGAGGCCCGGGAGATGAAACTGGTGATGCTCTCGGTGCTCGCGCACCCCATCAGCATCCTCGGTTTTACCGCCCTCGCCGCCCTGTGGCCCGACACCATGGCCAGCCTGAATAACCTCGGCCCCCACGGTTTCAGCGAGGTGCTCTACGCCTATACCTCGGGCACCGCCAACAACGGTTCGGCGTTCGCCGGGTTGAATGCCAACACGCCGTTTTTCAACACCACCATTGGCCTCGCGATGCTGGTCGGGCGCTTCTTCACCATGCTGCCGATGCTCGCCGTGGCCGGCTCCCTGGCGTTGAAAAAGACCGTGCCTGCCGGCGCCGGCACCATCCCCACCGCCACCCCGTTGTTCATGGTGCTGGTGGTGTTTGTGGTGCTGGTGGTGGGTGGCCTGACTTTCCTGCCGGCCCTCGCGCTCGGCCCGCTGGTGGAGCAACTGCAGTTGCTGTCCGGCCAGACGTACAACTAAGGACACGTTGATGACGACTCAATCGATATTCAAAGGGCTGTTGCGCCCGGTGCTGGTTTCGGCGGTGTTTTTCATGGCCCTGACCGGCCTCGCCTACCCGATCTTCACCACCTTTGCCGCGCAGTTGCTGTTCCCGTTCCAGGCCCAGGGTTCGCTGATTGAACGCGACGGCCTGGTGATCGGCTCGGCGTTGATCGGCCAGGACTTCACCCAGCCCGGGTACTTCCATGGCCGCCCGAGCATGACCCTCGGCGCAGACCCGCAAGACCCGAGCAAAAGCGTGTCGCAGCCTTACAACGCCGGCTCCAGCGGCGCCAGCAATCTGGGCCCTACCAGCCAGAAACTGGTAGACCAGGTTGCAGCCCGAGTTAAAGCCTACCGCCAGGACAACGGCCTCGCCGCCGACACCCAGGTGCCGGTGGATGCGGTCACCGCCTCCGCTTCTGGCCTGGACCCGCATATCTCCGTGGCCAACGCGCGCATCCAGCTGGCCCGGGTCGCCCGCCTGCGGCAGATCCCCGAAGCCGATCTGCTGCAACTGGTGAATGAAAACACCGCCGCCCGCACCCTCGGTTTGCTCGGCGAACCACGAGTCAATGTGCTGCAACTCAACCTCGCGCTGGACGCCCGCCTGCCTGTGCGCCAGCCCCCCATTGCGGCCAGTGAGTAAGAGATTCCCCCATGATCAAGAATGCTCGTTTACCTCTGTTTGACCGCGCCATCGTGCTCACCGCCTGCGGGGACGCGTTCAAGAAACTGCTGCCCCAGGCGCAGTGGAAAAACCCGGTGATGTTCGTGGTGTACCTGGGCAGCCTCCTCACCACGCTGCTGTGGTTCCAGTCCCTCGGCGGCCAGGGTGAAGCGCCCAGCGGCTTTATCCTCAGTATCTGTTTGTGGCTGTGGTTTACCGTGCTGTTCGCCAACTTCGCCGAGGCCCTGGCCGAGGGTCGTAGCCGCGCCCAGGCCGCCAGCCTGCGGGGGATGAAACGCCAGACCCTGGCCAAGCTGCTGCAGCAGCCCAAGCACGGCGCGGCGTGGCTGCCGACCGAAGCGACGCTGTTGCGCAAGGACCAGGTGGTGCTGATCGAAGCCGGCGACCTGGTGCCGCTCGATGGCGTAGTGATCGAAGGCGTGGCCTCGGTGGATGAAAGCGCAATCACCGGTGAATCGGCACCGGTGATCCGCGAAGCCGGCGGCGACTTTTCCTCGGTCACCGGCGGCACGCGGGTGCTGTCGGACTGGCTGGTGGTGCGCATCAGCGTCAACCCGGGGGAGTCGTTCCTCGACCGTATGATTTCCATGGTCGAATCCGCCAAGCGCCAGAAGACTCCCAACGAAGTCGCCCTGACGATTTTGCTGGTGGGCCTGACCCTGTTGTTCCTGCTGGTGATCGCCACGCTGAGCCCGTACTCGATCTTCGCCGTGGCCATGAGTGGCAGCGGTAGCGTGATCAGCGCCACGGTACTGGTGGCGCTGCTGGTGTGCCTGATCCCCACCACCATCGGCGGCCTGCTCTCGGCCATCGGCGTGGCGGGCATGAGCCGCATGATGTCGGCCAATGTGATCGCCACCTCTGGTCGTGCGGTAGAGGCGGCGGGTGACATCGACGTGTTGCTGCTGGACAAGACCGGCACCATCACCCTGGGCAATCGCCAGGCCAGCAGCTTCCTGCCGGCACCAGGGGTCAAGGAAGCCGAGTTGGCGGATGCAGCGCAACTCGCGTCCCTGGCCGACGAAACCCCGGAAGGGCGCAGCATTGTGGTGCTGGCCAAGCAGAAGTTCGACATCCGTGCACGGGACATCAACGCCCTCGGCGCAAGCTTTGTGCACTTCACCGCGCAGACCCGCATGAGCGGCGTCGACCTGCCCGAAGGCCGTGGTATTCGCAAGGGCGCGGCGGATGCCATCCGCAGTCATATCGAAGCATTGGGTGGAAGTTTTCCAGCCGCCTTGCAGGCCAAGGTCGACGAAGTGTCGCGACGCGGCAGCACCCCGCTGGTGGTCTCGGACGGGGCCAAAGCACTCGGCGTGGTGGAGCTCAAGGACGTGGTCAAGGGCGGCATCAAGGAGCGCTTCGCCGAACTGCGGCGCATGGGTATCAAGACCGTGATGATCACCGGCGACAACCGCCTGACCGCCGCCGCGATTGCCGTGGAAGCCGGCGTGGATGACTTCCTCGCCGAGGCGCGCCCGGAAGACAAGCTGCAACTGATCCGCGACTACCAGGCCCAGGGCAAGCTTGTGGCCATGACCGGCGACGGCACCAACGACGCACCGGCGCTGGCCCAGGCCGACGTGGCGGTGGCGATGAACAGCGGCACCCAGGCAGCGAAAGAGGCCGGCAACATGGTCGACCTCGACAGCAACCCGACCAAGCTGATCGAAGTGGTCGAGGTGGGCAAGCAGATGCTGATGACCCGTGGCGCGCTCACCACCTTCAGCGTGGCGAATGATGTGGCGAAGTATTTCGCGATCATCCCGGCAGCGTTTGTCGCGACCTATCCGCAGCTCGGCGCGCTGAACGTGATGCACCTGACCAGCCCCAACTCGGCGATTCTCAGCGCGGTGATTTTCAACGCGTTGATCATCGTGGCGCTGATTCCGTTGGCACTGCGCGGCGTGACCTACCGGGCGATTGGCGCGGCGGCATTGCTCAATCGCAACCTGCTGATCTATGGCCTGGGCGGGGTGCTGGTGCCGTTTGCCGGGATCAAGCTGATTGACATGGTACTGACCGGGCTGGGTCTCGTGTAGCGCCGCAAACCCAATGTGGGAACGGGCTTGCTCGCGAATGCGGTGTGTCAGCCAACTCATCTGTCACTGATACACCGCTTTCGCGAGCAAGCCCGCTCCCACAATTGAACCGCATTGACCAGGAATGACATGCCCGCATTAAACGAAGAACGCCCCGACCCCGACGCCCTCCTCGCCCGGGTCCAGCAGGAAGAACAGGCCGCCTTGCGCGGCAAACTGCGTATCTACTTCGGCTCCAACGCCGGAGTGGGCAAGACCTGCGCCATGCTCGACGCGGCGCAACGGGAAGTCGGCCTGGGGCGCGACGTACTCGCCGGCGTGGTGGAAACCCACGGCCGCCAGGAAACCGCCGACCTGCTCAACGGTCTCGAACAACTGCCCCGGGCCCACCGTCTTCACCGCGACTTTGCCCTCACCGAATTCGACCTCGACGCCGCCCTGCAACGCCATCCCGCCGTGCTGCTGGTGGATGAACTGGCCCACAGCAACGTGCCCGGCTCACGCCACCCGAAACGCTGGCAAGACGTGGAAGAGCTGCTCAGCGCCGGCATCGATGTGTGGACCACCCTCAACGTCCAGCACCTGGAAAGCCTTAACGATCTGGTGAGTGGGATCATCGGCATTCGCGTGCGGGAAACCGTACCGGACCACGTGTTCGACAACGCCCACGAAGTGGTCGTGGTGGACCTGCCGCCGGATGATCTGCTGCAACGCTTGAAGGACGGCAAGGTGTACCTGGGTCCCCAAGCCGAGCGCGCTTCGCGGCACTTTTTTCGCAAGGGCAACCTGTTGGCCCTGCGGGAACTGGCCCTGCGCCGCACCGCCGACCGGGTCGACACGCAGATGCGCGTGTACCGCCGCGAACAGTCGATCAAGACCCTGTGGCCCGCCCGCGAGCGATTGCTGGTAGGCGTGGCCGGTGACGCCGGCGATGAGCGTCTGGTGCGCGAAGCCGCGCGTCTGGCGCAAAAGCTCGAGGCGGACTGGATCGTGGTGCACGTCGCCTCCGCCCAGGGTCGCGGTGCCAAGCGTTATCTTACGGCGATGAAAACCCTGGCCCTGGCCAGCGAATTTGGCGCCGACACCGCTACGCTGCCGGGCATGGACGTCGCCGAAGCACTGGCCGCCTGCGCCCGGGAACACAACGCCAATCGCCTGGTACTCGGCCATCACCCGCGCCGGGCGTGGCGGTTCTGGCACCAGTCGGTGGGCGACCGGATCAGCCGACACCATCCGCAGATCGACCAGATTGTGATCGCCCATGGCGTACTGCCGGGCACTGTCCCGGTCATTGAAAAAACCGCGCCCGCCCCCGGCCGGACCCTCGCCTACCTCTGGGCCACCCTCGCCTGTTTCACCGCCAGCGCCATCGCCGCGCTGCTGCTTCAGGTGTTCGACCTGGCCAACGTGGTGATGCTGTTCCTGCTCACGGTGGTGCTGGTGGCCCTGCGGTTTGGACGCGGCCCCGGCGTGTGGGCAGCGATGCTCGCGGTGCTGTGTTTCGACTTCTTTTTCGTCCAGCCGCGCTACTCGTTTACTGTCAACGACACCCAGTATTTCTTCACCTTCGCGTTGATGCTCGGCATCGCGCTGATCACCGGGCAACTTACCGCGCGCCTGCGCCACGAAGCGCGCACCGCCGCCGCGCGAGAACGCCGCGCCACGTCCCTGGCACGCCTGGCCCGGGATCTGTCGGCCGCCTTGACCGTGGAGCAGATCAGCGAAGTGGCGCTGCGCACCTTCAGCGGCGTGTTCGAGGCACGGGTAGGCCTGGCCTTGCCGGACGCCGCCGACGGCGTGCACAGCGTGGGCGCAGGCGGGCTGCCGATCGACGACAGCATCGCCCAATGGACCTACGACCACGGCCAATCCGCCGGCCAGGGCACCGACACCTTGTCCGCCGCCAAGGGGTGCTATCTGCCACTCAAGGCCCCGATGCGCGTGCGCGGTGTGCTGGTGCTGGAACTGGCGCAAAGCGAACGCCTCAACGAGCCCGAAGAACGCCGCCTGCTGGAAGCCTGCATGAGCCAGCTGGCGATTGCCCTGGAGCGCGTGCACTTCGTCGAAGTGGCGCAAAGCACGTTGGTGCAGATGGAAGGCGAGAAGATGCGCAACACCTTGCTCGCGGCGATTTCCCACGACTTGCGCACGCCCTTGACCACCCTGATCGGCGCCGCCGACACCGCCCTGCCCCATGCGCCGCCGGGGCCGCTGACCGAGTTGCTGCACGGTATTCATGAGCAGGCGACCTCAATGCAACGCCTGATCGAAAACCTGCTGGACATGGCCCGCATGCAAGAGCGCGGCGTGCGGCTCAACCGGCAATGGCATTTGCTGGAAGAGATCGTCGGCAGCGCCCTGCGCCAGTTGCGTGAGCCACTGGCCCGGCATGTGGTGAATACGACGCTGGACCCGCAATTACCGCTGGTGGAAGTCGATGCGCTGCTGATCGAACGGGTGCTGGTCAACCTGCTGGACAACGCCGCCAAGTACACCCCGCCGGGCACGGTCATTACCGTGGCCGCACGCGCCGTTTCGGACAACATCCTGCTGGAAGTCAGCGACACCGGCACGGGCAGCGCGCCGGCCAATCTGTTCGAACCGTTTGCCCGTGGCCAGCAGGAGTCCTCGGTCGCCGGGATCGGCCTGGGGCTGGCCCTGGCCAAACGCATCGTCGAAGCCCACGGCGGGCGCATCGAAGCCATGCCCGGCAGCGAGCGCGGCCTGCATTTCGTCATCACTTTACCGGCGGGTACTCCGCCCCCAATGGACGCCCTATGAGCACTGCACGCATTCTGATTGTTGAAGACGAGGCCAATATCCGCCGTTTTGTCGGCATCGCCCTGCAGGACGAGGGCTTCCAGGTGTTCGAGGCCGACAGCGTCAAGCGCGCGTTGATCCACGCCTCCAGCCGCCAGCCGGACCTGGTGATCGTCGACCTCGGCCTGCCGGACGGCGACGGCAAACAGTTGATCAGCGAACTGCGGGGATGGCTGGCGGTGCCGATCCTGGTGTTGTCGGCGCGGGATCGCGAAGAGGAAAAAGTCGCCGCCCTGGACGCCGGCGCCGATGACTACCTGACCAAACCCTTCGGCGTGCCCGAGTTGCTGGCGCGCATCCGTGCGCAACTGCGTCGGCACGGGCAAACCGGCACCGTGGCGGCCACCAGCAAGGTGGCATTTGGCGAGATTGAGGTGGACCTGGCGACCCATGAAGTGTGGCGCCAAGGCCTGCCGGTGCACCTGACGCCCATCGAATACCGCCTGCTGTGCGCGATGATTCGCGGGCAGAGCCGGGTGCTCACCCATCGGCAGTTATTGCTTGAAGTGTGGGGACTGGACTACGTGGACCGCGCCCACTATCTGCGGGTGCATATGGCGCATCTGCGGCAGAAGCTGGAGGCCGACCCGGCCCAGCCGCAGTACTTCATCACCGAGTTGCAGGTGGGCTACCGACTGGTGGGCTTGTGAACAGATGCGCGGCGGCGAAATCGACAAACACGCGAATTTTCGGCGAGAGGTGCCGGCTGGATGGCCACAGGGCCCAGAACTGACCCTGGTCATCGGAATGGCCGTCGAGCACGGTTTCCAGCTGGCCCTCGGCGAGTGCTTCGCGGGCCAGGAAGTCCGGCACGTAGGCAATGCCATGGCCGTCCATCGCAGCCCGGAGCATGGCTTCCATATTGTTCAAAGTCAGGGCGGTGGGCAGGCGCAATTGGGTGATGGCCGGGTTGGCGGATAAGGTCCAGTCCATGATTTTTCCGGTGGTGGCGAAGCGGTAACGCAAACACGGGTGATGCTCCAAGTCGCTCAGGGACTTTGGCCGGCCGTTGGCCCGCAGGTACTCGGGCGATGCGCACAGTACAAATCTGAACGGCCCCAGCTTGCGGGCCATCAGGGTCGAATCCGCCAGGCCGCCGCTGCGGATGACCACGTCGAAGCCCTCCTCTATCACATCCACCAGATGGTCGTTGAAATCCAGCTCCAGTTCGATCTCGGGGTAGGCTTTGCGGAACGCCATCATGTGCGGAAAGAGAAAGCGATAACCGATGGTGGGCAGGCTGACCCGCAGTTTGCCCCGGGGTGCCTGCATCGCATGGGAAAGCATGGCGCGGGCGTCTTGCAGGTCGTCGAGAATTTTCCGACTGCGCTCGTAGAATAATTGGCCTTCGGCGGTGAGGCTGACCTTGCGGGTGCTGCGGTGCAACAGCCGCACACTCAGTGACGCCTCAAGCTTGGCGACATTCTTGCCCACCGCCGAGGCGGAAATCCCCATCGCCCGGGCTGCACCGGTGAAACTCAGGGCCTCTGCCGTTTTTACAAAGGCGATCACGCCGCTCAAGTTATCAGTCACGTCATTACATCCATCCAGTCCGCTATGAACGGAATGTAAGCCCGTTTATCCGTGATTGCATCCTGATTAGAGTCTTTTTAATCTTCAGACTCGCGGGAATGCCCTATGAACACGACAACCAAATCTGCGCCCGCCCATGGCCGATATTCCATCCTGGCCGCGATTTGCCTGGCGGCCCTGGTATTGCCCATGAGCTTTACCGGTGGCGCCGTCGCCACGCCTTTTATCGGCCAGGCATTTGCCGCCCAGCCAAGTCAGTTGGCGTGGATCACCAATGCGTTCATGCTGAGCTTCGGCAGCCTGTTGATGGCCGCCGGAACCCTCGCCGACCTGTATGGGAGAAAGCGTCTGTTCTTGTGGGGCATGGCGCTGTTTACCCTGGTCTCCTTGCTGCTGGCAGTGGCACCGGGGATTTTCTGGCTGGATGTGTTGCGTGGTGTGCAGGGCGTCGCGGCAGCTACGGCACTGGCCAGTGGCTGTGCGGCGCTGGCCCAGGAGTTTGACGGCCATGCCCGTACTCGCGCCTTCAGCTTGCTAGGCACAACGTTTGGTGCAGGCCTGGCGTTTGGGCCATTGCTGTCGGGGGTGCTGATCGAGCACTGGGGCTGGCGCTCGATTTTTCTCGGCACTGCATTATTGGCCGGTATTTCGCTGCTGTTTGCCGCGCCCAAAATGCGTGAAAGCCGCGACCCGCAAGCGCTGCGGCTGGACACCGCTGGTGTACTGACGTTTTCCGCGATGCTGGTGGCCCTGACCACAGCGGTGATCCTCGCGCCGGAGCACGGCTGGACCTCGCCGCTGGTTGATGCCCTGCTGATCGCTGCGGCGGTGTTTTTGCTGGTGTTTGTCCTCGTCGAAAACCGCTCCAGCCAACCAATGCTGGAGCTGCGGCTGTTTCGCTTCCCGCGGTTTATTGGCGTGCAGCTCCTGCCGATCGGTACCTGTTACTGCTACATCGTGCTGATCGTGTTGCTGCCCCTGCGGTTTATCGGTGTGGAAGGCGCTAGCGCGCTGGACGCGGGGTTGATGATGCTCGCGTTATCGGCACCGATGCTGGTGGTGCCGATGATCGCCGCATCGCTCACGCGCTGGCTGTCGGCAGGTGTGTTGTGCGCCATTGGCTTGCTGATCGCGGCGGTGGGCCTGTGGGGATTAAGCCTGGCCGACCAGCCTGGACAGACTGTCGCTGCGATGCTGGTCATCGGAATCGGCACCGGGCTGCCGTGGGGCTTGATGGATGGTTTGGCGATCAGCGTGGTGCCCAAGGAGCGTGCGGGAATGGCGGCGGGGATTTTCAATACCACCCGCGTGGCCAGTGAAGGCGTGGCGCTGGCGATCACGATGGCGGTATTGGGCGCGTTGGTTGCGCACCACTTGCGCGGAAGCGCAGCGGCGGATGTTTCGGTGGTTGCCCAGGCGCTGGTGATGGGCGATATCCTGCAGGCCGGCACAATAATTCCACTGGCCGAATTGCGAGCGGCCTACACGGCCGGGTTCAACACATTGCTACAACTACTGGCTGGTTTCACGCTGGTCACGTCCTTGGTGGTCTTTGTGTTTTTACGGCGCCAGGGGGCGGCGGATGGAAGCGATATGAAGAAAATGGAAGAATGCGCGCATGACTATTCCAAAAAAATGGCGTGACCAATTCCCCAACGCCCTCATCGAGCCACAGACCATTGGCGAGTCGGGAGCCGACGTCTTCCGCCTGCTCCGTGACAACGGTGAGGACCTGTTCCTGAAATCCGAGCCCATCGGCCCACACGCCGAGTTGCCCGACGAGATCGAGCGGCTGCGCTGGCTCCAGCAATGGAACCTGCCAGGGCCTGGCGTGCTGGATGAGCTGACGGAAAACCATCGTCACTGGCTGCTGATGACCGCCGTGCCCGGGCAGGATCTGGCCAGCGCCAGCGACTTGTCTGCGCCGCAGGTCATTGCCCTGGTGGCGAGCGCACTGCGCAGCCTGCATCAGGTTCCGGTTGCACAGTGCCCGTTCGACCACTCACTGGAACACCGTATTGCGGCCGCCGGTAATCGCGTGAACGCAGGGCTGGTTGACGAGACCGACTTCGACGATCAACGCCTGGGCCGAACCGCCACGGATGTATTCGCCGAACTGCTGTCGACCCGACCCGCCGCCCATGACCTGGTGGTGACCCACGGCGATGCCTGCCTGCCAAACTTCATGGCTGAGGGCGATCACTTCAGTGGTTTCATTGACTGCGGTCGCCTGGGCATCAGTGACCGTTATCAGGACCTTGCACTCGCGGCCCGCAGCATCGAGCGCAATCTCGGAGCGGCCTGGGTGGCGCCGTTCTTCGAGCAATACGGCGTCGAACCCGATGAGCAGCGCATCGCGTTCTACTGTTTGCTGGACGAGTTCTTCTAAACCCAAACCCCAGACAGCAAAAAGCCCGCTCAATGAGCGGGCTTTCCGTGGTACCTGGCGTTCAGCGTTCCAGGTGACCGAATATGGCGCAGCGGACGGGACTCGAACCCGCGACCCCCGGCGTGACAGGCCGGTATTCTAACCGACTGAACTACCGCTGCGCGTAACACATAAAGCGAATGGTGGGTGATGACGGGATCGAACCGCCGACATTCTGCTTGTAAGGCAGACGCTCTCCCAGCTGAGCTAATCACCCTTCACTTTCGGTGTGGGGCGCATTCTATAGCAATTTTTCGTAATGTCATGATTTAAATGCAATTTATTCAAAATATTTTGCCTTAGCCCCTGCGAACCCCGCAAAACCGGCGCTTTGGGCGCAAACGCGAGTCTATTGCGTTTGCACAAGCCTTGGCCCCACAATTAACAATTATTCTCAATAACACCTGGACCGCGCCTTATGTCTGTGGGTGAACCGCCATTCCAACGGGAGATTACCGAGCTATACAGCGCGCATCACGGCTGGCTGTTCACTTGGTTGCGCCGAAAACTGGGCTGTACCCACAATGCCGCCGACGTGGCGCAGGACACCTTCGCGCGGATTTTGCACGCACGAGAGTCGGTGACCAGTATTCGCGAACCCCGCGCCTATTTGAGCACCACCGCCAGGCGGCTGGTCATCGACCAGGCCCGGCGCAAGCAGATTGAGCACGCCTATCTTCAGGAATTGATGCTGACGGTGGAAACCCTGGAGGGTTTCCAGTCGCCGGAACAGATCCACACCACCCTGGAAGCCCTTGAGCACATCGCTTTCATTCTTGAAGGCATGCACGACAACGTGCGTCAGGCGTTTGTGCTGTATTACCTCGAAGACCTGACCCAGCAGCAAATCGCCCGCCACCTGAAATTGTCGGAGCGTACGGTACGCAAGTATTTGATCCAGGCCCTGCTGCATTGCAGCCACAGCGTGGACATCTGAGCCGCGCATGCCCGACGCCCGCCAACAGATCGACGAACAAGCCGCCGAATGGATGATTCGCCTGCACGAAGGCGAATTGAGCGAGGCCCAGCGCCAGGCGTTCGAGCGCTGGAAGCAGCAAGGACCGCAGCACGCAGCCTCAGCGGCGCGCATGGAAGACGTGATTGCGCGGATGCAGGCCCTGCGCGGGCAAAAAGCACCGGCGCGGGCGGCCTTGAGTGCGGCCTTTCCTCGGCAGGGGAAAGCCCGCAAAAATTACGCCCGCGCGTTGGTATTGGCCTGCAGCCTGGCCCTTCCCGCCGCGGCGCTGCTCTACAGCCCTTACCCGCAACAGTGGATGGCCGATGTACACAACGGCCCCGGCGAATGGAAAACCCTGCGCCTGGCGGACGGCTCCACGCTGACCTTGAACGGCATCAGTGCGGCGAACCTGCATTTCGACAGCCGGCAGCGGCGCATCGAATTGCTGCAAGGTGAGATCCTGGTGGAAGTGGCCCACGATGGCGACCGTCCGTTTGTGGTGCAGACGGCCCAGGGCTCCCTGCGTGCGCTGGGTACGCGGTTTGTGGTCAGGCGTGAAGGTGATGTCACCGTACTGAGCATGCTCGAATCGCGCGTTGCCGCCCAAAGCGCGAATGGCCAGCAGACGCTGGAAGTGGACGCAGGCTCGCAGGCTCGGCTCAGCA
This sequence comes from Pseudomonas yamanorum, assembly GCF_900105735.1. NCBI lineage: Bacteria > Pseudomonadati > Pseudomonadota > Gammaproteobacteria > Pseudomonadales > Pseudomonadaceae > Pseudomonas > Pseudomonas yamanorum. The sequence continues at coordinate 5,492,419 of NZ_LT629793.1, read as the reverse complement.
AGGATGCCGTGCGTCTCTCCGGCAGTATCGATACGGCGAGCATCAATGGGACCTGGCGCCGCCATCAACTGGTGGTGGATAACCGACCGTTGCCGGAAGTGTTGGATGAGATCGCCCGCCACCGTTCGGGCCGCTTGCAGTTTGATCGAGCCGCACTGGCGAACCTCAAGGTCTCGGCCGTACTTCCCCTGGATGACACCGACCGCACCTTGCAGATGCTGGCTCAAACCCTGCCGATCACGCTGAAAACCTTTACGCCGTGGCTGATGATCGTCAGCCCGGATACCGAGAACAAAAAATAATTATCCAAATTGTTTCCGCTTTGTTTAAAGCTACCCGTCAAGGAAGGTATATCGATAACTAAAGGACTGCCATCGTCATGCCGCTCCCTTCCAAACCCCGCAGACGCCTGCTGAGCAGCGCGCCGCTGACCCTCACACTGCTCGCGACGACGTTGTTGAATATCCACGTGGCACAGGCCGACACGGTAAACGTTGCCGCCCAAGCCTACGACATACCTGCAGGGCCGCTGGGCGCAACACTTAACCAGTTTGCCCAGCAAGCGGGGGTGGCCATTGTGTTCCAGTCCCAGAACCTCCAAGGGCTGAATGGGCCAGGGCTGAAAGGCACTTATAGCGTGGACGCAGGGTTCGACAGGCTGTTACAGGGCAGCGGCTACCGCGTGATCAAAGGTGATCAGGTGTACGCGCTGGAAGCTAACCCCGCGGCTACCGACGCCATGGAACTGGGCCCGACGCAGGTAAGCGCCAACCAGTTGGGCAACGTCACCGAAGGTACTGATTCCTACACCCCAGGCAGCATCGCAACTGCGACGCGGCTGGTGTTGACCCCCAAGGAAACCCCGCAATCGGTGACCGTCGTCACCCGCAAGCACATGGATGACTTCGGCCTGAACAACGTCGACGACGTGATGCGCCATACCCCAGGCATTACCGTGTCGGCCTTCGACACCGATCGCACCAACTACTATGCCCGCGGTTTCTCCATCAACAACTTCCAGTACGACGGCATTCCTTCCACCGCGCGCAACGTCGCCTATTCGGCGGGCAATACCCTGAGCGACATGGCGATCTATGATCGGGTCGAAGTGCTTAAAGGCGCCACGGGCCTGCTGACCGGTGCCGGTTCGCTGGGTGCCACGATCAACCTGGTGCGCAAGAAACCTACGGCTGATTTCCAGGGCCATGCCAGCCTCGGCGCGGGCTCCTGGGATAACTATCGCAGCGAACTGGACGTCAGCGGCCCGATGACCGAAAGCGGCAACGTGCGTGGCCGGGCCGTCGCGGCGTATCAGGACAAGCGCTCGTTCATGGACCGTTACTCGCGCAAAAGCCCGGTGTACTACGGCATCATGGAATTCGACCTGTCCCCCGACACGATGCTGACCGTAGGCGGCGACTATCAGGACAGCCTGCCCACCGCCTCGAGCTGGTCCGGCAGCTTCCCGCTGATCAACGCCAATGGCGACCGCAACAGCGTAAAGCGCTCCTTCAACAACGCGGCCAACTGGAGCAGTTGGGAGCAATACACCCGCACCGCCTTCGCCATGCTCGAGCATGACTTGGGTAATGGCTGGGTCACCAAGTTGCAACTGGATCACAAGATCAACGGCTACCATGCGCTGATGGGCTCGATCCAGGGCGATGAGCCACGGGCAGATGGCACCGCCAAAATCACCTCGGGTAAATACACCGGGGAAACCGTCAGCGATTCCGCCGACTTGTATGCCAGCGGCCCGTTCAGCCTGGGCGGCCGCGAGCATGAACTGGTGGTGGGCGGGTCCATCGGCATTTCGGACTGGAACGGCAAGGGTTACTGGAACCTCACCCCCAACATGGTGGACTTCAATAACTGGCACGGCCACGCCACCCAACCCGATTGGGGCGCGCCGCAGCAATATACCGACGACACCATTCGCCAGACCGGCGCCTACATGACCACGCGCCTGAACCTGGCCGACGACCTGAAGCTGCTGCTCGGTGGCCGCGTGGTTAATTACCACCTGACCGGCAACAACCCGTCCTACCGCGAGACCGGACGCTTCGTACCGTACGTCGGCGTGGTCTACGACCTGGATGACACCTACTCGGTCTATGCCAGCTACACCGATATCTTCATGCCCCAGGAAAACTACAACCGCGACCGGCAAAACCAGTTGCTGGAGCCGGACGAAGGCCAAAACTACGAACTGGGCATGAAGGCTGATTTCTTCGATGGACGCCTGAACGCCAGCGCGGCGTACTTCGAGATCCATGAAAACAACCGCGCCGTTTCCGACGATGACTACAACAACCTGAAACCGACACCACAGAACTACGCCTACAAAGGCACCAAGGCCGTCACCAAGGGCTATGAGCTGGAAGTGTCCGGCGAGTTGAGCCCGGGCTGGCAGGTTCAGGCCGGCTACACCCACAAGGTGGTGCGTGACGACCAGGACCAGAAGATTTCAACGTTTGAGCCCGAAGACCAGGTCAAGCTGTACACCACCTATAAACTCAAGGGCGACCTGGACAAGCTGACCGTCGGTGGTGGCGTGCGCTGGCAGAGCGTGGGCTGGCAGGACATCTACAACACTCCCCATGGCGGATATGAAGAGTTTTCCCTGGAGGCATACTGGCTGGTGGACCTGATGACCCGCTACCAGATCACCAAGAACGTGTCGGCGACGCTGAACGTCAATAACATCTTCGACAAGTCCTACTACACCAACATCGGCTTCTATAACTCCGCCGCTTATGGCGAGCCACGTAACTTCATGGTCACCACCCGCTGGGATTTCTAAACCCCATAAAAAACGCCCCCGATCACGGCACATGATCGGGGGCGTTTTTCAGACTGGTGGTTTTGGCAAACCCCAGACAGCAAAAAGCCCGCTCAATGAGCGGGCTTTCCGTGGTACCTGGCGTTCAGCGTTCCAGGTGACCGAATATGGCGCAGCGGACGGGACTCGAACCCGCGACCCCCGGCGTGACAGGCCGGTATTCTAACCGACTGAACTACCGCTGCGCGTAACACTAAAAAGCGAATGGTGGGTGATGACGGGATCGAACCGCCGACATTCTGCTTGTAAGGCAGACGCTCTCCCAGCTGAGCTAATCACCCTTCACTTTCGGTGTGGCGCGCATTCTACGGAGCGACCCATGGTCTGGCAAGCACTTTCTTAAATAATTTTTTTCAGGCCTTCCAATGGCTTAGCGAGGGTTGGCCTATGACGCCATGAGGAGAATAATGCCCCCCTTTGTATATAAGGAGAGACTCACCCCATGTGGTTCAAAAACCTGCTTATCTATCGCCTGACCCAAGATCTGCCTGTTGATGCCGAGGCGTTGGAAACTGCACTGGCCACCAAACTGGCGCGCCCTTGTGCAAGCCAGGAGTTGACCACTTACGGTTTCGTCGCCCCTTTCGGTAAAGGCGAAGACGCGCCCCTGGTGCACGTCAGCGGTGATTTCCTGCTGATCGCTGCGCGCAAGGAAGAACGTATCCTGCCGGGCAGCGTAGTGCGTGACGCGGTGAAGGAAAAGGTCGAAGAGATCGAAGCCGAGCAAATGCGCAAGGTCTACAAAAAGGAACGCGACCAGATCAAGGATGAAATCATCCAGGCCTTCCTGCCGCGCGCGTTCATCCGTCGCTCGTCGACCTTCGCCGCCATCGCGCCGAAACAGGGCCTGATCCTGGTGAACTCCGCCAGCCCGAAACGGGCCGAAGACCTGCTGTCCACCCTGCGTGAAGTGATCGGCACCCTGCCGGTACGTCCGCTGACCGTGAAAACCGCGCCAACCGCCATCATGACCGACTGGGTCACCACCCAGAAACCGGCCGACGACTTCTTCGTCCTCGACGAATGCGAACTGCGCGACACCCACGAAGACGGCGGCATCGTGCGCTGCAAGCGCCAGGACCTGACCGGCGAAGAGATCCAGCTGCACCTGACCACCGGCAAAGTCGTGACCCAGTTGTCCCTGGCCTGGCAGGACAAGCTGTCCTTCATGCTGGACGACAAGATGACCGTCAAGCGCCTGAAGTTCGAAGACCTGCTGCAGGATCAGGCGGAACAGGACGGCGGCGACGAAGCGCTGGGCCAGCAGGACGCCAGCTTTACCCTGATGATGCTGACGTTTGGCGACTTCCTGCCGGCGTTGGTGGAAGCACTGGGTGGCGAAGAAACCCCACAAGGCATCTAAGTCTTAAGTGGGCACAGTCAATGTGGGAGCTGGCTTGCCTGCGATGCGGGCACCTCGGTTTATCAGTTAAACCCGGGTGATGCTATCGCAGGCAAGCCAGCGCCCACAGTTGATCGGGTTAGCACTTCCAGCATTCTAATAACAAGGACCAACCCCATGCGCGCACTCGCCGCCTTGAGCCGTTTCGTCGGCAATACCTTCGCCTACTGGGTGCTGATTTTTGCCGTGGTTGCGTTCCTGCAACCGGCCTGGTTTATCGGTCTGAAAGGCGCCATCGTGCCGCTGTTGGGCCTGGTGATGTTCGGCATGGGGCTGACCCTCAAACTTGAAGATTTCGCTGAAGTCGCGCGCCACCCGTGGCGCGTGGCATTGGGTGTGGTCGCGCACTTCGTGATCATGCCCGGCGTGGCCTGGCTGCTGTGCCAGGTCTTTCACCTGCCGCCGGAAATTGCCGTCGGCGTAATCCTCGTCGGCTGCTGCCCGAGCGGTACGTCCTCCAACGTCATGACCTGGCTGGCCCGGGGCGACCTGGCGCTGTCGGTGGCCATCGCCGCCGTCACTACCCTCCTCGCCCCGCTGCTGACGCCCGCACTGATCTGGCTGCTGGCCTCTGCCTGGTTGCCGGTGTCGTTCATGGAGTTGTTCTGGTCGATTCTGCAAGTGGTGCTGTTACCGATCGTGCTCGGAGTGGTGGCGCAGCGGTTGCTGGGCGCCCGGGTACGGCACGCGGTGGAGGTGTTGCCGCTGGTGTCGGTGATCAGCATCGTGGCGATCGTCGCCGCCGTGGTGGCGGCCAGCCAGGCGAAGATTGCCGAGTCGGGCCTGCTGATCATGGCGGTGGTGATCCTGCATAACACCTTTGGTTTCCTGCTGGGTTACTTCACCGGCCGCGTGTTCGGCCTGCCACTGGCGCAACGCAAATCCCTGGCGCTGGAAGTGGGCATGCAGAACTCCGGCTTGGGCGCCGCCTTGGCAAGCGCGCATTTCTCGCCACTGGCGGCGGTGCCGAGTGCGCTGTTCAGCGTCTGGCACAATATTTCCGGGGCGTTGTTGGCGACGTACTTCCGGCGGATGAGCGAAAAGGAAGATCGCGAACTGTTGGCGAGCAAGTCAGAAACTTGATCACCTGATCAATATTCGGCACTCTACCGGGCTTCGCGGGGACGACCTCGCGACGCTATCGTGCGATTAATCAGGGGACGACCCCACCTAAGAAGGGAGGTCATCATGTCCTGGATCATTCTGTTTTTTGCCGGACTGTTTGAAGTCGGCTGGGCCGTCGGACTGAAGTACACCGACGGTTTCAGCAAGCCACTGCCCACGGCCCTGACGATTGCCGCCATGGCCGTCAGCCTCGGGCTACTGGGGCTGGCCATGAAGGAACTGCCACTGGGCACCGCCTATGCCATCTGGACCGGAGTCGGTGCGGTGGGCACGGTGATTGCCGGGATTATCCTGTTCGGGGAGTCCATGGCGTTGTTTCGCCTGGCCAGTGTGGCGTTGATTATCTGCGGGCTTATTGGGCTCAAGATCAGCGCTTAGGCCACTACCGCCTTCGCGAGCAAGCCCGCTCCCACATTTGGAATGCGTTCCAAGTGTGGGAGCGGGCTTGCTCGCGAAGAGGCCCTCAAATACACCAAAAAACTACCTGACACTCCCGCGCAATTCCCCCACCACCCCATGCAACGCCTCGGGCGTCGCCGCCTCTACCGTCACCGGCGCGCCGGCCACCAAGGTCACCCGCGACCAGATCCGGTGAAAGAAGCCCTTGTTCGGATCGCGACTGAAGAAACTCCCCCACAGCCCCTGCAACGCCATCGGAATCACTGGCACCGGCGTCTCTTCAAGAATTCGCGTCACCCCACCGCGGAACTCGTTCATCTCGCCATCGGAGGTCAATTTGCCTTCCGGAAAGATGCACACCAGTTCACCGTCTTTCAAGTAGTGGGCAATCCGCTGGAACGCCTTTTCGTAGATCTGGATGTCCTCATGCCGCCCGGCAATCGGAATCGCCCCGGCAGTGCGGAAGATAAAGTTCAGCACCGGCAAGTTGTAGATCTTGTAGTACATGACAAAGCGAATCGGCCGACGCACCGAACCGGCAATCAACAGCGCGTCGACAAACGACACGTGATTGCACACCAGCAATGCCGCGCCCTCGTCCGGAATCAGCTCAAGGTTTTTATGCTCGACCCGGTACATGGAGTGGCCGAGCAGCCAGATCATGAAACGCATGGTGAACTCGGGCACGATCTTGAAGATGTAGGCGTTGACCGCGATGTTCAGCAGCGACACCACCAGGAACAGCTCGGGGATCGTCAGCTTGGCCATGCTCAGCAAGACGATCGACACAATCGCCGAGACCACCATGAACAACGCATTGAGAATGTTGTTGGCCGCGATCACCCGCGCCCGTTCGTTCTCGGCGGTACGCGACTGGATCAGTGCGTACAGCGGCACGATATAGAAGCCGCCGAATACGCCGAGGCCGAGGATATCGAACAACACCCACCACGCCTGGCCGTAGCTCAGCACCGCGATCCAGTCGTTGGCCTGGACGTTCTGCGGGAACCCGCCGGAATGCCACCACAGCAGCAGGCCGAACACGGTCAAACCGAACGAGCCGAACGGCACCAGGCCGATCTCGACTTTGCGCCCGGAGAGCTTCTCGCACAGCATCGAACCCAGAGCGATGCCCACCGAGAACACCGTGAGGATCAGCGTAACCACGGTCTCGTCGCCGTACATCCACTCCTTGGCGTAGGCCGGGATTTGCGTCAGGTAGATCGCGCCGACAAACCAGAACCACGAGTTGCCGACAATCGAGCGCGACACCGCCGGCGTCTGCCCGAGGCCCAGCTTGAGGGTGGCCCAGGACTGGCTGAAGATGTTCCAGTTCAGGCGCATCTCTGGGCTGGACGCAGCCGCGCGCGGAATGCTGCGGCTGGCCAGGTAACCCAGCACCGCGATGCCGACGATGGCGGTGGAAACCACCGGCGCGTAATGGGTGGAAGACATCATGATCCCGGCGCCGATGGTGCCGGCCAGGATGGCGAGGAACGTGCCCATCTCCACCAGACCGTTGCCGCCCACCAGCTCATCTTCGTGCAGGGCCTGGGGCATGATCGAGTACTTCACCGGCCCGAACAGCGCCGAGTGCGTACCCATGGCAAACAGCGCCAGCAGCATCAGTTCCAGGTGGTTGAACATGAAGCCCACCGCGCCGACGGACATGATCACGATCTCGCCGATCTTGATCACCCGGATCAGCGCGTCCTTGTTGAACTTCTCGCCAAACTGCCCGGCCAGGGCCGAGAACAGGAAGAACGGCAGGATAAACAGCAAGGCGCAGAGGTTGACCCAGATCGAACGATCACCGTCGATGGTCAGCTTGTAGAGAATCGCCAGGATCAACGACTGCTTGAAGATGTTGTCGTTGAACGCCCCAAGGGACTGGGTAATGAAGAACGGCAGGAAGCGCCGTTTGCGCAGCAAAGTGAATTGCGAGGGGTGGCTCATCGTCCGTGTTCCTGCGTGGCCTGAAGACTGTTATTGGTTTTTCCAGGCCACGACTTTACCTAATCCTGCTTACTTATTCGCTAGTCCTGCAATGCACGGCGATACAAAAAGCTCACCTTTATAGGCACCTTGCACCGTGCGCTTGGCAACGATCAGCCACATCAAGGCCAACGCTGCCACCAGCACACTGCCGACGATGCTGAAAAAGCCCAGGTGCAAGGTGCTCGCCAGTTTCAGCGTGGCCAGCGAGTACACACCCAATGGGAAGGTGAAGCCCCACCAGCCAAGGTTGAACGGAATGCCGGCCCGCAGGTAACGCACGGTGATCAGCACCGCGATCAGCATCCACCACAAGCCGAAGCCCCACAGGGTGATCCCCGCCACCAGGCCGATGCCGTTGGCCATCTCGCCGACGCCGGGCAAGCCATTTGCCGCAAAGATGGCCGGTGCATCACTGCCCAGCACCAACATGCCCAGGGCGCCGGTACCGATGGGGCCGAGGGCCAGCCAGCTCGACGCGGCCATATTGGCGTGGGGCAGTTTGTGCAGGGCCATGCGCAGCATCAGGATGGTCAGGATGCTGAACGCCACCGGCAGGGAAAACGCCCATAAAACGTAGCTGGTCACCAGCATCACCAGTTGCGAATGGGCATCGGCCAGGTGCGGCGCCAGCAGGCCACCGCTGGCGGCGGCGACTTCAGCGGCCACCACCGGCAGCAGCCAAACGGCGGTCATCTGGTCGATGCTGTGTTCCTGGCGGGTGAACATCATGAACGGGATCAACACCCCGCAGGCCAGGGCCATCGCCACGTCCAGCCACCACAGCACTTCGGCCAGTTGCACCACGCCATCACCCCAGCGCGGCAGGCCGAACACCAGGAAGCCGTTAATAATGGTCGCCAGGCCCATGGGAATGGTGCCGAAGAACATCGACACCGTGGAGTGCCCAAAAATACACCGCGCCTCGTGGAAGAACATCACCCAGCGCGCTGCGTACAGCACGCTGAACAACACAAACAGGCCGATGGTAAACAGCCACAGCCCCTCGGCCACGGCGTGCAGCCCCGGCAGGTTGACCGGCAATTGCGCCAGCGCCAACGCCAGCACCCCGGTGCCCATGGTGGCGGCAAACCAGTTGGGGGTGAACTGGCGAATCACTTCCCGGGGACGGGCCAGGTGACTGAAGGGTTTCAAGCTGCTGCTGTGAAGCGTATTCGGGCAAGTCATGGTGTATTCCTCTTCCTCGCATGAGGTTGAGACCATGGTAGAACCGAATCGAATATCTATATAACGGGTAATATCTCTAACTGTTATCTGTTTTGTAGATATACGATTAAACGCTGCCTTCGGATTCAATCACCAGAATCCGCGCGGCCCCCTGTGGATGGGCCACATGCTCGGTTCCGACGCTGGCATAGAAGATGTCACCGACGTGCAGTAACGCCATCTGCTCGGTGCCGTTTTCGCGGTAGTGCATCTGCACCTGGCCATCGAGCACCACGAACACCTCCTCCCCGTCATTCACGTGCCAGCGGTACGGCTGGTCGGTCCAGTGCAACCGGGTGGTGATGCCTTTCATGTTAGCGATGTCCAGCGCCTCCCAGGCGCGGCTGCCGATGAAGTCCTTGCTGCGGATGATCTTCATGTGTGAATCCCAAGGCGTACGGGTGGCGAATTATTACCGAATCAATTACCCGCCGTCGCCCTGCTCCGCGCCAAATCCTGCAATAGCAACGCCACCAACGCGCCGAGCGCCAATACGATCAGCACCACGCCGTAACCGTCGGTGGTGGCGATCAAACCGAAGGTGCGCGTCAAGTTGCCCGCCAACAACGACGGCACGCAGAACGCCAGGTAACTCAGCACATAGAACGCTGACATCAAACCCGCTCGCTCATGGGGCAAGGCCAACGGTAAAACGCTGCGCAGTGCGCCGAGGAACCCCGAGCCGAAGCCGCCGCCGGCGATCAGTGTGGCAATGAAAAACAGCGGCAGGCTGGCGCTGTGGACGGCCGTGAGGATCAGCGCGACACCCACCGCCAGCAGCACGGCGCCCAACCGCAGGACCTTGTCCGCCGGGCGGTTGCGCAGGCTGAAAATCATCACCGCACCGCTCAGCGTCAACACCGCGACCAGCCCGCCGCCAATCAGGTTCGAGGTGGACCCGGTGGCCGCTCGTACCAGCGAGGGCGCCAGGGACAGGTAAAAGCCGCCCATGGCCCACACCGCTACATCCACCGGCAATGAGATCCACAACGCACGACGCGCCTGGGGTGGCACATGCAAGGTAGGCCACAGCGAGGCCAGCGCGCCAGGCATCCGGCTGACTGTTTCCGGCAGGCGCCAGACGTACAACGCCTGGAGGATCATCAACACGAGCAGGGTCCAATAAATCAACGTGGTCGGCATCGGCGCGAACTCCACCAGCAGGCTGCAACCCATGGCGCCACAGGCCATGCCCAACAAAGGCGCTACGCTGTTGATCAACGGACCTTGCTGGCGGTCAGTGTCGAGCAGCGCAGCGCCCAATACGGCGGTGGCCATGCCGGTGGCAAAGCCTTGTACCGTGCGGGCGGCAATCAGCCAGCCGACGCTGTCGGCATTGATAAACAGCAGCATCGCCAGCATATCGAGGAGCAGCGCGGCAAAAATCACCGGCTTGCGCCCCAGATGGTCCGACAGAGAACCCACGGTCAGCAGGGCAGCCAGCAGGCTCAAGGCGTAGATGCCGAATACCAGGGTCAGCATTGCTGCCGAAAAATGCAGGCCTTCCTGATAGAGGTGGTACAACGGCGTCGGCGCGCTGGAGGCGGCGAGGAACGTGAGCAAGGTGATCGCGAGGAACACCAGGCTGGAACGATGGGAAGTAACGCTGGACATGGGCACGCTCCGCTAAAGCTAATATTTTGCTTTTGCGGAGTGTGCTACTGGATGGCGCTTAAAGCAAATTCTTTGTGTTAAGGTTTTACGCATGGCGATAAAAGAAGGGCTCCGCCCGGGGGGCCGTAGTGCCCGGGTTCAGGAATCAGTGCATTCGGCTGTGCGCGAATTGCTCGAAGAGCAGGACCGTTCCAGCGTGACCGTGCCGCAGATAGCGACGCGCGCCGGGGTCACGCCTTCGACTATCTACCGCCGTTGGGGTGACCTTGCTGCGTTGTTGGCGGATGTCGCCATGGCTCGCCTGCGGCCGGACAGTGAGCCGGCTAACACTGGCAGCCTGCGCGGAGACTTGCGGGCTTGGGGTGAGCAGTATCGCGATGAGATGAGTTCGGATCTTGGCCGGGAGATGATGCGCGATGTGCAATGCAGTCAGGCGCCGGGGTATTGCGTGGGGATTCTCACCGGGCAGTTGGAGACGATCCTGGATCGCTATCCGGGCGATGCTGAAACTGCCCCCAGCGTGGATCGGCTGATCAATCTGATCGTCGCGCCCACCGTGTTTCGCAGTTTGTTTTCTACTGCGCCGTTGGAGATTGAAGAGCTGCATGAGTTGATTGAGTTGGCTTTGCGGGGGTGAGGTGGGTTGTGGGTTTGGGTGTATATCCGTTGCTGCGGTAACAGCCGCCTATGGTTCCGCTCTTACAGCGGCTCACTTTTGAACAGCGCAAAAGTAAGCAAAACGCTCTTGCCCCACCACTCGGCACCTCGCCTAGGCTCGGTGTGCCCTCACTCCGGCTTTGGACCGTGGGCCGCCGTCATGGGCCATCCATGGCCCAGGACGGCTAACCCGGCGTCCTGCCGGGTTACCCACGCTCCAAAGCCTGCGTTCGGCCAGCGTGGTTTAATGGGGCGCCTAAGATCAAGATCAAAAGCAGATCAAGAGCACAGCGGCCTCCCGGCCGGCTTGAGTGTTGAAGAGCAAAATCAAAAGCTAAAGCGGGCACGGTCAAATGTGGGAGCTGGCTTGCCTGCGATAGCATCAACTGGGTGTACCTGATGCACCGAGGTGTCTGCATCGCAGGCAAGCCAGCTCCCACAGAAAAGCAGAGCTGCTTTCGCTCTGGCTCTGGCTTTTGATCTGGCTTCTAACACTCAAGCCGGCCGGTAGGCCGCTGTGCTCTGCTTTTGATCTGCTTTTGATTTTGATCTTCGGGCCCCGTCAACCACGATGGCCGCAAGTAGGCACGGTGGAGCGGGTAAATCGGCAGGGATGCCGATTTAGCCGCGCCGGGCCATGGATGGCCCGTCGCGGCGGCCCGCGGAACCGGGCCGGAGTGCGGGCATGCCGAGCCTAGGCGAGGCACCGAGTGGTGGGGCAAAGACCTTTTGGTTACTTTTGGGGCGTTTGCCAAAAGTGACCCGCTGTAAGAGCGGAACCATAAGTAGCCGTTACCTAAATAACGGATATGTACTCCCCCCCAAAATCCCAAAAAAACGGCCTCATCTGGAGGCCGTTTCTCATTACATCTAAACGCTTAGGTGCGCATCCCACGCCCACTCACCAGCAACCGCGCGCACCCCACATACAGCACCACCGTCGCCACCAGCATAAACGTGATCGCCACACTGATCTTGATATCCGAAACGCCCAAGATGCCATAGCGAAACGCGTTAACCATATGCAAAACCGGGTTAGCCAACGACACCGTCTGCCAGAACGGCGGCAGCAAGGTGATCGAATAAAACACCCCACCCAGGTACGTCAACGGCGTCAGCACAAAGGTCGGAATAATCGAAATATCATCAAAGTTGCGCGCAAACACCGCGTTGATGAACCCCAGCAACGAAAAGATCGTCGCCGTCAGCACCACCACCAGCAAGGTGATCCCCAGGTGATGCACCTGCAAATGGGTAAAGAACAACGACAGCAGCGTCACAATCACCCCGACCATCAACCCACGCAGCACGCCGCCCAGGGTGTAGCCGATCAGAATCGTATGGGGCGACACCGGCGACACCATCAATTCCTCGATGGACCGCTGGAACTTGCTGCCAAAGAAACTCGACACCACGTTGCCATAGGAGTTGGTAATCACCGACATCATGATCAACCCCGGCACGATGTACTCCATATAGGTGAAGCCACCCATATCACCAATCTGCCGACCAATCAGGTTGCCGAAGATCACAAAGTACAAAACCATGGTGATCGCCGGCGGCAGCAGGGTCTGCGGCCAGATCCGGGTGAAGCGCTTCACTTCGCGGTAGACGATGGTCTGCAGCGCGACAAGGTTGGGTTGCAGTTCCGAACTCATACCGCCACCTTCGCCAGATTTTTCTCCACCAGGGACACGAACAACTCCTCAAGGCGATTGGTTTTGTTACGCAGGCTCAGCACTTCGATGTTCTGGGTGGCCAACTGGCCGAACAACGCGGTGATGCCCACGGCTTTATCCACCTGGACTTCCAGGGTGTGGCTGTCCACCAGGCGATTCGGGTAACCGATCAACTGGGGCGCAACCGTCATGTCGTTTTTCAGGTCGAGCAGGAAGGTCTCGACGTGCAACTGGCTCAGCAAGTTACGCATGCTGGTGTTTTCGACGATGGTGCCGTGGTCGATGATGCCGATGTTGCGGCACAGTTGCTCAGCCTCTTCCAGGTAGTGAGTGGTGAGGATGATGGTGATGCCTTTCTGGTTCAGCTCGGTGAGGAAGGTCCACATCGAGCGACGCAGTTCGATGTCCACACCCGCCGTCGGTTCGTCGAGGATCAGCAGGCGCGGTTCGTGAACCAGGGCGCGGGCGATCATCAGGCGGCGCTTCATGCCGCCGGACAGGGAGCGCGAAGGCACGTCGCGCTTGTCCCACAACCCCAGTTGGGTGAGGTATTGCTCGGCGCGCTCCTTGGCGATCTTCGGCGGGATGCCGTAGTAACCGGCTTGGGTCACAACGATGTCGAAGGTCTTTTCAAACTGGTTGAAGTTGAACTCCTGGGGCACCACGCCAATGCTGCGCTTGAGCGCCGCCGGGGATTTGTCCAGGTCGTGGCCAAAGATGTTCACCGTACCGGTGGTCTTGTTGACCAGGGTCGAGAGAATGCCGATGGTGGTGGATTTGCCGGCGCCGTTAGGGCCGAGCAAGGCGAAGAAATCACCTTCGGCAACGTCCAGATCGATACCACTCAGGGCCTGGAAACCGTTGCCGTAGGTTTTGGTTAGCTGCCGGATGGACAGAGCGGAACTCATATCGGATTACGCACCAAAGAAGAGGAATAGAATTGTTACATGAGGGCGGACCGCACGGAATACAACGGCTGCGCGTGACAAGCATGGTGCTTGTCCGCGCCGCACAAGTACAGTCACCCGTATTAATAGTGGGTATCAGGTCAACGCGGTCATGACCGCTTTTTGATAGGCCGGACGCTGGCGCAGGCGCTGGTACCAGGCCTCCAGGTTCGGCATCGACGGGCGTTCGATGGGCATCTCGAACCAGGCATAGATGAAACAGCCCAAGGGAATATCACCCATGCCGATCTCTTTGCCGGAGAGGTAAGGTTGCGTCGCCAAGGCCTGATCCACCGTCTGCAATACGTCGATGCAAGCCTGGCGACCGGCGTTGATGGTGTCCCAGTTCTGCTTTTCGGCAGGGGTGCGAAGTACGCCCCAGAACACAGTCCTGAAAGGGTCGGCGAGGGTCGAGGTGGTCCAGTCCATCCACTTTTCGGCGTTGGCGCGGGCTTGCAGGTCGCTCGGGTACCAGTTCGAATCCGACGCATGCCTGGCGGCCAGATAGCGCACGATGGTGTTGGACTCCCAGAGCACAAAGTCGCCATCTTCAATCATCGGCACGCGGCCATTGGGGTTCAGCGCGCGGTATTGCGGCGTGTCGACCACACCAAAAGCCCCGCCCGCATCAATTGCCTCATAGTCCAGGCCGAGCTCCTCGGCGCACCACAGTGCTTTCCTGACGTTTGACGAATTTTTACGACCCCAGATTTTCAGCATGACCGCCCCGATTTTGAAAAAGATGGTTGGATGAATGCCGAGGCAGCATACGCCGGATCACGCCCGGCTTAAATCACTCTGCATGTCGCCCAACAGGATCGGCATCTGCTCGCCAAACAGGTGCGGGTAACATTTCTGAATGTGAGCGAAGAAGAATTCCTCGGGCACTTCGGCGAATTGCCCATGGTCCACCACGTACTCCATGGAACGCTGGCCCTTGCGGTTGAAGGCGTGGAAAACACTGTCGTGGATGCCGTCGAACTCCAGGGGTGGCACGTCGAACAGTTCACACAGTTGCTGGTTGAATGCGGGCGTGGCCTTGACCCAACGGCCATCCAGATACAGCTCGGTGTAGCCGTGCATGGCAAATACGTCACTTCTGAGCAGCTCGATCAAACGGGGCGTCGAGAGGTGGTTGCGCACGTCGGCCAGGCCGATGCGTGCCGGAATGCCACAGTGCCTTGCGCACGCCGCCAATAGCGTCGCCTTGGGCACGCAATAACTCTCGCCGGCCGCCAGGGCGAAGCTGCCGCTGAGGGTTTGCGGGTCACGGCTGAAGGTGTAAGGGTTGTAGCGCACCGCCTCGCGCACAGCGTAGTAAAGACTGACTGCCTGGTCACTGAGCGCGGCACTCGAACCGCGATGTTTTTCGGCGAACTCCACCACCGCAGGGTGGTCACTATCGATGAAGCGGCCGGGATTCAAGTACGCATTCATGAGGTTAATCTCCGAGGCAAGCCTTGAGTCTAACCACAGGCCTGCACCTGGGATAACGACGATTCGGCCAAATGTCGGCGCTTGGTGCTGATCTTTGCCGGCACACCACGTAACACCCTCGTCACCGCGCTTTTTCGGATGCCGACTAAGCTCAGAGGTGATTTCGCACCTGGTTTCACGGAGGATTGAATATGCTGTTGTTGTGGATACTGGTTCTGGTGGTGGGCATTGCCTATCTGGCGCACCGGCGCATCGCGCCCCTGCCCGCCATCGGCGTGGTCGCCGTCTACCTCTTGGCGATGGGCGCCTTCAGCCATGCTCCAGGCTGGTTGCTGTTGATCTTCTGGGTGCTGATCGCCGTGGTGGCCGCCCCGCTGCTGCTGCCGGACCTGCGTCGCAAGTACTTCACCGCGCCGCTGTTCAACTGGTTCCAGAAAGTCCTGCCGCCGATGTCCGAGACTGAGCGCGACGCCATCGACGCCGGCACCGTCTGGTGGGACGGCGAGCTGTTCAGCGGCCGCCCCGACTGGGACAAGTTGCTGGCCTATCCCAAGGCGCAACTGACCGAAGAAGAACAAGCCTTCATCGACGGTCCTACTGAAGAACTGTGCGCCATGGTCACCGACTGGGAAATCGGCCAGGCCATGGACCTGCCGCCCGCCGCCTGGGAGCACATCAAGCAGCACGGTTTTTTTGCCCTGATCATCCCCAAGGAATTCGGTGGCAAAGGCTTCTCCGCCTACGCCCACTCCCAGGTCGCGATGAAGCTGGCAACCCGCAGCGGCGACCTCGCCTCCACGGTCATGGTCCCCAACTCCCTGGGCCCGGCCGAATTGCTGCTGCACTACGGCACCGATGAACAACGCAACCATTACCTGCCCCGCCTCGCCCGTGGCGACGATATCCCGTGTTTTGCCCTGACCGGCCCACTGGCGGGCTCCGATGCCGGCTCCATGCCCGACACCGGGGTGATCTGCAAAGGCGAATGGGAAGGCAAGGAAACCCTCGGCCTGCGCCTGAACTGGGAAAAACGCTACATCACCCTCGGCCCGGTGGCGACCCTGCTTGGCCTGGCCTTCAAGGCCCACGACCCGGACCACCTGCTGGGCGACAAAGAAGACCTCGGCATCAGCCTCGCGCTGATCCCCACCGACACACCGGGCGTTGAAATCGGCCGCCGTCACCTGCCACTGGGTGCCGCGTTCATGAACGGACCCAACTCCGGCAAGGACGTGTTCATTCCCCTGGAGTTCCTGATCGGTGGCCAGGAAATGCTCGGCAAGGGCTGGATGATGCTGATGAACTGCCTGTCGGTAGGCCGTTCGATTTCCCTGCCAGCGGTTGGCACCGGCGCGGCCAAGTTCACCAGCCTGGTGACCGGCCAATATGCCCAGGTGCGTGAGCAGTTCAACGTACCGCTGGCGGCCTTTGAAGGCATCCAGGAAGCCCTGGCCCGCATCGGCGGTAACGCGTGGCTGATGGACAGCGCGCGAATGCTCACCGCCAATGCCGTCGACCTGGGAGAAAAACCCTCGGTGCTGTCGGCGATTCTCAAGTACCACCTGACCGAACGCGGCCGCGAGTGCATCAGCCATGCGATGGACGTGCACGGCGGCAAGGGCATCATCATGGGGCCGAACAACTACCTGGGCCGCAGCTGGCAAGGCGCGCCGATCTTCATCACCGTGGAAGGCGCGAATATCCTCTCGCGCAACCTGATGATCTTTGGCCAGGGTGCGATCCGCTGCCATCCGTTCGTACTCAAGGAAATGGCCCTGGCTGGTCGTGAAGACCATGACCAGGCCCTGAAGGAATTCGACGGACTGCTGCTGCAGCACATCGGGTTTGCCGTGAGCAACGCCGCCAGCACCCTGGTGCTGAACCTCGGTTTCGGCCACTTCGAGAAAGCCCCGGGCAATCGCTTGAGCCAGGGCTACTTCCGCGCACTCAACCGTCAGGCTGCTGCGTTTGCGATGCTGGCGGACCTGAGCATGATGCTGCTGGGCGGCGAGTTGAAACGTCGCGAACGCCTGTCGGCACGTCTCGGTGATGTGCTGAGCCATATGTACCTGGCGTCGGCGGCGCTCAAGCGTTATCACGACCTGGATTCGCCAGACCATCTGGAACCGCTCTTCGCCTGGGCCATGGAAGAAAGCCTTGGCCACTCCGAGCGGGCACTGGATGAATTGCTGACCAACTTCCCGAGCAAGGTGTTGGGTTGTCTGTTGCGGGTGATCGTGTTCCCGTTCGGCCGCCGTCATAAAGGCCCGTCCGATGCACTGGATGCCGAGGTGGCCGCAGTGCTTGGTCGCGCCAAGGGTGACCCGACGCTGGAAGCAGTGCTAGCGGGCTGCTATCGCCCACAGTCCGCCGAAGATCCGGTGGGTGCCCTGCAACACGCCTACGACCTGTTGGCCGACAGCCATCCATTGCAGAAAAAACTCCACGAAGGCCTCAAGAGCGGCCAGGTCAAACCGACCGCCGGCGAACACGCCATCGACGCCGCGCTGCATGCCGGCGTGCTGCAACCAGCCGAGGCGCAGACCCTGCGTGACGCCGAAGCGGCACGACGCAAGGTGATCGACGTGGATGATTTCAGCAAGGAAGAGCTGACCCAGGCTGAGGGAAAAGTCCGCTGATCCCAGCGGTCATATAAAAACGGGCGCTTGAGCTATATACTCTCGCGCCCGTTTTGCTCTTGAGGACTTATCTCGTGTCCAATGTCGTTGCCGATCATCTCGTCTTGCTCGACCACCTGCGCAGCATCCTGGTTGCCGTCGGCGAAGCCGAACAGGTGCCCGAGGAAAGCCACCTCCTGTTCCTGGAGCGCTTCGATGAACTGCGCGCCCTGCTGCCCATCGACCCGATCGAAAGCCAGTACCTGGGCCAGGACATGATGAGCCAGGTCATCCTGCGCTACCCGCAAATTGCTCACCTGGTGCCGCGTGACTTGCTGTGGTTCTTCGGTGGCGACTGCCTGCACTTCATGCCCGACGACGAACTGGACCTGTACCAGGCTCTGGAAGAGCGTCGCTTCGAAGCGGAACAGAACGACGAACCATTCGACTGGAACCAGGAAAAGCAGTTGTTGGCCATGTCCAATGACCAGCCCAAGCACTGATTTCAGGGCTCACGAAAATCCAATGTGGGAGCGGGCTTGCTCGCGAATGCGGTGTGTCAGTCAATATTTTAGGTGACTGATACGCCGCATTCGCGAGCAAGCCCGCTCCCACATTTCGATCGCATTCCTACCGTTTCTTCAGCGTCGGCTCTTTGGCCATGCACTCCACCAGATAATCAATAAACACCCGCAACTTCGGCGGCAGATATCGCGTCGGCGAATGCAGCAACCAGGCATCCCCGTGGTACGACGCAATAAAATCCCACCCCGGCAACACCTGCACCACCTCCCCCGCTTCCAGCGCATGCCGCGCCGTGAAATACGGCAAGCTGCCAATTCCCACATGCTGCAACACCGCATCCAGCCGCACCCCGGTGTGATTCGCCGCATACCGCCCGCGCACCCCGACCGTCACCGCCTTGCTGCCCTGGCGAAACTTCCAGCGCGCATCCCCAGGCGTCTCGCCCAGGTAGATGCAACTGTGCTCCAACAAATCATGGGGATGCTGCGGCGCACCGTGCTCCGCCAGGTAATGCGGCGTGGCGCAGATCAAGTGTTCGATAGGTAGTAATTGGCGCCCCACCAAGCCCGGCGGCGGGCTGTCGGTGATGCGGATGCTCAGGTCGACATTGTCATCAATCAGGTCAACATGCCGGTCCTCAAGGATCAATTGCACATCGACCTTGGGATAACGCCGCAGAAATTCCGGCATATGGGGATGCACCACAAAACGCCCCACCGCCTTAGGCACGCTGACCCGCACCAACCCTTCGGCTTCATGGGTGTACTGCCCGCTGATTTCCATTACAGAACGCGCGGCGCTGACCATCTCCTGGCAGCGCTTGAACACCTCTTCGCCTCCTTCGCTGAGGCGCAACTTGCGCGTGGTGCGTTGCAGCAGTCGGGTCGCCAGGGCTTTTTCCAGGCGCGAGATGCTGCGGCTCACAGAGGACGGCGATGCACCCAATTGCCGTGCGGCCTCGGAAAAGCTGCCGGTTTCCACCACCTTGACGAAAATCGCCATTTCGCCGAGCAGTGGCAAGGGAAGATTGATGCTCATGACGCACAAGTCCATTGAGATTTGAACGGATTATCACCCATTGGCGCACTTCTTATACTGCTGGATAGAAACCCTGATGCGGATGTAGATGATGACCCAGCGCCTGTTTTTTACCCATGACCACCTGAATGCCGAACTTGAAGTGCTGGGATGCACACCTTTTGATAACCAATTTGCAGTGACCCTGCAGTCAACGATCTTCCATCCCCAAGGTGGCGGCCAGCCTTGCGACACCGGCTGGTTGGGAGAAAGCCAGGTGTTGAAGGTCGTGCAGGAAGGCGATCGCATCGTGCATTACGTCGACCGCCCCGTAGTACCCGGCGCGATCCAGGCACGCGTCGATGAAGACCGCCGTAACCTGCACACGCGCCTGCATTCAGCCGGGCATCTGATCGGCAATGCCGGCGAAACCCTGGGCTGGATGCCGATCAAGGCCCATCACTGGCCGGGCGAAGGCAAGATCACCTTTATTCGCGGTACTTCGGCTCAACCCATGGACGCCGAGGCGATTCAGCGGCAAGTCGACCAATGGATCGCCGCCAACCTGCCGCGCCATATGGCACTGGATGAGGGCACGCGGGAAGTGGGTTTTGGCGAGCTGCCGGCCTATGCCTGCGGCGGTACGCATGTGCAGGCATTGGGGGACGTGGGCCAAGTGACGATCCTGGCCCTCTCCGAGAAAAAGGGTGCGTTGTCGGTGCGCTATACCCTGGACTGACTAAACCGAAATCGCTCCCGCCCTGCCCGGCTCCACCACAAACGACTTGAGGGTTGAGACACTGGCATTCGGATCCTTCGGATCGGAAATCACCCGGAAGTGCGTCAGCATGCTCTTCTCCTCAAGCGCTACCGACACATAGCCGCGCTGGCGGCTGTCGAAAAACTTTACATGGGGATTGAGCGGCAGGATCGCACTGAACGCCTCAAACGGCGGCCCGTCAGAGGTCACCGAGGTGCCGACAAACTCGGTAGCGACCACCGGCGAATCCAGGTTCCCTCCGTCAGCGTGCAGGTCCGTCGCCCAGAACGAGTGAATATCGCCACCCCAGAACACCGGGTTATTCACCTTCCTGCGCACCATCGAAGCGAGCATCCGTTCACGGTTGGCCATGTAACCATCCCAACCATCGGTCCAGCGGCCAGGCTTGTGATTGGTCAGGTCTCGTTGTGTGAGCGGCGCGACCAACAGGTCCTGGGCGATCACGTTCCATTGCGCCCGGGACTCGGCAAAGCCCTGATCCAGCCACGCTTCCTGCTCCCAGCCGAGCATGGTGCGACGGGGATCGCGCAGGTCGGCACAGGTATTCGCGGCCACATGCCCCTTGTGGCTGCCATTGGCCAGGATGCATGGCTGCTCGGAGCGGTACTGACGCCCATCCAGCACATGGAAACGCGCCAGTCGGCCGTAGTCCAAACGCCGATAAATGCGCATGTCCGGCCCGCGCGGCAGGCTGCTCGCCCGCAGCGGCATATGCTCGTAGAACGCCTGGTAGGCCGCCGCCCGCTGCTTGAGAAAACTCGCCACCGGGATGTTCGGGTCCTGGGACCATTCATTGGCATAGTCATTTTGCACTTCGTGATCGTCCCAGGTGACCACACTGGGCGCCGCGGCATGCAGTGCCTGCAGATCCGGATCGGTCTTGTACAGGGCGTAACGGTTGCGGTAATCCACCAGGTTCAGCGCATTGCCGCTGCCGTGGGGGCGAATGATCTTGCCGGAGTCGGCCGCGTAGGAACTGTCATAGATGTAATCACCGAGGAAAAACACCAGGTCAGGCTGCTCGGCCGCCAAGTGACGATAGGCGCTGAAGTAGCCTCGCTCCCAATGGGAGCAGGAGACAAAACCCAACTGCGCCGATGCCACGGCATGCACCGCCGGGGCCGTACGCGACTGCCCCACCGGGCTTTGCGCGCCGAGGCCTTCGAACTGGTACCAGTACGGTCGACCCGCTTCCAGCCCGGCGACTTCCACATGCACCGAATGGGCGAAACACTCGCTGGCCATCACCTCGCCCTGGCGCACAACCCGCGTCATCGCCGCATCACTGGCCACCTTCCAGCGCACCGGCACTGCTCGGTTCAATCCGCCGCGACCGTCTGCGGCATTGAACAACGGCGCGAGGCGCGTCCAGATCACGAAACCATCGGGCAACGGATCGCCTGAAGCCACGCCGAGGGTGAAGGGATAGTCGATGCCTGCACTGCGGGCAAAAGGACTAAGGATCGAAAACGCGGTGGCAATCGCCAGCCCGCCCAGTACTCGACGGCGGCCGTGATCGACACTCATCAACCGTGCTCCTTCCAATCCGCACGCACCAGGCCATACAACAACATGTCCTCCTGCACCCCATTCTTGAGGAAGGCGCCCTTCATGCACCCTTCGTAAGCCAAGCCGATTTTTTCCATGACCCGAGCGGACCCTTTGTTACGGGCAAAGCACTGGCTGCCCACACGCTGCAGCGCCAATTCGCTAAACCCAAACGCCATGATCTGCGCCGCTGCTTCGGCGGCATAACCCTGGCTTCGACAATGGGCGGCCACCCAATACCCGAGATGCCCACTTCGATGAGCCGCAGACAACCTGAGGCTGATCACGCCGATCAATTCGCCCGTTTCCCGCAGATGAATACCCAGCCCCAGTGAATGCCCCGAGCGGTAATTCTCTGCCTGGCCATCAATAAAGACGTGTGCGGTTTCCAAGGTGTAAGGCGATGGAATCGCAGCCGTGTTGTTCGCAATATCGGGATCGTTGGCCAGCACCGACAACGTCTCGGCCTGCTCCTTTTGCAGAGGTTTCAACAGCAGGCGCGGGGTGGATAAATGCGGCAGTGCAATGCTCATGCAGAGGGACTCGCGAAATAAATTCTCCAAGAATGTACCCGCGTCGTGTCAGTTTCATTACGTAGATAAATAGACCCACGAGTCGTCTGTAAGACGCGTCCTAGAGCCTTAAAAGCTTAAATTAAAGTTAACCATTCGGTCATTTTTGGTTGCTAGCGTGTCGCCCCTAATCAACGGTGGGGTAGCGGAATGAGAACTTGGGATGAACCCAAAAAGCGCAAGGCACACATCGAACTGATCCCGATGATCGACGTGATGATGTTCCTGTTGGTGTTTTTTGTACTGGTGAGTTTGAACGTGATTCCGGCCCTGGGCATGAAGACTCAGTTGCCGAGCGCCAGCAGTTCACAACAGCTCAAGCCGCAGAATAAATTCATCCTGACCCTGGGCCTGGAAGGCCAGTTGCAGCTCGATGGCAAGGACATGAGCGTCGAGGCACTGGTGCCTGCTCTCAAGGCCGCCGAGAAGCCTGACACCAAGTCGACGATCATCGTCAACAGCGACAAAGGCGTGGAAGTGTCGCGCCTGGTCGAGGTGATGGACACCCTGCGCGTGGGTGGCTTTACCTCTGTCTCCATCGCCACGAAAAAGTCCTGATCATGTATGCCTTGTTTCGTGCGCGTCGGCTGCTGGGCAGTGTCCCGGCCCTGATCGCCCTGGTGCTGATTGCACTGGGTATCCAGTCCCAACCCCTGAAGATCCAGCCGCAGTACGACGAGTCGGCGGTTGAACTTGCCCTGGTGGAGCCCGAGCCGGAAGTGGTCCCCGAGCCCGTGGTGGAGCAAGAGCCACCGCCGCCGGTGATCGAAGACGAAGAGGCCGAACCCGCCCCGCCGCCTCCGCCACCCAAACCGGTGCCCAAGCCTCTGCCAAAACCTGAGCCCAAGCCAAAACCGGTGCCCAAGCCCGTGGTCGCCAAGCCAACGCCTGTGCCTGCGCCAGCTCCGGTGGCCGCCAAACCGGTGCAAGCCGCTCCCGCACCCACGCCAGCACCCGCCGCGCCACCGGCGCCGCCGAAAGTCGACGGTCAGGCGCTGGAAGGCGGCTACCTCAAGGGCTTGCGCAACGAGTTGGACACCTACAAGCAATACCCCACCGGGCGCCAGGCGTCCCTCGAACGCCCCAGTGGCGAGGTGGTGGTCTGGTTAATGGTGGACCGCCAAGGCCGCGTCCTCGACTCCGGGATCCAGACCCCGGCGCCGAGCATGCTGCTCAATCGGGCCGCCACCAACAGCCTACGCCGTATCAAGCAGGTGAAACCGTTCCCCGAACAAGCCTTCGGTGGACGTAACGAGCAGCGCTTCACCGCCACCTTCAACTACAGCGTGCAATAAGCACACACCACCAGGACGACAGTGATGAAGTTCACCCGGATTCATCTGGCACTCGTTGCCGCGACGAGCATGACCCATGGAGTGGTCATGGCAGACACCAGCGACAGTGACGTCGGGACTATTGGGGTACAGGGCAAGGCAACCGCGGGGGGCGGTTACATGGTCCAGGAAGAGAGCGCCAAGGGCCGCTCGACCATCACCAAGGAAGCGCTGGACAAACAGACGGCCACCGGCAACGCCATCGACAAGCTCAAGTACACCCCGGGCCTGAACATCTCCAGTGAAGACAACACCGGCCTCTCGGGTTTCCGCTTCACCATGCGCGGCATGAACTCCGACCAGGTCGGTATGTCGGTGGACGGCATGCCGATCAACGACTCCGGCAACTACGCCTTGTACTCCAACCTGTTGGGCGACCCGGAAAACATCGACCAGATTTTCGTCACCCAGGGCTCGTCGGAAGCCGACGGCCCGCACATCGGTTCCAGCGGCGGCAACATCGGCATCGTGACCATTCGCCCCACCAAGGAAACCGGTGCCTTCGTCAAGCAAGTGGTCGGCAGCAACGCCACCCGCAAGACCTTCGCCCGCCTCAACACCGGTGAAGTCAACGGCCTGAGCAACTGGCTGTCGGCCTCCCACACCGAAGGCCAGATGTGGCGCGGCTCGGGTGCCGTGCGTGCGGACAAGGTGGAGTGGAACAGCTTCTTCGACGCCGGCAACGGCAACACCGCCAACCTGATCCTCAAGTACCACGAGCAGGACAACAACAGCTACAGCCAACTGACCAAGTCACAGTTCCAGCAGTACGGCCGCAAGTACGACCCGTATCCGGCGACACCGGCGGTGGGCGCCAACGGCAAGATCAGCAGCTACTACGACCTGGCGCAGAACCCGTTCCAGACCTTCACCGCCGTGCTCAACACCCAGTACAAACTGAGCGACAATCTGTCCCTCTCGGTGATCCCGTATTACTACTACGGCAACGGCAGTGGCGTGGGCTCTTCGGCCTATGCGCTGAACAGTGGCTCGAACAAGGGCGGCGTTTTCGACCTCGGCAACCTGCCGACACAGGCTCAATACAACGCCGACGGTTCCGCGACCACCGGCGTCTACTACCGCCCTTCGCGCACCCAGACCTGGCGCCCGGGCATCACCACCAAGCTGAACTGGGACCTGGGCGATCACAGCCTGCAATTCGGCTACTGGTACGAACGCGCCCGCCAAAGCCAGACCCAGCCGTTCATTGCCCTGAAGAACAACGGCAAGCCGAGCGACACCTGGCCCGACGGCAACTCCGTGGTCGACGCCAACGGCAACACCGTGCAGGGGCGCGACCGCTACACCGTGACGCCGGCGCAGAAGGTCTGGACCCAGGACACCTGGTACATCAACTCGGACTGGACACTGATCGCCGGCATCGCCTACATGAACGTCGAGCGTGACGGCACCAACCACGGCAGCCTCACCGAGCAACCGGGCAAGGCCAGCCAGACCTACAACAAACTGCTGCCCAACGCCGGCCTGAAGTACCAGATCGACGAGCGTGACCAGTTGTTCTATAGCCTGTCGCGCAACATGCGGATTCCGCAGAACTACGTGCTGTACGACAAAGGCGTCGGCTCCCTCGACTCCAAGCCGGAGCTCAGCTGGAACCAGGAACTGGGCTGGCGCTACACCGGCGAAGACAGCACCCTCGCCGCCACCTTGTTCTACATGCAGTTCAAGAATCGCCAGCTCACCTCCCTGGACAGCAATGGTGATTCCGCCGACATCAACGCCGGCACCGTCATCAACAAAGGCCTGGAACTGGAGTGGAGCGGCAAGCTGCCGCACAACTTCAACTACTACACCTCCTACACCTACACCAGCTCCAAGCAGCAGGATGACCTGACCGTCTACAGCGCCGGCAAGCCGATCGTGCTGCCCACCAGCGGCAAGCAATTCGCCAACGTGCCGACCAACATGCTCGCAGCCAACGTCGGCTATGACGACGGGCGCTTCTACGGCACCTTCGGCGGCAAGTTCACCAGCAAGCTCTATGGCGACCTGACCAACGACGAAGCCATCTCCGCCCGCACCGTTTTCAACCTCGGCGCCGGTATCTACCTGCCGGTGGACAAGAAAGTCGTCAAGGACGCAACCCTGCGCCTGAACGTCGACAACCTGTTCGACAAGAAGTACCTGGACGGCGTGTACACCACCAAGACCAACTCGGCGAGCTACAGCGGTTTCCGCGACGGCGACCCGGCTTACATCGTTGGGCTTGACCGCACCGTCACCGTATCCCTGGAAGCCAATTTCTAACTGCGAGGCTCAGCATCATGGACATGAACCTGCTTCACCAAATCACCTTTTATGTGATGTACGCCGCCCTGGCGATTGCGATCTTCATCACCATCGAACGTGGCATCTACTTCGCCTACGTGCGCCGTCAGGCCCGTGCGCTGACTGAAGTGCTGGGCGCCAATGTGCACAGCGAGCGTGACCTGCCGGAAAACCTGACCCGCCGCGACAGCCTGCCACTGAGCATGGTGCTGCCGATCCTGGCGCAGAAGGCTTCCCATGGTTCGCGCAAGGACCTGGACGACGAGATCGAAACCCAGTACCTCAAGACCCGCGCGCCGCTGTCCCGCAGCCTGTGGATCATCGAAACCATCACCACCGCCGCGCCGCTGCTCGGCCTGCTGGGCACCATTCTCGGCATCATCGACACCTTCAAAGCGCTGGCCACTGCCGGCGTGTCCGACCCGGGCCAGATTTCCGGTGGTATCGGTACGGCCCTGTTCGCCACGGGTTTGGGTATCGCCATCGCGCTGTTCTGCGTGGTGTTCCACAACTTCTTCCAGGACAGCCTGGAGCGCATCAACGACCAGCTGAAAATCCTGCTGATCCGCGCTGCGACCGGTGCCCGCGTACAGGGTGAAGTGCCGCACCTGGTGCCGACACCGCTGCATACCCGCACAGCATGACCTTCAAGGCGGGCGCATGATGCGCCCGCCTTTCTTTTTGCCCGATGAGACGCCTATGTCCCTCTCGATGAAGTTGCGTATCGCAGGCCTGACCGGCTTGCTCCTCAGTCCGCTTGCCCAGGCGGACTTTTCAATTCCGGGGTTTGAACTGGTGCACACCGTGCCGGTGGATACCACGTTGGGCACGGCCGATTTGCGTCAGCCGGGCCCGGTGTGGATCGAATTGTTTGACGGTGCAAAAAACAGCATTGATATCGGCCAGTTCTACGCGGCCGACCATCCCGGCTCGGTGATGGACACGGTCATCGAACACTTGGAAGCCGCCGGCAAGCGCGGGGTGAAAATCCGCTTTCTGTTGGAAGAAAAAGGTATCCGGCTGTCGGAAGCGTCGACCCTGGAGCGCTTGCGCGCGATTCCCAACCTGACCTTCCGCGTGCTTTCGTACGGGCAACTGAGTGGCGGAATCATCCACGCGAAATACATGGTGGTGGACGGCAAGCAGGCGTTTATCGGCAGCCAGAACTTCGACTGGCGTTCGCTGGAGCATATCCACGAAACCGGTTTGCGCATCAGCGATACAACCGTGGTCAGCCAGGTGCAGGCGATCTTCAATCAGGACTGGCAAGCCCAGGCCGCCCTTACAGATAAACAACCCGTGCCGCTGCCGGCTGCGGGCCAGGAGCAGGGACGCACCGGCAACTATCTGGTGGCCAGCCCACAACGCTACAATCCGCCCGGCGTGGGCGATTCACAATTGGAACTGCCGCGCCTGTTGAGCGAGGCCAAGAAAGAAGTGCGCGTGCAACTGCTCGACTACGCGCCGCTGTCCTACGGGCCGGACCGAACCCGGCCGTACTACGCGGTGATCGACAACGCCGTGCGCGCCGCCGCAGCGCGTGGTGTGTCGGTGAAGCTGATGGTGTCCAACTGGAACACCGAAGCCCTGGAATTGCCGTACCTGAAAAGCCTGGCCGTGCTGCCGAATATCGAGGTCAAGATCGTTACGCTGCCCGAGGCCAAGCAGGGATTTATTCCTTACGCGCGGGTGATCCACAGCAAGACCATGGAAATCGACGGGCAAGTGGCCTGGGTGGGGACCAGTAACTGGCTGGGTGGTTACTTCGATAACTCGCGCAACCTGGAAGTGGTGATGCATGACGCGGTGATGGCCAAGCGTGTGGGCGAGCTGCATGCGCAATTGTGGGATGGGCCGTATGCCAAGGCACTGGATGTAGCGGCGCAGTACCCGGAACCGCATCCTGGCAAGCCTTGATAACCCATTTCAAACTTCACCGAAAAACCCAGTGGGAGCGGGCTTGCTCGCGAAGGCGCTGCCGTAACACGGCAGCAGTCTGCCCCTCAGAAGTCGGGGCGTGGTGGTGCGCAGCGCGCGTCAGTTCTCACCGCTGAATATGCCGGAAAATGCCCTGAGCCTGGGGTTTGTCCCGCTTGACCGGGATGAGATCCGGGAAGTCATACTGCGTTTGGCGCGGGTGATGAGCAGGCGTTGACGACACGCATGCATCGACAAAAGCTAGAGCGCGCCATGGCCGCTGTTTTGGAGCCGAGCAAGGTCGGGACACTCGAGCAACAGCGCCCGATTGCCCCGACCGATATGCTCCATCACCGCCAGCGTGATGAACTCGCGCACCATCCCGCTCGAGACGTAATACATCGCCCAGGCTTGTTCGGGCGTGCAATGGCCGATCTGTTCTTCGATTTCCTTGTAGGCCTGGTATTCGTCCGGCTTCAGAAAGTATGGGTTAGCCGCATGGCGCATGATTTTTCTCCTCCCTGGAAACGCTGCGACAGCCCCTTAGTCTGCCGACGGATAAAGCGGGGCCGTTGTGGCCCCATTCATACGCCTGCGCTGATCGACTTTCGTCGAGCGACTCCTCCCATCATGTTTATGGAGCAATGCCTTGATGCGGTTCAGCAGTCGTTCATCATTACCCAGTGACGCGAGGCCATGGGTTCTTTGCGCCTCATAGGCCTCAACCATCTTTATCAGCGTCACTAATTGATGACTGTCGGCTTTGGTTTCTTTGCAAATAGCCATGTAACCCTCTGCCAATAAAGATGAATGCCAAGCGGGTTATGTACCGCTCTTGACCTTGGTCCACACACGCGTGCGGATTCGTTCTAACTTCAACGGTAGTGGTTCAAGCGGAACAAGTGTGGCTACCGTATTCTTGTCAGGATAAATCCAAGGGTTGTCGCGCAGCTTCTGCTCGACGAACTCAGTGGCGTCCTTGTTAGCGTTCGGGTAAAGCGTGTGGTTCGAGCTTTTGGCAATCACTTGTGGTTCAAGCATGTAATTGATGAAAGCCAGACCTTCCTTGGCATGGGGCGCATCTTTGAGCAGCACAAAATTTTCCGACCAGACCAGCCCACCTTCACGCGGCAGGCTGTAGGCAATCTTGCGCCCGGTGTTGTTTTTCTCGTTGATGGCCTGCGCCGTCAGTGCCCCGCTCGCCCAACCCACGACCACGCATATGTTGCCATCAGCAAAGTCAGCATCGGTTCTGGAAGAGTCGAAGTAGAGGACGTAAGGGCGGATTTTCAATAGCAGCGCCTGTGCCTTCAGGTAATCCTCTGGGTTCTGGCTGTTACTCGGCAGCCCGAGGTAATGAAGAGCGATGGAGATGATTTCACTCGGAGAGTCGAGCATCGCCACGCCGCACGACTTGAGCTTGCTGATGTTTTCTTCTTTGAAGATCAAGTCCCAACTGTCCACCGGGGCGTTATCACCCAGGGCCGCTTTGACTTTATCCACGTCGTAGCCAATGCCGGTGGTGCCCCACAAGTAAGGCACGGCGTAGAGATTGCCGGGATCATTTATCGCAAGCAACGCCATCATCTCGGGGTCGAGATGGGAGTAGTTGCTCAGTTGGCTGCGGTCCAGCGGCGCCAGGACGCCAGCCTGAATCAGGCTTGGCAAGACGTTGGACGTGGCAACGACGACGTCGTACCCGGTGCGCCCAGCCATGGCTTTGCTTTGCATGACCTCGGCACTGTCGAAGGTATCCACGTGCATCTTGGCGCCAGTTTTCTGCTCGAATTCTTTCGGCGTCTCAGGGGCGATCAACCCGAACCAGTTGTACAGATTGACCCGTGGCTCTGCCGCCGCTGCCGGCGTGCTTGCGCCAACACAGACAAGCGAGGCCAAAAAAATGGCTCGCAAATGTGATTTATTCATATAACTATCCTTGTCATAACGAATGGCCTTCATGGCCATCACCACTGGTGGGTGAATATACCCGCCGTCGTCGATTAGTAAATACCTACAAGTACTTAGCTCAGACCTATGAATCCCTAACCCTAAAGGGGTAGTAAATGTCACTCGACCTTCATGACTTGGCCTGGCACCGGTCGGCCGGCAAGCTGATCATGGAGCTGAACCGCCCGGCTTTCTGGAGCTCTCTGGTTCGCGTATTAAAAGAATACGTACAGATCGATAACTGGGTTGTATTGGTGTTCAGCGATCAACACGTCACTGTGATCTCCGTGCCCGAAGTTGCCGACGCCGAGGAAGTGGATGCACTGACACAACGCTACGTAAAAGGGCTTTATTTGCTCGACCCTTTTTACATAGCCAACCGTGAAAACCCACAGAGTGGCTTTTTCCATTTGTCAGACATCGCGCCGGAGCATTTCCTGACTACCGAGTATTACCACCAGTATTTCGCCCCGTATGTCTCTGTGGATGAGGTGCAGTACAACGTGCAGCTCGACGCGAACAGAACGCTGTGTATTTCCTTCGGCAGTAACGTGCGCTTCAGCCCGGAGCAGATCACCACACTGGAGATCATCAAGCCTTGGGTCATGGCATTGATGCATCAACGCATGTGCTTTGAGACGGACCTGGAAAAAAATCTCAGTGAGCCACCACCGTGGTCGGAAGCCATCGTTCAACTCGGCACGCAGATAACCGCGCGTGAAAAGGATGTACTCAAATTGCTGCTCAGCGGCTTTTCGAACAAAGAGATCGCCGGCAAATTGTCCCTGTCTACCGAAACAATCAAGGTGCACCGGCGCAACATTTACAACAAGTTGAACATCAAGTCGCAGTCCGAACTGTTCTCACGCTTTTTTATACCGAAGCAAGACGCTTACGCGCCAAACTAGATTCGGCGGATAAAAAGCCGCGCACACAAAAACGCCGATCATTGCTGATCGGCGTTTTCGTTAAATATGGAGCGGGAAACGAGACTCGAACTCGCGACCCCGACCTTGGCAAGGTCGTGCTCTACCAACTGAGCTATTCCCGCAAATGGCGTCCCCTAGGGGACTCGAACCCCTGTTACCGCCGTGAAAGGGCGGTGTCCTAGGCCACTAGACGAAGGGGACACGCTACTGAAACACATGGTGTGTATTTCAGTGCCCAGAGATTAAATCCGAAGATTATGCCCTGGTTTCACTCAGTGCCGCCCGAGAGCAACACTGCTTAAATTTGGAGCGGGAAACGAGACTCGAACTCGCGACCCCGACCTTGGCAAGGTCGTGCTCTACCAACTGAGCTATTCCCGCATATGGCGTCCCCTAGGGGACTCGAACCCCTGTTACCGCCGTGAAAGGGCGGTGTCCTAGGCCACTAGACGAAGGGGACACACGTACAACATTCACTCCCTACCGCGTTTCGCTGTGTGCTTTACGCTGTAAGTGGCGCGCATTCTATGGATGGATTGGGAGGTCGTCAACCCCCAAGGATAAATTTATTTAAATCAATGACTTCGCCGTGGTTTACGGGGGTTGCAAGGGTTTCTCGCCGTCCAGGCTTTGGCGCCTATATTCTGGCGTTCCACAAGACGCTATAGTTGGCCACAGCAAATGATGGCAATGTGCATCTACGCAGGGACTGCCCAGCTATATAGAAGAAACTACTGACGCAACTGGTCGCTCAGTCCTATCCGGCCACTGCACCAGTCACTACACTTCAACGCAAACCCCATAAAGAGGTCACACCGGTGACACCACTCATGATCACCCTGCTGGTAATAGCCGGGATCGTAATACTGATCGCCATTGGCTACATGAACCACGTGGTGGAAAACAATAAGCTGGAAAAGAACCGGACCCGGATCGAACTCAATGACCGGCTGCGTCGCTGCGGTGAAATCACCGAGACCTTTCCAGGCCAATTGATGACGCCGCGACTCAAGTTGCTGCTGACCCGCCTGGAGCTCAACGTCAACCAGCGCCTGTTGAATCTGGACAAGTCGAATGCGGCGCTCAAGGCACGCATCACCGAACTCAACGCACTGGTGGCCCAGGGCGAATCGATTCCGGTGAACAACCCGCCCGGCCCGATCCAGACCGAAGCCAAGGCCAAGGATGTACGGTTCCTGCTGGAAGCCCTGCATGGCCAGGTCACTCGCGCGGCCCAGGACGGTTTCCTGCCGACCAATGAAGCCAAGCACTGGATCAAGGAAATCCGCCACATCCTGGTGTTGCTGCACATCGAGTTCTTCAACAACCTGGGCCAGCACGCGCTGCAACAAGGCCAGCCTGGCCAGGCACGCCTGGCGTTCGAACGCGGCGTGCAGTACCTGCGCAAACAGCCGGAGCCCGTGGTGTACAGCCAGCAACTGCAATTGCTGGAGAAACAACTGGCGCGCGCCAACTCCATGGTGCTGACCAACCTCGAGCCGGCTGAAGACGAGGTCAACGAATTGACCCAAGGCTTGAAAGAGGTGGATGCGGACGCGGACTGGAAGAAGAAAGCCATCTACGACTGATCCCCTGCCATTGTGGTGGGCGGTAAACCCGCTCGCCACATGCCATCACTCTGCACCTATCCCCTTCCCCCCGAATAGCGTAAAAAAGGCCCCTCTCTCCGTTAACGAAAAGGGCCTCGCCATGCCTGTCGTGATCATCGATGGACAACCGCTGCACTACCTCGACCAGGGCACCGGCCCGGCCGTTCTCCTCGGTTCCAGCTACCTGTGGGACAGCCAGATGTGGGCACCGCAGATAGAAGCCCTTTCCCAACAATACCGAGTGATCGTCCCCGAGCTATGGGGCCACGGCGAGTCCGGCCCACTGCCTGCAAGCACCGTGTCCCTGGACGACCTCGCACGCCAGCACCTGGCCCTGCTGGATCACCTGGACATTGCCCAGGTCAACCTCGTGGGTTTGTCGGTCGGCGGCATGTGGGGCGCACGCCTGGCGCTGCTGGCACCCGAGCGGGTCAACAGCCTGGTACTGATGGACACGCACCTGGGTGCCGAGCCGGAAGCCACTCGCCAGTACTATTTTTCGCTGTTCAAGATGATCGAAGATGCCGGCGCCATTCCGGAGCCGCTGCTGGATGTGGTGGCGCCGATCTTCTTCCGCCCCGGCATCGACCGGGAATCTGCCTTGTATCAGGATTTTCGCAACGCACTGAAGGCCTTTCCGAAAGAACGCCTGCTGCAAAGCATCGTGCCCCTGGGCCGGATTATCTTCAGCCGCACCGATGTGCTGGAGCAGCTTTCGCGCCTCGACACCGATACCACCCTGGTGATGTGCGGGGAGCAAGACAAGCCACGCCCACCGGCCGAATCAGAAGAAATGGCGACCTTGATCGGCTGCACACTGACGTTGATTCCGGACGCCGGGCATATCTCCAGCCGCGAAAACCCCGACTTCGTCAACGAAGCGCTGCTGACCTTCCTGGTCAACAACGCCTGACGACCCTGCCCTTTGATCACCGCAGGCCTGCGGTGATCAAAGTCGGAAGTGCCCGACCATCCCTTTAAGCTCCGTGCCCAACTGCGCCAGCTCGATGCTCGACGCCGCGTTGCCCTGCATGCTCAACGCCGATTGATCGGCACTGGCACGGATGCTGGTGACGCTGCGATTGATTTCCTCGGCCACCGAGCTTTGCTCTTCGGCCGCCGCGGCAATCTGCTGGTTCATTTGCTGGATCAGCGACACCGCCGCTGCAATGCTGCCCAGGGCACTTTCAGTTTCCAGGGCATCACTGACCGCCAGCTTCACCAATTCGCCACTCTGTTTGATCTGCTGCACCGAAGACTGTGCCGCGCTGCGCAAGGTGCTCACCAGTCGCTCGATTTCCTCGGTCGATTGCTGGGTACGCTTGGCCAGTGCCCTTACCTCATCGGCCACTACCGCAAAACCACGGCCCTGCTCGCCCGCCCGGGCCGCTTCGATGGCCGCATTCAGGGCGAGCAAGTTGGTTTGTTCGGCCACGCTTTTGATCACCTCGAGTACCGTGCCGATATTCTGGATTTCCGCACTGAGGCTTTCGATGCTGGTACTGGCAGAGGTCGCGGAACTGGCCAGCAACTCGATACGTTGCAAGCTCTGGCGCACGACCTGCTGGCCGCTGTCGACCTTGTCATCCGCGGTCTGCGCAGCCTCGGCCGCTTGTTCGGCGTTACGCGCCACGTCGTGCACGGTGGCAGTCATTTGGTTCATTGCCGTGGCGACCTGTTCGGTCTCTTCCTTCTGGCAGCTGACCTCGACGTTGGTCTGCTCAGTCACGCTGGACAGCGAATGGGCCGAGCTGGCCAGTTGCTCGATACCCGCCTGCAACCCACTGACCATATTGCTCAGGCCACTGCTCATCTGCTGCATCGCCAGCATCAACTGGCCCATTTCATCCCGACGGCTGACGTCCATGCGGCCACTGAGATCACCGGCGGCAATCTGCTGGGCCACCGCAATCACGCTGCGCAGCGGGGCGACGATCAACCGGGTGATGATCCACGCCGCAATCAGCCCGACCAGCAAGGCCAAGGCTGAAGAGCCAATGATCAGTAACGCGCTTTTCTTCAACTGCGCCTGCATCGACACGTCTTCTGCGTCATAGGCCTGATTGACCCGGGTGACCACCTCGGCAGCACGCTCGTGGAGTTGCTTATAGACCACCTTTTCCTGGGCCAGCAGGCCGGTGTACTCACCGAGTTTTTCACTGAAGGCCGCGATATGCCCGGATACCTCGTTAAGCACAGTTTGATAACCGGGATCCTTGACCGTGGTTTTCAGCTGTTCGACCTGGGCCAGGGCCTGGTCAGCCTGCTCGATCTTGCCTTGCTCGGCGTTCTCGTCATCGCCCTTGCGGCTTTGATCCAGACGCACATGCGCTTCGTTCATGGCTTGCAGCATCAGGCGCGAGACCTGGCTGACCTGCCCCGCCTGCTCGATAAATTCGGCGCCTTCCTTGCCCTGGCTTTCCTTGAGGCCATAGGCGCCGTCGTCCGCCAGCCCGGCCTGCAACACATCGAGGTTGTTGGCGACACTGGAGACCGACCAACTGGCCATTTCCAGGGCCAGGTCCTTGGTCTGGGTCAGTTCGACAAACTCATCGAACGCCTTGCGATAGGCCGCCAGCGCCTGCTCAACGTCGGTCATCACCGGGACGTTGGCGGGCGACTGGCCCTTGAGAATCGTGGCCTGGGCGGCCAATGCGTCGACGCTTTCGTGCAAGGCGTCCACCGACTTGGGGTCGGCATGCAACGCGTAGTCCTGCTCGATCAAGCGCACCTTGAGCAGGCCACTGTTGAGCGCCGACATGGCTTTCAGGCCCTCGAAGCGCT
The DNA here is from genome assembly GCF_900105735.1 of Pseudomonas yamanorum. Taxonomy (NCBI): domain Bacteria; kingdom Pseudomonadati; phylum Pseudomonadota; class Gammaproteobacteria; order Pseudomonadales; family Pseudomonadaceae; genus Pseudomonas; species Pseudomonas yamanorum. Next base: position 5,457,224 of record NZ_LT629793.1, on the reverse strand, counting down.
GACCGACGGTTTGCAGCGACCACACGCCGATCGCGGCCACCAGCGCCGTCAACAGCAACACCAAGGCGAAGCCCAAGCCCAGTTTCTTTGCCATACCGAGGTTGGCAAAACGTCGTTGCACGGCAGAAATCATTGCACTTGAGTCCTCTTGCAATGGCGAATGCCATCAAGCCCGGTTTCAATGCAGCGAGATTCGCAACCCCGGGGCCCTGAACACAAGCGTTTGGCGCCACAATAATGGCAAAAAGCTACATCCTCGTCGTTTTCAGAATGGTAGAGGTCGATCCTGCCGGGCCCATGGCCTTGAACAGCGCGAGGGCGCGCTGATCTGAAGCATAGGCCACATTGATGCGCAGCCAGTCACTGTGTTCGCCGGTCGGGCTGAAAAGCGCGCCCGGCGTCAGCAACACCCCAAGCCGGCGAGCCTGCGCGTACAACGTCGAACCATCACCGACACCAGGGCGCGCCCACACAAACATGCCACCCGCAGGCACCGCGAAAACCTCCCACTCCTCGTCTTCCAGCACTTGCAGGGTGATGGCCATTTCGGTGTTCAAGCGCCGACGCAGACGTTGCACCCACTTGCGGTAGGTACCATTAGCCAGCAACGTCGCCACCACCGCCTCGGCGAACCGCGAGGTGCCGATACCGGTCATGGTCTTGACCTTGGACAACTGCGCGATGATCGCCCCGCTGGCCGTGAGATAGCCCACGCGCAAAGCGCTGCTGAGGGTCTTGGAAAAACTCGAGATATAGATCACCCGGTCCTCGTGGGGCAACGCCGACAGCCGAGTGCAGGTGGCATGTTGCAGATCGCCGTAGACGTCTTCCTCGACAATAAAGAAGTCCTGGGAATGGGCCAGTTGCAACAAGCGCTCAGCCACTCCCTGGGACAGGCTGGTACCGGTGGGGTTGTGATACAGGCTGTTGATGAACAGGCACTTGGGCCGATGCCCGAGCAACAGCGCCTCCAGTGCAGGCAGGTCCGGGCCACCGCGTGTGCGCGGCACTTCCAGCAGTTTGATACCGTGAAAGGCCAACTGGCGGTAGAGGTTGCCGTAGCCCGGGCTTTCCACCACCACGGTGTCGCCGGCCTTGAGCAGTGTGCGGATCAACAGGTCCTGGGCATGGCTAGCACCTTGGGTGATAAGGATATGGTCGACCCGGGCCGCCACATGAATGTGGGCCAGGCGCTTGAGCAACTGTTCCCGCAGCGCCGGCAGGCCCAGCGGCGTGCTGTAATTGAAGACGGCAGCGGTATCGGTGCGGGTGACCTCACGAATCGCGTAGCTGATGTCGTCGCTTTCGCGCCAAGTGTCCGGCAGCCAGCCGCATCCCAGTTTCAGTTCACCCAGTTGATTGTCGACAAAGGCGCCCCACCCGGACTCGGCGCCCTCATACCATTGGTTTTCGCAGCGAAGGCCACGCTCGGCGGGTGGCTGGGCCACACAGAAACCCGCGCCTTGCCTTGAGGACAGCACGCCTTGGGCAACCATCCGTTCGAACGCCTCGATCACGCTGGACTGGCTGAGCAGGTTCTCGTGGGCCAGTTGCCGAACCGAAGGCAACCGCGTCCCGGGACTGGCTCCGCTCTCGCGAATCCAGGCGGCCAACGCGCTGACGATTTGCTGCACTACCGGTACAAGGGCTTGTCGATCGATCCCTAAATCCATGAGCCACTCACTTAAACTGTTGTCATTTAACCCAAACCAGTTAAGCACAGAAGCCCAATGACAGCCGTGGTGAAGATTTATTAAATCATTGATTTAATTGGATTATTTACCTACTGATACACATTCGGCCAGGGCACCTGGCCACCTGCAGAAAAGCCTCACAGCGCCGCCAACGCTTTTCTGAATGGCATCAGCATCAGTTCCTAAATCGCGGTCGCACCACCGTCCACCGCCAATGCCTGGCCTGTGGTAAAGGCAGCGCCGTCACTGCACAGATAAAGCACCGCACTGGCGATTTCCTCGACTTTGCCAATACGCCCGACCGGGTGCATGGCGGCAGCAAATTCAGCTTTGCGCGGGTCGGCCTCATAGGCACGGCGGAACATATCGGTGTCGATCACCGCCGGGCATACCGCGTTGACGCGGATTTTCTTCTTCGCATACTCGATCGCCGCCGACTTGGTCAGGCCGATCACCGCGTGCTTGGACGCGGCATAGATGCTCATCTTCGGCGCCGCCCCAAGCCCGGCCACCGAGGCCGTGTTGACGATGGCACCACCGCCCTGGGCCAGCAGCAACGGCAGTTGATACTTCATGCACAGCCACACGCCCTTGACGTTGACGCCCATGATGGCGTCGAACTCATCCAGACTGCCGTCGGCCAACTTGCCCTTCTCGATCTCGATCCCGGCGTTGTTGAACGCATAGTCCAACCGACCATAGGTGGCCACGGTCTGCTGCATCAGCTGCTGTACGTCCGCTTCGAGGGTGACATTGCAGCGTACAAACACCGCTTCGCCACCGGCCTGATGAATCAGCGCCACGGTGCCCTCGCCGCCCGCCGCGTCCAGGTCAGCAACTACAACCTTCAAGCCTTCAGCAGCAAACGCCAGCGCAGTGGCGCGGCCAATGCCCGCGGCCGCGCCGGTCACCAGGGCGACCTGGCCGGAAAATGTCATGCTCATGGTGATGTCCTTCGATGGGGATGCTGGATGACCCCAGTCTAGCCAGAGCGGCCATGGGCACGTCAGCACTATCAAACGCCCGGTTGGCGGACCATGAGCGGCAGTGATAAGAGCACCGGCGTCATTATCATTGCAGTGGATCGACGGGCATTCGCAGGTACCGTGCACCTTGCCGGTGCGGCTCGAAGGGTCTATCACTCAAGGTCCACTTCTCAAGAGTCCCAGCCATGACTGCCCAGACCAACCGCCAATTCCTGCTCGCCAAACGTCCGGTCGGCGCTGCCACGCGGGACACCTTCACCTACCAGGAAGTACCAGTGGGCACGCCCCAGGACGGGCAGGTGCTGGTGCATAACGAATACCTGTCCCTGGACCCGGCCATGCGTGGCTGGATGAACGAGGGCAAATCCTACATTCCGCCGGTAGGTATCGGCGAAGTCATGCGCGCCCTGGGCGTGGGCAAGGTCATCGCCTCGAACAACCCGAAATTTGCCGTGGGGGACTACGTCAACGGTGCCTTGGGCGTGCAGGATTACTTCGTCGGCGAGCCCCGGGGTTTCTACAAGGTCGATCCGAAACTTGCACCTTTGCCGCGCTACCTATCGGCACTGGGGATGACCGGCATGACCGCCTATTTCGCCCTGCTGGATACCGGCGCGCCCAAGGCCGGGGACACCGTGGTGATTTCTGGCGCGGCCGGTGCGGTGGGCAGCATTGCCGGGCAGATCGCCAAGATCAAAGGCTGCCGCGTGGTGGGCATCGCCGGCGGGGCCGACAAATGCAAGTTCCTGGTGGATGAGCTGGGTTTTGATGCGGCCATCGACTACAAGAACGAAGACGTGCACGCCGGCCTCAAGCGCGAGTGCCCGAAAGGTGTGGACGTGTATTTCGATAACGTCGGCGGGGACATTCTTGACGCCGTGCTCAGCCGCCTGGCGTTGAAAGCGCGCGTGGTGATCTGCGGTGCCATCAGCCAATACAACAACAAGGAAGCCGTCAAAGGGCCGGCCAATTACCTGTCATTGTTGGTCAATCGTGCGCGTATGGAAGGGTTTGTGGTGATGGACCACGCGGCGAACTTTGCCACTGCCGGGCAGGAAATGGCCGGCTGGATGGCTCAGGGCAAGCTCAAGAGCAAGGAAGATATCGTCGAAGGACTGGAGACGTTCCCGGAGACACTGATGAAGCTGTTCAACGGTGAGAACTTTGGGAAGTTGGTACTGAAAGTCAGCTGACGCACCGCAGAACCAAATGTGGGAGCGGGCTTGCTCGCGAAGGCGGTGTGACAGTCAATGCATAAGGTGACTGATCTACCGCATTCGCGAGCAAGCCCGCTCCCACATTTTTTTTACCGTGCCCGCTTTGGATCGGGTAAGTCAGGCGATCTCGGCAACCACCGCTGCCAGCGCCTTGGCCGGATCGGCCGCCTGGCTGATCGGGCGACCGATCACCAGGTAATCGGAACCGGCGTCCAGGGCCTGGCGCGGGGTCAGGATGCGACGTTGGTCGTCCTGGGCGCTGCCCGCCGGGCGAATCCCCGGGGTTACCAGTTGCAGCGACGGGTGGGCGGTCTTCAATGCCTGGGCTTCCAGCGCCGAGCACACCAGGCCATCCAGGCCAGCCTTTTGCGCCAGGGCGGCGAGGCGCAGCACTTGTTCCTGTGGCTCGATGTCCAGGCCGATGCCGGCCAGGTCTTCACGTTCCATGCTGGTCAGCACGGTCACGCCAATCAACAATGGCTGGGGGCCGCTGCGTTGATCGAGCACTTCACGGCACGCCGCCATCATGCGTAAACCGCCGGAGCAGTGCACATTGACCATCCACACGCCCATCTCGGCGGCAGCCTTGACCGCCATCGCGGTGGTGTTGGGGATATCGTGGAATTTCAGGTCGAGGAACACCTCGAAGCCTTTGTCACGCAAGGTGCCGACAATTTCCGCGGCGCAACTGGTGAACAGTTCCTTACCGACCTTGACCCGGCAAAGCTTGGGGTCCAACTGGTCAGCCAGTTTCAGTGCGGCGTCACGGGTGGGGTAATCCAGGGCGACGATGATAGGAGTCTGGCAGACGGACATTGGAATGGGCTCTCAGGCAAGTCGAAATCGGCGCGGATTGTAGCGCAAGCAGCGCGTTTGCGGGATCCGATGATCGGTAATTCGCGATTTAGCCGCCAGATTGCGGGCTCCCGAGCAATTGTGTCGAAACAGATACATTCCCGACATGCCTGCAATACCCCCGAAGATTAGCCTCGCACACGTGAACCACCGTACAGAACTTCCAGCCCCGGTGCTGGGCGCCTATGCTGAACGCAACAACCTCGCCGCCGATCCTCGGCCCGGCGGCCCACCAGGTAGATGATCGCACCATGCAAACCCTGACTCCTGTGCTGAATGACGATCAAAAAGGCTCGCTTGTGGGTGAAGACAAGCGCTGGAACACCCGCGCGCTGATCGTCGACGACGACGTGCCGATCCGCGAACTGCTGATCGATTACCTGGCGCGCTTCAATATCCTCGCCAGCGGCGTGACCGATGGCGCCGCCATGCGCCACGCCATGCAAGCCGAAACCTTCGACGTGGTGGTGCTCGACCTGATGCTGCCGGGCGAAGATGGCCTGTCGCTGTGCCGCTGGCTGCGGGCTGAATCGGACATCCCGATCCTGATGCTCACCGCCCGCTGCGAACCCACCGATCGCATCATCGGCCTGGAACTGGGGGCCGACGATTACATGTCCAAGCCCTTCGAGCCCCGCGAACTGGTGGCCCGCATCCAGACCATCCTGCGTCGCGTGCGGGATGACCGCACCGAGCAACGGGCGAATATCCGCTTCGACAACTGGCGCCTCAACAGCGTACTGCGCCAGCTGGTGGCCGACGATGGCCTGGTGGTGCCGCTGTCCAACGCCGAATTCCGTTTGCTGTGGGTGTTTATCGAGCGCCCGCGCCGGGTGTTGAGCCGCGAGCAATTGCTGGATGCGGCCCGGGGTCGCTCCATCGAAGCCTTTGATCGCAGCATTGACCTACTGGTCTCGCGCCTGCGCCAAAAACTCGGTGACGACCCGAAGGCCCCGCAACTGATCAAGACCGTGCGCGGTGAAGGCTACCTGTTCGACGCCCGGGATATCGGCTGATGCGCAACGCCTTCAACACCCTGTTCGGGCGGCTGTTCGGTGTGTTGCTGGTGGCGATTGTGCTGGCCCACGTGCTGGCATTCTTCTGGTTTCACCATTATGGCCCGCCGCCGCCACCGCCCCACGAGACCTTCATCGAGCAGCCAGACGGCACCCTGACGCCAATGCCCAAGGAGCATCGTCGTCCCTGGTTCGGCGGGCCTGTGGTGCCGCTGACCTTCCAGTTTATCTCGCTGATCATCGCCGCCTGGTACGGTGCCAAGCTGCTCAGCCGGCCGATCCAACGCCTGAGCGCTGCGGCCGAACGACTGAGCCTGGACCTCGACAGCCCGCCGTTGAACGAGTCCGGCCCACGGGAGGCACGGCAAGCGGCGTCGACTTTCAACCTGATGCAAAAGCGTATCCGCGAGCAAGTCACCCAGCGTGCCCGCATGCTGGGCGCGGTGTCCCACGACCTGCGCACGCCGCTGTCACGGCTCAAGCTGCGCCTGGAACAGATCGAAGACACCAAGCTGCAGGGCCAGATGCGCCAGGACCTGGACGACATGATCGGCATGCTCGACGCCACCCTGAGCTACCTGCACGAACAGCGCACCAGCGAAACCCGGCATTGGCTGGACGTGCAGGCGCTGGTGGAATCCCTGAGTGAAAACGCCCAGGACCGCGGCTCCGACGTGCAATGCAGTGGTGAATGCGCGCCGCTGCAAGTGCAACCGATGGCCCTGCGCTCGTGCCTGAACAACCTGATCGACAACGCCCTGCGCTATGCCGGCACGGCGCGTATCGAGCTGGCGGACAGCCCACAGGCGCTGGTGGTCAAGGTGATCGACCATGGGCCGGGGATTGCAGCGGATAAACGCGAGGCGGTATTTGAGCCGTTTTATCGGCTGGAAGGCTCGCGCAACCGGAACTCCGGCGGCGTGGGCTTGGGGATGACGATTTCTAAGGAAGCGGTGGAACGCCTGGGCGGAAGGTTGAGCCTGGAAGAAACGCCGGGCGGCGGCCTGACAGCGGTAATGTGGTTGCCGAGGGCGTAGGAGTTATTCCTACGCCCTGTTTGAAACATTACTGCCCGGCTTTATCTTCCCGCCGTACCTGAGCCTGGCTAGCGCTCCAGTCCGTCAGCAAGCTATAGGCTACGGCCAGCAGCGTCGGGCCGATGAACAGGCCGATGAAACCGAACGCAATCAACCCGCCAAACACCCCCAGCAGCACGATCACCAGCGGCAGGTTGCCGCCACGGCTGATCAGGTAGGGTTTGAGCACGTTGTCCACGCCACTGATGATGAATGTGCCCCACACACCCAGAAATACCGCATAGGTGTAGTCGCCCTTCCACGCCAGCCAGGCGGTGGCCGGTATCCAGATCAGCGGCGGCCCCATGGGAATCAGGCTCAGCAGGAACGTGACGATGCCCAGCACCAATGCTCCCGGCACCCCGGCAATCCAGAAGCCGATCAGCGCCAGCAGCGCTTGGGCGGCAGCGGTGCCGATCACACCGTTGACCACCCGCTGCACCGTACCCGCGACCAGTTCGATGTAGTAGCCCGCCCGGTCGCCGATCAACCGCTCCAGCAGGCGATGGACAAACATCGCCAGGCGCGGCCCGTCCCGGTAGAAAAAGAACACGAACACCAGGCTCAGGGTCAGTTCCAGGATGCCGCCACCGATCTGCGCACTGCGAGCCAGTAACCAGTTGCCCACCTGGCCCAAATAGGGTTTCAACGTGACCATCAGCGCCGCGCCCTGCTGGTCGATGCTGTCCCACATCGCCACCAACCGCTCGCCGACAAACGGAATGGAGCCCAGCCAGGTCGGCGCCGCAGGCAAACCATCCACCTGAATATCCTTGATCAGGCCCACGGCGTCGCGTACATGGTCAGCCAGGTTGAATCCCAACCATACCAGCGGTAACGCCACCAACAGCATCCAGACCAGGGTGAGGATTCCGGCCGCCAGGGATTCGCGCCCACCCAGCCAGCGGGTGAGCAGGCGCATCACCGGCCAACTGGCAAACGCCAGTACCGCGCCCCAGAACAGCGCCGACCAGAACGGCGCCATCACCCAGAAGCTGGCACCAAACAACACCAGCAGCAGGATCTGCACCAGCAGGCGATCGTTATTGAGCATGTGGTTTCTCGAAAAGAAGTCTGTTAGAGGAAGAGCTTAGGCGAACGGCGCGGGTCCGTTCGCCCTGGAACGGTCAGCGTATCAGATGCAGGTGCAAACCCTTCGCCTCGGCGGTGCCGGTTTCCAGGCGGGCCGCACGTACGCCCTGATCGATCAAGCCCTGGCGCCATGCCTCGGCAGTGGGCCCGGTCAAACTGACCCGCAGGGTGGCATCCAGGTTCAATCCACGGGAAATAAGCGTGAGCCAGGTGGCGTCAGGTTCGGCGCCCAGCTTGGGGAAGTCCAGCTCGCCGGTGCTTTTCAGCTCCCGCAGCAGCGTGGCGGAAGTCGGTAGCAAGTCGCCCAGCGGTGCGCTGGCGTCCAGTTTCTCTACATGCAGATACGCCCGGCGATTGCCCCGGGTGATACCGTACAGCGCGACCAGGGAGTTGTCCTGAGGTGCTGCCAGACGTAGCAACAGGTATTCCTGTTGGCCGTCGGCGCCCACCAGCTTGGCGTTGCCAAAGACTTCATTGGCCCACAGGCTGCTTTCGCCGCAATCGCGGGCCTGGCACCAGAACAGCAACTGCGCGCCCTGGGCCTGCAAGGCTTCGCGGGTGGCGGTAAAGGCGGCACTGGAGGTGTGTTCAGCGGGCAGTTCGTAGGTGATGGCGGTGTTTAGCCCACGGGCGGTGGCCTGGGCTTCATAGCGCAACTGGCCGCTGATCTTGCGGATCGAGCCCAGCGGGTAGATGCGTTCTTTATCTTCGGCGGGGCGGTAGTCGACGATCTGCGCGTCGACCTGACGGGCCACGGCGGGCAAGTCCTGGCTACCCGGCACGTCGGCGGCAAACACCAGCGGGCTGAAACAGCACAGCCCCAGAATACGGATAAATCCCTTCGGCATACTCATCGGATGAGCGCGCCCTGGCCATTGGGGTGCGCTGCGGTGTTGAGATCGTTCATGGTTGACTCCCTTTCGATCCGCCCAGCCTCGGCAGTTGACCCCGCCAAGTCAAGGCGTGGAGAAGAACCGATTGAAACAGTCTGCAACAAGGGTAGCCCCTGACTCGTCGTTCAGGTGCAAATGATGGCCACCGGGCAAGGTGGTCACCTGGAACGGAAGTCCGGAAAGCAATTCGGAATGTTTCGCCAGCATGCCGTCTTCAGCGACCACCAGCTGTGTCGGACAGCCGACTCGACGGACGAAAGCCATCGCCTGTTCCTCTGTCAGGCGCATGGGGGAAGCCAGGGTCAGACGACTGTCGCTGCGCCAGGTGTAACCGCCCGGAACTGGCATAAGGCCGCGCTGGGCCAGCAGTTCGGCTGCTTCGCGGCTGACCGCCACTACGCCTTTCATCCGCGCTTCCACCGCACGATCAAGGGTGCTGTACACCGGTTTGCGCTTGTCCTGCAGGTTCAATTGCGCCTGCAACGCCATCCCAAGGCGCTCGGCGGCGTTGTCTGCGGTGCCGGTCGGCGGGATCACGCCATCAATCAATCCCAGGTGCGTTACGCGCTCCGGCAAGGCACCGGCCAACACCAGGGAAACGATGGCGCCGAGGGAGTGGCCAAGTAATGCAAAACGTTTCCATCCCAGTTGTTCGGCGACTTGCAGCACATCGTGGATGTAATCCCACAGGGAGTAACCGGCACCGACGGGGCGATGGGCCGAATGACCATGGCCGGCCATGTCCAGCGCGACGATGCGCAGGCCATGGAGTTTCGGCGCCAGGCGCGCAAAGCTGTTGGCGTTGTCCAGCCAGCCATGCAGGGCGATGACCGGCAGGCCGTCTTCAGGGCCGAACAGATGCGCCGCCAACTCGATGTGCGGCAGCGCCAGGCGGACTTCTTCGACAGGCGCAGTCATGCGCAACTGCGCTCGCGCTGGCGAGCTTCCCAGCGGGCAAACAGGTTTTTGATCAAGGTGGCGGTGTCCTGGGGGCGCTCAAGGGGAAACATGTGGCCGCCGGGCATGGTCAGCATTTCGCCCATGGGCATGCGCCCCACACCGCTGGCATGGTGACGCATCACTACCCGGCTCTGCCGACCACGCACCACCGCCAGTGGCACCTTCAGTTGCCGGGCCTGGCCGGGGCTGGTGTGGGGCACGCCACGGTAGATGCTGATCTCGGTGGCCGGATCAAAGCGCAGACGCAGGCGGTCGCCCACCTGCTCCAGGCCGTGATGCAGGTAGGCGTCAAAACAGTCGGGATCAAAGCCGCGAAACAGGGTCTTGCCGGCGAAGTACTGGCGCGCTGCCGCCAGGTCGGCGAACTCTTCACGTCGGCCCAGGGTGCGACCCGCCGGGGTCAGCCGGTCGATAAAGCCGAAGCGCTTGGCCGCACGGATCACCCAGCGATCCGCCAGGGTCAGCACCGGGGAGTCGAGCATCACCACCCCCCGATACAACTGCGGGCAACGCATGGCCGCGTGCAAGTGCAACACGCCACCCAACGAATGGCCCACGCCCCACACCGGCTCGGGTTGTTGCTCAAGGTGGTGGATCAGTTCGTCCACCAGGTTCTGCCAGTTGTCATCCACCGGAAATCGGGGGTCATGGCCGTGTTGCGGCAAATGCGCGACGGCGTACTCCGGGGCCAGGGCGGCAAACAATTTGCCGTAGGTCGCCGAAGGAAAGCCATTGGCGTGAGCGAAAAACACGTGCTGCGACATACCAGATCCATCACCGTAAACAGAGTGTTGATTCTCCCCAGACCGGGCAGTCACGGCAATGACTGTAACTGCCAGGAATGATGACACTCACGCCACGCCTATCGGGCCGGCGGGTTCTCGCCCAGCGGCACCACGGCCATGGTCAGTCGCGATATGCAGCTGGCCTTGCCTTCATCGCTGGTCAGGCGGATGTCCCATACGTGGGTGGTGCGTCCGATATGAATCGGCTTGGCCACCGCCGTCACCCGCCCGCTGCGCAAACCGCGCAGGTGGTTGGCGTTGATTTCCAGGCCCACGCAATAGAACTTGCTGGCGTCGATGCACAGGTAACTGGCCATGGAGCCCACGGTTTCCGCGAGTACCACCGACGCGCCGCCGTGCAGCAGGCCGTAGGGTTGATGGGTGCGGTGGTCGATCACCATGCTGGCGGTCAGGGACTCGTCGTCAAAGCTTTCGAAGCGGATATCCAGCACTTCACCGATGGTGTTTTTCTGGATTGCATTGAGTTGTTCGATATTCGGTTGGGTGCGCCACAGGCTCATTGATCGGTCCTTATTGGTTTTATGTCAGTGCTCAATCCTGCCACAGCACGGCTTCGGAGCGCGCGCTCCAGTCCAGGAACTGTGGCCCGTAGACGGCTTCAATCACGTTACGCTTGATCTTCAAGGTGGGCGTGAGGAAACCGTTTTCCACCGCCCAACTGTCTTTTACCACCACCAGCTGGCGCAAGCGCTCATGTTTATCCAGCGCCTGGTTGACCTCTTCCAGCAGGCGCTCGAGGCTGCCCTGCAATGCCTGCCGCCCCTGTCCATCGGCATCTTGCAGGCCCACCACCGATAACACGCACAGGCCCATGGGCGCGCTCAAGCCATCGCCCACCACGCACACCTGTTCGATACGCGCATGTTCGGCCAGGCGGTTCTCAATCGGCGCCGGGGCCACGTATTTGCCTTTGCTGGTCTTGAAAATTTCCTTGAGCCGTCCAGTCAGCCGCAGTCGGCCATCGGCGCCCTGCTTGCCCTTGTCGCCCGTGCGCAGGAAGCCGTCGGCGGTGATGGTTTCTGCGGTTTTCACCGGGTCCTTGAAATAACCGAGCATGGTCGCGCCGCTGCGCACCTGGACTTCGCCGTCGTCACCGATGCGCACTTCAACGTCCGGGCATGGCGGGCCGATCCAGCCGATTTTCTGCTCGCCGGGGCGGCACACGTGGGAATAGCCGCAGCTTTCAGTCATGCCGTAGACCTCCAGCACATCCAGGCCAAGCCTGCGGTACCAGACCAACAGGGCTTCGGGCACGGGGGCTGCGCCGGAGAGCGCCACGCGCACAGCGTCCAGACCCAACCCGGCGAGCACTTTGTGGCCGACTCGTTTGCCGATGAAGGGCAAGCGTAGCAAGGTGTCGAGGCGGCTTGCGGGGATTTTGCCGTAGACGCCCATCTGGAATTTGGTCCAGATGCGCGGTACGCCGAACAGTGCTGTCGGCCTGGCCCGCTTGAGGTCTGCCAGAAACGTGTCGAGGCTCTCGGCGAAAAATACGGTTTGCCCCGTGTAGATCGACGCCATCTCCACGAACATGCGTTCGGCGACGTGGCACAGCGGCAGGTAAGACAGCAGGCGGTCGCCCTCCCCCAGGCCGAACAGTTCAGTGCCGCGGATGGCCGCGAAGGCCAGGGCGCCGAAGCTGTGCATCACACCCTTGGGCAGGCCGGTGGTGCCGGAGGTGTAGATGATAGTGGCGAGATCGGACGCTGCGGGCGCGGGGTTGTCCTGGAAGGGGGAGCAAGCTTGCAGGTCGGCCCAGGTGAAATCGAATTCGCCCTCGGGGCACAGCGGCAGGCTGATGGTGGGCAGGTTGGCCTTTACTCCGGCGGACATGGCGGGCCAGTCGTCCAGTTTGCCAATGAACGCCAGCGCGGCTTCGGAGTGCTCGAGTACCTGGGCGACGGAGTCGGCGGTGAGGTTGGGGTAGAGCGGGACCGAGACGTGGCCGGCCATCCAGATGGCGAGGTCGGCGATGATCCAGTGGGCGCAGTTTTTCGAGATCAGGGCGATGTGGGAGCCCTGGGGCAGGTCGCGGGCTCGCAGCCAGTGGGCGGCGCAGCGGGCTTGGTGGCCGGCTTCGGCCCAGGTGAGGGTTTGGACCTCGCCGCCTTTGATGGGTTGGACCAGAAACCGTTGGCGCGGGTGTCGCGCTTCACGTTCGAAGAAGACCTGCAACGGCAAACGAAAAGCGACAGACATGGACGCGCTCCTTTGTGTTCCGATGATCGCCAACCAAGCACTTGCTTGGGTGGACTATTTCATGGGAGCGCGGGGGGTGCAAGTTCTGCTGTTTGGGGGTATATCCGTTATTTAGGTAACGGCCGCTTATGGTTCCGCTCTTACAGCGGCTCACTTTTGAAGAGCGCAAAAGTAAGCAAAACGCTCTTGCCCCACCACTCGGCTCCTCGCCTAGGCTCGGAGTGCCCTCACTCCGGCTTTGGACCGTGGGCCGCCGCGATGGGCCATCCTTGGCCCAGCGCGGCTAACCCGGCGTCCTGCCGGGTTACCCACGCTCCAAAGCCTGCGTTCGGCCAGCGTGGTTTAACGGGGCGCCTAAGATCAAAAGCAGATCAAGAGCGAGAGCACAGCGGCCTACCGGCCGGCTTGAGTGTTGTAGAGCAAAATCAAAAGCCAAAGCGGGCACGGTCCAAATGTGGGAGCTGGCTTGCCTGCGATGGCATCGCCTCGGTGTATCTGAAAGACCGAGATGCCTGCATCGCAGGCAAGCCAGCTCCCACAAAAAAGCAGAGCTGCATCAGCTTCAGATTTGGCTTTCGCTCTGGCTTTTGATCTGGCTTTTGATCTGGCTTCTAACACTCAAGCCGGCCGGTAGGCCGCTGTGCTCTCGCTCTTGATCTGCTTTTGATCTTGATCTGCGGGCCCCGTTAACCACGATGGCCGCAAGTAGGCACGGTGGAGCGGGTAAATCGGCAAGGATGCCGATTTAGCCGCGCCGGGCCATGGATGGCCCGTCGCGGCGGCCCGCGGAACCGGGCCGGAGTGCGGGCATGCCGAGCCTAGGCGAGGCACCGAGTGGTGGGGCAAAGACCTTTTGGTTACTTTTGGGGCGTTTGCCAAAAGTGACCCGCTGTAAGAGCGGAACCATAGGTGGCCGTTACCGAAGAAACGGATATGTACCCAAACCCAAACCCAACCTTAAGGATTCCGAACACTCAAAAGACTCATCAACCCCGCCAACGGAAAATCCCCTTCCAACTCCGCCAAACTCGCCGTACTCATAGCCTGCGGCTGCCGCAAATGCCCATGCTGCAAATAACTGATCAGCCCCCCTACAAACGGCTGATGACTAACCAACAACACATCATCATCATTATCGAGATGCTTGAGCACCTCCAGCGGATTACTCTCCGGCGTCAACCAAGACACAGTGCGAATCTCAGGCTCAAACCCCAACACCTCACGCACCAACTGCGCCGTCTGCTGCGCCCGCACATAAGGACTGGCAATAATCGCCCGCACAGGCTGCCCAATCAGATGCCCCGCACTGCGCAAAACCTCCTCGCGCCCATGGGCCGTCAAATTACGCTCAGCATCCGTACGCGCATGCCCCTCGGCCTCACCGTGACGCAACACCCACACCTTCATAGTTTGGGTTCCTCATCACGCACAGGATGCGGCGCCGGCGGCACGCTGTGAGCAGCCTCACCTTCAGGTGCACGGGGCGTCGGCCAATCAGCAAACGGCCAAGGCTTCTGATCACTATGAAAACTGCCAAACCGCCCAATCTGCGCCAGGAACTGACTCAGGCTGTCACCAAAATTCATCAGCCCCAGGTTCGGCGCGCCGTACACCAGGCGATAAACCAGTTGCACTACCACCAGCGCCCCCAGCAGAAACTGCGCCACTTGCCACACCAGGGCAAACACCAGCATCCACAGCACACGCAGGCCAATGGATTCGTATTTGGGAGCTGCTTTCGGATCGTTCATGACGCGTTCCTCAGTTGAAACCACTGGTGGAAATAAAGTCGACATCGGTCTTCGGCTCGGCCCGCATCAGCAACTCGATGACCTGGTTCAAGGTGCGCCCTTCAAACAGGATCGCGTGCAAACCCGCGACCAGCGGCATATACACCCCGACTTCCTGAGCCTTGGCCTTCAGCACCTTCAGGGTGTTGACGCCTTCGGCCACTTCGCCCAAACGCGTCACGGCGTCTTCCAGGCTCAGGCCCTGGCCGAGGGCAAAACCGACCTGATAGTTGCGGCTTTTCGGTGACGAGCAGGTGACGATCAGGTCGCCCACACCCGCCAGGCCAAGGAAGGTCATCGGGTTGGCGCCCTGGTTGACCGCAAAGCGCGTCATCTCGGCCAAGGCACGGGTGATCAGCATGCTCTTGGTGTTTTCGCCCATGCCCAGCGCAACCGCCATGCCGGCGATGATCGCGTAGACGTTTTTCAACGCCCCGCCCAGTTCGACGCCGAAGCGGTCAGCACTGGCGTAAACGCGGAAGGTGCGACCGTGCAGCACTGCCTGCACCCGCTCGCAGAGTTCTTCGTCTTCACTCGCGATCACGGTGGCGGTCAGGGCGTGCTCAGCCACTTCCCGCGCCAGGTTCGGTCCGGACAACACGCCAATGCGCGCCTCGGGGGCGATTTCTTCAAGGATTTCGCTCATCAACTTGAAGGTGTGCGCCTCGATGCCCTTGGTCAGGCTGACCAGCAGCTTGCCCGCCAGCCGCTCGGCGTGAGGCGCGAGCACCGAACGCAAGGCACTGGATGGCAACGCGACGAAGCACAAGTCGCACTCGGTCAACGTCGCCAGCAAATCTGTCACCGGCTCAACAGCCGGCAGAATCTTGATGCCTTTAAGGTAACGGGGGTTTTCCCGGTTGACCCGGATGGCCTCGGCTTGCTCGGGGTCACGCATCCATTGACGCACCCGGTGACCATTTTCAGCCAGCAGATTAGCCACGGCGGTACCAAAACTTCCGCCTCCCAGGACCGCAATAGGGCGCTGTTCAGTCATATGCAATCCGTTAATCCATAGCAGTGGCGATGGCCGCATTATACGGAGCGACCCGCTTGCGGCCAGCCCCCGCGTCAATTCAAACGCTGGTCGGAAAATGCGACATTTGTGCGAAGTAATTACAGGGCCGACGACTGGCAAAAGGCCCCACCTCAGTTAACATGGGCGGCTATCCGTAATTATCAAGGCCGTGCCGTGTATTTGGGCCCTCCTCCTCGTTCATCCCTTCTGCTGACGCTGTTGTGCATGCCATGGTGCAGTGCGCCGTTGCTGGCCGACGATCTGTTCCTCGACAGCCAACCGCTGCCGCAGGTGCTGACCGCCACTCGCCTCAAGCAATCGGCCGCCGCCGTGCCCGGCAGCATGACGGTGATCGACAGCGAGTTGATCAAGGCCAGCGGTGCGCGGGATATCCCGGAACTGCTGCGGTTGGTGCCCGGAATGATGGTCGGCTACACCACCGGCAACCAGGCCGCCGTGAATTACCACGGCACCCAGGCCGGCGACGCCCGGCGCATGCAGGTGCTGATCGATGGTCGTTCGGTGTACCGCGCGGGCCTGGCGACAGTGGACTGGAGCGATATTCCGGTAGCCCTGGAAGACATCGACCGCATCGAAGTCTTCCGCGGCCCCAACACCGTCAGCTACGGTGCCAACGCGCTGATGGCGGTGGTCAACATCCTCACCCGCTCCCCAGCCAACAGCCACGGCACCCGGATGAAACTTACCCAGGGCGGCCGCGGGATCAACGACTGGTATGCCAGCCAGGGCATGGGCTGGGAAACCGGCGACCTGCGCCTGTCACTCTCCGGCCAGCAGGACGATGGTTTTGACAGCGACCGCGTGGGCGCCGACCGCCGCGACAGTCGCCGCCTGAGCCGCTTCAGCCTCGCCGTGAGCCAGACCCTGAACGCGCAGCAAAGCATCGACTGGCAACTGGACGCCAAGGAAGGCACCAACCAACGCCCGTACACCTACCAACCGGTGTTCGACGGGATTACCGAAGGCGGTACAAATTCCGACGTCAGCGCCAAGGATTACGCCGGCTCCCTGCGCTGGAACTTCGACTTCAATCCTGATCACAGCCTGTATATCCAGGGTTCGGCCCAGCAGTGGGATCGCCGGCAGATCTGGCGCGCCTGCGATGCCAAGGTCTCCTTCAGCCCGGAGTTGACCCAACTGTGGCAGCTCAATCCCAACTATGCCGAGCGGCTGGCCCGGCACATGGAGGCATACAGCAATGGCTCGGCGCCTCCTGGCAGTGCGGCTGAACAGGCCCTGGCCAATCAGGTGCTGAATCAATGGCGTGAGGGTGCGAACCAGAGCGTGTGCGGCAACATCGACCAAAGCACCAAGGAAAGCCGCTACGACCTGGAGATTCAGGACACCCTCAGCCTGTCCGACAGCCTGCGCCTGGTCAGCGGCATGAACTACCGCTACGACCGCGCCGACTCCGACACCTATTTCAACGGCACCCTGGACGACACCACCTGGCGACTGTTCGGCCACCTGGAATGGCGCGCCAGCGAACATTGGCTGCTGCAGGGCGGTGCGATGTACGAAGACACCCACCTTAGCGGCAACTCGCTGACGCCCCGAGTGGCCGTCAACTACCTGATCAACCCGCGCCACGGCCTGCGCGCGGTGTACTCCGAAGCGATCCGCTCGCCGGACATGTTCGAGAACAACGTCAACTGGAGCTACCGCGTCACCAACCTCAGCTCACCGGCCTACGGCCAGAATTCCGGTCAATATTTCGTGGTGACCCGCGGCCCGGGCGACCTCAACAAAGAGCGGATGCGCTCCCGGGAACTGGGCTACAACGGCTTTTTTGCGGATATCGGGCTGAACGTGGACGTGAAGCTGTTCTACGACGAAATCAGCGACATGGTCAGCGAGCCACTGCGCAACAACCAATACATCGCCAGCAACTCGAACAGCTCGCGTTTCACCGGCACCGAGACCCAACTCGACTGGCACATGAGCACCGCCGACCGGCTGCGACTGACCTATGCTTACGTGGACGCCAGCGCCACCAACCCTCTGGACAGACAGCAAACCGCCCGCAACAGCGGCTCGGCGGGCTGGATGCGGGAGTGGGGCCAGGGCTGGTCCAGCGCGGTGTTCTACTATGGCGACGACGCGCTCAACCAGTATCGCTTCGAACGGGTCGACCTGCGGGTGGCCAAGCGCATTGCCCTGGGCAAAGCCAACGTGGAGCTGGCCGGCATGTTGCAACAGCGTCTCGACAATCAGCCCACCACCTGGCCCGACAACAACTATGACCAACGCCACGTGCTCTACTTCAGTGCGGAGCTAGAGTTCTAGTGGACAGCGACTCGTCACGGATGACCCCCTCCTTTACCGCCCGACTCTGGCGGTGCTGTGTGTTGCTTGGGGTTTTACTGTTTGCCGCCCCGACATGGGCGGCGGATATCCTGCTGACCGCCGAGGAAGACGGCCCCGGCGTACAAACCTTCGTCCAGGCCCTTGCCCAACAGCGCCCCGAAGACAGCGTGAAGTTCACCCCACTCAAAGACCTTCCCTCCCCGGCGCACTTGCCGGCCAGCACCCGCCTGATCCTGCTGGACCTGCCCAGCCTCGACTGGCGCCTGCAAGACACCCAGGGCCCGCCGACCCTGGTATTGCGCATCAGCCGCCTGCAAGCCCGCCAGCGCCTGGGTGATAGCGTGCCGCCCAAGATCAGCTTGTTGTGGAGCGACCCGCCGCTGGACCGCCAACTGCGCCTGATCAGCGGCATCCTGCCCCAGGCCCGGCGCATCGGCGTGCTCTATGGCATCGACAGTGAATTCCTGCTGCGCGAGCTGCGCCAGTACGCAGCCCCCATGGGCCTCGAGATCGTGCCCCAGCTGTGGGACAACATTAATGACAGTCGCCCGTTGCAAAGCCTGTTCAAGAACAGCGACGTCTTGCTGGGGCTGGATGATCCCCAGCTGTACAACCCGAAAACCGCGAAAAACCTGCTGCTTAGCAGCTACGCCAGGCAGTTGCCACTGGTCGGGCCTAACGCCGGGTTCGTCAAGGCCGGCAGCCTGGCCAGCACCTACAGCGATCAGGCCGACTGGCTGAACGTACTTGACCGGCTACTGGACCATGCGCCCGCCAACTGGCCACGCTCGCTGTACCCGGAACGTTTCAAAGTCGTGGGCAACCCGCAGGTTGCGCGCTCACTGGGGATCGAACAGGTGGACGAAACCAACGTCGCCGCCCGCCTGGCCGAAGGAGAAAAACGCCCATGACCTTACGTCGCCGTTGGGACATCAACACCCGAACCCAGCTCATCACCCTGGGCCCGGCACTCCTGCTGACACTGCTGTTGATCAGTTTCTTTACCTTCGTACGGATCCAGGACTTGCGCCAGGAGCTGGACCACACCGGCCAGTTGATCGCCAACCAACTGGCTCCGGCCACCGAATATGGGGTTATTTCCGGCAACAACGACGTGCTCGAAAGCCTGTTGCGGGCCACCCTGGCCACGCCCCATGTGCGCTTTCTGGAGATTCAGGACAGCTCCGAAAACATTCTGGTGTATGTCGAGCAGCCGTCAGAAAAGCATGATCGCTCGCTGTCGGTGAAAGTGTTCCAGGCGCCGATTCGCCTGCAGCATATCCAGTTGGGCAATGACTTCTTCCAGGACAGCACCACAGAACCCAAGGCTCCCCGCGCGGATTACCTGGGACGGGTGATTGTCGGCATGTCCAACGACGCGTTCAGCCAGCGCCAGCAGGAAATCCTGTTCAAGGCCGGGATTCTTGCGCTGTTCGCCCTGTTGTTTACCTTCCTGCTGGCCCGGCGCCTCGCGGCCAGCCTGTCGCAACCCATCAGCGCCATGGGCAATGCGGTCAAGGCGATCCAGCAGGGCGATTACCAGACGCCACTGCCTATCGTCGATGACTCGGAACTGGGCGACTTGTCGCGCCACATCAATAACCTGGCCGACGGTTTGAACCAGGCCAGTCGTGAACAGCACCAGGCCATGGCCCAGTTGATCCAGACCCGCGAAGAAGCCGAACGGGCGAACAATGCCAAGTCGGACTTCCTGGCGATGATGAGCCATGAACTGCGCACGCCGATGAACGGGGTGCTGGGCATGCTGCAACTGCTGGAAACCACCGACATGACCGAGGAGCAGACCGAATACGCGGCACTGGCCTCGGAGTCCACCGAACACCTGCTGAAGGTGATCAACGACATCCTCGACTTCTCGCGCATCGAGCGCGCGGCACTGGAGCTTGAGCACATTCCGTTCGACCTGGTGGAGCTGATCAGCAGTTGCGCCCAGGCTTTCCAGCATGCCGCCCAGCAACGCGGACTGGCGCTTGAAGTACCGATCCCGCAGGGCCTGGGCTCGCTGCAAGTACAGGGCGACCCGACCCGCATCCGGCAGATCCTGGTGAACCTGATCGGCAATGCCCTCAAGTTCACTGAGCACGGCACCGTCACCGTCGAACCCCATTGGCAGACCCTGGACCATGAATTGCTGTGGTTCACCTGCACCGTGCGCGACAGCGGGATTGGCATTTCCGCCGAGCGTCTGGAACTGATGTTCGACGCGTTCCAGCAAGCCGACAGTTCCATTTCAAGACGTTACGGTGGCACCGGACTGGGCCTTCCTATTGCACGCACCCTGGCCGAACGCATGGGCGGCACTCTTCGCGCCCAGAGCCAGGAAGGCCAGGGCTCGGTATTCACCCTGGAAATCCCCCTGGCGATCTACCAGCAGAGCTTGCCGGTGCTCGTGCCGAACGCCGAAGGCAGTGCCAACGCAGGCGAAGGCCGCAACGTATTGCTGGTGGAAGACAATCCGGTCAACCGCACGGTGGTCGAAGCCATGCTGCGCAGCCTGGGGTTCGAGGTGAGCATCGCCACCGACGGTGCCGAAGCGATTCGCAGTGCCGAGAGCCTGATTTTTACCGCGATCCTGATGGACTGCCGACTGCCGGGCATCGATGGCTACGAGGCCACCCGGCAGATTCGCCAGTTGCCCGGCTGCGCCGACCTGCCGATCATTGCCCTCACGGCCAATGCCTTGCAGGGTGACCGCGAAGCCTGTCTGGCAGCCGGAATGAACGATTACCTGGCAAAGCCGTTCAAACGCACGGATTTACAGCAAATCTTGCAGCGATGGGTGCAGTAACACGGTGCCATCAGCCAACTGCGACTGGCGTGAAAGACGAAAGTGCGGCAGTCTTAGGCACCCGAACGGGCCCGTAAACCGGCCCGGTTTATAATTTCAGTGCACAAGTGTACATTCATGACCTTGACGCTGTGACTTTCACTACAACGCAATAGTCTATGTGTAGGCTGCCGATATGAGGCATGAACGCTTCAGTCGGCCGGGAAGATTTGCCCTGCCCTGCCGCATGGGATTATTGAGGAGCTCGCATGACCAAACAAAACGCCTTTACTCGGGAAGACCTGCTGCGCTGCAGTCGCGGTGAGCTGTTCGGCCCAGGTAACGCGCAACTGCCCGCCCCGAACATGCTGATGGTGGATCGCATCACCCATATCAGCGAAGAGGGTGGCAAGTACGGCAAAGGTGAATTGGTCGCCGAGCTGGATATCACCCCTGACCTGTGGTTTTTCGCCTGCCATTTCGAAGGCGATCCGGTGATGCCGGGCTGCCTGGGCCTCGACGCCATGTGGCAGCTGGTCGGTTTCTACCTGGGCTGGCAAGGCTTGCCGGGCCGCGGTCGCGCCCTGGGTTCGGGCGAGGTGAAGTTCTTTGGCCAGGTCTTGCCGACCGCCAAGAAAGTCACCTACAACATTCAAATCAAGCGCGTCCTCAAGGGCAAGCTGAACCTGGCCATTGCCGATGGTTCGGTGACTGTCGACGGTCGCGAGATTTATACTGCCGAAGGCCTTCGGGTCGGCGTATTCACTTCCACTGACAACTTTTAAGGGTTATCCGCATGCGCCGCGTCGTTATCACTGGTCTGGGCATTGTTTCGTGCCTGGGCAATGACAAAGAGACCGTCTCCGCTAACCTGCGTGCAAGTCGCCCTGGCATCCGCTTCAACCCGGAATATGCCGAAATGGGTCTGCGTAGCCAGGTTTCCGGCTCCATCGACCTGCCCCTCGAAGAACTGATCGATCGCAAGATCTATCGCTTCGTCGGCCACGCAGCTGCTTACGCCTACCTGGCCATGAAGGACGCGATCACCGATTCCGGCCTGAGCGAAGACCAGGTGTCCAACGTGCGCACCGGCCTGATCGCCGGTTCCGGTGGCGCGTCGACCTTGAACCAGATGGAAGCGCTGGACATCCTGCGCGAGAAAGGCGTCAAGCGTGTTGGCCCGTACCGCGTCACGCGGACCATGGGCAGCACCGTTTCCGCCTGCCTGGCCACGCCGTTCAAGATCAAGGGCGTGAACTACTCGATCTCCTCCGCTTGCGCCACCAGTGCTCACTGCATCGGTACCGCTGTAGAGCAGATCCAGTTGGGCAAGCAGGACATCGTGTTTGCCGGTGGCGGTGAAGAAGAACATTGGAGCCAGTCGTTCCTGTTCGACGCCATGGGCGCCCTGTCGACCCAGTACAACGAAACCCCGGAAAAAGCTTCCCGCGCCTATGACAAGAACCGTGATGGTTTCGTCATTGCTGGCGGTGGCGGCATGGTGGTGGTCGAGGAGCTGGAACACGCCCTGGCCCGTGGCGCGAAGATCTACGCGGAAATCGTTGGCTACGGCGCGACGTCCGACGGCTACGACATGGTTGCGCCAAGCGGCGAAGGCGCCATCCGCTGCATGCAGATGGCCATGTCCACCGTTGATACCCCGATCGACTACCTGAACACCCACGGTACTTCGACTCCGGTCGGCGACTCCAAGGAAATGGAAGGCGTGCGTGCGGTATTCGGCGACAAGGCTCCGGCAATCAGCTCTACCAAGAGCCTGTCGGGTCACTCTCTGGGCGCCGCCGGCGTTCACGAAGCGATCTACTGCCTGCTGATGATGGAAGGCAACTTCATGGCAGGTTCTGCCAACATCGAGGAACTGGATCCGGACGTGGCTGACATGCCGATTCTGACCAAGACTCGTGAAGATGCGACCATCAACACTGTGATGAGCAACAGCTTTGGCTTTGGTGGCACTAACGCTACCTTGGTGCTGAAGCGCTGGCAGGGTAAGTAAGTCCCCGCGGCTTGATCGCCTGAAAACGCCCCGACTGGTTCGGGGCGTTTTTTTTTGCCTCGGTTGTTGGGTGTATATCCATTATTTGGGTGATGGCCGCCTATGGTTCCGCTCTTACAGCGGCTCACTTTTGAAAAGCGCAAAAGTAAGCAAAACGCTCATGCCCCACCACTCGGCACCTCGCCTAGGCTCGGTGTGCCCGGCTTTGGACCGTGGGCCGCCGCGATGGGCCATCCGTGGCCCAGCGCGGCTAACCCGGCGTCCTGCCGGGTTACCCACGCTCCAAAGCCTGCGTTCGGCCAGCGTGGTTTAACGGGGCGCCTAAGATCAAGATCAAAAGCAAAAGCACAGCGGCCTACCGGCCGGCTTGAGTGTTGAAGAGCAAAATCAAAAGCCAAAGCGGGCACGGTCCAAATGTGGGAGCTGGCTTGCCTGCGATGGCATCGCCTCGGTGTATCTGAAAGACCGAGGTGTCTGCATCGCAGGCAAGCCAGCTCCCACAGAAAAGCAGAGCTGCATCAGTTTCAGATTTGGCTTACGCTCTGAATCTTGCCTTTGCTTTCAACACTCAAGCCGGCCGGTAGGCCGCTGTGCTCTTGCTTTTGATCTTGATCTGACTGCCCCAATAAGCCCGAGGCCGAACGCAGGCAGTGCGGAGCGGGTAAACCGGCAGGACGCCGGTTTAGCCGCGCTGGGCCAAGGATGGCCCATCGCGGCGGCCCGCGGAGCAGTGCCGGAGTGAGGGAACACCGAGCCTAGGCGAGGTGCCGACAGGCGGGGCAGAGCCCTTTGCTTACTTTGGGCTGGGCCGGCATTCCGGCTTTTCCAAAGTGAGCCGCTGTAAGAGCGGAACCCTAAGTGGCCGTAACCTAAATAACGGATATACACCCCACTCTCCAAAAAACACGGGCCTACACCGAAAACCTAGCCACCATCGTATTGAGATCCACCGCCAACCGCGACAACTCCTGGCTCGCCGCACTGGTCTGATTCGCCCCCGCCGAAGTCTGCTGCGCCAAATCGCGAATATTCATCAAATTGCGATCCACCTCCCGCGCCACCGCCGCCTGCTCTTCCGAGGCACTGGCAATCACCAGGTTACGCTCGTTGATCAGCGTAAAAGCCGAAGCAATCTCCTCCAGCGCCGTCCCAGCCGACTTGGCGATATCCAGCGTCGACCGCGCCCGAGTATTGCTCTGCTGCATAGAGCTCACCGCCTGATCAGTCCCCTGCTGAATCCCACTGATCATCTGCTCGATTTCCTGCGTCGACTGCTGGGTCCGATGAGCAAGCGCCCGCACCTCATCCGCCACCACTGCAAATCCACGCCCGGCATCCCCGGCCCGCGCGGCTTCAATGGCAGCATTCAACGCAAGCAAATTGGTCTGCTCGGCAATCGAGCGAATCACATCCAGCACCTTGCTGATGCCATACACCTTCTGCGCCAGGTCCTCCACCTGCGTCGCATTGGCCGTCACGTCATCCGCCAGGGACTCAATCGACAACACCGTCTGATGCACCTGCTCGCGACCATGCTGGGCAATACGGTCCGACTCACGGGACGCCTGTGAAGTGGCCACCGCATTGCTCGCCACCTCCTCCACCGCCGCCGTCATCTGGTTCACCGCCGTGGCCGCCTGCTCAATTTCCTGACTCTGCTGATGCAGCCCACGGGTGGCATCTTCCGTCACACAGCTGAGCTCTTCGGAAGCCGACGCCAATTGGCTGGACGAATCAGAAATACGCCGAATAGTTTCCCGCAGGCTCTCCTGCATGCTTTTCAGCGCCTGCTGCAAACGCGCCGGTTCATCCTTGCCGCTGACGGTAATCACACCGGTGAGGTCGCCGCTGGCCACGCCCTGGGCGACTTTCAGCGACTGGGATAACGGCAGCACGATGCTGCGGGTCAGCAGCAACGCCAGGCCAATGGTGATCAGTGCCGTCACGGCAATCATGCCCACCACCCAACTGCGCGATTGGGTGAACACACTTTGGGCCAGGCTCGCCGCCTGATTGGCGCTGACCTTGTTCAGTGTCACCAGCTCACGCAGGGTGCCGGCCAATTCATCAGCCAACTGATTCATCTCGCCGTTGACCACCTTGATCGCGTCTTCCAACTGGTTAGCCCGGGAAAACGCCATCACTTGCTCTTGGCGTTGCAGGTAGCGCGCTTCCTCGGCTTTAAAGCGATCGAACAGCACCCGCTCTTCGGGCAGCACAATCAACCCTTCATAGAGCGACTGGGCCTTATGCAGACCGTTTTTCAGTTCGGTGATTTTCTGTTCATTCTGCGTGATCGCCTGCGGGTCGCGGTTAAGCAGCAGACGCAACGTCAAGGCCCGCACCCGCAGCAGGTCCTGATTCATCTCGCCGACCGCCATCACGCTGGGCAGCCAGTTGTTTTCCACCTGGTCCGACTGTTGACGCATATTGCCCATCTGCAACAAGGCGAACCCGCCCAGGGCAAATACCATCAGCGCCAGCAAACCAAAACCCAGGCCGGCGCGAGGGGCGATATTCAGACTTCTGATATTCATGCTCGGATCCTTCCAAATGCGCTGCATCCACCTGCAGCGGGCTCTTGAAAGGTATCGGCGAAGAACGGAGTTTGCGTAAGACGAAAACGCGATATCAAAACGCCTTATGATCGCCCTGCCCCGGCTGTAGCGATTCAGCTAAGCCCATCACCTGGGCTTGGGCAGAATCGCCAGGAAATTGTCCCGCGCGACCTTTCTGGCCACGTCCTCAGGCAGCGCATCAAGGAACGGGTCAAAGCTGCGCATTTCCTTACCGAGCTTGTTGAAACGTCCTACCACGTCTGAGCCGAGCATGAAGCGGTCCGGGAAGCGCTCTACCAGCTTTATCCACTCAGGGCGTGGCTTTCCCGCCTCATCCAGCAAGTAAGGCGTGAGCACGCTCCAGGAGAGGTCGACGTACAGGTTCGGATAAGCCTCCAGCATGCGCGCCAGGGTCGGCAGCAAAAAATCCATCTGCGTCTGGTGCCGATGGATTTCCATGCTGCTGCCCGCGTGGGCCCAGATAAACCGGGTGTGCGGATGGTTGCGCAGAGGCTCTTCCATTTCCGCCAGGTACAACGGATTTTTCTCACGCTTGGAGGTGATGTTGGAATGCACCATCACCGGCAGATCATTCTCCGCCGCCAGGTGATAGATGCGGGTCATCGCCTCGTTGTTGGCCCTTGGGGTGTCGCCGGAGGTCAGCGCAGTCAGGTCGTCGTGACGGGTAAAGACTTCGCCGATGCCTTGCCACAGCCCTGGATTGAGGTCGAGCATGCGCTGGATGTGGGACGCGGCGTTTTTATCGTTGGGGTTGAAACCGCTGAGGAACGGGTGAAAGTGCTGGCGTTGTTCCGGGGCCAGCTTATTCACCGCATCGGCGACAAAGACGTCAGTGGCGCTGTACCAATACGCATCGGCATCGTCGCCGGCGTAATAGCGCGGACGCTTGGGTTCGTCTTCATGCCATTTCTTGGCCACGGGAATGCCGGAAATCATCACATGCTCGATGCGATTATCGGCCATGGCCTTGAGCAACTTGTCCATGCCCGCCGACTCCTGGAAGAAGTCGACGTAGTGCAGGTGTGCATCGCTGTAGGCATAGTCGCGGGCCTGCACCGCAAGGCTCGCGGCGGACAGTAACAGGGCAATACTCAGGCGGGTCCGGCGCACAGGGGTCTCTCAAACAAGGGCTAATGAAGGTAGACCTCAGGCCTCATCCGTGGGTTCAGCGGTAAACAATGGGGAACACCAAGGTGCCAGCATGCTCTATAACTGCATGAGCTTCTTCCTGCCACCCTGTGAGGTTTGCCATGCCTGTTACCGTGAATACGCTGAACGCCGAAAACTTTCGTCACAGCGTCAACATCAATAACCATGAGCTGTTTACCGACCTGCCCAAGAGCCTGGGCGGCGACGATTCGGCGCCCTCTCCCCACGATTACTTCGATGCCGCGCTGGCGTCGTGCAAGGCGCTGACGGTCAAACTCTATGCGCAGAAAAAAGACATTCCGCTGACCGGCGTCACCGTGGAAGTCACCCACGACAGCACCGAAGAGCAAAAGGGCAAATACAAGCTCAGCGTCAAACTCACCCTCAAGGGCGTACTCACCGACGAGCAACGCGATGAACTGCACCGCGTGGCGGATCGCTGCCCGGTGCACAAGCTGATGACCACCGCCGAAGTCACCATCGAGACCAAGCTCTCGGAAGGCGCCTTCAGCCAGTAGCGGCAACCTCCCGTCGAGCGGGTTATGCTCATGCCATCTAACCCGCTCAGACTGGGATGCACCATGACCACAACGACCGTGATCCGCCCGCGCGCCGAAGATGTGGAAGGCCAACCGATCCTGCGCCCGCTGCCCTCCCGGCAATGCCGCAGCGTCGGGCCTTTCGTGTTTTTCGACCATATGCTGCAAACCCGTTATGCCCCGGGCACCGGCATGAATATTCGCCAGCACCCGCATATCGGCCTCTCCACCCTGACCTACCTGTTTGAAGGCGAACTCCTGCACAAGGACAGCCTCGGCTCCGACCAGTTGGTCAAGGCCGGGGACGTCAGCTGGATGACCGCCGGCAGCGCCATTGCCCACGTTGAACGTAGCCCCGAGGCGTTGAAGGCCAGTGGTTTCAGCCTGCACGGGTTGCAAGTGTGGCTGGCCTCGCCCCGGGAACATGAGCAAGGGCCGGGGCACTACAGCCATCACCCCGCCGCCAGCTTGCCGGTAAGTGACAACCTCGGCGTGCAGATTCGCCTGATTGCCGGTAGCGGCTTTTGCCTCGAGTCACCCGTGCCGGTGTTGTCGCCCACCTTGTATGCCGAGGTGCGGATGCAGACGGCTACGACGCTGCTGATCCCGGATGAGCATGCAGAACGGGCGGTGTATGTGCTGGAGGGTGAGGCGCAGCTGGATGGCGAGGTGCTGGAGGTGCATAGCCTGGTGGTGTTGCCGGCAGGCGAAAGCATGGCGCTGTTTGCCGAGACCGATTGCCATCTGATGGTGTTCGGCGGCGCGGCGCTGGATGGGCCACGGCGGATTAACTGGAATTTTGTGGCGAGTGATCCTGCGTTGATCGAGCAGGCTCGGCAGCGTTGGGCGGCTGGGGATTGGCCGACAGTGCCGGGGGAAAGTGAGCGGATTGAGTTACCTGGAGGCAAGGCTTAAGCGCTTTATTGCTGGTGAAACAGCCTTCGCGAGCAAGCCCGCTCCCACATTTTGACCGTGTACACCCTGAAGGAACGCGGTCGAAAGGTGGGAGCGGGCTTGCTCGCGAAGGGGCCAGCTCAGGCAACCGAACTATCAGCCCTTGAACACTTCATCCAGCAAGTTATGCATCGACTGGAAGGCCCGTGCAGCGGTCTTCGCGTCATACATCATCTTGCCCGGCACATTGGCGTGCGGGTCGGTAAACGAGTGCACCGCACCGCCGTAGCTCAGCAATTGCCAATCAACACCGGCTGCGTTCATTTCATCTTCAAACGCCGGCAGTTGCTCTTTCGGCACCAACGGGTCGGAAGCACCGTGCAACACCAGCACGGAACCCTTGATGTTTTTCGCATCGGCCGGGTTCGGTGTGTCGAGGCTGCCATGGAACGAAACCGCCGCTTTCAACGGAGCACCGGTACGCGCCAGCTCCAGGGAGCAGCAACCACCGAAGCAGAAACCGAAGGTCGCCAGCTTCGAGGTATCCACCGCGGCTTCGGTCTGGGTTTTCAGGTGATCAAGTGCAACCTGCATGCGCTTGTTCAGCAGCACCCGATCATTCTTCAACGGCATCATCGCCGCGCCCGCTTCATCGCCATTCGAGGGGCGAACCGTTTGCCCATAAAGGTCGGCGAGCAGCACCACGTAGCCCTTGCTGGCCACGCTCTTGGCGATCTCTTCAGCGCCGGCACTGACACCCATCCAGTTCGGCGCCATCAACAACCCTGGCAGCGGGCCCTTATGACTGGCATCAAACGCCAGGCGGCTTTCATAAGGCTGGCCATCAATCTGATAGACCACGGAACGCACGGTGATTTGGCTCATCATTTACTCCAGGTGAAAGGCTCTAGAACGAAAAAACCCGCCGAAGCGGGTTTTTCTACAACGGTGTTAAACCGACAGTTCAACCAACAGCTTGTTCAGTCGGCGCACATAAGCGGCCGGGTCTTTCAGGCTGTCGCCGGCAGCCAGGGCTGCCTGGTCGAAGAGGATGTGCGACAGGTCGCCAAATCGCTCTTCGCTCTGCTCGCCGTCGAGTTTCTCGATCAGCGGGTGAGCCGGGTTGAATTCGAAGATCGGCTTGGAGTCCGGAACCTTCTGGCCGCTGGCTTCCAGGATCTGACGCATCTGCATGCCCAGGTCCTGCTCGCCGATGGCCAGGATCGCCGGGGAATCGGTCAGACGGTGGGAAACCCGCACTTCGCTGACAGCATCGCCCAAGGCGGTCTTGATTCGCTCAACCAGGCCCTCTTTGGACTTGGCCACTTCTTCGGCAGCTTTCTTGTCTTCTTCGGAATCCAGGTTGCCCAGGTCCAGGTCGCCGCGGGCGACGTCAACAAAGCTCTTGCCGTCGAAGTCGCTGAGGTAGCTCATCAGCCACTCGTCGATCCGGTCGGTCAGCAGCAGCACTTCGATGCCTTTCTTGCGGAAGACTTCCAGGTGCGGGCTGTTCTTGACCTGAGCGTAGGTTTCGCCGGTCAGGTAGTAGATCTTGTCCTGACCTTCCTTGGCGCGAGCCAGGTAGTCGGCCAGGGAAACGGTCTGCTCACCGTCGTCACCGTGGGTCGATGCGAAACGCAGCAGGCCGGCGATTTTTTCCTTGTTGGCGAAATCTTCTGCCGGGCCTTCTTTCATGACCTGGCCGAAGTTTTTCCAGAAGCCCTTGTATTGCTCAGGCTCGTTCTTCGCCAGCTTTTCCAGCATGTCGAGGACACGCTTGGTCAGCGCCGACTTCATGGAGTCGATGATCGGGTCTTTCTGCAGGATTTCCCGCGACACGTTCAGCGACAGGTCGTTGGAGTCGACCACGCCTTTGATAAAGCGCAGGTACAACGGCAGGAAGGATTCCGCCTGGTCCATCACGAACACGCGCTGCACGTACAGCTTCAGGCCTTTCGGCGCTTCACGCTGGTACAGGTCGAACGGAGCACGGGCCGGTACGTAGAGCAACGAGCTGTATTCCAGCTTGCCTTCGACCTTGTTGTGACTCCAGCTCAACGGGTTCTCGTAGTCATGGGCGATGTGCTTGTAGAACTCCTGGTATTCCTCGTCTTTGACTTCAGTACGAGGGCGGGTCCACAGGGCGCTGGCACGGTTGACCACTTCCCATTCCTGGGCAGGCGCCTCTTCGCCTTCGACCGCCGCTTGCTCTTTCGGCAGTTCGATCGGCAAAGCGATGTGGTCGGAGTACTTCTTGATAATGTTGCGCAGGCGCCAGCCATCGGCGAACTCGTCTTCACCGGACTTCAGGTGCAGCACGATGCGGGTACCACGGTCAGCCTTGTCGACGGTGGCGATTTCAAATTCGCCCTCGCCTTTGGACGACCAGTGCACGCCTTCGCTGGCAGCAAGGCCGGCGCGGCGGCTGAATACTTCAACCTTGTCGGCAACGATGAAGGCCGAGTAGAAGCCCACGCCGAACTGGCCGATCAGGTGCGAATCTTTCTTCTGGTCGCCCGATAGGTTTTTCATGAAATCAGCGGTGCCGGATTTGGCGATGGTCCCCAGGTGGGTGATCGCATCGTCGCGGCTCATGCCGATACCGTTGTCTTCGAGGGTGACGGTTTTCGCGTCTTTGTCGAAGCTCACACGGATTTTCAGTTCCGCGCCGCCTTCCAGCAACTCAGGCTTGGACAGGGCTTCGAAACGTAATTTGTCGACAGCGTCAGAGGCGTTCGAGATCAATTCGCGAAGGAAAATTTCCTTGTTGGAATACAGCGAATGGATCATGAGGTGCAGCAGTTGCTTCACCTCGGTCTGGAAGCCCAGGGTTTCCTTTTGAGTTTCCACACTCATGGTCATCAAACTCCAATTGGATGGCAGTGGCCGCGCCCTTGAGGGTTGGCGGCGGGTTGTCATCAAAGTTGGGGGCTAAGACCAGGATTTCAAGGGCGGGCCGGTTCCTCAATCTTGAAATGTGCACGGGCGGTGGCAATCGGTTCGGCCGGGGTACTTTGCCATGCGGTAATCGCCACATTGGCTACTCGTCGGCCCTGGCGCCATACCTGGCATTTGGCGTAGGTGTCGCGAAACTGGCCGGCGCGCAGGTAATCCAGGGAAAAGTCGATGATTTTGGGGACGCCTGGTGCACCGGTGAATACCAGCAAATGCAACGCCGCGGACAGCTCCATAAAGCCGGCAATCACCCCACCGTGGATTGCCGGCAATATCGGGTTACCAATGTTGTCCTTGTTGGCCGGCATGCGGAACAGCAATTCATCCCCCAGCCGCGTGCATTCAATGCCGATCAGTTTGGCGTAGGGAATCAGGTTGAGCAGCGCCTCATAGTTGCCGCGCTCATGGGCCTGCTGCAGACGCGTCTTGAACTGATGCTTCATGGCTGTTCTCCCTTGATTGCATTGCCCAGGCCCTGGCTGCCCTTGAGGCGCTTGCCCATGCGCATGAAGGTGCCCACCACATGGGCAATCGGCTGCTGCGGGTCGTCCTGATAGGCGAAGCCGCGGGTGAAGATCACGTCGGTGGTCACCCGGTAGCACTGGGCAAAACCGAATACCGGCTTGTGGGGTTCGGCCGGGTGCATGTAGTCGACACGCAGGTCCAGGGTCGGGCAGACCTCGAACTCTGGCAACACACATAAGGTGGCCATGCCGCAGGCGGTGTCCATCAAGGACGTGAGCGCGCCGCCGTGGATCACGCCGGTCTGCGGATCACCGACGATATGCGGTCCATAGGGCAGCACCAGCGTCATGCCATCTTCACTGGCGGCATGGACCTGGATACCCAGCACCTGGCAGTGGCGCAACGCTGAAACAAAGCGCGTGGCACGGGATAAAAGAGGATTTTCGGTCATTCAGTCTGGACTCTTATTAGTGTTGACCCGCGGTGTAGACAGTGCGGGTGAAAGTTCCTTGGCGGCTGTGGTTTATATATCTGTGTAATAAAAGGAACTAATGCTGAACCCCTACGCTCGAAAGGCCAGAAGATATCTTCAATAAGGAGAAACACCCCATGCGCAAGACTTTAGCTATTTCCATGATGCTGGCCGCTGCCCTCGGTCTCGCTGCCTGCGACAAGAAATCCGAAGACAAGGCCCAAGATGCTGCTGCACATTCTGAGCAAGCTCAGAAAGACATGGCGAAGGCTCAGGATAAAGTGAATGACGCTGCGAAAGAAAACGCCGATGCTGCCAAAGCTCAGGCCGAATCGAACGAAGCCGCCGCAAAAGAAGCAGCACCTGCAACCGGTTCTTGAGTCTGACGACTTGAACACCGTGGCTTGAAAAGCCAGTGTTGCAAAGAAAGCCCGCCAAGTGCGGGCTTTACTTTGTCTGCTGCTTTTATCGGCGCAGTAACGTGCGAAAGATCGGACTAAGCCTCAATTGGCCCGAGGAACCAGCCCCACATTTAGAATCACTCAATTAACGCCCCGAAGGTACGGAGCTCCGCCATCGCTGGAATAGAAGGGAATGCCATGCTACTTCAGAGATAGAACCACCATGCTCACCCCCTCCAAACCCTCCAGCCCGGTATCCACCCCACACCTTGCCCCGCCGCCCACCAACAAACCGACGGCGCCCACAAGGCCGACAGCGCGACAAATTACGCAACCTCATACAGCGGGCTTGAATCACAGTGATTTCGTCACCCCCGGAGTGCGCGGCATAACGCCGGTCGTCGCGGATACCAACCGCCCCGCCACCGTCACCACCCAATCCCAATTGATTGACCAGCACCGGAAACTGAACAAACAAATTACTGACCTGCTAAGCCACCAGACAACATTCCATCGATTTATTCAGGTCCAGTTGAAAAAAGCCTTTCCCGAGCTCGATTCAATTGATCCGAATTCCATTCACGTCAAAACGTACGGTCAAAAGCCCGGCGCAGAACGCATCCTGACATCTACACAAACGCTGTCCCAGGCACTGTTCGACAAGATCATGGAAGTGAACCTGAACGCACTCACCGGTTCGCCTGACAAAGAAACTGAAACCGCCTTTTATATTGATGCACCAGACGGTGGTGCTCAGCGCAAGCTCGAACCCCGTTGTTCATTGCTCACGATCGCCCAAAATATTGCGACCCGGCTTCCCATCGCGCTCAGCAGCTATTGGAAAAAACCACCCTCAGGCCTCGGGTCCCAAGCGCCACGACAAGAGCAGTTGCTGGCCTTGCATAGGCAGATGCTCTCCACCGAGGCGGCGCTACGCGTTGAGGACGGGACACTCAGCCACCCCGGCAAACAGCTGATCGACACGGCCTTTCAGTACCCCACCCTCGCAGCACGCGAAGGTGCGTTTGCATCAGGCAGTCGCCCCGGGGTGTACCCCATCAGGATTAATGACAACACCCCCAAGGGGGCGCTTTTAGCCGGCTGCTTCCTTATCACCAGCAAAGACGGATCGTCAGCTGAAGCGCCCTACACAGCAACGGACATCCGAAATATAGGGCTCAACGCGCCTAACGGTCCCGTTGTGCTTTACACCCCCTGCGACGGGTTCGAGGAGTTCGCGACCCCGGCTGATGCCCGTGAAGCCTTGTTACGCAGGATCAACGGTGATGAGGAGAAAGCAGGCGTACTGCTGAAAAGCTTGCCGCTGTCGGTGCAGCACAGTCGCAACCCACAATGGGGCGACGACTTGATGCTGGGGTTCGCGCCGATATCGGGAGACGTGGTGGCCCAGGCATTGCCCTTGTTGCTGAAGCGCCAGGCAGATGAGGTCATGGAAACACTACAGTTCGCCTTCACCGCCGAGCCCGGCAAATATGGCACCGGGAATGTGCTGGATCCCGCAATCGCCACGGGCATCAATGACGCCGCCGACCTGTCGCTGCAATTTGATGGCAGCAATGCGATGCTCGCACGCAACGAAAAACTAATGGAACAACGCCAGCCGCCATGGCTAAAAGAACTGACCCCGGAGCAGGAAGCCCGCTACCGGGAGCTTGAGCAGGCGGAGCAGACCAGTTTCTCCCGCCTGCAACCGCTGCTGGAGAAATTGCCCTCCCTGGGAGATTTTGCAAAAAAACTGCTGCTCCAGGCACTGAAAGACAAACTGCAAAAGCGCTACCCGAAGGATGACGTCGATCCCGACAAACTGATGGTCCGGGTCACGACAGAAAAATCCATAAACCTTCGTCAAATTGTGCTGCCCCGTATCCCTTTGCCGCCTACCACCGAACTGATATCGCTGACCGACCTGGCCCTGCGGAACACCTCGGCCTGGGACGTTGGCGTCTCACTGCTGTCCACCCAAACAACCTGGGAAGCACACCTGGTCGGCGCCGACGGAAAACGCGTGACGCTGGATACGCAATGGCTTGAGGAGCTGATCAAGCCAGCCGATGTGGGTGGCAACTACCTGAGGCTGCTCGGTGAAAAGCTGGACCCGAGCGCCACATCGGGAGAGGCGGCGGCGTTGCGCAACGCCTGGAAGCATAACCAACAGGCGAGGCTGGCCAAGGACGCTTTTTTGACATCCCTCGATCCGGATGCCTATCTGAACAGGCAAAAAATCGCCGAGCAGTGGATCAACGCATCGATAGCCCATGCAGACTCCACCACATGGCCGGTTGTGAATGGGTCCTCCATTATCTCCCACCGTGTCGCAAGGGATGGAAAACCGGTTCAAGGCATGCTGGTCATCCAGCCAGCCGACCATCCATCGTTGGTGCTATACAGTCCGGACGCCCCCGACGGACGTCCCTTCAGGGAAATAGTCGGCCAGGGCCAACTGAACACTCTACTGGCCAAACCTGAGTGGCAAACCTATATGGACCAGCGGGTTTCACCTGCAGATAAGTACTCGATTCACGACAAACTCTTCATACACCCGGTCAACATGATCCTGAAGCAGCTGGCAGTCGACCATGAAGCCGGTATCGCGCTCAAACCGATCAAAAACTCCCTCGGCGAGCATCTCTACGCGCAAAACGTGGCCTTGGTGGCCGCCAAAGCCGGTAGCCAATTCATCACAAGCACTGAAGTAGCGGCCCAAAGCACCACCAACCAGCTGATATTTGCCGGCGAGGTGGCCATGTTGGTCCTGGACTTGATCCCTGTCACCAAAGGAATTTCCGCCGTCAGCAGGCTCTCAAAGGCTGCCTTGAAGGCCTTGCGCACTCCCGGGCGAAGCTTGCCTAAACTACTCACCCAGCCAGGCCAATGGGGCGCCGTCTATTCGGACTTTTCCATGGCCGCGGCAGGCCTTCCATTGCTTAGAAGAACACCGTTACGCCCGGTGTTCAGAGCGCCTACGCACGCACCTCAACAGCGCCGGCCAATCGCTGCTGGCAAAGCTATTGGGCCAAGCCGTCACGTCTCGCAGGCTCCGAGTACGTCACTCTCGGTGGCGCGCCCCTCCAGCCTCCCTACCCCGTTGCCAAACCCGGCTCGCCCCACGCAGCCGTTGAATCGGGGGGATCTCGTCGCTCATGCGCTGGATAATCAACTACGGGCAGGAAAACCGCTGAACGCCACCGGGCCACAGCACGTAGGTGAAAAAGGGTTGATCCGTTACACCGAAAACTCAGGCACGAGCAGCACGTCCAACTCCGGTAGTCGGCAATCAACGCCGCCGGGTCAAAAACCACATCCCGTGTTGACCAATACCAAAGCTCGTGACCTGAATGCCGAGAAACACCTGGCCGGCGCGGCATTGAACCCCAGGGCTCCTCGAGCGGAACTGGTGTCGATCACAAAGCCGGAGGACCTGAACGTGGTATCGAAACCCAATACCGTCAGCAAGTTCGTCTTCACCCAAGACAAGCAATTGATCGTGGGCAACATCGACAAGGATGCGCCGCCAAAATGGTTATCCCATCCTGCCATCGCGGAAATCGGTGCCGGCAGTGGTCAATCAGGACAGGTGGTCAGTGCAGGCTACATCAGGAAAGACATCATGGGGAAAATCCACCTTTCCAATGTATCTGGACACTATCTACCTAAACAAAACGATTTGAAGCCTGCCCAGGAATATTTGAAGAACCTGGGCGTGGATTCGACAAAGAGCATGTTGCCGATCCCCTGAAACAGGCAGATTGTCCTGACTCCGCGCATAAAAAAGCCCCGGAGCATTTGATCCGGGGCTTTTCGATTACGGCGTAGGCCGGAGGCTTTAAGCGATCGCTTCGCTACGCTTGCCCAGCACGCGGTCAACCACCACAGCAACGACCAGGGTCATCACCGAAGGCACCAGCCACGCCAGACCCTGCTCGCTCAGCGGCAGGTGAGCCAGTTGCGATGGCATCCAGTCCGCCAGGCCAGCGCCCTTCAACGCGTCAATGCAGCCGAAGATGAACGACACCAGCATCACCGGGCCGACGATCCGGCCCTGCTCCTGCCAGAAGTCCTTACAGAAGCTCACGGCCACCAGCACGATGCACGGCGGGTAGATCGCGGTCAGTACCGGGATCGAGAACGCGATCAACTTGGTCAGGCCCAGGTTGGATACAAACAGCGAGAACACCGCCAGGATCACCACCAGGGTTTTGTAGGACAGCGGCAACACACGGCTGAAATACTCGGCGCAGGCGCAGGTCAGGCCTACAGCGGTCACCAGGCACGCCAGGGAAATCAGCACGGCGAGGAAGCCGCTGCCCAGGGAGCCAAAGGTGTGCTGGACGTAAGCGTGCAGCACGGCCGCGCCGTTGGCGGCACCGGCGGCCACTTCATGGCTGCCCGACCCCAGGCGGAACAGGCTGATGTATACCAGCGCCAGGCCCACGCCGGCGATCAGCCCGGCAATGATTGCGTAGCGGGTGATCAGCTTCGGCGACTCGACGCCACGGGAGCGAATCGCGTTGACGATCACGATGCCGAACACCAGGGCGCCCAGGGTATCCATGGTCAGGTAGCCATTGATAAAGCCCTGGGAGAATGGCGCAGCTACGTATTCAGGAGTGGCGACACCCACATCACCGGCCGGCAAGGCGAAGGCGGCAATGCCCAATACGGCCAGGGCGATGATCTTCAACGGCGCCAGGAAGCGACCGACGGTATCCAGCAAACGGCCTGGGTACAGGGAGATGAAGAACACCAACAGGAAGTACACGGAGCTGTAGAGGAACAGCGCCAACGGGCTTTCACCGGTCAGGGGCGCCAAGCCCACTTCAAACGACACGGTCGCGGTTCGCGGGGTAGCGAACAACGGGCCGACTGCCAGGTAGGCAGCTGCTGCCAGCAAGCCACCGGCGATCTTGCCGATCGGGCTGCTCAACGCGTCCATGCCGCCACCGACCTTGGCCAGGGCCACAACGGTGATCACCGGCAAACCGACCGCGGTGATCAGGAAGCCCAGCGCCGCCATCCAGACATGAGGCCCGGACTGCAAACCGACGATAGGCGGGAAGATGATGTTGCCGGCGCCCACGAACAGGGCAAAGGTCATAAAGCCCAACGCCAGGATGTCCTGGCTTTTCAACACTTTCATTTGAGGAAATACCACACTACTGAATCGGAATTTAGAGAGGGCTTCCCTATGGATGAGGGAAATACTGCCGGTCCTGATGGGGACCGACCGGTCTAGCGCGAGGCTTCCTTTTGGGATGCGTACGCATAAAGAGGCGGCTAGCCTAACGAATTTGCGGGTCAAACGCACTGTTGGGGGGCGAACTGTCCGATAAGCGACATTTTTATGTCGCGTTTTTATATTTAAATTTTGAAATGCGATGGAATGTGGGAGTGCGCTTGCCTGCAATAGCATCACCTCAGTGCATCAGAAACACCGAGTAGCCTGCATCGCAGGCAAGCCAGCTCCCACAGTTGGTCGGCGTCATTCCAACCGATGAGTAATCCCCAGAATGCACAAAGGCCACCCGAAGGTGGCCTTTGTGTGGTGAAGCGTCAGTTAAGCGCGAGGCTTACTTGACAGCCCAACCGGTCAGCTCGGACAAAGCCTTGCCGATGTCTGCCAGCGAACGCACGGTTTTAACGCCTGCGTCTTCCAGGGCAGCAAACTTCTCGTCTGCAGTGCCCTTGCCGCCAGAGATGATTGCGCCAGCATGGCCCATGCGCTTGCCAGCAGGGGCAGTCACACCAGCGATGTAGGAAACAACCGGCTTGGTCACGTGTGCCTTGATGTAGGCAGCCGCTTCTTCTTCAGCCGAACCGCCGATCTCACCGATCATTACGATCGCTTCGGTCTTCGGGTCTTCCTGGAACAGCTTCAGGATGTCGATGAAGTTCGAGCCTGGGATCGGGTCACCGCCGATGCCGACGCAAGTCGACTGACCGAAACCGGCGTCAGTAGTCTGCTTGACAGCTTCGTAGGTCAGGGTGCCGGAACGGGAAACGATACCGACTTTACCTGGCAAGTGAATGTGACCTGGCATGATGCCGATCTTGCATTCGCCTGGAGTGATCACGCCCGGGCAGTTAGGGCCGATCAGGACTACGCCCAGCTCGTCGCACTTAACTTTAGCGTCCAGCATGTCCAGGGTAGGAATGCCTTCGGTGATGCAAACGATCAGCTTGATGCCGCCGAATGCTGCTTCCAGGATGGAGTCCTTGCAGAAAGGAGCTGGAACGTAGATCACGCTGGCGGTGGCGCCAGTGGCAGCTACAGCATCTTTCACGGTGTTGAACACTGGCAGACCCAGGTGCTCGGTGCCGCCTTTACCAGGAGTAACGCCACCAACCATCTTGGTGCCGTATTCGATGGCTTGCTGGGTGTGGAAACTACCTTGCGAACCGGTAATACCCTGGCAGATAACCTTGGTGTCTTTATTGATCAGGACGCTCATTATTTGCCCTCCGCAGCTTTGACAACTTGTTGAGCAGCGTCGGTCAGGCTGGTAGCAGCGATGATGTTCAAACCGCTTTCTGCCAGTACTTTAGCGCCCAGTTCAGCGTTGTTACCTTCAAGGCGCACAACAACCGGGATTTTAACGCCGACTTCTTTCACTGCACCGATGATGCCTTCGGCAATCATGTCGCAACGAACGATGCCGCCGAAGATGTTGACCAGTACTGCAGCGACGTTGGAGTCGGACAGGATGATCTTGAACGCTTCGGTAACGCGTTCTTTGGTGGCACCGCCGCCTACGTCGAGGAAGTTGGCTGGTTTGCCGCCATGCAGGTTGACGATGTCCATGGTACCCATGGCCAAGCCAGCACCGTTGACCATGCAACCGATGTTGCCTTCCAGGGCTACGTAGTTCAGTTCGAACTTGGCAGCGTGCGCTTCGCGCGGATCGTCTTGCGACGGATCGTGGAAAGTCTTCAGCTTAGGCTGACGGTACATGGCGTTGGCGTCGATGTTGATCTTGGCGTCGAGGCAATGCAGATCGCCGTCAGCCTTGATCACCAGCGGGTTCACTTCCAGCAGGGCCAGATCGTGATCCTGGAACAGTTTGGCCAGACCTACGAAGATCTTGGCGAACTGGGCAACTTGCTTGCCTTCCAGACCCAACTGGAATGCCAGCTCGCGACCCTGGAATGGCTGAGCGCCAACCAGTGGATCGATAGTGGCTTTCAGAATTTTTTCTGGGGTTTCTTCGGCGATCTTCTCAATGTCCACGCCACCTTCGGTGGAGGCCATGAACACGATGCGACGGCTCGAACGGTCAACGACAGCGCCCAGGTACAGCTCTTTAGCGATATCAGTGCACGATTCAACCAGGATCTTGGTGACTGGCTGGCCATTGGCATCAGTCTGGTAAGTCACCAGACGCTTGCCCAGCCACTGCTGAGCGAAGGCTTTGGCGTCTTCTTTGCTGCGAACCAGCTTAACGCCGCCCGCTTTACCGCGACCACCAGCGTGAACCTGGGCTTTGACAACCCACTCGGTGCCGCCGATTTTGTCGCAAGCTTCTGCTGCTGCTTCCGGGGTGTCTACTGCGTAACCCTTGGATACTGGCAGGCCGTATTCAGCGAACAGCTGCTTACCCTGATACTCGTGAAGATTCATGCTTATTACCGTCTTCGTTAGGTACTGCGCATTCGGCGCTGCGCTCTTTATTGAGTGCCGCGCCACCTGTGACTGCTGCTTGCACAGTCAAACCACCAAAGGCCTGGACCCTGGGTGGTGAAACTGCGCAAGACTGCGTCCAGCGGATATTCCGCGGTGAGTCTTGCGCACAAGGCTCACGACGGGCAACCGCCGTGGTTTCTTATTATCTCGCTTAGCGCTTCTTCTTGTTGGCGATGTGGATGGCATGGCCATTCACTGCCAACGCGGCTTCGTGCAGCGCTTCAGACAGGGTCGGATGGGAGAAAACCATCATGCCGATGTCTTCGGCGCTGGTGCCGAATTCCATACCGATTGCGCCTTGCTGAACCAGTTCTGCTGCGCCTGGGCCAATCACGTGGACGCCCAATACGCGGTCAGTCTTGGCATCAGCGATGACTTTGACAAAACCACCGGTGTCGTTGGCTGCCATGGCACGGCCAGAAGCGGCAAACGGGAAGGTGCCGACGTTAACTTCAACGCCTTCAGCTTTCAACTGCTGTTCGTTCTTGCCGACCCATGCAATTTCCGGGTGGGTGTAGATAACAGACGGGATCAGGTCGTAGTTCATCTGGGTCTTGTGACCCTTGATACGCTCGACAACCATGATGCCTTCTTCGGAAGCCTTGTGCGCCAGCATCATGCCGCGAACCACGTCGCCAATGGCGTAGACGCCTGGCACGGTGGTAGCGCAGTGATCGTCCACGTGGATGAAGCCACGCTCGTCGATGTTCACGCCGCTGTCGGAAGCCAGCAGATCAGTGGTCACTGGACGGCGACCAACGGCTACGATCAGCTTGTCGAAAGTGATGGTTTTTTCGCCATCCTTGTCGGTGTAGGTCACGACGACTTCTTCGCCGTTAACCTTGGAACCGGTAACGCGAGCGCCCAGCTTGATGTCCAGACCTTGTTTGGTCAGGGTTTTCAACGCTTCTTTGGACACTGCGGTGTCGGCAGCCAGCAGGAACGTGTCCAGGGCTTCCAGCACGGTCACTTCGGAACCCAGGCGGGACCAGACCGAACCCAGTTCCAGGCCGATCACGCCAGCGCCGATCACGCCCAGACGTTTTGGAACCGATTGGAATTCCAGGGCGCCGGTCGAATCAACGATCACCTTCTGGTCAACAGGAGCCGGTGGAATGTCGAT
Source organism: Pseudomonas yamanorum (assembly GCF_900105735.1). NCBI lineage: Bacteria > Pseudomonadati > Pseudomonadota > Gammaproteobacteria > Pseudomonadales > Pseudomonadaceae > Pseudomonas > Pseudomonas yamanorum. The sequence continues at coordinate 5,416,213 of NZ_LT629793.1, read as the reverse complement.
TGGACGCGAACCTGGAGCCAGGATCACGTTCTCGGCTTCGATGACTTCTACCGAACCGTCAGGCTTGGTGATTTCAACTTTCTTGCCGGCCAGCAGTTTGCCGTGGCCTTGCAGGGAAGTCACGCCGTTGGCCTTGAACAGGGTCGCAACGCCGGAAGTCAGGCCTTTAACGATGTTGGCCTTGCGGCCGACCATTGCTGGCACGTCCATGGTCACGCCAGCGTGGTTGATGCCGTGGATGGCAAAACCGTCTTGGGCTTCGTGGAATTTCCAGGAGCTGTCCAGCAGCGCCTTGGAAGGAATGCAACCAACGTTCAGGCAAGTACCGCCCAGAGCCAGTTTGCCTTCCTTGTCGGTGTATTTTTCGATGCAAGCAGTCGAGAGGCCCAGTTGTGCGGCCTTGATGGCGGCAACGTAGCCGCCAGGGCCTGCGCCAATCACTACAACGTCAAATTTCTGCGACATGAAAAAAAATCCTCTTTAGCTAAAAGCTTCAAGCCGTGAGCCGCACTCCGGCCTGCCTTGCGGCAGACCGGGTGGTACGGCGCACCGCCGCTTTATCAGATATCCAGCAGCAGACGAGCCGGGTCTTCCAGCAGGTTCTTGATGGTCACCAGGAAAGTCACGGCTTCTTTACCATCGATCAGGCGGTGATCGTACGACAGCGCCAGGTACATCATCGGGCGGATAACCACTTGGCCGTTGATCGCCATAGGACGCTGCAGAATGTTGTGCATGCCCAGGATCGCAGCTTGTGGCGGGTTGACGATCGGAGTCGACATCATCGAACCGAAAGTACCACCGTTGGTGATGGTGAAGGTACCACCGGTCATCTCGTCGATGGTCAGCTTGCCGTCACGGGCTTTCTTGCCGAAGTTGGCGATGCCGCCTTCGATTTCAGCCAGGCTCATCAGTTCGGCGTTACGCAGAACCGGTACCACCAGGCCACGGTCGCTGGACACGGCAACGCCGACGTCAGCATAACCGTGGTAAACGATGTCGCCGCCGTCGATGGAAGCGTTGACTGCCGGGAAGCGTTTCAGCGCTTCGGTGGCCGCTTTCACGAAGAACGACATGAAGCCCAGGCGCACGCCGTTGTGGGACTTCTCGAACAGATCCTTGTACTTCGAACGCAGGGCCATGACTTCGGTCATGTCGACTTCGTTGAACGTGGTCAGCATCGCCATGTTCGACTGTGCTTCAACCAGACGCTTGGCCACGGTGGCACGCACGCGGGTCATCGGTACGCGCTTCTCGGTGCGGTCGCCAGCGGCGAACACAGGAGCAGCGGCAGCCGGGGCAGCAGCCTTGGCAGGTGCGGCAGCTGGAGCGTTTTTCTTGGCTTCAACAGCGGCAACCACGTCTTCCTTGGTTACACGGCCGTCTTTGCCGGTGCCCTTGATGGAAGCCAGGTTGATGCCGTTTTCGTCAGCCAGCTGACGTGCAGCCGGTGCAGCGATTGGATCTTCGCCGCCCGCAGCCGGTGCAGCAGCTGGAGCTGCGGCAGCAGCAGCGGCCGGTGCAGGAGCGGCGGCGGCGGCAGCAGGAGCAGCAGCAGCGCCGCCCTCTTCGATCGAGCCCAGAACCTGGTTCGACAGAACGGTAGCGCCTTCTTCGGCAACGATTGCGCCCAGCACGCCGTCAGCTTCAGCCAACACTTCGAGCACGACCTTGTCGGTTTCGATGTCGACGATCAGGTCGTCACGCTTGACGGCCTCGCCTGGTTTCTTGTGCCAGGTGGCAACGGTGCCATCGGCAACCGATTCCGGGAATGACGGGGCTTTGATTTCGATAGCCATTATCTGTGGGTCCTTAAAATTCGGTTTCAGTCAGCGCGAAGGCGTTAAACAGTGAAAGCATCTTGCAGCAGTTTTTCCTGCTGCTCGGCGTGCATCGACGCATAACCACACGCAGGTGCAGCAGAAGCATCACGACCGGCGTACTCCAGGCCCAGTGCCTGTTTGTGGTTGCCGATGCTGCGACGCAGATGATGCTGACTGCTGTACCAAGCGCCCTGGTTCATCGGTTCTTCCTGACACCACACCACGTTGGTGAGGTTGGTGTAAGGCGCGATGGCCTCCATCAGGTCGTCTTCCGGGAACGGGTAAAGCTGCTCGATTCGCACGATGGCGATGTCTTCGCGGCCTTCGGCACGGCGTTTTTCCAGCAAGTCGTAGTAGACCTTGCCGCTGCACAGGATCAGGCGAGTGACCTTGGCCGCGTCCAGGGTGTCGATTTCTGAAATAACGGTCTGGAACGAACCATCCGCCAGATCTTCCAGGGTCGAGATGGCCAATTTATGACGCAGCAGCGATTTCGGAGTCAGTACTACCAGCGGCTTGCGCAGCGGACGGATCACCTGGCGACGCAGCAAGTGGTAGATCTGGGCCGGGGTAGTCGGCACGCACACCTGAATGTTGTGCTCAGCACACAATTGCAGGTAACGCTCCAGACGGGCCGAAGAGTGCTCCGGACCCTGACCTTCATAACCGTGTGGCAGCAACATGGTCAGACCGCACAGACGGCCCCACTTGTGCTCGCCGCTGGTGATGAACTGGTCGATAACCACTTGGGCACCGTTGGCGAAGTCGCCGAACTGGGCTTCCCAGATCACCAGCGCCTGAGGCGTGGTGGTCGAGTAACCGTATTCGAACGCCAGTACGGCTTCTTCGGACAGGAACGAATCGAACAGGTCGAAACGTGGCTGGCCTTCGTACAGGTTCTGCAACGGGATGTAGGTGCCCGCGTCTTTCTGGTTGTGCAGCACAGCATGACGGTGCGAGAACGTACCGCGGCCGATGTCCTGGCCAGTCATACGGATCGGGTGACCTTCGAACGCCAGGGTCGCGTACGCCATGGTTTCAGCGTAACCCCAGTTGATCGGCAGGCCGCCGGCTTGCATCTTCTGACGGTCTTCGTAGATCTTCGCAACCTGGCGCTGTACGACGAAACCGTCTGGAATTTCCAGCAGCTTGGCCGACAGTTCCTGCAGGGTTTTCAGATCGAACGAGGTGTCGTGACGCGCAGTCCAAGCGTGGCCCAGGTACGGACGCCAGTCAACGAACAGCTCTTTGTTCGGCTCTTTAACCAGGCTTTTCACTACATGCAGGCCGTTGTCCAGCGCGTTGCGGTATTCATCGATCTTCGCTTGAACACGAGCATCGTCCACCACGCCGGCCTTGATCAGGCTATCGGCATACAGCTCACGGGTGGTGCGCTGCTTGGTGATTTGCTGGTACATCAACGGTTGGGTGCCGCTAGGCTCATCCGCTTCGTTGTGACCGCGACGACGGTAGCAGACCAGGTCGATGACCACGTCACGCTTGAACTGCATGCGGTAATCGATGGCCAACTGGGTCACGAACAACACGGCTTCCGGATCATCACCATTCACATGGAGGATCGGCGCCTGGATCATCTTGGCAACGTCGGTCGCGTACTCGGTAGAGCGCGCGTCCAGCGGGTTGCTGATGGTGAAGCCCACCTGGTTGTTGATGACGATGTGAACGGTACCACCGGTCTTGAAGCCGCGAGTCTGCGACATCTGGAAGGTTTCCAGGACCACGCCCTGACCGGCGAATGCCGCGTCACCGTGGATGGAAATCGGCAGGACCTTCTCACCGGTGGAATCGTTACGACGATCCTGGCGAGCACGCACCGACCCCTCGACCACTGGAGAAACGATTTCCAGGTGGGATGGGTTGAACGCCATGGCCAGGTGAACTTCACCGCCGGTGGTCATTACGTTGGACGAGAAGCCCTGGTGATATTTAACGTCACCGGAACCCAGCTCGACCTTCTTCTTGCCTTCGAACTCGTCGAACAGCTCGCGCGGGTTCTTGCCGAAGGTGTTGACCAGCACGTTCAAACGGCCACGGTGGGCCATACCGATCACGATTTCCTTGGTGCCGTAGGAACCGGAACGCTGGATCAGCTCGTCGAGCATCGGGATCAGGCTTTCGCCGCCTTCCAGGCCGAAACGCTTGGTGCCCGGGTATTTGGTACCCAGGTATTTTTCCAGGCCTTCCGCTGCAGTGACGCGCTCGAGCAAGTGGCTCTTGACGTCTGCAGACAGCACCGGGCGACCACGCACGCCTTCAAGACGGTGCTGGAACCAGTGGCGCTGCTCGGAATCAGTGATGTGCGTAAATTCGGCACCGATGGTGCGGCAATATGTCTGCTGCAACGCTTCGTGAATTTCGCGTAGGCTCGCTTCCTCTTTGCCGATGAACAGGTCGCCGGCACGGAAGGTCGTATCAAGATCGGCATTGGTCAAGCCGTAATGATTGATCGACAGGTCTGCAGGTGCAGGACGCTGCCACAGCCCCAGCGGGTCAAGCTGGGCTGCCTGGTGGCCACGCATACGGTAGGCCTGGATCAGTCGCAATACTTCAACTTGCTTCTTCTCGTGCTCACTGCTCACGCTTCCGGCGGAAACCGGCTGGGCGCGGCGCTGGTTCTTTGCCAGCAGCACGAACTGATCGCGAATTGTTGCGTGCGATACATCGGTGGCAGCGTTGCCGTCTGAAGACAACGTCTGAAATTTGGTGCGCCATTCTTCTGGCACAGCGTTAGGGTCGTGCAGGTAGAGCTCATAAAGCTCTTCCACATAGGCAGCGTTACCACCTGAAAGATAGCCGCTGTTCCACATGCGCTGCATCACGCTTTCTTGCATGCTTGGTCACCCTCGATTTGGGGACACCACCGGCGAAAACACCGAGTTTGCTTGCAAAAGGCCAAGTGCAGCGACCAAAACAAGCCACTTAGGATCACGCTGATAGTTCGGGTACCAACCCGAATGCCCCTGCTTGTCTCATTTCTTCAAAATAAGAGCCGCGTCTTTGTAAGTCGCTGCTCAAGTTAAAACTACGGCGCCGGTTGAAGCCTGCGCCGTAGCATCTACGGGCACAACGGTCCTGCTTTTACTACAACGTCGGTTACACGCCGCTTTGCAGCAGCATGCTACGTACGTGACCAATGGCCTTAGTCGGGTTCAGGCCTTTAGGACATACGTTGACGCAGTTCATGATCCCGCGGCAGCGGAATACGCTGAACGGGTCATCCAGCGAAGCCAGACGCTCGGCAGTCTTGGTGTCACGGCTGTCTGCCAGGAAGCGGTACGCTTGCAGCAGGGCAGCTGGGCCCAGGAACTTGTCGGGGTTCCACCAGAAGGACGGGCAGGAAGTCGAGCAGCAAGCGCACAGGATGCACTCGTACAGACCGTCCAGCTTCTCGCGCTCTTCCGGAGTCTGCAGACGCTCGATGGCCGGAGCCGGCGTGTCGTTCTGCAGGAATGGCTTAACCTTCTCGTATTGCTTGTAGAAGATGCTCATATCGACGACCAGGTCACGGATAACCGGCAAACCTGGCAGCGGACGAACAACCAACTTGTTGCCTTTCACCACGGAAGACAGCGGCGTGATGCACGCCAGGCCGTTCTTGCCGTTGATGTTCATGCCGTCGGAGCCGCAAACACCCTCACGGCAAGAGCGACGATAGGAGAAACCTTCGTCCTGCTCTTTAACCAGGGCCAGCACGTCCAGCACCATCAGGTCTTTACCACCGGTATCGACCTGGAATTCCTGCATGAACGGCGCAGCGTCCTGATCAGGGTTGTAGCGATAAACACTGACTTTCAACATGGCAGCCACCCTTAGTAAGTCCGAATCTTCGGTTCAAACGTCGGAACCGTCTTCGGCGAGAAGTTCACGGCACGCTTGGTTACGCGCTTGTCACCCGGGAAGTACAAGGTGTGGCACAACCAGTTTTCGTCGTCGCGGTCTTCATAGTCTTCACGAGCGTGAGCACCACGGGATTCTTTACGAACCTCGGCGGCGATTGCAGTCGCTTCAGCCACTTCCAGCAGGTTTTGCAGCTCAAGGGCTTCGATTCGAGCGGTGTTGAACGCCTGGCTCTTGTCGTTGATCTTGACGTTGGCGATGCGCGAACGCAGGTCAGCCAGCTGGGCGATACCTTTCTGCATGTATTCGCCGGTACGGAACACACCGAAGTAGTTCTGCATGCAGCTTTGCAGCTCTTTGCGCAGCGAGGCAACGTCTTCGCCTTCGGTACGCGAGTTCAGGCCATCCAGACGCGCCAGGGCAGCGTCGATGTCGGACTGGCGTGGACGCGCGTAATCAACGCCTTCCTTGAGGGTCTGTTCCAGGAACAGGCCGGCGGCGCGACCGAATACCACCAGGTCGAGCAGCGAGTTGCCGCCCAGACGGTTGGCACCGTGAACCGATACGCAAGCCACTTCACCTACCGCGAACAGACCAGGGATGATCTGGTCAACGCCGTCGGCGTCCTGGGTGATCGCCTGGCCATGAATGTTGGTGGCAACGCCGCCCATCATATAGTGGCAAGTTGGAACAACCGGGATCGGCGCAACAGCCGGGTCAACGTGAGCAAAGGTCTTGGACAGCTCCATGATGCCTGGCAGACGGCTGTGCAGCACTTCTTCACCGAGGTGATCGAGCTTCAGCATTACGTGGTCGCCATCGGGACCACAACCGTTACCGGCGATGATCTCTTTAACCATGGAACGGGCTACAACGTCACGACCGGCGAGGTCTTTGGCGTTCGGAGCATAACGCTCCATGAAGCGCTCGCCGTTCTTGTTGATCAGGTAACCACCTTCACCACGGCAACCTTCTGTAACCAGTACACCGGCGCCGGCGATGCCGGTCGGGTGGAACTGCCACATTTCGATGTCTTGTACCGGGACGCCTGCACGCAGCGCCATGCCGATACCGTCACCGGTGTTGATCAGGGCGTTGGTAGTCGAAGAGTAGATACGGCCTGCACCGCCGGTCGCCAATACGGTGGCATTAGCCCGCACGTAAGAGGTTTCGCCGGTTTCGATGCAGATAACGATCATGCCTACAAAGGCACCGTCTTCGTTCTTCACCAGGTCGACGCCGTAGTATTCGTTGAGGAATACGGTGCCGGCCTTCAGGTTGGCCTGGTACAGGGTGTGCAACAGCGCGTGACCGGTACGGTCGGCTGCGGCACAGGTACGAGCGGCCTGGCCACCCTTACCGAAGTCTTTGGACTGACCGCCGAACGGACGCTGGTAGATGCGGCCCTGTTCGGTACGGGAGAACGGCAGACCCATGTGTTCCAGCTCGAAGACCGCTTCCGGGCCTACGGAGCACATGTATTCGATAGCGTCCTGGTCACCGATATAGTCGGAACCCTTGACGGTATCGTACATGTGCCAGCGCCAGTCATCGTTTGGATCGGCGGAGGCGATGGCGCAGGTGATGCCACCCTGGGCCGAAACGGTGTGGGAACGGGTCGGGAACACCTTGGTGATCACGGCAGTCTTGTGACCGCCCTGGGCCAGTTGCAGCGCAGCGCGCATGCCGGCACCGCCGCCGCCAATGATGATGGCGTCGAATGAAAGCGTATTAACTGTGTTAGCCATGAATCAGATACCCCAAAGAATCTGCACACCCCAGACGAAGTAAGCGAACATCGCGACGCCGCATACTGCCTGGAAGAGAAACCGTACTGCTGTCGCGGACTTGCCCAGCGCCATCGGCGTCAGGTAGTCGGTCGCGATGGTCCACATGCCAACCCAGGCGTGAGCGCCCAGGGCTACAAGGGCCAGCAGACTGAAGATGCGCATCCCGTTATGAGCGAACAGGCCGTGCCATTGGGCGTAGCCAATGCCAGGGTTCGCCGCGAGGTACCCGATCAGGAAGATGAAATAAGCCGCGAGAACAACCGCAGACACACGTTGCGCCATCCAGTCATAGAGGCCCGAACGCGACAGGTTCGTAACGCTGGTTACCATATCCAAACTCCCGCCAGAACGATCAGCACCACGGAAATGGCGATGACGATTTTCGAGCCCAGCTTGCCGCCTTCCAGCGTCTCACCGATACCCATGTCCATGATCAAGTGGCGAATACCGGCCACAAGGTGATAAAGCAGAGCGGACAGGAGGCCCCAGGCGACGAATTTGGCCAGCGGACTGGTCAAGCATGCCTTCACCTCGGCGTACCCTTCTTCCGAACCCAGGGATTTGCTCAATGCATAAAGCATGATGCCCAGGCCAAGAAACAGGATGATGCCGGATACACGGTGCAGGAACGACGTTACGCCGGTGATGGGGAGTTTGATGGTCCTTAGGTCTAGGTTTACAGGTCGTTGGCTATTCACGGCTTTTTTTCACACTGAAGAGCCCCTAACAATCAGGGCAAAGTTGTTGGGGAGTGCACTGGTCAGGTAACCACCACCCAGGGAGTGCGACCCCCATCAAAACGGGCCCAAAAGCCCCTGGCGGTCGGAGGCCGAGTATAGACAGTTAGGCAACTAATGACAACGCGCACTCCTCACCCTAATAGCGCATTGCGCTGGCGGCATAAAAGGCGTAAATGGCAGGTAATTTCGAGGAAAAAGTACGGTTAAAGCCTTCTGGAGCAAGACTTTAGGCAAATTGACATCTGAATTTATCTCACTATAGTGGTGCGGGCCCTGCGTGGGGGGTCTGTCTGATGATTTGAAGCATAAATAGGAGGCCACATGGCTGACAAAAAAGCGCAGTTGATCATCGAGGGCGCAGCCCCCGTCGAGCTGCCCATTTTAACCGGCACCGTTGGTCCCGATGTTATCGACGTACGGGGCCTGACGGCCACGGGCCGTTTTACATTTGACCCAGGCTTCATGTCGACCGCCTCTTGCGAGTCGAAGATCACCTATATCGACGGTGATAACGGTATCTTGCTGCACCGCGGCTACCCGATCGAACAGCTTGCTGAACAGTCGGACTACCTGGAAACCTGCTACCTGCTGCTTAATGGCGAATTGCCAACAGCCGAGCAAAAGGCCCAGTTCGTCAGCACCGTGAAGAACCACACCATGGTTCACGAGCAGTTGAAGACCTTCTTCAACGGCTTCCGTCGCGACGCCCACCCAATGGCCGTCATGTGCGGCGTAGTCGGCGCCCTGTCGGCCTTCTATCACGACTCCCTGGACATCAATAACCCGCAGCATCGCGAAATCTCCGCGATCCGCCTGGTTGCCAAGATGCCTACCCTGGCCGCAATGGTTTACAAGTACTCCATGGGTCAACCCATGATGTACCCGCGCAACGACCTGACGTACGCTGAAAACTTCCTGCACATGATGTTCAACACCCCGTGCGAGATCAAGCCGATCAGCCCGGTGCTGGCCGCCGCGATGGACAAGATCTTCATCCTCCACGCCGACCACGAACAGAACGCCTCGACGTCTACCGTGCGCCTGGCGGGCTCTTCGGGTGCCAACCCGTTCGCCTGTATCGCCGCCGGTATCGCCGCACTGTGGGGCCCTGCCCACGGCGGTGCGAACGAAGCCGTATTGACCATGCTCGATGAAATCGGCGATGTATCCAACATCGACAAGTTCATCGCCAAGGCCAAGGACAAGAACGATCCGTTCAAGTTGATGGGCTTCGGTCACCGGGTCTACAAGAACCGCGACCCGCGCGCCACCGTGATGAAGAAGACCTGCGACGAAGTGTTGAAGGAACTGGGCATCAAGAACGATCCGCAACTCGAACTGGCCATGCGCCTGGAAGAGATCGCCCTGACCGACCCGTACTTCATCGAGCGCTCGCTGTACCCGAACGTCGACTTCTACTCGGGGATCATCCTCAAGGCGATCGGCATTCCAACCAGCATGTTCACCGTGATCTTCGCCCTGGCGCGGACCGTGGGCTGGATCTCCCACTGGAAAGAAATGCTCTCCAGCCCGTACAAGATTGGCCGCCCGCGCCAGCTGTACACCGGCTACGAGTCGCGTGACATCACCAAGCTGGAAGACCGCAAGTAAGCTAACCGCTACTTGGCCACACCGAAAACGGCCTCCTTTGATAGGGAGGCCGTTTTTATTTGTGCCGGATTTGAGAAACAGTTTTGTCGTATTCGTTACCAATAAAGGCAAAAAAAAGCCCCGATCTCACGACCGGGGCCTTTTTTTTGTAACGGTTACACGCTTAGTGGCTTACCGCCCCACTCGCCCCCAGGCCAGTCTGCGAACGCACAAACTGCGGGAAGTACAGCGCACGCTCCTTCTCTGCCGCCGCCGACTTGTCGGTGATGGAGAAGAACCAGATGCCGATGAACGCGATGATCATCGAGAACAGCGCCGGGTATTCGTAAGGGAAAATCGCCTTCTCATGGTGCAGGATCGAGACCCAGATGGTTGGGCCGAGGATCATCAGGCCAACGGCGCTGATCAAGCCCAGCCAGCCACCAATCATTGCACCGCGGGTGGTGAGGTTTTTCCAGTACATGGAAAGCAGCAGCACCGGGAAGTTACAGCTCGCCGCAATGGAGAACGCCAGGCCTACCATGAACGCAATGTTCTGGCTTTCAAAAAGGATGCCCAAGCCAATCGCCAGCACTGCCAGGGCGATGGTGGTGATCTTCGATACCCGAATCTCATCCTTCTCGTTGGCCTTACCTTTCTTGATCACGCTGGCGTACAGGTCATGGGACACCGCCGAAGCACCCGCCAGGGTCAAACCGGCAACCACTGCCAGGATGGTGGCAAACGCCACGGCCGAGATGAAGCCCAGGAAGATACTGCCGCCCACCGCGTTGGCCAGATGCACCGCCGCCATGTTGTTACCGCCGAGCAAGGCACCTGCAGCATCCTTGAACGCCGGGTTGGTGCTGACCAGCAGGATCGCGCCGAAGCCGATGATGAAGGTCAGGATATAGAAGTAGCCGATGAAGCCGGTGGCATACAGCACGCTCTTGCGAGCTTCCTTTGCGTCACTCACGGTGAAGAAGCGCATCAGGATGTGCGGCAGGCCGGCGGTACCGAACATCAGTGCCAGGCCGAGGGAGAACGCCGAAATCGGGTCTTTCACCAGGCCGCCCGGGCTCATGATCGCTTCACCTTTAGGGTGAACCTTGATCGCCTCGGCAAACAGCATGTTGAAGTCGAAGTTGACGTGTTTCATCACCATCAGCGCCATGAACGAGGCGCCGGACAGCAGCAGTACTGCCTTGATGATCTGCACCCAGGTGGTCGCCAGCATGCCGCCGAACAACACATAGAGGCACATCAGGATGCCCACCAAGATCACCGCAACATGGTAATCAAGGCCGAACAGCAGCTGGATCAGCTTGCCCGCGCCGACCATCTGCGCGATCAGGTAGAACGCCACCACCACCAAAGAGCCACAGGCCGACAGGCTGCGGATCTGGGTTTGCCCGAGGCGGTAGGACGCCACGTCGGCAAAGGTGTATTTGCCCAGGTTACGCAGGCGTTCGGCGATCAGGAACAGAATGATCGGCCAGCCCACCAGGAAGCCGATCGAGTAGATCAGGCCATCGTAGCCGGAGGTGAACACCAGCGCGGAAATCCCCAGGAAGGACGCCGCCGACATGTAGTCACCGGCAATTGCCAAACCGTTCTGGAACCCGGTGATCTTGCCGCCGGCCGCATAGTAGTCGGCCGCCGACTTGTTGCGCTTGGACGCCCAGTAGGTGATGCACAAGGTCGCGCCAACAAAGGCCACGAACATCAGGATCGCTGCGATATTCAGCGGTTGTTTATGCACTTCGCCGGTCAATGCATCGGCCGCCCAAACGGCAGGTGCAAAGGCCGAAGCGCCGAGTACAGCCAATAGACGACGGATCATTGCGCAGCCTCCTTGAGAATCGCATTGTTCAGGTCGTCGAATTCGCCGTTGGCGCGTCGTACATAGATGCCGGTGAGGACGAAGGCCGACACAATCAGCCCGACCCCGATAGGGATCCCCCACGTGATGGACGAACCGGGGCTGATCTTGGCCCCCAGTATTTGCGGCCCATAGGCAATCAGAAGAATGAAAGCGGAGTACAGCCCTAGCATGATCGCCGAGAGAATCCAGGCGAATCTTTCCCTTTTACTAACCAGCTCCTTGAAACGCGGGCTGTTTTGAATCGAGAGGTAAATGCTGTCGTTCATTGTTTTTATCCTCGCAGCACAGCTTTTTATTATTGGAACATATCCACTGTATGCGGCTGCGGAACAGGTTCCAGACGACCTTAGTAGTAGAAGGAGTGTAGCGAGGGATATTGAAGGCGCAGGAATAATTGGCGGGGCGAAATAATGTGGGAGCCGGGCTTGCCCGCGATGAGATCACCTCGATACATCAGGTGCACCGAGACGTCTGCATCGCAGGCAAGCCAGCTCCCACAAGGGTCTTATTTAGCAGTCCACTCGGCGACACGCTCAGGGTGCTTGGCCACCCAATCCTTGGCCGCCGCTTCAGGCTTGGCGCCCTCTTGGATCGCCAGCATGACTTCGCCGATTTCATCCTTGGAGGCCCACTGGAATTTCTTCAGGAACGCCGCGACTTCCGGGGCTTTCTTTTCCAGGCCTTTGCTGCCGATGCTGTTGACGGTTTCAGCAGCACCATAAATTCCTTTTGGGTCGTCCAGGAAACGCAGTTTCCACTTGGCGAACATCCAGTGTGGCACCCAACCGGTGACCGCAATGGATTCCTGTTTGTCTTCGGCACGGGTCAGCTCGGCGATCATCGCCGCGCCCGAACTGGCTTGCAGCTTGTAGTCCAGGCCATAGGCCTTGATCGCTTCATCGGTCTTGAGCATCACGCCTGAACCGGCGTCGATACCGACGATCTTGTTCTTGAAGGTGGTATCGGTCTTGAGGTCTTCGATGGATTTGGCTTTCACGTACTCAGGCACGATCAGGCCAATCTTGGCGTCCTTGAAGTTGGGGCCGTAGTCGACCACCTTGTCCTTGTTCTTGGCCCAGTATTCACCGTGGGTCACCGGCAGCCAGGCGGAGAGCATGGCGTCGAGTTTGCCGGTGGCCACGCCTTGCCACATGATCCCGGTGGCGACCGCTTGCAGTTTCACGTCATAACCGAGCTTTTGCTTGATCACTTCTGCCGCCACGTGGGTGGTGGCGACACTGTCTGACCAGCCATCCACATAGCCGATGCTCAGGGTTTTGCTGTCGGCGCTGGCCAGTGTGGAGCTCATCGCAACTACCAGAGTGGCAGCTGCGCCCAAGAGTCGTCGCATCTTCATAGTGCTTCCCCGAAAGTGCTGCGCCCGGCGGATGCCGAGCGACGTCAACCTGTTGTTATGTGGTGCACCGCGCCCCCTTCACGCGCATCGATCACGTGGGTGCCTCGTCAGTGGAGGGCTGACACTTCGATCATCAACCTGCTGCCACAAGCGACCTGCTCTGACTGCGACCTCAGGTAAGCAAGAAACGACATCACATCGCCAGCAGGATGATTTGTAGGACATTCACCGACGATCCCGCCCGAACTTTGCATGTCAAAATTATGCGGCCCCACTGGGACGGCTCAAATCCGGGTAAGATGCGCGCCTTTGCCCCCAGACGGCCTGATCATGCCCGCGACTGCCCGCTTCCCGCTCCTGCCCTATTTATTTGCCCTGATCCTCGGTGTGTTGGCCCTCGGCGGCTATTGGTATGGCCTTGGCCAACCGGTGGTGCTGCCGGACGTGGCCAGCGCCAGCCACAAGCTGCAATGTGCGTCCTACACGCCCTTCGACAAAGACCAATCGCCGTTCGACCAGCCGTTCAAACTGCGCCCCGAGCGCATGGACGCCGACCTGGCGTTGCTGGCCACCCGTTTCGAATGCATCCGCACCTACTCCCAGACCGGCCTTGAAGACTTGCCGGCACTGGCGCGCAAACACGGCCTGAAGCTGATGAGCGGCGCATGGGTCAGCAGTGATCCGGTGGCCACCGCCAAGGAAGTCGAGGCACTGATCGCTTCGGCCAATGCCAACCCCGACGTCGTCACCTCGGTGATCGTCGGCAACGAAACCCTGCTGCGCAAGGAAGTCACCGCCGGGCAGTTGGTCAAGCTGATCCATCACGTCAAGGACCATATCAAGCAACCGGTCACCTACGCCGATGTGTGGGAGTTCTGGCTGCAACACCCGGAAATCGCCCCGGCCGTGGACTTCCTGACCATCCACCTGCTGCCTTACTGGGAAGATGACCCGTCGGGCATCGACCAGGCGCTCAAGCACGTGGGCGATGTGCGCCAGACCTTCGGCAACAAGTTCGCCCCCAAGGACGTGATGATCGGCGAGACCGGCTGGCCGAGCGAAGGCCGTCAGCGGGAAACCGCAGTGCCGAGCCGGGTCAACGAAGCCAAGTTCATGCGCGGGTTCGTGGCCATGGCTGAAGCCAATGGCTGGCACTACAACCTGATCGAAGCGTTTGACCAGCCGTGGAAACGCGCCAGCGAAGGTGCTGTGGGTGGTTACTGGGGTCTGTTCGATGCGGATCGCCAGGACAAGGGCGTTCTCGCCGGCCCGGTGACCAATGTGCCGTACTGGCCGGTTTGGCTGGGGGTTGGCGGGATTATCCTGCTGGGTACGCTGCTGTTGGGCGGCCGCGTACGCACCACCCGTGCTGCGTTGGTGTTGCCGTTGCTCGGTGCCGTCGCTGCCTGCTCAATCGGCACCTGGGGCGAATTGAACCGGGTCACAGCGCGCTTCACCGATGAGTGGGTGTGGGCTGGATTGCTGGTGGCCTTGAACCTTGCGGTACTGGCTCACGCCGCCCTGGCGTTGAGTGCACGAGAAGGTTGGCGTGAACGCGCCTTCAACTGGATCGAGCAACGCGCTGGCTGGCTGGTGGCAATCGCCGGGTTCGCCGGTGCGGTCATGATGCTGGCGCTGGTGTTTGACCCGCGTTATCGCAGCTTCCCGAGTGCCGCGCTGGTGCTGCCGGCGCTGGTGTACCTGGTGCGTCCGGTGAGCGGGCTGCGGCGGGAGATTGCATTGCTGGCGTTCATCATCGGTGCCGGTATTGCGCCGCAGTTGTTCCGTGAAGGGTTGATGAACCAGCAGGCGTGGGGTTGGGCAGTGGTGAGCCTGCTCATGGTTGTAGCGTTGTGGCGATGCTTGCGGGTGCGCAAGGCTTAAGACCGCTATCGCAGGCAAGCCAGCTCCCACATTTGGATCTGTGAACACGGTCAAATGTGGGAGCTGGCTTGCCTGCGATGGGGCCCTGTCAGGCTGCCCGAGGCGCCCTGACCAACCGCAACCCCGCAATCACCACCGCAAACACCGCAAAGGTCGTGTTGTACAACGCCAACGCCGGAAACCCGAACACCAGCGCCAACACCGCCAACACCCACCCGGCTCGGCCCGGCACAAAAAACGCCAGCACCGACGTGATCAACGCCGCCCAGCCCAGCACCTTGAAGTGAATCATCAGCCCCAGGTTGGAACGCACCTGGCATTCCCAGCGGCTGGCCTCGTCAGCACAAATGCCCACCCAGCGGCCGTCCTCCATGAATCCGTAACGCGCGCCATAACTGGCGGCCAGCCAAAGCGGCAGGGCAATAAGCAACAGAATCAGCGGAAAACGGCGGGACATGAGGCACTCCGATAGACGAAAACGGCGCCCAGCTTAATCCCCCGGCAGCCGTTGGCAAGGCTTGGAAACAGATAAGTATTCATTAGTGCGTGCCAAAGTGTATCGTCTGGCTACTATTACCCCGATTCCGACGTTTTTTCCGACTTTTCGTGCCGAAGGCTGGCACTTCGGCAGCAACGCGGTGGTCATAGCCTGCGAACTCCACTTCAGCACGTTTTCCTCTTAGGGATTTAGTCATGCTCCGTTCCTTGCGCTGTGCGGCCCTGTTGGGCAGCCTTTTTCTGAGTGCGTCAGCACTGGCGGTCGATATCGACCAGGCCAGCTATGGCTACCCTTTGACCAACCCATTTGAAGCGACCATCGCGACCACCCCGCCGAACCTGCGGCCGGAACTGCCGTCCGACGATGAAATCAATCAGTCCGACTACACCCTGACGATGCGCCCCGAGCGTGAATTCAGCCTTCCCGACAATTTCTGGGCAGTGAAGAAACTCACCTACCGCATCGCCAAGCAAGACCGCGCCGCACCGCTGATCTTCCTGATCGCCGGCACCGGCGCACGCTTTGACAGCACCATCAACGAATACCTGAAAAAGCTGTACTACAAGGCCGGTTACCACGTCGTCCAGCTGTCGTCCCCCACCAGCTTCGACTTCATCGCCGCCGCCTCGCGCTTCGCCACGCCCGGCATCAGCCAGGAAGACGCCGAAGACATGTACCGCGTGATGCAGGCCGTACGCGCGCAAAACCCGACGCTGCCCGTAACCGACTTCTACCTTACCGGCTACAGCCTCGGCGCCCTCGACGCAGCCTTTGTCAGCAAGCTGGACGAAACCCGTCGCAGCTTCAACTTCAAGAAAGTCCTGCTGCTGAACCCGCCGGTCAACCTCTATACCTCGATCACCAACCTCGACAAGCTGGTGCAGACCGAAGTGAAGGGCATCAACAACAGCACCACCTTCTATGAACTGGTGTTGAACAAGCTGACCCGCTACTTCCAGCAAAAGGGCTACATCGACCTCAACGATGCACTGCTCTACGACTTCCAGAACTCCAAGGAACACCTGACCAACGAACAGATGGCGATGCTGATCGGCACTTCGTTCCGCTTCTCGGCGGCCGACATTGCCTTCACCTCGGACCTGATCAACCGCCGCGGCCTGATCATCCCGCCCAAGTACCCGATCAGCGAAGGCACCAGCCTCACCCCATTCCTGAAGCGTGCGCTGCAGTGCGACTTCGACTGCTACCTCACCGAACAGGTGATCCCAATGTGGCGTGCCCGTTCCGACGGTGGCAGCCTGTTGCAACTGGTTGACCAGGTCAGCCTGTATGCCCTCAAGGACTACCTGCACGACAGCCCGAAAATCGCCGTCATGCACAACGCCGACGACGTGATCCTGGGCCCGGGCGACCTTGGCTTCCTGCGTAAAACCTTCGGCGATCGCTTGACCGTCTACCCCCTGGGCGGCCATTGCGGCAACCTCAATTATCGCGTCAACGCCGACGCCATGCTGGAGTTCTTCCGTGGCTAAATATCTTCTGCTGCTCGCCGCCCTGATGTGCGCGGGCGTGGCCAATGCCGACAACAGCAAGGCCCACACGCCGACTGTAGTGGACTCCGACGGCTTCAAGGAGCCACTGAGCCATCTCAAGTTCAACCCCGGCCTGGACCAGCGTGAGTTCGAGCGTTCGTCGGTCAACGCCCTGAATGTCTACGACCCGCTGGAGTCGTGGAACCGCCGGGTGTACCACTTCAACTACCGCTTCGACCAGTGGGTGTTCCTGCCGGTGGTGGACGGTTACCGTTATGTCACCCCAAGCTTCCTGCGCACCGGCGTCAGCAACTTCTTCAACAACCTGGGGGATGTGCCCAACCTGTTGAACAGCCTGCTGCAGCTCAAGGGCCACCGTTCCCTGGAAACCACCGGGCGTCTGCTGCTCAACACCACCATCGGCATCGCCGGCTTGTGGGACCCGGCTACCGCCATGGGCCTGCCTCGCCAGAGCGAAGACTTCGGCCAGACCCTGGGCTTCTACGGTGTACCGGGCGGCGCCTACCTGGTGCTGCCGCTCTTCGGCCCCTCCAACCTGCGGGATACCACCGGCCTGCTGGTGGACTACGGCGCCGAGACCGAGATCAACTTCCTGAACGTGTCCAAGGTCAGCGAAAACCACCCGGAAATCTGGGCCCTGCGTGCTGTCGACAAGCGCTACCAGACCAGCTTCCGCTACGGCCAGATGAACTCGCCGTTCGAGTATGAAAAGGTGCGCTACGTGTACACCGAGGCGCGCAAGTTGCAGATCGCCGAGTAATACCCCCTGTAGGCGCTGGCTTGCCAGCGCCTACATCCCCCGCCGACACCACTTCCGCCACGTAAACCGCAATTGCAGCACGGCCGCCCTGGCCATATCCCGGTCCTGCTCAGCCAGCACCGAAGGCTGCTCAAGGGCTTCAAGCATCGCAACGCTGGCCGCATCCATCAGTGACTCATTCGCCACGCTCGGTCCCCCCTCCTCCAGCGCCGCCTCCAGCGCCCGCAAATAGCGATCGCGTTCAATCGCCAACGCGCCCCGGCTGCCCGCCAGGCAGGCACGCAATTCCAGCAACTCATCCCCCAGGTCCAGCCCGAGCAATCCATTATCCCAATGGGCACGGCGATCAGCAGGCAAGGTTTCGCTGTAGCGCGACAAGCGAATCAGCCGGTCCGCCATGCGCCCGCCAAACCAGCTTTCAGCCTGCTCCAAGGGACGGGAAGTCAATTGCGCCAGGTCGAACAACGACGCCTTGAACATCCGCCGATAGTGATGCTCACCGGGATTGAGCTGGATCAGCCGAAACACCAGTACGGCGATCCCGACCCCCACCAACGTCGCAATGGCCTTGTTAAGGAAGGCGGCGAAGTCGTAGGTCATCACATTGCTGGGCCCGACGTTGTTGACGAAAAAGATGCAGAACGCTGAAGCCGTCGCCGCCAGTTTGAGGCGGCTCATGCACAGCGAAGCGAAAAACAGCGGCACGCCCAACGCCAGGCATAACAAGGGAAAGCCATCGAAGCCGGGCAACAGCACGAAGCACACAAACCCCGCCACCGGGATCGAAAGCGCAATGCCCTTGAGGAAATTCAGGCTTGAGGCCGACGGATTTTCCCGTGCCGCAAACAGGCTCAGCACCACACCACAAATCGACACCGCGCCCAACCCCGAAGGCCATGCCGTAAAGATCCAGAACGCCGCCACCGCCAGGAACGCCAAGGCACTGCGCAACCCACCGAGCACGCCCTGCTCAATATCCCGGTGCCAGGACATCGCCCCCGGCGCGCCGGGCGGCACCCTGCCTTCTTCGACCGCGACCAGCGTCAATCCCCCCCGCTCAATCAAACGCAGTACTCGAGCCAGTTGCATCAGGCAAAAGTGCGCCTCCTGGCCAAGATGCGAATCCTGCAAGACCAGGCCAAGCCGTTGCGCCAGCTCGGGCAGGTCATCGAGACGCTCCTGCTGCAACGCACCCGCCACCTCTTCAATCAGTGGCACCACCGCTGCCGTCTCATCGAGCATCATCCGCTGGCGCGCCACACCCCGCGCCGCCCGCAGCAGGCTGAGCAGGTCACGGCTGAGCACGCGCAAGGCCTGGGAGCGGCGTCGGCCCTTGGGCCCTTCAAACCAGGCGTGGTCGCGCTGGCTGTCCACCGCCACCAGGCGGCTCAACGCTTCGAGCAACCCTTTACGCTGATCATTGCCCAACAGCTCCGAAGCCGCGGCGCGCACCCCGGCCTGCCACGCGGCCCGCGCTTGAACCGCCAACACCTGCTCCACCCGGCGGGGCCATAAAATCGTGCTGGCGATGGAGGCGCAAAGGATCCCCAGGCTAATCTCCTGACAGCGTGCCACCGCCTCATCGAACACCCCCAGAGGTGCTGCGGTAGCCGGCAACGCAATAATCGCCGTGGTGTAACCCGCCAGTACAAAACCATAGGACGCGTGATTGCGCAGCAGCGAAGCCCCAGTGGTACAGAACGCCAGCCACAGCGCCATGCACAGCAGGAACAACAGCGGTGCCTGGCCAAACACGCCGATCATCGCGATGGAGACCATGGCCCCGACAAACGTGCCTACCAGCCGATACGCGCCTTTGGCCAAGACCATGCCGCTGGTGGACTGGCCAACGATAAACACCGTGGTCAAAGCCCATTGAGGCTGCTGCAAGTCAAAACAGAAGGCCAGGTACAACGCGACCCCGCCGGCGATCATGTTGCGCAAGGCAAACAGCAGATCGTTGCGGGACGGGGCCAGCGTCGCTTGCCAGAAATCAGGGAGCTGAAAGGTGGAAGATTTCATGGAACCCGCATATAGATAGCAAGCTAATGATTAGCATCGTATCTATATTTTTTGCGAATGCCAATGTCGCGGTTATTTGACCAACCGCTTTTCCTTGGACGGCCTGTAGCCAAAGTAGGCGCTGTAGCACTTGCTGAAATGGCTTGGTGAGACAAACCCGCAAGCCACCAGCACATCCACCTGGGACAGCTCGGTGTGTTGAAGCAGCCGGCGAGCCTCGGTAATGCGCAGTTCCAGGTAATAACGCTGAGGTGTGGTGCCCAGCTGCTCCTTGAACAAGCGCTCCAACTGGCGCCGGGAACGGCCCGCATAGACGGCCAGTTGCTCAAGTTCCAGAGGCTCTTCGAGGTTGGCGTCCATCAGGTTGACCACCTCGCGCAACGGCGCGCTCAAGCAGACGTTCTCAGTCGGTTTCACCCGCCGGTAGCGCGACTCCTCAAACGCCAGGATGTCCTCGATCCCCTCCACCAACGCTTTACCGTACAGCCCCTTGATCCAGTCCAGCGCCATATGAAACGCCCCGGACGGACTCGATGCCGTCAACCGGTCGCGGTCAATCACATACGGCTCGCTGCTGACCTGGGTCGCCTTGCAGAACTCGGCCAGGGCCGGGCGATGTTCCGGATGCACGGCGCATCGGTAGCCCCCCAGCAAACCCGCACGCCCGAGGAACCAAGCACCATTCCACAAACCGGCGAGGTTCACCCCCTGCTCCGCAGCGCTTTTCAGCAGATGGATGAATTCGTCGCAGGCCTTCAGTTCGGTGCGATAGCCACCGCAAATCACCAGCAGGTCCAACTCTTTAAGCACCGAAGACTCAAGCCGCGCATCGGGCCGGATCACCAGCCCCAGGTCGCTGGTCACCTCGCCTTCCTGCAAGCCGAAGGTCGAGGTAGAAAACGACGCGGGCCGCAGCAGGTTCGCGGTGATCAGCGTATCCAGCGCCTGGGTAAACGCCGGCAGCGAGAAATGTTCGAGCAACACAAATCCCGCACGCACCGTCTGACGGGCCTCGCCGGGACTTTCATTCAGGTAACGGAGGTTCTTGCCTTTCATGCCCCCGCTGAACTGCCGTCGCTCGATCAATTGCCTACGCCCTCGCCCGCTTCCAGAGGTTACCCACCACGCTGACCACCGCCAACACCACGGCCCCGGCGATGATCCCTGCCACGGCATTGAGCAACGTCGGCATCAACCACGCCAGCCCGCCGGTGCTCTGGCTCACCGTCTCGATCCAGTGATGCACCACCGGTACACCGTGGGTCAGGATCCCGCCGCCGACCATGAACATCGCCGCCGTGCCGATCACCGACAGGCTTTTCATCATGTACGGCGCCGCCCGCAAGATCGCCCCGCCAATGCTGCGCGCCGCCTGGCCGGGCTTCTGGGTGAGCCACAGGCCCAGGTCATCGAGTTTGACGATGCCGGCCACCAGGCCGTAGACGCCGATGGTCATGACGATGGCGATACCCGACAACACGATCACTTGCTGCATCAGCGGCGCATCGGCCACGGTGCCGAGGGTGATGGCGATGATTTCGGCGGAGAGGATGAAATCGGTACGGATCGCGCCCTTGATCTTGTCCTTCTCGAAGGCCACCAGGTCCGTGGCCGGATCCGCCACGGCTTCCACCAGGTGCGCCTGTTCTTCGGTGCGCTTGTGGAAGAAGCTATGGGCGAGTTTTTCGAAGCCCTCAAAACATAAATAAGCGCCGCCCAGCATCAACAGCGGCGTCACCGCCCACGGCGCAAACGCGCTGATCAGCAAGGCAGCCGGCACCAGGATCAGCTTGTTGACGAAGGAGCCCTTGGCCACCGCCCACACCACCGGGATCTCCCGCTCGGCGCGCACCCCGGAGACTTGCTGGGCATTCAGCGCCAGGTCATCCCCCAACACGCCGGCGGTTTTCTTCGCAGCCATCTTGGTCATCAACGCCACATCGTCGAGCACCGCAGCGATGTCGTCGATCAATACCAGCAAACTGCTTCCTGCCATGGCTCAGGCTTCCCGTGATTCAAAGTGCGCCGAGAATAACGCGGCGCACACCGGGTTAGCGAGCCGTTCAGTGCTGAGGGGTTTGCCAACCACCGCCCAGGCTCTGGATCAGCGCCACACTGCCCTGGCTGAGCTGGCCCTGGGTGTCGCGAAGATTCTGCTCGGCTTGCAGCAACACCAGTTGCTGGGTCAGCACGGCTTCCTGGCTGACGGTGCCGGCGCGCAGCTGCGCCTCCTGGCTGCCGAACAGTTGCTGGTTGCGCTGGTAGACCTGCTGGAAGGCGTCGGCCTGGGTTTGCAGGTGGTTGATTGCCGAGAGGTTATCTTCGACGTTCTGCAAGGCACTGAGCACGGTGCCCCGGTAATTGGCGGCGATCTGGTCGTAGCTGGCCTCGGCCTGCTTGACCGCCGCTTCACGGGCGCCGCCGTCAAACAGGGTTTCCGCCAGGGCCGGGCCCAGGGTCCAGATGCGATTGGGCAGCGAGAATAGCCCGCCAAGGGCACTGCCCCGATAGCCGGCTTCAGCGGTGAGGTCCAGGGTCGGGAAGAATGCGGCTTCAGCCACGCCAATTTTCGCGTTGGCCGCCGCCGCCGAGCGCTCCGCCGCGACCACATCGGGACGCCGTTGCAGCAGGGTCGATGGCAAGGTCAAAGGGGGGCGCGGCAGGACGAAGCTGTAGTCATCCCGCACAGCCACGGCAAACTCGCTCGGCGCCACACCCACCAGCACGGCCAGCGCATGTTCGTACTGCTCGCGGTCACGCAGCGAGGTCTGTAGATCGGCGATCGAGGTGGTCAACTGGTCTTGGGCCACCAGCAACTGGTCGTTGGTGGCGACGCCCTGGGTGAACTGCACCTGAATCATGTCCAGCAGTTGCTGATTGATCTTCTGCTGTTGTTGCAACAGGCGCACGTCGATATCCATCTGCCGCAGGGCCAGGTAGTTGCTGGCGACGCTGGAACTGATGGACAACCGCACCCCGGCCAGCAATGCGTCGGACTGCTGGGCGGTGGCCTGGCTGGACTCGATCCCGCGCCGCACCAGGCCCCACAGGTCCGGCTCCCAACTGGCGGTCAAGGTCGCGCTGACACTGTTCGAGACCCCGCCCGTCGTGGTACCGGTAGTCGACGTACCGCTGCCGCTGCCTGTCGACCCCCGCGAACCCGACAATCCTACGCCGACGGTCGGCCACAACCCTGCACGACTGGACGCCACCTGCGCCTGGGCCAAACGATAAGCGGCCTCCGCCGCGATGATCGACTGGTTGGCCTTGGCCGAGCGCGCCACCAGGTCGTTCAACACTGGGTCCTGATAGGCCAGCCACCACTGACTGTCCATCGCCCCCTGGGGATTCGACGCCGCACGCTGCCACTGCGCGCCTTCCTTGAATGACTGCGGCAGCTCCATGGCGGGCTTCTGGTAATCGGGCCCGACCATGCAGCCGCCGAGCAGCAGGCTGATGCAAAGCACGCTGTATTTCACGTTCATAACCTTGCTTCCTTACGCCGACCCAGGCGCTGTGACGCCCGGTCGAGCCACAGGTAGATCACCGGGGTGGTGTACAGCGTCAGCACCTGGCTGAACAGCAGGCCACCAATAATCGAAATCCCCAACGGCCGGCGCAACTCCGAACCGTAGCCGGTGCCCAGCACCAGCGGCAGCGCGCCAAGAATCGCCGCCAGGGTAGTCATCATGATCGGCCGGAAACGGATCAGGCACGCCCGGCGAATCGCTTCCTTGGCCGTGAGGCCGAACTCCCGTCGCTCGGTGATCGCGAAGTCGATCATCATGATCGCGTTCTTCTTCACGATACCGATCAACAGAATCACCCCCACCAGCGCAATGATCGACAGCTCGGTGCCGGTCAGCAGCAAGGCAATCAGCGCACCGACACCGGCCGAGGGCAAGGTCGAGAGGATGGTCAGCGGGTGCATCAGGTTTTCGTAGAGGATGCCCAGCACGATATACACCGAGAGCAACGCGGCGACGATCAGCAACGGTTCGCTGGCCACCGACGACTGGAACACCTGGGCCGTACCGGCAAACTGGCCCACCACACTGGCGGGCATGCGCAGCTGCTTCACCGCGTCGTCCACCATTGCCGTGGCCTGGCCGATGGACGTGCCGGGGGCCAGGTTGAACGAGACCGTCACCGCCGGGAACGTGCCTTGGTGACTGATGGAAATCGCCGTGCGCGCCACCGTGTTGTCCGCCAGGGCCGACAGCGGCACCAGGGTCTGTTGAGTGGTCAGGTTGGGCGCTGCCGTGGTGCCTTTGGTGCTCGTAGCCTGGGTGCCCGTCGGCACGTAAATACCCTTGAGCGCTGAAGGGTCGGTCCAGTATTCCGGGGCGACTTCCATCACCACGTGGTACTGGTTGGCCGCGCGATACAGGGTGGCGACCTGGCGCTGGCCAAAGGCGTCGTACAGCGCCTGGTCGACCGCCGAGATACTCACCCCGAGGCGCGCCGCCGTGTCGCGATTGATCTGCACATTGGCCAGCAGGCTGTTGTCCTGCTGGTCGGTATTGAGGTCGGTCAGTTGCGGCAACTTGTGCAGCACCTCCACCACCTTGGGCACCCATTCGTCCAGGGATTCCTGGTCATCGGCGGTCAGGGTGTACTGGTATTGCGCGCCACTTTGCCGACCACCTACGGTGATGTCCTGGGCCGATTGCAAATACAGCTTGGTGCCCGGCAGGTCGCCAAGGCTGCGCCGGATCTGCCCGATCACCTCGGTGGCGTTGTCCTTGCGGTCGCCCAGGGGCTTGAGCAAGACAAACATCTGCGCGCTGTTGACTGCCCCGCCGCCGCCTCCGCCACCCCCGACAAAGCCAGCCACGGTTTCGATGTTCGGGTTCTTCATCACCTTGCGGTTGATCTCGGTGAAGTCCTTCTGCATTGCCCCGTAGGAAATGCTCTGGTTCGCCAGGATGCTGCCTTGCAAGCGTCCGGTGTCTTCCTGGGGAAAGAAGCCCTTGGGCACCAGCACGTAAAGCACGCCAGCGAGGACGATCACCAGCACCGTGACAAAGCCCATCAGCACCGTATGGTCGATCACCCAGCCGAGGGTGCGATCGTAGAAGCGGTGAAAGCGCGAATCCGGGTGTTCGTTGCCTTGGTGAATCTCCTTCGGCGCCCGCAGCAGCACACTGGCGAGCATCGGCGTGACGGTCAGGGAGATCAGCATCGAGATCACGATGGCCACCGACAACGACACCGAAAACTCACGGAACAGCCGCCCGACAATCCCGCCCATCAGCAGCAGCGGAATAAACACCGCCACCAGGGACACGCTGATGGTCAGTACCGTAAAGCCGACTTCACGGGCCCCTTCCAGCGCGGCCTCCACCCGGGTCTTGCCGCGCTCCAGGTGGCGCATGATGTTTTCCACCACCACGATGGCATCGTCCACCACGAAGCCGGTGGAAATGGTCAGCGCCATGAGGGACAGGTTGTTCAGGCTGTAGCCGAGGAAGTACATCGCGCCGAAGGTGCCAAGCAACGACAGCGGTACCACGATCGCCGGCACCAGGGTGCTGCGCCAGTCGCGGAAGAAACCGAACGTCACCAGGGTCACCAGCAGGATCGACACCAGCAAGGTCACTTCCACGTCGTGCAGCGAGGCACGAATGGTGGTGGTGCGGTCCATCAGCAGGCTGAGCTTGATCGTCGCGGGAATCGAGCTCTGCAAAAACGGCAGCGAGGCTTTCACCGCGTCCACCGTTTCGATCACGTTGGCCCCCGGCTGCTTGAACACCACCAGCAACACTGCCGGCTTGCCGTTGGACAGGCCGAAGTTGCGCAGGTCCTGCACGTCTTCGCGCACGTAGCCCAGGTCGGAGATATGGATCAGGTCGCCGTTGTGGGCCTTGACCACCAGTGGTCCATAGTCCTTTTCATCGAGCAACTGGTCGTTCGCCGCAATCCCGTAGTTACGGTCGCCGATGGCCACGTTGCCCTTGGGCAGGTTGACGTTGGAGGCGTTGATCACCTGGCGCACCTGCTCCAGGCTGACGCCGTACTGGTTGAGCCGGTCGGGGTTCAATTCCACCCGCACCGCCGGCAGCGCGCCGCCGCCCACCGTCACGTCACCGACGCCGGTGGTCTGCAACAACTTCTGCTCCAGCAGGGTCGAGGCCACGTCATACATCTGCCCCGGCGTGGCGCTGTCGGAGGTCAGGCTGATGATCAGGATCGGCGAGTCGGCCGGGTTGACCTTGCGGTACGTCGGGTTGCCCGACAGGTCACTGGGCAGGTTGCTGCGGGCGGCGTTGATCGCGGCCTGCACGTCCCGGGCGGCGCCGTCGATGTCGCGGTTCAGGTCGAACTGCAAGATGATCCGCGCCGAGCCGAGGCTGCTGGACGAGGTCATCTGCGTGACCCCGGCGATCTGCCCGAACTGCCGCTCCAGGGGCGTGGCCACCGAACTGGCAACCGTGGTGGGATCGGCACCGGGCAACGAGGCGCTGACGCTGATGGTGGGGAAATCCACCTCCGGCAGCGGCGCCACCGGCAACAGCATAAAGGCCAGCGCGCCAAACAACGCGAGGCCGGCCGCCATCAAGGTGGTTGCAATCGGGCGGCGAACAAACGGCGCGCTGAGGTTCATCGCCATCAGACCGCTTCAGCCGGACGGCGGCTGAAGCGCTGCCCCAGGCTGTGCATGGCCAGAAAGATTACGGGTGTGGAAAACAGCGTCAGCAACTGACTGAGCAACAACCCGCCGATAATCGCGATGCCCAGCGGATGACGCAGCTCCGAGCCAATCCCGGTGCCCAGCGCCAGCGGTACCGCGCCGAACAGCGAGGCCATGCTGGTCATCAGGATCGGCCGGAACCGCAACTCCGCCGCCTGACGGATCGCCGCCACAGGGCTCAGGCCCCCCTCACGTAAGAGTTCCAGGGCGAAGTCGACCATCATGATGCCGTTTTTCATCACGATGCCGATCAGCAGCACAATCCCGATCAAACCGATAATGTCGAACTGCGTGCCGGTCACCAACAGCGCCAGCAAAGCCCCGAGCGCCGCGGAGAGCAACGTCGAGAGGATCGTCACCGGGTGCACGAAGCTCTCGTACAGAATCCCCAGCATCAGGTACACCACCACAATCGCCGCCACCACCAGGAACACCTGATTCGACAGCGACTGCTCGAACGTCGCCGCTGCACCTTCGAGGTTGGCCTGCACCGACAGCGGCAGGCCGACCTTGGCCTCGATGTCCTTGAGCCGCGTGACCGCCGCGCCAAGGGTCTGGCCGGGCGCGAGGTTGAACGACACGTCGGCATACGGAAACTGGCCCAGGCGGTTGATGGTCACGGGCGTACGCACCACCTGCAGGGTCGCCATGCTCGACAGCGGCGCGACCCCGCCGCCCGGGATGTCCACGTACAAGCCCGTGAGCAAGTCCGGCAGGTTGCGCGGCGGATGGTCGGTGGCGATCACCACGTGGTACTGGTTGAGCTGGGTGTAGATGGTCGAGACCTGGCGCTGACCGAAGGCGTCGTACAGCACGTCATCGATTGCCTGGGGCGTGATGCCCAGCCGCGACGCCGTGGCGCGGTCGAATGTCAGCTGGATCTGGTTGCCGAACTGCATCGCCTGGCTTTGCACATCGGTGAACATCGGGTCTTGCTTGATCGCCGCCAGCAGCTTGGTGGTCCACTGTTCCAACTCGTCCGGGTCGGTGGCTTGCAGGCCCAGGCGGTAACTGGTGGTGGACACCGTAGCGTCGAGGGTCAGGTCCTGTACCGAGTGCAGGTACAGGCGGATGCCGGCGTCATCGGCGTTGGCATCGGAGAGCCGGCGGATCACTTCGGTGGCGCTGTCACGCTCGCCCCGCGGCTTGAGGTTGATCAGCAGGTTGCCCTGGTTGATGGTCGGGTTGGTCTGGTCGATCCCGACAAAGGACGACAGGCTTTGCACCGCCGGGTCTTTGAGGATTCGGGCGGCCAGGCGCTGCTGTTCGGTCTGCATCTGCTGGAACGAAACCGTCGGCGCCGCCTGGGAGATGCCCTGGATCAGGCCGGTGTCCTGGTCCGGGAAAAAGCCCTTGGGCATGATCACCAGGGTCAGCAGCGTCAGTGCGGCGGTGAGCACCACCGAGATCAGAGTCAGGGTGCGGTGGGCCAGCACCCAGTCGAGGCCACGCACGTAGTGGGTGTTGATGC
The DNA here is from genome assembly GCF_900105735.1 of Pseudomonas yamanorum. Taxonomy (NCBI): domain Bacteria; kingdom Pseudomonadati; phylum Pseudomonadota; class Gammaproteobacteria; order Pseudomonadales; family Pseudomonadaceae; genus Pseudomonas; species Pseudomonas yamanorum. The sequence continues at coordinate 5,388,326 of NZ_LT629793.1, read as the reverse complement.
GGTCGAAGAAATCCGCGCGGCGTTCTTCGTGCTTATTCTTGAGCATCCGCGCGCACATCATCGGCGTCAGGGTCAGCGAGATGAAGGCCGAGATAACGATGGTCACGGCCACCGTCATGGCGAATTCGCGGAACAACCGGCCGACCACATCGCCCATGAACAGCAGCGGGATCATCACCGCAATCAGGGCAATCGACAGCGAAATAATCGTGAAACCAATCTGCTCCGAGCCCTTGAGCGCCGCCTCCAGCGGTGAGTCGCCGGCCTCGATATAGCGCGTGATGTTTTCGATCATCACGATGGCGTCATCCACCACAAAGCCGATGGCGATGGTCAATGCCATCAGCGTCAGGTTGTTCAGGGAGAAACCCAACGCATAGGCCACGGCCAGGGTGCCCACCAGCGTCAGCGGAATGGTGACGGCGGGAATGATCGTGGCCGGCACATTGCGCAGGAACGCAAAAATCACGATCACCACCAGCCCGATGGCCATGGCCAGTTCGTACTGCACATCGGTGACCGAGGCGCGGATGGTTTGCGTGCGGTCGGTCAGTACATCGACCTTCAAAGTGCCCGGCAAACTGGCCCGCAGCTTGGGCAGCAATTGCTGCACACGGTCGACCACTTGAATCACGTTGGCGCCGGGTTGGCGCTGGATGTTCAGCACGATCGACGGCGTGCTGTTGGTCCACGCGGCCTGGCGCGGGTTCTCCGGGCCCTGGGTGGAAGTGGCGATCTGCGACAGGCGAATCGGCGCGCCGTTTTTATAGGCAATCACCAGATCGCGGTATTCCTCGGCCGATTGCAGCTGGTCGTTGGCACCGATGGAATACGCCTGGAACTTGCCGTCGATATTGCCCTTGGCCTGGTTTACGTTGGCCGTGCCGAGGGAAGTGCGCAGGTCGTCGATGGACAGGCCCAGGCTGTTGAGCGCCGAGGTATTCGCCTCGACCCGCACCGCCGGGCGCTGGCCGCCGCTGATGGTCACCAGGCCGACACCGGTGATCTGCGAGATCTTCTGCGCCAGCCGTGTATCCGCCAGGTCTTCGACCTTGGTCAGCGGTAAAACGTCGGAGGTCAGGGACAGGGTCAGCACCGGCGCATCCGCCGGGTTGACCTTGCTGTACACCGGCGGGTACGGCAGGTTGGCCGGCAGGAAAGTGCCGGCGGCGTTGATGGCGGCCTGCACTTCCTGTTCGGCGACGTCCAGGGACAGCGACAGGTCGAATTGCAGGGTCACCACCGAAGCGCCGTCGGAACTGGTGGAGTTCATGGACTTGAGGCCCGGCATTTCGCCGAGCTGACGCTCCAGCGGCGCGGTGATGGATGAGCTGACCACATCCGGGCTCGCGCCGGGGTACTGGGTGAAGACCTGGATGGTCGGGTAATCGACTTCGGGCAAGGCCGACACCGACAGCAAGTGATACCCCAACAGGCCCAGCAACAGCACCGCCACCATCATCAAGGTGGTGGCGACGGGACGTTCGATAAAGGGCCGCGAAATGTTCATGCTCGGCAGCTCCTCACTGGGCGACGACCTTCACGGCCGAACCGTCATCCAGTTTGTCGGCGCCTTCGGTGATCACCTGCTCGCCTGGCTTGACGCCGTTTTCGAGCACCGCCGACACATCGCCCATGGACGGGCCGGTCTTGATATTGCGCAGGCTGGCCTTGTCGCCATTCACCACGAACACGAAATCGCCCTTGCTGCCATGCTGGATCGCCCGGGTGGGCACCACGGCGACCTGGGTCAAGGTGTCGGCCTTCAGGCGCGCATTGACGAACTGGTTGGGGAACAGCGCATTGCCCGAATCATCGAACTGCGCCTTGACCTTGATGGTGCCGGTGGTGGTGTCCACCTGGTTATCCAGAGCCAATAGGCTACCGGTGGCCAACAGCGCCTTTTTATTGCGGTCGTAGGCCAGCACCGTCACCGCGCCACGGCTCAACGCCTGATTGATCGGCCCCAAATCATCCTCGGGCACGGCGAATACCACAGTAGCCGGGTTCATCTGGGTGATGACTACGATTCCGGTGGTGCTGGTGGTCGTGACGTAGTTGCCGGGGTCTACCAGGCGCAGGCCTACGACACCGTCGACCGGCGAGGTGATGGTGCAGTAGCCGACCTGCACTTCAAGGTTCTGCACATTGCCCTGATCGGCGGCCACGGTACCCAGTTGTTGCTGGACCAAGGAGGCCTGGGTATCGACGGTTTGCTGGCTGGTGGACCCGGCCTTGACCAGTTCGCGGTAGCGTGCCAAATCGCGCTGCGCATTGCTCAATACGGCCTGGTCATGGGCCAGGGTGCCCTTGGCCACGGCCAGTTGCGCCTTGAGGGCACGGTCATCGATTCGCGCAATCACCTGGCCCTTGCTGACGTGCTGGCCTTCCTTGAATTCCACGCTGCTGAGGATGCCATCGACCTGGCTGACCACGGTCACGCTGCGGGTAGGTGTGACGGTACCGAGGGCATCGATGTAAACCGGCACGTCCTGCAAGGTGACAGGCACCACGGCTACCGGTTCGCCGGGGGCGGGTGGCTTGCCTTTATGCCCACCTGCAAAGAAGTGCAAACCCAGGGCAATCAACAACGCTACCAGTAACAACGTGCCAACTGCCCAGGCGAACGTACGTCGTCTGCTTCTCTCCACGGTTTCTCTCTCGAACGCCGAAATCAGGATGGAGCGAGCCGCCTGATTGGCCGCTCGCTGCCCTGAACTCTAGCAGTGCGTACAACTCATGCCTGTACGACCGTGAATGCGTTCAGCATCAAGACAGACAAAGTCAGCTGAGCGCCCCGTAAAGCAAGGGCTGCAGCGCGATTCTTGAGCCCTGCGCAAAGCCGGTGCTACCATGCCCGACCGCCTGTCTTGGCAAGGAACCTCCTGGTCTATGAGCACCATTCGCGAGCGCAACAAAGAACTGATCCTGCGGGCTGCCAGTGAGGAGTTTGCCGACAAGGGCTTCGCCGCGACCAAAACCAGCGACATCGCCGCCAAGGCCGGGCTGCCCAAGCCCAACGTCTATTACTACTTCAAGTCCAAGGACAACCTCTACCGCGAGGTGCTCGAAAGCATCATCGAGCCGATCCTGGCGGCCTCCACCCCGTTCAATCCCGACGGCGACCCCAAGGAAGTGCTAAGCGGGTACATCCGCTCGAAAATCTGCATCTCCCGGGATTTGCCGTTTGCCTCGAAAGTATTCGCCAGCGAAATCATGCACGGCGCCCCGCATTTGAGCCCCGAGCAGGTGGAACAGCTGAATGCCCAGGCCAAGCACAACATCGACTGCATCCAGAGCTGGGTGGACCGGGGGCTGATTGCGCCGATTGATCCACATCACCTGATGTTCAGCATCTGGGCGGCGACGCAGACGTATGCGGATTTTGACTGGCAGATTTCAGCGGTGACCGGGAAGGCGAAGCTGGATGAAGCGGATTATGAGGCGGCGGCGCAGACGATTATTCGGTTGGTGCTTAAAGGGTGTGAGCCGGACTGATAGACCGCAGCGCCTTCAAGATTCGCGAGCAAGCCCGCTCCCACATTTGGATTTGTGCCAGACATAAATTGTTTAAACGCCGCAGATCCAATGTGGGAGCGGGCTTGCTCGCGAAAGCGCCCTCCCAGACACATCCAGCACCAAGCCAGACCATCACCTCCAGGTTCCCCGATCTAGCCTCTCAGGACACTTTCCGAAGAGAGGCAAAGGAATGCCTGATCCAGCTGCTTCATATCGCCTGCGTATCGGGCGATTCAGCGAATCCAACCGCATTTACCTGATCACCACCAACACCCACGAACGCGTGCCAATATTCAGCGACTTTTATCTGGGTCGGCTGGTGGTCTGGCAATTCAGGCTCGCTCAATACCAAGGGTTGGCGAACTCCTTGGCCTGGGTGGTCATGCCCGACCACTTTCACTGGTTGATTGAGCTGAAAAAAGGCTCATTGGGAGACCTGATGTGCCAGGTGAAGTCCAAAAGCACTCGAACCGTGAATGGCGCTACGGGCCGCAAGGGGCGGCTTTGGCAAACCAGCTTTCATGATCGTGCGCTGCGCAAGGACGATGACTTGGTGAAGATGGCTCGGTATGTGGTGGCGAACCCATTAAGAGCCGGGTTGGTGGAGCGGATTGGCGACTATCCGTTGTGGGATGCGGTTTGGGTTTAGAGCCGGGACCGAGTTGCCGCTTTCGCGAGCAAGCCCGCTCCCACATTTGACCGCATTCCAAAGCTGGAACTCGGTCAAATGTGGGAGCGGGCTTGCTCGCGAAGAGGCACTCCCAGTCACCTCAAATCAAGCACTAACCCCCGCATCCGCCCACAACCCCTGCCCCTCGATCGCACTGATCGCACACTGCTCATCAATATCCGACGTATCCCCGCTGATCCCGATTGCCCCCAGCACCACACCCTCTTGATCCCGAATCAACACCCCGCCCGGTGCCGGCACCACGCTGCCCTGCCCCAAACTGTTCAACGCCGCAATAAACGCCGGCCGCTGCTGCGCATCCAGCGCCAGCAGCCGCGAGCCTTTGCCCAGGGCTATCGCACCCCAGGCCTTGCCGATCGCGATCTGCGGGCGCAGCAGGCTCGCGCCATCTTCGCGCTGCAACGTAATCAAATGCCCGCCGCTGTCGAGTACCGCAATGGTCAGCGGCGCTGACGAAATGGTGCGGCCTGCCGCGATGGCATGACTGGCCAGGTTGACTGCGACTTTCAAGGTTAAAGCGCTCATGGGTGCCGTCCTTATCTTGTTATGGGAAAGCCGTGGGGCTCTGTTTGATCAGAAGCCGGATCAAACAAATAGAACACAATAGATTTATTTTTTGTATACAATATTTCGAAACATACGCACCACACGTCGAAATATTCCTGTCCAGAAGCCTTCCGACGAACGTAAAGGTCACCCAAGAAAATGGATTGACCTGCCACGCTCGCCGTGAATACACTTCGGACCAACACCACTTGTATACAATTACAAAACGCAAGAGGCACCAAAACCATGAGCAAAATGAGAGCAATCGAAGCCGCTGTCCTGGTGATGCGCCGTGAAGGGGTCGACACCGCCTTCGGTATCCCGGGCGCCGCGATCAACCCGCTGTATTCGGCCTTGCAGAAGGTCGGTGGCATCGATCACGTCCTTGCTCGCCACGTTGAAGGCGCCTCGCACATGGCCGAGGGCTACACCCGCACCAAGGCCGGCAATATCGGCGTGTGCATCGGCACATCGGGCCCGGCGGGCACCGACATGGTCACCGGCCTGTACAGCGCTTCGGCCGACTCGATCCCGATCCTGTGCATCACCGGCCAGGCGCCCCGTGCACGGATGCACAAGGAAGACTTCCAGGCCGTCGACATCACCAGCATCGTCAAGCCGGTGACCAAGTGGGCCACCACCGTCCTGGAGCCGGGCCAGGTGCCGTATGCCTTCCAGAAAGCCTTCTATGAAATGCGCTCCGGCCGCCCTGGCCCGGTGCTGATCGACCTGCCATTCGACGTACAAATGGCCGAGATCGAATTCGACATCGACGCCTACCAGCCGCTGCCCCTGGCCAAGCCGTTGGCAACCCGCATCCAGGTGGAAAAAGCCTTGGCCCTGCTGGACCAGGCCGAACGCCCATTGCTGGTGAGCGGTGGTGGCGTGATCAACGCCGACGCCAGTGAGCTGCTGGTGGAGTTCGCCGAATTGACCGGCATCCCGGTGATCCCGACCCTGATGGGCTGGGGCACAATCCCGGACGATCACCCGCAGATGGTGGGCATGGTCGGCCTGCAAACGTCCCACCGTTATGGCAACGCGACGATGCTGAAATCGGACGTGGTGCTGGGCATCGGCAACCGCTGGGCCAACCGTCACACCGGTTCGGTAGAGGTGTACACCGAGGGCCGAAAATTCATTCACGTGGACATCGAGCCGACGCAAATCGGCCGCGTTTTCACCCCGGACCTGGGCATCGTTTCCGACGCCGGTTCTGCCCTGACCATGTTCATAGAAGTGGCCCGTGAGTGGAAAGCCGCCGGCAAGCTCAAGGACCGCAGCGCCTGGCTGCACGACTGCCAGCAACGCAAGGCCACCCTGCACCGCAAGACCCACTTCGACAACGTGCCGGTGAAACCACAACGGGTGTACGAAGAGATGAACCAGGTGTTCGGCAAAGACACCTGCTACGTCAGCACCATCGGCCTGTCGCAGATTGCCGGCGCGCAGTTCCTGCACGTCTACAAACCCCGCCACTGGATCAACTGCGGCCAGGCCGGCCCGCTCGGCTGGACCATTCCGGCGGCGCTGGGTGTGGTCAAGGCTGATCCGACCCGCAAAGTCGTGGCGCTGTCGGGCGACTATGACTTCCAGTTCATGATCGAAGAACTGGCGGTGGGCGCCCAGTTCAAGCTGCCGTACATCCACGTGGTGGTGAACAACTCCTACCTGGGGCTGATCCGCCAGGCCCAGCGTGGGTTTGAAATGGACTACTGCGTGCAGCTGTCCTTCGACAACCTCAATGCCCCGGAACTCAACGGTTATGGCGTGGACCACGTGGCCGTGGCCGAAGGCCTGGGTTGCAAGGCCCTGCGCGTGTTCGAACCAGGTCAGATCCAGCCTGCACTGCGCAAGGCTCAGGAGATGATCGAAGAGTTCAAGGTGCCGGTGATCGTTGAAATCATTCTGGAGCGGGTGACCAATATTTCCATGGGCACCGAGATCAACGCCGTCAACGAATTCGAAGATCTGGCACTGGTGGGCAACGACGCACCGACTGCCATTTCACTGCTCGATTAAGGAGAACCCCATGCCGCGTTTTGCCGCCAACCTGTCCATGCTGTTTACCGAACAGGACTTTCTTGCCCGTTTCAAAGCCGCCGCCGACGCGGGATTCAGTGGCGTGGAATACCTGTTTCCCTATGAATTCAGCTCAGCTGAAATCAAGGCGCAACTCGATGCCCACGGCCTGACCCAAGTGCTGTTCAACCTGCCGGCCGGTGACTGGGCCAAGGGCGAACGCGGCCTGGCGTGCCACCCGGATCGGGTCGAGGAATTCCGTGCTGGGGTCAACCTGGCCATCGCCTACGCCCAGGTGCTGGGCAACACCCAGATCAACTGCCTGGCGGGGATTCGTCCTGCCGGTGTGGATGACGCCACCTTGGAAAAAACCTTCGTCGCCAACCTCAAGTACGCCGCCGACAAGCTGCAAGCGGTGGGCATCCGGCTGGTGATGGAGATGATCAACACCCGCGACATTCCGGGCTTCTACCTGAACAACACGGCCCAGGCCCTGTCGATTCGCGAACAGGTGGGCAGTGCCAACCTGTTCCTGCAATACGACATCTATCACATGCAAATCATGGAAGGCGACCTGGCCCGCACCATGGCCGCGCACCTGGGTGAGATCAACCACATCCAGCTGGCGGACAACCCGGGGCGCAACGAGCCGGGCACGGGTGAGATCAACTACCGCTTCCTGTTCGAACATTTGGACCGCATTGGTTATCAAGGTTGGGTCGGCTGTGAGTACAAGCCGTTGACCACCACCGAAGCGGGTTTGGGTTGGCTCAAAAGCCACAACGCGATCTAACCCACAACACAGAACCCAATGTGAAAGCAGGGCTTGTGTGGGAGCTGGCTTGCCTGCGATGCAGGCAACTCGGTCTCTCAGTTAAACCGAGGTGATGCCATCGCAGGCAAGCCAGCTCCCACACAAGCAGCTCTCACATCGAATAAAGAGAGGATTTTCATCATGGCTAAAATCGGATTTATCGGCACCGGCATCATGGGCCAACCCATGGCCGCCAACCTGCAAAAGGCCGGTCACCAACTGTTCCTTTCCGAGCACCACGGCAAGGCGCCGGCTGAATTGATCGACGCTGGCGCGGTGGCCCTGGCCAACCCGCAGCAAGTGGCTCAGGAAGCCGAGTTCATCATCGTCATGGTGCCCGACACCCCGCAGGTCGATGACGTGCTGTTCCGCGCCGACGGCGTTGCCGCAGGCCTGGGCCCGAACAAAGTAGTGATCGACATGAGCTCGATCTCGCCCACCGCCACCAAAACCTTCGCCGCGAAGATCAACGAGACCGGCGCGCGCTACCTCGATGCACCGGTATCCGGTGGTGAAGTCGGGGCCAAGGCCGGCACCCTGAGCATCATGATCGGCGGCGACCCGCACACCTTCGAACGCGCCCTGCCGCTGTTCCAGGCCATGGGCAAGAACATCACCCTGGTGGGCGGCAATGGCGATGGCCAGACCGCCAAAGTGGCGAACCAGATCATCGTTGCCCTGAACATCCAGGCGGTGGCCGAAGCGCTGCTGTTCGCCTCGAAGAACGGCGCCGATCCGGCCAAGGTGCGTGAAGCGCTGATGGGTGGTTTTGCCTCCTCGAAAATCCTCGAAGTGCATGGCGAACGGATGATCAAGGGCACCTTCGACCCGGGCTTCCGTATCAGCCTGCACCAGAAGGATTTGAACCTGGCGCTGGCCGGTGCCAAGGAGCTGGGGATCAACCTGCCAAACACCGCCGGCACCCAGCAGGTATTCAGCACCTGCAACGCAATCGGTGGCGGCAACTGGGACCACTCGGCGCTGATCAAGGGCCTGGAACATATGGCGAATTTTTCGATTCGCGATAAATAACCTCCCCTGTTGGAATGCAATCCCTTGTGGGAGCTGGCTTGCCTGCGATAGCGATCTTTCAGACACCTTCCCATTGCCTGATACACCGCTATCGCAGGCAAGCCAGCTCCCACACTTAATCGCATTTCAAGTTTGAAAATGATGCACCCCTAATAACAAGAATCCCCGGGAGCCCGCTTATGTCGGTCGATCCGCAACACCTGCTTCGCGAGCTGTTTGCCACAGCCATCGACGCCGCCCACCCCCGGCAAGTCCTCGAACCCTATCTGCCCGCCGACCGCAGCGGCAGTGTCATCGTGATCGGCGCCGGCAAAGCCGCCGCCGCCATGGCGCTGGTGGTGGAAAACTGCTGGCAAGGCGAAGTCTCGGGCCTGGTGGTGACCCGCTACGGCCACGGCGCGCCCTGCAAGAAAATCGAAGTGGTCGAAGCCGCGCACCCGGTCCCGGATGCCGCAGGCCAGGCCGTCGCCAAGCGTGTGCTGGAGCTGATCAGCAACCTCAGCGAAGACGACCGCGTGATCTTCCTGCTCTCCGGCGGCGGCTCTGCACTGCTCGCCCTTCCGGCCGCCGGCATCACCCTGGCAGACAAGCAAGCGATCAACAAAGCCCTGCTCAAATCCGGCGCCGCCATTGACGAGATGAACTGCGTGCGCAAGCACCTCTCGGCGATCAAGGGCGGGCGCCTGGCCAAGGCCAGCTGGCCGGCCACGGTCTACACCTATGCGATTTCCGATGTGCCGGGTGACCAGGCCACGGTCATCGCTTCAGGCCCCACCGTCGGCGACCCGAGCACTTCGCAACAGGCGCTGGCGATTCTCAAGCGCTACCAGATTGAAATCCCGGCGTCCGTACGCACCTGGCTGCAAAGCCCGGAGTCGGAAACCGTCAAGCCCGGCGACCCGGTCCTCGCCCGCAGCCATTTCCAGCTGATCGCCCGCCCGCAGCAATCCCTGGAAGCGGTGGCGGTGAAAGTCCGCCAGGCCGGTTTCAGCCCGCTGATCCTTGGCGACCTGGAAGGCGAAGCCCGAGACGTGGCCAAGGTGCACGCCGGTATCGCCCGGCAGATCATCCAGCACGGCCAACCGCTGGCGGCGCCTTGCGTGATCCTTTCTGGCGGTGAAACCACCGTGACCGTGCGCGGCAATGGCCGTGGCGGGCGCAATGCCGAATTCCTGCTGAGCCTCACCGACAGCCTCAAGGGCCTGCCCGGCGTCTACGCCCTGGCGGGTGACACCGATGGCATCGACGGCTCGGAAGACAACGCCGGCGCGATCATGACGCCCACCAGCTACGCCCGCGCCGAAGCCCTGGGCTTGAGCGCCAGTGACGAACTGGACAACAACAATGGCTACGGCTACTTCGCGGCCCTCGACGGCTTGATCATCACCGAGCCCACCCGCACCAACGTCAACGATTTTCGCGCCATTCTGATCCTAGAGCCCTGAAAGAGAGTCCCCTGAACATGACGCCTGACAAGAAGGTCAAGATCCTCGCCACGCTGGGCCCGGCCACCGACAGCATCGATGACATCCGCGAACTGGTGGAAGCCGGGGTGAATATCTTCCGGTTGAACTTCAGCCATGGCGATCATGCCGACCACGCCCAGCGCTACCAGTGGATTCGCCAAGTGGAACGCCAGCTCAACTATCCCCTCGGCATCCTCATGGACCTGCAGGGCCCGAAGCTGCGGGTCGGGCGTTTTGCCGAAGGCAAGGTGCAACTGATTCGCGGCCAGGCCCTGCGCCTGGACCTCGACCCGACGCCCGGCGACCAGGGGCGGGTCAACCTGCCGCACCCGGAAATCATCGCCGCCCTCAAGCCCGGCATGGACCTGCTGCTGGACGACGGCAAACTGCGCCTGCGGGTGATCACCAAGCACGCCGATGCCATCGACACCACCGTGCTCAATGGCGGCGAACTGTCAGACCGCAAAGGCGTGAACGTGCCCCAGGCGTTGCTGGAACTCAGCCCGCTGACCACCAAGGATCGCCGCGACCTGAGCTTCGGCCTGGAACTGGGTGTGGACTGGGTGGCGCTGTCGTTTGTGCAACGCCCGGAAGATATCCGCGAAGCCCGCGAGTTGATCGGCGACAAGGCATTCCTGATGGCCAAGATCGAGAAGCCCTCGGCGGTGCAGCGCCTGCAGGAAATCGCCGAGCTGAGCGACGCGATCATGGTCGCCAGAGGAGACCTGGGGGTGGAAGTGCCGGCGGAGAGCGTGCCGCAAATCCAGAAGGACATCATTGGCGTCTGCCGTCAGCTGGGTAAACCGGTGGTGGTGGCCACGCAGATGCTCGAGTCCATGCGCTTCTCACCGGCGCCGACCCGCGCCGAGGTCACGGACGTGGCCAACGCGGTGGCTGAAGGGGCGGATGCGGTGATGCTCTCGGCGGAAACCGCTTCCGGTGAATACCCGCTGGAAGCGGTGTTGATGATGAGCAAGATCATTCGCCAGGTGGAAAACGGCCCGGACTACCAGACGCAACTGGACGTCAGCCGGCCCAAGGCGGATGCCACGGTGTCGGACGCCATCAGCTGCGCGATTCGCCGTATCAGCAGCATCCTGCCGGTGGCGGTGCTGGTGAACTACAGCGAGTCGGGCAGTTCCAGCCTGCGCGCGGCGCGGGAACGGCCGGCGGTGCCGATTCTGAACCTGACACCGAACCTGTCCACGGCACGGCGCTTGAGCGTGGCGTGGGGCGTGCATTCGGTGGTGAATGATCGGCTGCGGCAGGTGGATGAGGTGTGTTCCACGGCGCTGGAAATTGCCCAGGCACAGGGCATGGCGCAGCGCGGGGATACGTTGGTGATCACCGCGGGGGTGCCGTTTGGGCAGCCGGGGTCGACCAATTCGTTGCGGATAGAGACATTGATCTAGCGCCTGTAAGGGCCCCTTCGCGAGCAAGCCCGCTCCCACATTTTGATCACTGTTCGACATGACAACTCGGTCGAATGTGGGAGCGGGCTTGCTCGCGAAGGGGGCAACTCGGTCCCTCAGACTCACTCACCATGCCCAACCAATCCTGCCCCGACTGGGCCGAAGCCCTGCTCAACGGCTTCAGCCAGATTTTCCTCCAGCGCCACCCGCTGTGTGGCCTGCTCTGCCTGCTGGCGATCCTGATCGGCGCCCCGGCCCTGCTCGGCGGTGCACTGCTGGGCGGTGTCGCCGGTTTGCTGACCGCCCAACGCCGCGGCTATCCCAAGGCCGAGCGCCAGGCTGGCCTCTATAGCTATAACGGCGTGCTACTCGGCTTGCTGATCAGCCAGCATTTCACCTGGTCGGCACTCTTGCCACCGTTGATCCTCGCCTGTGGCGGCCTCAGCGCGATCGTCACCCGCCAGTGGCTCAAACGCGCCTCCACCCCGGACGACCTGCCCGCCTACACCGCACCGTTTGTCGTGCTCGGCTGGCTGCTGCTCGGCACCACTCCACCTGTCGCATTCGCCGCCAGCGAACCCGGCACCTGGGCGCTGCTCTGCGCACCGTTTAATGGCCTTGCCCAAGTCATCCTGCTGAACCAGCCTCTGGCCGGTCTGTTGATCGGCCTCGGCCTGCTGCTCGCCAACCGCCGCGCCGCGTTGTGGGCATTGACCGGTGCGAGCCTCGGCGTGCTGCTCGCCCTGCTGATGGACGAGCCCGCCAGCGCCCTGCTCGGTCTGCACAGCTACAACCCGGCTCTGGCGGCATTGGCCCTCAGCCAGCAACGCCGCCACCCCTGGCTGCCGCTGACCGGCATCCTGCTGGCGATCATCCTCACGCCGGGCTTTACCGGCCTGAACCTGCCAGCGCTGACCGCGCCGTTTATCCTCGCCACCTGGCTGGTGCGCGCCAGTCAGCGGGTGATGCAGAAAACCCGCATGGACAGCCCCTTCGAATCCCCCTAGGCTTCGCTGATCTTCGATTCAGGCGACTTCCATGGACAGCAACAAACACTGGCGTGAACGTCTCTACGTCATGGTGTTCCAAAGCGACACCCCGGCCGGCCGGCGCTTCGACAGCACCCTGCTGTTGATCATTCTCGCCAGCCTGGTGATCGTGATCCTCGACAGCATCCAGGCGGTCCACGACAACTACGCCAACGTGCTGGCCTATATCGAGTGGGGCTTCACGATCATCTTCGCCATCGAGTACGGCCTGCGGCTGTATTGCTCGCCCAAGCCGTTGCGCTATGCCTTCAGCTTTTATGGGCTGGTGGATTTGCTGGCCATCGTGCCCGGGATCCTGGCCCTGTATTACAGCGACGCGCAGTACCTGTTGATCATCCGGATCATTCGTATGCTGCGGATCTTCCGGGTGCTCAAGCTCGGCCCGTATCTCAAGCAGGCCAACTACCTGATGTCGGCGCTGCGGGGCAGCAAGCAGAAGATCGTGGTGTTCCTGCTGAGCGTCTGCACCCTGGTCACGGTGTTCGGCACCTTGATGTACGTGATCGAAGGCCCGGAACACGGCTTTACCAGCATTCCCAAGGGCATCTATTGGGCGATCGTGACCCTGACCACCGTGGGTTTTGGCGATATCGTGCCGAAGACCCCGCTGGGCCAGGTGATTTCGTCTCTGGTGATGATCACCGGTTACTCGATCATCGCCGTGCCCACCGGGATCTTCACCGCCGAGCTGGCCAACGCCATGCGTGGCGAAATGCTGCAAACCGATTGCCCGGTGTGCAAGAAAAACAGCCATGAGCCGAACGCCGCGTTTTGCTCACGCTGCGGCAATGGGCTTTTCAAGAAAGTGGAATAAGCAAAGTTCTTTTTAATCTTTAAGCGACTATGCGCCCCCCGTTATAGTCGCTGGCATATTGCCCCTATGTGTTTCAAAACCTTCTCGAACAACAAGGAATGAGCAGTGAAAAAACTCGTTAGTGCCTCTCTCCTGGCCGCCGGCCTTGCACTGGCTGGCGTCGTCCAGGCCGCCCCGGTCACCCTGCTCAACGTCTCCTACGACGTGATGCGCGACTTCTACAAAGACTACAACGCCGCCTTCCAGAAGCACTGGGCCGCCGAGCACCCGGACGACAAGCTGACCCTGCAGATGTCCTTCGGTGGTTCGAGCAAACAAGCGCGCTCGGTGATCGACGGCCTGCCGGCTGACGTGATCACCATGAACATGGCCACCGACATCAACGCACTGGCAGACAACGGCAAGCTGGTGCCCGACAACTGGGTCACCCGCCTGCCGAACAACAGCGCGCCCTTCACCTCGGCCACGGTGTTCATCGTACGTAAAGGCAACCCGAAAGCCCTGAAAGACTGGCCGGATCTGCTCAAGGACGGCGTACAAGTCATCGTGCCGAACCCGAAGACTTCCGGTAACGGCCGCTACACCTACCTGTCGGCCTGGGGTTATGTGCTGAAGAATGGCGGTGACGAAGAGAAGGCCAAGAAGTTCGTGGGCGACCTGTTCAAACACGCCCCCGTGCTGGACACCGGTGGCCGTGCGGCGACTACCACGTTCATGACCAACCAGATCGGCGATGTGTTGGTGACCTTTGAGAACGAAGCAGAAATGATCGCCCGTGAATTTGGCCGTGATCAGTTCGAAGTGATCTACCCGAGCGTTTCCGCAGAAGCTGAGCCGCCGGTGTCGATTGTCGACAAAGTGGTCGAGAAGAAAGGCACCAAAGTGGCTGCCGAGGAATACCTGAAGTACCTGTGGTCGCCGGAAGGCCAGGAAATTGCCGCCAACAACTACCTGCGTCCACGTGACCCGAAAGTGCTGGCCAAGTACACCGACCGTTTCCCGAAGGTCGACTTCCTGTCGGTAGAGAAAACCTTTGGTGACTGGCGCACCGTGCAGAAGACCCACTTCAATGATGGTGGGGTTTTTGACCAGATCTATTCCGGGCAGTAAACAGCTCTAACTGGAGAAACCCGGTCAAAAATGTGGGAGCGGGCTTGCTCGCGAATGCGGTGGATCAGTCGGTACATCCGGTGACTGTCACACCGCATTCGCGAGCAAGCCCGCTCCCACATTTGTTTCAGTGTTCAGCCGTTACATCGGTGGCGTCACGCCATCCTTGCCCGCAGAAATCGCCTGGGCCGTCACGCTCCCATCCTCACCCTTCGCCGCAAACATCACCACTTTCACCCCCGGCTTCAGCAAGCTGCGATCACCCGGTTCCAGGTTGACGATCGGCACATCATCCGGCACCACGATCTTTTGCTCGCCGCCCTTGTACTTGACGGTCAACGTCCGGCCCTTGCTCACCACCAGGTCACCCACGGTACCGTTGGTCATGCTGCTGCCTTCCTTCAGGTCGAACGCCCGATGCCCGTCGCCGGTACCCGCCATGGCCGGTGGGAACACATGCACTTCCAACGCCGTCAGGGTGCCATCCGCGTTAGGCATGGCCGCCGAGCCGATATAACTGCCAGGCTTGATGTCTTCGATCTTGGCCAAGGTGACTGCACGCACCAGCGTGTCCTTGGTCAGGTGCACGGTGACGTCTTCACCGCTGTTGACCTTGACGTGCATCGCGTCGCCGTCCATCGCGGTAATTGCACCCCGTACGCCGACACGCGGGGCATCCGCGGCCTGGGCAACGCCCACGGTCATCAGCGCGGCCAGACTTGAGGCCAGGAGCATCTTGTTGAATGTCGTCTTCATGGCAGTCGATTTCCTGTTTATGCAGTTGTGACTGAATGTATCATCGACCTTCAGCCCAAAAGTTAACGTTTCAGTCATTAATTCCCGGCATGAGTGTTATCACCGCAGACGGGCTACTCCCGCTCCGGCTCAATCATTATTCTCGCTCGCCTCTTTCCTTCGCTTTTATGAGAACACCATGAACGCTACGCCCCACGCTACAAACACCATGACCCGAGGCATGGTGATGCTGTTTGCGTTCTGTTGCGGCGCCATCGTCGCCAACATCTACTACGCGCAACCGATCATCGAACTGATCGCCCCGGACATCGGCCTCACGCCGGCCATGGCCAGCCTGATCGTGTCCCTGACCCAGATCGGCTATGCCCTGGGCCTGTTCTTCCTGGTGCCGCTGGGCGACTTGCTGGAAAACCGCCGGCTGATGATCATCACCACCGTGGTGGCCATCGCCAGCCTACTGGGTGCGGCGTTCACCGAACAGCCGAACCTGTTCCTGCTGGTGTCGCTGCTGATCGGCTTCAGTTCGGTGTCGGTACAAATCCTGATTCCGCTGGCGGCGCACCTGGCGCCGGCCGAATCCCGTGGCCGGGTGGTCGGCAGCATCATGGGCGGCTTGCTGCTGGGTATCCTGCTGGCCCGGCCGGTGTCCAGCGTGGTGGCCGACCACTTCGGCTGGCGCGCCATGTTCATGGCTGCCGCGGCACTGATGGCGTTTATCAGCGTGGTGCTGATGCTGACCATCCCCAAGCGTCAGCCGGATCACGCCGCCAGCTATGGCCAGTTGCTGGGCTCCCTGGGCACCTTGCTGCGCCGCCAGCCGGTGCTGCGCCAGCGGGCGTTTTACCAGGGCTGCATGTTCGCCACCTTCAGCCTGTTCTGGACCGCCGCCCCGCTTGAACTGTCCCGCAACCATGGCCTGAGCCAAAGCCAGATTGCCCTGTTTGCCCTGGTCGGTGCCCTGGGCGCCATCGCCGCCCCCATCGCCGGGCGCCTGGCGGATGCCGGCCACACTCACCGCGCCTCACTGCTGGCGATGGTGTTTGCTGCGCTGAGTTTCCTGCCGGCCTTCGTGCACCCGCTGTACAGCGTGATTGGCCTGGCGGTGACCGGCGTGGTCCTGGACTTCTGCGTGCAGATGAACATGGTCCTCGGCCAACGCGCCATTTACGCCCTCGACGCCAACAGCCGCAGCCGCCTGAACGCGCTGTACATGACCAGCATCTTCATCGGCGGCGCCTTCGGCTCGGCGATTGCCAGCAGCGTGTACGAACATGGCGGCTGGCTGGGGGTGATGCTGGTGGGCAGCGCCTTCCCGCTAGTGGCGTTGTTGCGTTTCCTGAGTGCATCGCGGCAAGGCGCGGTAGCGACTGCCTAGTTACAACCGCACCAATTTCTCCAAAGCCGTATCGGCCAGAAATGACGAGCGGCTTTTCACTTTGTGCTCCCGCACATAACGGTCGATACGCTGGATCACATAGCCGGGCAAGGTCACGTTGACCTTCTCGGTCTTGCCCAGATACGGCGAGATGTCGAGCTCCAACATTCCCCAGCCCATGCCGGCGTAATCCTCATTATCGTGATGGGCGGCCACCGACGTTGGCATCGGAATCACCCGGCCTTCTGCGGCGATCTCTTGCAGCATGATGTGCGCCACTTCAACCGCCGCGTTGTAAGCCTCTTCAAAACTGTCCCCGGCGGTCACCGCACCTGGAATGTCGGGGATCTGGATACCGGTGGCGACAAAGTCATCGCCCCATTCGATACAGATTGGGTATTGCATGGAAAATCTCCTTAAACCGTCCTAAAACGAAAACAGCCCGGCACGTTTCCTGATACTTCACACGGTGCCCATGGGCAGATCCTTCTTGGGATGGGGCACCGGTATCGTGTACGGGTTATAGCGGTGGGTGAAAAGATGATGGCTGCCCGTCACCCGATCCAGCACCCAACCTGCCTCTTGCAGCTCTTTGATCAATAGCCTGCTTTGCACCACAGCCTCCTTGCTCTGGCTCGAATAAAGGTAACTCCAGAGTTATCTTTACTCAAGCACAGAATTCATCAGGCTGACTGGCGGCTGTTTTACCGGATGTTGGAAAAACAACGAATCTATTCCCTTAAGGAATAAATTCTATGCCCCCGAATTGACTTCCACGCTTTTCCTAAAGGCCCCATGATTCCCGAAACGCCACGCCAGAAGGACACCCGATGGACCGCCTCACTGCCATGGAAACCTTCGTCCACGTCGTCGAGACCGGCTCGTTTTCCGCTGCCGCAAAACGTATGGGAGTCGGCCAGCCCGCCGTTTCCAAAGGCATAGCGCAACTGGAAGCCCGGTTGGCGGTCAGCTTGCTGATGCGCTCCACCCGGGGCCTGACGCCCACCGAGGCCGGGCTGGTATTTTTTGAAAAGGCCAAGCGCGCGGTCGACGAAGCCAACGGTGCCGACGACGCCGCCCGGGGCGCCGGCAACGGCCTGTCGGGCAACTTGCGTATCAGCGCCGGCGTGACCTTGTCCCGCTTGCACATCATTCCCAACCTGGGCCCGTTCCTTGAGCAGCACCCCGGTTTGAATGTGGACGTGGTACTCGACGACCGCCTCCTCAACCTGGTGGAAGAAGGTATCGACGTCGCCCTGCGCATCGGCAACCTGAGTGACTCAGGCCTCACTGCCCGCAAGATCGGCCAAAGCCCCAGCCGGGTGTTCGGCACCCCGGCCTACTTCGAACGTTACGGCGAGCCCCACACCCCGGCAGATCTGCTGCACCACCAGGCGGTGATCTATAGCTTGAGCGAAAGCACCTGCTGGCCCTTCAGCCAAGGTGCTCATCAATACCCCATCGTCGCCGACGGACGCCTGCGTGTTACGTCATCCGAGGGCATACGCGCAGGCGTCCTCGCCCACCATGGGGTGGCCATGACCGCCGAATGGATGTTCGCCCCGGAGATCGCCAGTGGCGAGGTCAAGGCGGTTCTGACCGACTGGGAACTACCGCCCCGGGACTTGTGGGCGGTAACGCCGACAGGCCGGATGGCAGGTGCCAAGGCCCGGGCGTTTATCGAGTACGTGGAGGGCGTGTTCAGCCGCTAAACCACCCGCCCATCCCAGCCTACCGTCACATGGCGCGGCAACTCCCGCCGATGCTGCAACAACCACGCATCCAGCGTGTGCCCCACATGGGTCAGCACACCCAACTCGGCCTTCACCTCATCAATGCACTGCAACGCCAACGTCAGGTCATTGTGATTACGCGGAGCCTGGGGTTGCGGCGGCATGGAGCAGTCCAGCACCAGTACATCCAGCGGTTCACGCTGCAGCCAGTCGCGGGTAGCCGGTGGCAGGCCAACGGTGTCGGTGAGGTAGGCGATGCGCCTCCCCTCGCCTTCCAGCAGATAACCCAAGGTGGGTTTGGAGTGCACCAACGGCAGCGCAGTGACGCTCAGCTCACCCAACTGGCGGGTTTCAAACTCGGCAAACGGCTGGCTGAAATCGAGGATGCCGGGGTGCTTGTACAGGTCGGACAACCCTTCCGGATCCACCGGACCATGCACCGGAATCACCAGCCCTTGCCCCCAACGCAAATGCAGCAGGCCTTGGGCGTGATCGGCGTGGTAGTGGGTCTGGAGAATCCCGTTGAAACTGCGGGGCGGGAAGCGTTCGGTGAGGTCGGGCAACCCGCTGTCGATCAACCAGCGCTGGTCGCCGCACTCAATCAACGCGCTGCATGGGCGACGCCGCAGGCTCTCATCACGGCGGGCCAAATCACAGGCCGCGCACTCACAGCCATACACCGGGACTTGCCGCGCATCGCCGGTGCCCAGCAGGGTCAGGCGCATGCCGGTTGCCCGTCGAGGCAGCCCAGCAGGCGCTCGACCGTGTGTTCCAGTTGGCCGGAGTTGTCGAGCAGGAAGACATCCGGTGCCGAGCTCAAGCCTTCGGCGAATCGCGCATTGCGTGCCAGCCGCTGATCAATCTCCGCCACGGATTCGCGGCCCCGCGCCAGCAAACGCTGGCGCAAAACGCCTTGATCCACCGTCAGCAATACCACCAGCAGGTTCGGGTAACGTAAGCGGGTTTGCGTCAGGTGGCCGCGAGAGCCGTTGACCAGCACGTCATCTCCCGCCGCCAGCCACCCATCGATTTCCCGGGGGATGCCGTAGGACAAACCGTTGGCGTGCCAACTGAGGGCAAACGCGCCCTCGGCTTCCATCGCGGCAAACTGCTCCGGGCTCACACCCTGCGCCGCTTCGCCCACCGCTTCCGCCGAGCGGGTGATGACCCGCCGCACAATGCGGCAGCCACGCTCGGCCAAACGCGGGCGTGCGGCATCCAGCAGGCTGTCCTTGCCCGAACCCGATGGTCCGATGAGATAGATCAACCTGCCTGCCATCAAAACACCCTCTTCGCTTGTCGCCAGACTTGTTGGACCACTGGCAGTCCGTCGCGGCTTTTTTTGGCTTGCACCAGGTCGGCCCGCAGACCGATAGCGATTTCGCCGCGATCACTCAGGCCCGCCGCGTGTGCGGGTGCCAGGCTGATCATCTTGACCGCCCGGGATAGGTCGCCACCGTCCTGTTGATCGGCCAGCACGAACGCCGCCTGCAGCAGGCTGGCCGGGTAGTAGTCACTGGAAAGTATATCCAGCAATCCTTCGGCAGCCAGGCCGGCGGCGGCCACATTACCCGAGTGGGACCCGCCACGCACCACGTTCGGCGCGCCCATCAGAACTTTCATGTTCAGTTCCTGGCAGCCACGTGCCGCTTCCAGGGTGGTAGGGAATTCGGCGATGGTCATCCCGTAGCGTGCCGACTCCTCGACGTGAGCCAGCGTTGCATCGTCATGGCTGGCCACCGACAGCCCGCGCGCCAGGCAATGCTCGACGATCGCGGCGCGGTAGCGGTCGCTGTATTCCTTCGAGTTGGCCATTTGCAGCTTGATGAACGCGTCCATGGTCTCGTCGTTCAGGTGGTACTTGCCCATGTAGTACTCACGGTACTTGGATTCGAGCACGAACTGGCGCTGGCCCGGCGAGTGGTCCATCACCGACACCAACTGCACCAGCGGGTTTTCCACCAGGTCACGAAACACGCTCAAGGTGTCGGGGTGGCACAGCTCGCAGCGCAGGTGCAGACGGTGTTCGGCGCGGGTCAGGCCGGCGCTTTCTGCCGAGGCGATGGCATTGAGCATCGCCGGCAGTTTTTGCATGCGGTTGCCCTTGGGGTTCACGTCGCCGATGGACACCGCGTCGAATACCGTGGTGATGCCGGCCGCGATGATTTGCGCGTCATGGCTGAGCACCGCCGAGGTCGACGGCCAGTCCACGCCGGGGCGCGGGGTCATGTGTTTTTCCAGGTTGTCGGTGTGCAGTTCCACCAGCCCCGGCAGCAGGAAATCACCGTCGAGGTCCTGGGCCTGGGGCAACTGGCTGCGGCCTTCGGCGATGTCGGCGATCAGTCCGTCCCGCAGCACTACGCTGCCAAGGAACATGCGATCAGCCGTCACCAGCCGGGCATTACTGAGGATCTGTTCAGCGGGCATGGGCGTATTCCTCTTGGGCAACGGGCGCGGGAGTCATGTCGAAATGGCGGTCGGCCACCGCTTCACGGGCGGCGCGGTCGTGGAAGATGCCGATCAGTGCGGCACCGCCGGCCTTGGCTTCGTTCATCAGCTCCAGCACCACCTGGCGGTTGCTGTCGTCGAGGGACGCGGTGGGTTCGTCCAGCAGCATCACCGGCCAGTCCACCATGAAGCCACGGGCGATGTTGACCCGCTGCTGCTCGCCGCCGGAGAACGTGCCGGGTGCCAACTGCCATAGGCGCTGGGGAATGTTCAGGCGGGTCAGCAGATGCTCGGCGCGCGACTGTGCATTGGCCTTCGACCAGCCACGGGCCAGGGCGGGCTCCATCACCACATCCAGGCAGGCCACGCGCGGGATCACCCGCAGAAACTGGCTGACGTAGCCCAGGGTCTGCTGGCGCACTTGCAACACCTCCCGAGGCTCGGCACCGACCAACTCCAGCCACTCGCCGAGGTGCTGCACACGAATGCTGCCGCCTGCCGGTAAATAGTTGCCGTACAAGGTGCGCAGCAACGTACTTTTACCGGCGCCGGACTGGCCATGCAGCACCAGGCATTCACCGCCTTTCACGCTGAACTCCACCCCGCGCAGCACGTTCAGCACTACGCCGTTCTGCTGGTGCAAGGTGAAGGTTTTCGAGAGGTCACGGACCTCGATCAAGGCATTCATCATGGCTGCAATACCGAAGACACCAGCAGTTGAGAGTAAGGGTGCTGTGGATCGTCGAGGATCTGGTCCGTCAGCCCGGTTTCCACCACGCGGGAACGGCGCATCACCATCAGGCGGTCGGCCAGCAGGCGTGCCACGGCGAGGTCGTGGGTCACGATCACCACCGCCAGATCCAGCTCGCGAACGAGGCCGCGCAGCAGGTCGAGCAAGCGCGCTTGCACCGACACATCCAGGCCGCCAGTGGGTTCGTCCATAAACACAAGGCGCGGGCTGGAGACCAGGTTGCGGGCGATTTGCAGGCGCTGTTGCATGCCGCCGGAGAAGGTCCGGGGCAAGTCATCAATGCGCTGCGGGTCGATTTCCACCTGGCCGAGCCAGTCGAGGCCGGCGCCGCGCAGTTGCTCATAGTTGCGCACGCCTTGAGCCATCAAGCGCTCGCCGATGTTGGCGCCGGCCGACACGTCCATGCGCAAACCGTCCCGTGGGTTTTGCTCGACAAAGCCCCACTCGGTGCGCAGCAAGGTGCGGCGTTCGGCTTCGCTGGCGCTGTACAAATCCAGCCATTCGCCGCCCTTGCCGCGATAGCCGATGTTCCCGGCCTGCGGCGGCAAACGTCCGCTGAGCAACGAGAGCAAAGTGGACTTGCCCGAGCCGGATTCGCCAACAATCCCCAGCACTTCGCCAGGGTACAAATCGAAGCTGACGTCCTGGCAGCCCTTCTCTTCGCCGTATAACAACGACAGATCACGCACTTGCAAAAGAGGCTGGCTCACTGGTTGTTCTCCTTGACCCGTTGGGCGCAATACCAGGTGTCGGAACACACAAAACTCTGGGTACCGGCGTCGTCGAGAATCAGCTCATCGAGGAACGATTCATGGCTGCCGCAGATGGCGCAGTTGTGTTCCCACTTCTGCACTTCGAACGGATGGTCTTCAAAGTCCAAGCTAGTGACCTGGGTGTACGGCGGCACTGCGTACAGACGCTTTTCGCGACCGGCACCGAACAGCATCAGCGCCGGGCTCATGTCGAGTTTCGGGTTGTCGAATTTCGGGATCGGCGACGGGTCCATCACGTACCGCTCATCCACCATCACCGGGTAGGCGTAGCTGGTGGCGATATGGCCAAAGGTGGCGATGTCTTCGTAGAGTTTTACGTGCATCACCCCGTAGTCATTCAGGGCGTGCATGGTGCGGGTCTCGGTTTCCGACGGTTCGATAAAGCGCAGCGGCTCCGGGATCGGCACCTGGTAGACCATGATCTGGTCGGCGTGCAGCGGGGTTTCCGGGATGCGGTGGCGGGTCTGGATCACCGTGGCGTCCGGGGTGCTTTCAGTGGTGGCGACGCCGGCGGTGCGCGCGAAAAAGCGCCGGATCGACACGGCGTTGGTGGTGTCGTCGGCGCCTTGGTCGATGACCTTGAGCACGTCATCGGCCCCCAGAATCGCGGCGGTCAGTTGCATGCCGCCGGTGCCCCAACCGTAAGGCAGCGGCATCTCGCGACCGCCGAACGGTACCTGGTAACCGGGGATCGCCACGGCCTTGAGCAAGGCGCGGCGGATCATGCGTTTGGTCTGCTCGTCGAGGTAGGCGAAGTTGTACGCCGGGTCACGGGCAGGTGTTTGGGTCAGGTCATTCATGGCGCGTGCCCTCGGCCGGTTGGCGCAGTTTGCGGATCAGTTCCAGTTCGGACTGGAAGTCCACGTAGTGAGGCAATTTGAGGTGGGAAACAAAGCCCGCCGCCTCGACGTTGTCGCAGTGGGACAGCACGAATTCCTCCTGCTGGGCCGGCGAGACGATCTCTTCGTTGAACTCATTGGCCCGCAGCGAGCGGTCCACCAGCGCCATGCCCATCGCCTTGCGCTCGGCATGCCCGAATGCCAGGCCGTAGCCCCGGGTGAACTGCGCCAGCTCGGTGGCCGAGCCGACGAACTGGTTGACCATCTCGCACTCGGTGACTTCGATGCTGCCCAGGCAGACCGGGAAACCCAACTCTTCCGGGTCGATCCACACCTCCACATCGCCGATACGAATCTCACCGGCAAACGGGTGGTTGCGGCCGTAGCCGCGCTGGGTCGAGTAACCCAGTGCCAGCAGAAAACCTTCATCGCCACGAGCCAGGGCTTGCAGACGCTGGGCGCGGTTGGCCGGGTATTCCAGCGGGTCGCGGGTGATGTCGGCGACGCTGCCGGTGTCGTCGGATTCGTTCTTGATCAGCCCTTCCTTGGCCAGCAAGCCGAGTACCCGAGGGCATGGTTCAAGGGCAGCATCCGGCGTGGTTTGCGGGCCAGGGTATTCACCTTCGGCCAGCAGTGCGAAGTCCAACAGGCGGTGGGTGTAGTCGAAGGTCGGGCCCAGCAGTTGCCCACCCGGCACGTCCTTGAAAGTCGCCGACAAACGCCGGCTCAGGGACATCTGCGCGGTATCAATCGGCAGGCTCGGGTTGAAGCGCGGCAACGTGGTGCGGTAGGCCCGCAGCAGGAAGATCGCTTCCACCAGATCCCCCGCCGCTTGCTTGATTGCCAGCGCAGCCAGCTCTGTGTCGTACAGCGAGCCTTCGCTCATCACTCGCGCGACCGCCAACGGCAGTTGCTCGCGGATCTGCTCCACGCTCAGTTCCGGAATGGAGGTATCGCCCCGGCGTTTTTTCGCCAGCAGGCGGTGGGCATTGTCGATGGCCTGTTCGCCACCCTTGACGGCTACGTACATCAGGCATGCTCCTGTGTAATTCGGGTGCTGCGTGGCAGGCCGATCAGGTGATGGCCCGCGGCGAACAACACGTCCAGGCCACGGGGAAACGTCTCCCGGCGTTGGCGCTCCAGCCAGAACGCCTGGGGCACCGGCAGGTTGACCTGACGCTGGGTCTTGATCCCCGGACCGCGCCAGTTCAAGGCGCGACCGGCTTCCAGGTCGGTCAACTGGACCAGCAAGGTGCAGGACTGATCGGGGTAGCGGTCATTGCCGTGGTCGAAGCCGCTGAGGTCGAGCAAGTCCTGTTCACCGAGCAAGGCGAACGCGGCCTCTTCACGGTTGGCGGTCAGCGGGCAGCCGCAGTGGAACGCCAGGTTGGCGCGAATCAGCGGTGTGTCGAAGCACGGCGCCAGCCACAGCGGCGTGTCCATATCCAGCAGCGCCAGGCACAGCGCGTAGGTAGCGGGGGCCAGGCCTTCAAGGCTTGGGGCCGCGGGCAAGGACTGGATCAGGCCGGGCTCGGCGAGGGCCTTGAGGGCCCCGCGAAAACCGCGCTGGGCGTCCAGCACCGGGTCTACAAAGGCCGGTTGCAAGCGTTGGGCATTCATCAGTTTTCTCCTCGAACCAGGGTGAAGAACTCGACCTTGGTGGCGGCGGTGTCGGCCTCTTTGTGCGCCCGGCGTTCGGCCTGGGCGTTGGCCAGTGAGCCGATCAGGTCGCTGAGCCAGGGGCTCGGGTGCGCGCCCTGCAAATGCGCATCCGCCAGGGCCGCCAGTTCGGCATGGACCTTGTCGCGCCCGGCCAGGTAGCTGTAGCCGGTGCGCCCATCGGCCAGGCGCACCACGCAGCGGGTCACGCTCATTTCGCCGAGGTTGAACGGCGCGCCATTGCCGCCCATGCGGCCGCGCACCAGGGTCATGCCGATTTCCGGGGCGCGGATCAGTTGGTAATCCACGTCGCGCAGGGCGTCTTCATGGGGCAGCAATTCACTGCGAAAGGCGCGGGCGAGCACGCCGATCCAGTGTTGACGCGGGGACAGGTTCATCGAGGTCTCCATCAGGTCACCACTTGGTACTGGAAGCGATCCGAACGGCTGGTGGACTGCGCCAGCTCCACCGGGCGGCCGTCGCGATCGCGGGAAAGGGTGAATACGGTCAGCGCCGGCAAGTGCCGGGGCATCATCAGCAGTGCGGCTTCGTCGCGGTTGGGCAAACGAGCGCCGATGAGGCTTTGGGTGCGGGTCAACGGCAGGTCGCGTTCACGCAGGTACTGGCGCAGGGAGCCGCCGTTGTAATCCGCCAGCAACGGTGCATGGCTGGCGCAGTAACGATGGCGGATCAGGCTGACCGGCTGGTGGTCGAGCTTGCGCAGGGTCTGCAGCTCGATCATTGGCGCCATCTCCGCGATGCCCAATTGCTGCGCCTCTTCGCGGCTGGCGAAGCAGTAGCGACGCTTGAGCAGCATCGCTTCCACGCCCACGCCTTGGGCCGACAACGACTGGCTGTAGGAGGTCTCGGCCCCCATCGGGTAAATCAGCGGGCGGTCCAGCACTTGGGTGCCCTTGCCCTGGCGGCGCAACAGGCTGCCTTCGAACACCAGCTCATCGATGGCGCGGCGCAGGGTGTGGCGGTTGACGCCGAAGCGTTCAGCCAGTTGCACCTCGCCCGGCAGGAATTCACCGGCCTGGTAGCTGCTCAGTTCGCGGCGCAGGATGTCGGCGAGTTCGCGGTACACCGGCTCATCTTGTCTAGACAACTGCATGCTTAAAAAAAAGCGCCCTGGGGCACCCCTCCGACGTCAGATGAACTGCTTGCGCAGGCGTTGGGACAGCACGTCGATACAGCTCACCACCACGATGATCACCAGCAGCACCGCGCAGGTCTGCACGAACTGGAAGGCGCGGATGTTTTCCCAGAGGATCACGCCGATCCCGCCGGCACCGACCATCCCCACCACCGTCGCCGAGCGTACGTTGGCCTCGAAGCGGTAGAGCGCGTAGGACACCCACAGCGGCATCACTTGCGGGATCACGCCGTAGATCACTTCCTGCAAGGCACTCGCGCCGGTGGCTCGCACACCTTCAACGGGGCCCGGGTCGATGGCTTCGACGGCTTCGGCAAACAGCTTGGCGAGGACGCCGGTGGTGCTGATCCACAAGGCCAGGACACCCGCGAAAGGACCGAGGCCCACCGCGACCACGAACAACATGGCGAACACCATTTCGTTGATCGAACGGAAAGCATCCATCACCCGGCGCAGTGGTTGGTGAATCCACCACGGCGTGATGTTGTCGGCGCACAGAATGCCCAGCGGCACCGAGCAGACAATCGCCAGTACCGTGCCCCAGAGGGCGATTTGCACGGTGACGATCATTTCCTTGAGGTAGGAGCGCCATTCGTGGAAGTCCGGCGGGAAGAAGTCGGCGGCGAAGGTCGCCATGTTTCCGGAATCGCGGTACAGCGCCAGCGGGTTCATCTCGGCACCGTGCCAGGCCCAGGCCAGCAGGATCAGGAACAGGCCCCAGCCCAGGTATTGCGGCCAAGTCCTTTTGCCCACTGCTTCAGCATGCAAGGTAGTCATGGGTCACTCTCGGTGTAGGGTTGGAACTGGGCTTAATGTGGGAGCGGGCTTGCTCGCGAATGCGGTGACTCAGTCGCCGGATGCGTTGAATGACACACCGTATTCGCGAGCAAGCCCGCTCCCACATGAACCCGGTTCCTACAGGGGGTTAGCCGTTGGCTGCGGTCTTTTTGTCCAGTTCGGTGATGCGCTGTTGCAGCTTGGCGAGGTCGGCGTCGATATCCGCCAGCTTCTTGGCCTTGTCAGCCGCTTCCAGCTTGTCGTCGGCGCTGATGGTGGTGCGCTGCTTGAACAGCTCCAGTTGGCGGATCGGCAACAGCTGGTCGTCGCTGGACTTGAGGAACTTGCCCAGTTGCATGTTCTTCAGCACGGCCTTCTCTTCGTCGGTGTCACCGTAGTTGGCGAAGAAGTCGCGGATCTTGGTCTTCTCGCTGTCGCTCAGGGCCTTGCTCCACACCATCGGGTCGGCCGGGATCAGCGGCGACTTCCAGATCACCTTGAGCATCGCGGCCTTGTCCGGCTGGGTGACTTCCAGGCGGTCCCAGCTTTCGGTGTTGAAGGTGGCGACGTCCAACTGCCCCTTGGCCACGCTCAGTGCGTTGACTTCATGGCTGGAGTTGAGGGTGCGCTTGAAGGCGGTGGCGGCGTCGACGTGGTTCTTGGCGAACACGTAGTAGCCGGGTACCAGGTAGCCCGAGGTGGAGTTCGGGTCACCGTTGCCGAAGGTCAGGTTCTTGGCGTTCTTGAGCATGTCTTCAACGTTATTGATCGGGCTGTCCTTGCGCACGATCAGCACGCTCCAGTAACCGGCAGCCCCGTTGGCGGCGGCGGTCTGGGCGAAGATTTCGCCGTTGGAACGGTCCACCGCTTCCATCGCGGCCTTGTTGCCCAGCCAGGCCACGTCGACCTTGTTGAAACGCATGCCCTGGATCAGGCCGGCGTAGTCGGAGGCGAAGGTGGCGTTGATGGTCAGGCCGGTCTTCTTGTGCATGTCATCCAGAAAGGGCTGCCAGATGCTCTTGAGGTTCTGCGAAGACTCGGTGGACATGATGCCGAAATTGATCGCCTTGTCGGCGGCCTGGGCATTGCCCATGGCCACGCTGGCTAACAGCACGGCGGACAGAAACACATGACCGATACGGTTCAACATGGAGAGGATTCCTGTGGGTCGTTAGTAAGGTTTCAAGCGCGGGCCAGGGCCAACCGTGCGGGGACGACGGGTGTGCGGGTCTGGTCGGAAAACATCAGGCTGGTGTCGACATCGGCACCGTACAAATCATTGAGGAACTGGCTGCTCAGGTCGCTGGCCTGCCCATCGAAGTGAATCCGCCCACCCTTGAGCGCCACGGCTCGGGGGCAATAACGCATGGCGTAATCGACCTGGTGAAGGGTGACCACCACGGTCTTGCCGTCGCGGCCGTTGATGTCGGCGAGGATCTCCATGACCTTGCGCGCCGACTCCGGGTCCAGGGAGGCGATGGGTTCATCGGCGAGGATCACTTCGGCGCGTTGGGTCAGGGCACGGGCGATTGCCACGCGTTGCTGCTGGCCACCGGACAAGGTAGAGGCGCGTTGGCTGGCCAGGTCCGCCAGGCCGACGCGGGCCAGGGATTCCATGGCGAACTGTTTTTCCTCGGAGTTGAACAACCCGAGGTTGCCACGCCAGCGCGGCATGCGGCCCAGGCAACCGAGCAGTACGTTGTCGAGCACGCTCAAGCGGTTGACCAGGTTGAACTGCTGGAAGATGTAGCCGATATCGGCGCGCAGGCGCCGCACCTTGCCATTCAACCGCCCGCTGGCCTGCACTTCCCGGCCCAGCACCTTGACGCTGCCGCCGTTGCTCTTGTCGCAACAGGCCAGGCCCGCGAGGTGGCGCAGCAAAGTGGATTTGCCGGAGCCGGAAGCGCCAATCAGCGCGACCATCTCACCGGTGGCAACGGTAAGCTCGAGGTCGACCAATGCGGATTTTTTCGCAAAGGTCTTGTTCAGATGATCGACATGGATAGCTGGAGTCATGGGCTTCTCTGTCTGGTTGAACAGCCATCCGTGGCTGCGTTTGAGTTCAAACGACAGTAGGCGCGGGCTGTGTCAGCCCTATGACTTGCACATGACTGGAGTAAAACCGTTTGATGAAGGTTTGATGAAAGGTTGGAAGTAGCTGTAGGACTTTGATCGTTCCCACGCTCTGCGTGGGAACGCCGCCTCGGACGCTCTGCGTCCAGCTGGGGATGGACGGTTGAAGTCTTGCGCAGTGATGACGCGGAGCGTCACGGGATGCATTCCCACGCAGAGCGTGGGAACGATCCAATGAAAGGTCTTCGCCCGGCATTGGAAATATGCCGGACTGTGGTGCAATAGCTGGTCGTCAATATGTGCAAGAGCGCAACGTGATGGGAAAAGACAAGGCATGTCCGGTCGTTCTGCGAACCCGCCAATCGCTGGAAATCCTCGCCTTCAAACACCCACTGGCCGGCCTTCAACTGGTCAAGGGCAGCGTGGAGCCTGGCGAAAGCACCGACGCAGCTGCGATTCGGGAATTACAGGAAGAAGCCGGGATAACCGGCAAGGTGATACGTGACCTGGGCACTTGGCACTCAGCGTCCACGGGGCATACATGGGCCTTTCATCAATGCCTGATCCCTGAAGACCTGCCAGATACCTGGACCCATTTTGCAGAGGATGATGGCGGCCACGAGTTCCAGTTCTTCTGGCACCCGCTGGCGAGCGAGTCGTCAGAAGAGTGGCATCAGGTGTTTAAAGATGCCCTGGAGTTTCTAAAGTCGCGCCTTGCCGAGATCTAACTGGCAACGTAAATCCAATGTGGGAGCCGGGCTTGCCCGCGATAGCGGTGTATCAGCAACAGTTTCAAAACCTGATACACCGCTATCGCAGGCAAGCCAGCTCCCACATTTTGATTTTCATCAGGTTCAAATTCGTCGGTGTTATTGGGCGGTGCGGGCGCGCAATCGCGGCATCACAAAATCCAGAAACGCCCGCAGCTTCAGCGGCAACGGCGACTGGCCTTTGTGCACCAAACTGATGGGCAGCGGCGCCGACTCGAACGCCTCAAGCACCACCGCCAACGCCTCCTCCCGCAGCGCATCCGCCACTTGATACGACAGCACCCGAATCACCCCAACTCCCAATGTCGCCGCCGCAATCGCCGCTTCTGCGGTGTTCACCGACAACCGCGAATGCACCGGTACCGAGAGCCCGGTTTTACCCGCACCAAATCCCCACGCCCCTTGGGATGCCAGCACTTCGAAAGTGATGCAGTCATGTCCCGCCAAGTCCTGGGGTTCGGCCGGTACACCGCGAGCGGCCAGGTACGCCGGGCTGGCGCACACCACCCGCCGCACCGTGCCCACCTGCATGGCCTTGAGCGAGCTGTCGGGCAGTTCACCGATGCGCACGGCCACATCGCAGTGTTCTTCCATCAGGTGCACGACGCGGTCGGTAAGGATCAGGTTGATGTCGATCTCCGGGTACTGCGCCAGGAATTCCGCCACCACCGGCACGATGTGCAGCCGCCCGAAGACCACGGGCGCGGTGACCACCAACTCGCCCCGGGGCTCGGAATATTCGCCAGTGGCCGCGCGCTCGGCCTCGCTGATGTCTTCAAGAATGCGCCGGCATGCGTCGAGGTAAGAGGCGCCGGCATCGGTCAACGACAGCTGGCGCGTGGTGCGGTGCAGCAGGCGGGTTTTCAGGTGCGTCTCGAGTTCGGCCACCTTGCGGCTGACGCTGGCCAGCGGCATGTCGAGGCGCCGCGCGGCAGCGGTCAGGCTGCCTGCATCAACCACGGCAACGAAGATGGACATGGATTCAAGACGGTTCATGGCAACCTATCAAATTCTGGAAGGATGATTCCAAATCCTAGGGGATTATCCTGCCAAGCGCGAGTGCGTAACGTTGGCCACTCATCTCCGCCCCCGGAGATCTGCATTGAAGGAGAGCGCCGTGAGTGGCCAACCGATTACTGACCAAAGTCCTGCAGCGCCTGCGGTCGCGCCGCGCGGCAAGATCATCATGATGGCGGTGATCGCCGGCGCGGTGATCACCAATATTTACTGCACCCAGCCAATCCTTCCATTGATTGCTTCGGACATGGGCGTGGACGTGACCACCGTGGACCTGGTGGCCGGCTCCGCCCTGCTGGGGTTTGCCACCGGCCTGGCATTGCTGTTGCCGATGGGCGACCGCTTTGACCGGCGCAAACTGGTACTGGGGCAGATCGCCCTGGCGTTCTGTTTCGCCCTGGCGGCGGCGTTTTCACCGGGTATCTGGGCGCTGGTTGCGGCGTCATTTGGCTTGGGGATTGTGAGCTGTGTACCGCAGCAACTGGTGCCGTTCGCGGCGGTGATGTCGCAGCCCCACGAACGCGGGCGCAATGTAGGCACGGTGGTCAGCGGGATCATGGTGGGCATTCTGCTGGGGCGCACTATCGCCGGCGTGGTCGGTGAGGCTTATGGCTGGCGGGCGGTATACGCGATGGAAGCGGCGTTCATGATCCCGGTGTGGATCGCCGCCGCCAAGCTGCTGCCACGGGGCGTGCCCAGCACCAACCTGTCCTACCCTCGCCTGCTGGCTTCGCTGTGGCCGCTGATGCGCGACAACAGCCCGATTCGCCAATCAATGATGGTGCAGGCGCTGTTGTGGGCTTGCTTCAATGCGTTCTGGGTGAATCTGGCGGCGTTGCTGGCCCACGGGCCGTGGCAGTTGGGCAGTGCCTGGGCCGGTGGCTTCGGGATTATTGGGGCGGCAGGTGCATTGGCGGCGTCGCTCGGTGGACGGGCTTCCGATCGGTTGGGTTCGCGTAAGGTGATTGGGGCGAGTATTGGTATTGTCACCTTGGCATTCCTGCTGCTGGCGGGGGCGGAAACCTCGATCATTTTGCTGGTGCTGGGGGTGATCGTGCTGGATATCGGGGTGCAGTCGGGGTTGGTGTCGAATCAGACGCGGGCGTTTGCGGTGGACCCGAAAGCCCAGGGCCGCATCAACAGTTTGTACATGACGGCGACGTTTTTTGGCGGCGCGGTGGGGGCGACGGTCAGCGGCTGGTTGATGGCGCGGTTGGGCTGGATGGGGATTGTCGAGTTTGGGGTGATGCTGGGGGTGATTGCCGGGGTGATCCACTGGATCAGTGGCGCAGGCCAGGCCGAATATCAAAAACAGTAGAAATCCTGTGGGAGCCGGGCTTGCCCGCGATGGCGGTGTATCAGCCACAACTTCATAACCTGACACACCGCTATCGCAGGCAAGCCAGCTCCCACAGTTGATTGCATTTCACGCTCACAAAAAAGGCGACCCGAAGGTCGCCTTTTTTTCATTGCGCGTACTGCTTGCTCAACCCCGGCGGCACGCCATGGACGTCGGTCTCTTCCCAAGGCCCGTTCGGGCTGATGGAGCGGCTCCAGCCGTTGCTCCAGCGGTAGTAGGTGCGCTGGCGATAGAACGTATCCGGCTGTTCGTCCAGCACGTACACCTGCATCTTCCCGTCCCAGTGGCTGGCAGCACCTGGCGGAGGTGCGAAGGTCGGCGAGGAGCTAGGCACTGGCTTCGACGGTTTGATCACCGGGCCGGAAGGCTGGGTGCCTGGCTGCGTGCTCGGCTGGGTCGACGGCCCTGTCGGTGGAATGGTCGGCCCGGTAGGCGACGGAGGCCGGTGGACCGCACAAGCACTCAACCCCAATACCAGGCTGAGCAGGGTGATACGTGCGATAGCGGTCATGGGCATTTCCTCGAATTATTTATCCGGACTGTCGATGGTCAACTGCTGCAGCGCAGTGGTGCTGCTGGCCAAGGGTTGGCTGCGGCCGATCCACTCGCCAGCTGTCGGAACACCTGCCCGGGATATGCGCGCAACCAGTTGGACTTCGGGAAAGTTGGACAGTTTCAACTGCGGCATCATCGCGTCGGCATCGCCCAGTTCGACGGTGATCGGCAGGTCGGCCACGGTCACGCGCTTGGCGGCCAATGGCGCTGGCGGGCCTTTGACGGCACGGGCGAAGATGAACACGCTGTCGGTCGGCGAGGCCTTGGCCTTCACATCCGCCGCCAGGTCTACGCGCACTTGCATCTGCTTTTGTGCCTTCACGGGCGCCACGCTACCGCCACTCTCTCTGAGCTTCTCGGCAGCCCGGTCAATGCCGCCTTGCAGTGCGACACGGGAGTTGTCTTCCGGCGGCAGTTGCGCCAGCAGGCGGTTCCAGTAGTCGATCGCTTCCTGGTAACGCTGGCCTTCAAAGGCGGCGATACCCAGCAGGCCGAGGCTGGTGACTTCTTTCGGATCGAGTTTCAGTGCTTCGTCGGTCAGGGCCTGGACCTTGGGCGACCACTGTTTGTTATCGGCAAAGTACTGGGCCTGGGCCCACTGCCCGAGCAGCTCCGGCTGGCGACCGGCCAAAGCCACGGTGCGCTCGAAGACTTTGGCCGCATCGGCGGAACGGTCCTGGGCCATGTAGGCACGACCGAGGAAGTACAGGCCTTCCGGCGAATCCGGTTGGGCGGCAGCGGCGCGCTCCAGGCGGCGGGTCATGTCTTCCATGGACACAGGCGGCTGGGAGAATTCGCGGGTCAGTTCGACCTTGTCACTGGCGCCGTAATGCAGGTACAGCGCCACGCCCAGCACCGGCACCAGAAAGGCCGCGAGCAACGGCAACGGTTTGCCGAGACGTGATTCCCGGGGCTTTTCCACGCCCTCGGTATCCGCCAGCAACTCGCGAGCCGCTTCAGCGCGGCCACTGTCCAGTTGGGCCGCATCCAGCACGCCTTCGGACTGCTGGGTTTGCAGCTCCGCCACACGCTCTTGATACAGCGCCACGTTCAGCGCGGTGCGATCCTCTTCACGCTGGGCACGGCGGCCGCGTAACACCGGGATCAGCAGGAAACTCAAGGCAATCAGAAGCAGCAGACCGGCTGCGAGCCAGAAATCAATCATCAGTTTTTTTGTCCAGCAGTTGGTCGAGGCGTTGACGCTCATCGACGGAAAGCGAGTCCGAGCCATCGGCCGGGGCGACACGACGGCGGCGCACAATCACCGCCATCACCACGACACCGGCGAGCAACAACCCGGCCGGGCCGAACCACAGCAACGCGGTCTTGCCGGTGAGCGCCGGCTTGTAGCGCACGAAGTCACCGTAGCGGTCGACCATAAAGTCGATGATCTGCTGATTGTCCTTGCCCTCGCCGAGCATGCGGAAAATCTCTTTGCGCAGGTCGGCGGCGATCGGTGCGTTGGAGTCGGCGATGTCCTGGTTCTGGCACTTGGGGCAGCGCAGTTCCTTGGTCAATTCGCGAAAACGCTCGCGGTCTCCGTCCTTGGCAAATTCGTAGGTGTCGATGGCGGCGTGGGCCACGCCAACCATGCTCAAGCCCAACACAGCGGCGGCTAACCAACGCTTCATGGCTTGGCCTCATCCACCAGCGCCTGGTACTTGGCGGCCAGTTGCTCGCGCCACACCACTTCGTCGATCACGCCCACGTACTTGTCGCGGATCACGCCCTTGGCGTCGATGAAGAAGGTTTCCGGGGCGCCGTAGACGCCGAGGTTCAGGCCGAGGTTGCCGTCTTCGTCGCGGATATCCAGCTGGTACGGGTTGTGGAACTCTGCCAGCCACTTCAGGGCGGCAGCATTGTCGTCCTTGTAGTTGATGCCGTAGATCACCACGCCCTGCTCCGCCAGCTTGTTCAGCACCGGATGCTCCACGCGGCAGGAAATGCACCAGGTGCCCCACACATTGACCAGCGCCGGTTTGCCCAGCAAGTCAGCCTGGGTCAGGGTTTTGTCGCCTTGCACCGTCGGCAGCGAGAACGCCGGGAATGGCTTGCCGATCATGGCCGACGGCAGCTCGGCCGGGTCCAGGTACAGCCCGCGATACAGGAACACCGCCACCACCAGAAATGCCGCCAGCGGTAACACCATCAACCAACGCTTCATACCGCCGCTCCTTGCAGGCCGAGGGCTTCACGCACCCGGCTCTTGACCTTGACCCGGTAGCGCCGGTCCATCGCTGCCAGCAAACCACCGAACCCGGTGAGCAGGCCGCCGAACCAGATCCAGCGCACAAACGGTTTGACGTGGACCCGCACGGCCCAGGCGCCATCGCCCAGCGGTTCACCCAGGGCGACGTAGAGGTCGCGGGTGAAACCGGCGTCGATCCCGGCTTCGGTCATCATCGAGCTTTGTACGGTGTACAGGCGTTTTTCCGGGTGCAACACCGCCACTTCCTTGCCATTGCGCACCACACGTACGGTGCCTTTGTCGGAGGTGAAGTTCGGGCCTTCGAAGTGCTTGGCGCCTTCGAAAATGAAGTGGTAACCGGCCAGGTCCATGGACTCGCCGGGCGCCAGGCGCAGGTCGCGCTCGGCACTGTTCTGGCTGGACAACACCACGCCCAACGCACACACGGCGATGCCGATGTGGGCGACCTGCATGCCCCAGTAGCTGCGGGTCATGGTCGGCAGGCCTTTGATCAAACCTTTGTGGCGGGTCTTGTCGATCAGGTCACGTACGCCGGCCAGCAATACCCAGGCAGCCAGCATGAAGGTGGCGAGCACGGCCCAGTTGAAGTCGCCGTAGGCTATACCGGCGATCACGGCCAGCGCGGCGCTGCCGAGCAGTACCGGGGTGAGCATGCCCACCAGCCATTTCACCGGGGTGTCTTTCCAGCGCACCAGTACGCCGACCGCCATCACCACCATCAACAGCGCCATCAACGGGATAAACAGTGCGTTGAAGTACGGCGGGCCGACGGACAGTTTGGCGCCGCTCAGGGCATCCAGCACCAGCGGGTACAGGGTACCGAGCAGGATCATCGAAGCCGCCACCACCAGCACCAGGTTATTGCCCAGCAACAGGGTTTCCCGGGACCAAAGGTTGAATCCCACATGACTTTTGACCACTGGCGCGCGCAGGGCAAACAGGGTCAGCGAGCCACCAACCACGAACAGCAGGAAGATCAGAATGAACACGCCGCGCTCCGGGTCGGAGGCAAACGCGTGAACCGATGTCAGCACACCGGAACGCACCAGGAACGTACCCAGCAGGCTCAGGGAAAACGCGGCGATGGCCAGCAACACGGTCCAGCTTTTGAACACGCCGCGTTTTTCGGTGACTGCCAGCGAGTGAATCAGCGCCGTGCCCACCAGCCAGGGCATGAAGGAGGCGTTTTCCACCGGGTCCCAGAACCACCAGCCGCCCCAGCCGAGTTCGTAGTAGGCCCACCAAGAGCCCAGGGTGATGCCGATGCCGAGGAACGCCCAAGCGACGATGGTCCATGGCCGCGACCAGCGCGCCCAGGCCGCATCGAGACGCCCGCCGAGCAAGGCGGCGATGGCGAAGGCGAAGGCGACCGAGAAACCGACATACCCCATGTAGAGCATCGGCGGGTGCACGATCAGGCCGATGTCTTGCAGCAGCGGGTTGAGGTCGTGACCGTCTACCGGGATCTGCGGCAGGATGCGGGTGAACGGGTTGGAAGTCATGATCAGGAACAGCAGGAAGCCGATGCTGATCATGCCCATCACCGCCAGCACCCGGGCCAGCATGACTTGCGGCAGTTGGCGGGAGAAGATCGAGACAGCAAAGGTCCAGCCGCCGAGGATCAACGCCCACAGCAGCAACGAACCTTCGTGGGCACCCCACACGGCACTGAACTTGTAGTACCAGGGCAAGGCGCTGTTGGAGTTGTTGGCGACATAGGCGACGGAAAAGTCGTCGGTCATGAAGGCGTAGGTCAGGCAACCGAAGGCGAACACCAGAAAGGCGAACTGGCCCCAGGCGGCCGGCTGGGCCAGGCTCATCCACAGGCGGTCACCGCGCCAGGCACCCAGCAACGGGACCACGGCCTGGACGATGGCAAAGCACAGGGCGAGGATCATCGCCAACTGGCCCAACTCCGGAATAAACAATGCGGACGTCATGACTTAGCCCTCCTTGGCAGGGGTCGGGGCGGATTGGCCGCTGTCTTTGAGGGCCTTGGTGACTTCCGGCGGCATGTATTTTTCATCGTGCTTGGCCAGCACTTCGTCGGCCACTACCACGCCGTCGGCGTTGAGCTTGCCGAGGGCGACGATGCCCTGCCCTTCGCGGAACAGGTCCGGGAGGATGCCGCGGTAGGTGATGGTCACGGATTTGTTGAAGTCGGTGACGATGAATTTCACGTCCAGGGAGTCCCCGGAACGTTGCAGCGAGCCCTTCTCGACCATGCCACCGGCGCGGATTCGCGTGTCCAGCGGCGCTTCGCCGTTGGCGATCTGGGTCGGGGTGTAGAACAGGTTGATGTTCTCCCGCAGGGCACTCAGGGCCAGGGTCACGGCAATGCCGACACCGGCCATGATGGCCAGGATGATCAACAGACGCTTTCTACGCAGCGGATTCACTTTTCGGTCTCCCGGCGCAAACGACGCGCCTCTTGTTGCAGGTAACGCTTGCGGGCCAGGATCGGCGCGGCGACGTTGAGGGCCAGCACCGCCAGGCAGATGCCATAGGCCGTCCAGACATACAGGGCGTGATGGCCCATGGCGAGAAAATCACTGAAAGAGTTGAAGCTCATCCACGGGCTCCCAGGCTGTTTTGCACTTCGGCCTTGACCCAACTGGTGCGGGCTTCACGCTTGAGCACTTCGAGGCGCATGCGCAGCAGCAGCACGGCGCCGAAGAAGCAGTAGAACCCCAGCACCATCAGCAGCAGCGGCGCCCACATTTCCACGGGCATTGCCGGCTTTTCGGTGAGGGTGAAGGTGGCGCCCTGGTGCAGGGTGTTCCACCACTCCACCGAGTATTTGATGATCGGGATGTTGATCACGCCGACAATCGCCAGCACCGCGCAGGCCTTGGCGGCGCTGTCACGGTTGCTGATGGCGTTGCCCAGGGCGATCAGGCCGAAATACAGGAACAGCAGGATCAACATGGAGGTGAGGCGCGCGTCCCAGACCCACCACGAACCCCAGGTCGGCTTGCCCCAGATCGCGCCGGTGACCAGCGCCACGGCGGTCATCCAGGCACCGATGGGCGCGGCGCATTGCAAGGCCACGTCCGCCAGCTTCATCTTCCACACCAAGCCGACGACGCCGCACACCGCCAGCATCACGTAGCAGGACTGGGCCAGCATCGCGGCGGGAACATGGATATAGATGATGCGAAAGCTGTTGCCTTGCTGGTAGTCCGGCGGCGCGAAGGCCAGGCCCCAGACCAGGCCGATGCCGATCAGCAATACGGCGGCGATGCTCAACCACGGCAGCAGTTTGCCACTGATGCCGTAAAACCATTTGGGCGAGCCGAGCTTGTGAAACCAGGTCCAGTTCATGCTGTTTCCATCACGGTTGCTTCTCGTCGTTGCGAGAAGCTTAGGGTCTTTACTGGTTAAGGTTATATCCCTTAACCAGACCTCATTATTCGCCGACGCTGATCTTCAGGCCAGCCGCTATAGCAAAGGGTGTCAGGGTTACCGCCAGGGCGGCCAGGCTGCCAAGCCACAGGAGGTAACCGGTCGCCGGCATGCCCTGGAGCGCGGCTTGCAAAGCGCCGCTGCCCAGGATCAACACCGGGATATACAAAGGCAAAATCAGCAGGGCCAACAACAGGCCGCCGCGTTTCAAACCCACAGTCAGCGCCGCACCCACCGCGCCCAGTAGACTGAGAACCGGCGTGCCAAGCAACAAGGAAAGGAGCAACACCGGCAGGCACTCGGTGGGCAATCCCAGCATCATCGCCAGCAACGGCGCGAGCAATACCAGCGCCAGGCCGGAAAACACCCAGTGTGCCAGTACCTTGGCCAATACCAGAAGTGGCAGGGGGTGCGACGAAAGGACCCACTGCTCAAGGGAACCATCTTCGAAATCACTGCGAAA
Source organism: Pseudomonas yamanorum (assembly GCF_900105735.1). Taxonomy (NCBI): domain Bacteria; kingdom Pseudomonadati; phylum Pseudomonadota; class Gammaproteobacteria; order Pseudomonadales; family Pseudomonadaceae; genus Pseudomonas; species Pseudomonas yamanorum. The sequence continues at coordinate 5,349,732 of NZ_LT629793.1, read as the reverse complement.
CAGCCCGTCCAGCGAGAGCAGGACCGACAAAAGCGCCGCCACCCAGACCAGTCCCGGAGACAAGGTTTGCAACAGTTTAGTCTCGGGGCCCACCGCCAACGGGAACAGCGCGATCACAATCGCGAAGAACACCAGCGGGTTGGCCAGTTCGGCCGGGCGGCGACAGAGTAACCGCGCTTCGCGGGCGACCAACAGGGCAAAAACACTCATACCGACCACCGGCCCAGGTCGAGGTCGCGGTAACCGGCAGGCATGCGCGTCAAGGTGTGGTGAGTGGTCAGGACCACCATGCCGCCCTGCTCGCAGTGCGCGGCAAGGTGTTCTTCCAACTGGGCGACGCCTTGTTTGTCGAGGGCGGTGAAGGGTTCGTCGAGAATCCATAGCGGCGGGCCGTCCAGATACAAACGGGCCAGGGCCACGCGGCGCTGCTGGCCGGCGGACAGGGTGTGGCAGGGAACGTCTTCGAAACCCTTCAGGCCAACGACAGCGAGGGCCTGCCAGATCGCCTCGCGGCTTGCGGGATGATGCAGGGCGCTGAGCCAACTGAGGTTTTCTTCGGCGGTGAGCACATCCTTGATCCCGGCGGCGTGGCCGATCCAGATCAGGTTGCGCGCCAGCTCGGTGCGTTGCTCGTGCAACGGTTTGCCGTTGAGCCGCACTTCCCCCGCCGTCGGCTGCATCAGGCCGGCCAACAGGCGCAACAGGCTGGTCTTGCCGCTGCCGTTGGGGCCGCTGACCTGCACCATGTCGCCGCCCGCCAGACGCAGTTCGAGGTGTTCGAACAGCATCCGCAGGTCACGTTCACAGGCGAGCGCTACGGCTTCTAGAAGAGGGCTGGTCAAGAGATCGCGGGCCTTTACGGTTCAAGTCGGCGGTGGAACGGCCGTTAAAGAGATGCACATTAACTGCTTTGGCGACCGTTTTTAGAGAGCTGGATCAATCAGTTGTGTTGTTTTTAACGCTCTCTTTGAAGACGGGCGGCATTATACATGTGATGCCCTACTCTAAAGAGGGCAATTTCCCTTGAGACGGCGCGCACGATGACCGGTGAGATCAATCTTCCCACGCTTCCCCCGACGCTGCCGGCCGGGCCTGCGCCCGCGCCCGCGACGGGTGAGCTGCTGAAACTGCTGGAGCCGCAGACCGGCCTGATTGACCCCGGAAAAACCGTGAATGCCGAGGTGCTGGCACTGAAACAAGGCGGCGATGCGTTTCAGTTGCTGCTCAAGCTGACCCTGGAAGGCGGTCGGCAAACCCTGGTGCAGGCCAGCAGCAGCCAGCCGCTGCCGCTGGGCGCCCAGGTGGAAGTCAGCCAGACCCCTTCGGGCAATTTATCCATCAGCCTTCAGCAGGCGTTGAGTTCCAGCGTGGCTGCGCTGACTCGCATCGACACCACCCAACTGCCGGTGGGCACCCTGCTGCAAGGCAAGGTGCTGACCACCCAGGCGCTGCCACAGGGTGCCAACCAGCCGGTGGTGTATCGCTCGCTGGTGTCGGTGCTCAATAACGTCCTCAGCGGCGCGACCCTGACCGTCGAAAGCCCGCAGCCGCTGCGCATCGGCAGCTTGCTCAGCGCCGTGGTGCAAAGCGCCCAGACCTTGAGCTTTGTGCCCCTGAGCGGGCGCCAGGACCAACTGGCCGTGGCCCAGCAACTCTCCACCCAACAAAGCCGCCAGGGCTCGCTGGACGTGGTGTTCACCGCGCTGCAAAGCCTGCCGGCGACCAGCAGCGACAGCACCTCGGTCGATTTGCGTGCCGCCGCCGAGCGATTGCTGGCGAGCCTGCCCGACCTGGCCCAGGCCAGTAATCCGAAGGTACTGGCGCAACTGATCCAGAACAGCGGCACATTCCTGGAAGCCAAGCTGCTCGCCGGGCAAAACCCGCAGATACCGCCGCTGGACATGAAGGGCGCCCTGCTGCGCTTCGTCGCCGACCTGCTGCCGGCCCTGCCCGCCAACACCAATCTCAATGCGATCCTGGCGTCCAACACCCTGGCGCAACTGCTGCCCAGCTTCGTGCGCAGCCCGTTGGGCACCCTCGGCCAGGTCGGCGCCCGCCAAGCGCCCGCAGGCTTTCCGCTGCCGGATCGGCTGATGCAACGCCTGGAAGGTGAGAGCGATCTGGAAAACCTGCTGCGCCTGGCCGCCGGCGCCATTTCCCGGCTGCAAAGCCATCAGCTGTCGAGCCTGGAACAAACCGGCACCACCGCCGATGGCAAGCTCTTGACCACTTGGCAGTTGGAAATCCCGATGCGTACCTTGCAGGACATCGTGCCGTTGCAGGTCAAGTTCCAGCGCGAACAGCCCGCACCCGACAAAGATCAGCCGGAACGCAAGGACAGCAAGGACCCCAAGCAAATGCTCTGGCGCGTGGAAATGGCCCTCGACATGGAGCCCCTGGGCCCGTTGCAGGTCCAGGCGCAACTGAGCCAGGGCAAACTGTCGAGCCAGCTGTGGGCGACCCGTCCGTTCACCGCCAGCCTGATCGAAAGCCACCTGAGCAGCCTGCGCGAGCGTCTGGTGTCGTCGGGACTCAACGTCGGCGACCTGGACTGCCACCTCGGCACCCCGCCGCGTGGCCCGAAGACCGGACTGGAACAACGCTGGGTGGATGAAACCGCATGAAAAATCCCAACCCGCCCCGCCAGGCCATTGCTCTCAAATACGACGGGCAACAAGCACCGACCCTGACGGCCAAGGGCGACGACGCCCTGGCCGAAGCCATCCTCAAGCTGGCCCGGGAAAACGAAGTCCCGATCTACGAAAATGCCGAGCTGGTCAAATTACTGGCGCGCATGGAGTTGGGGGACAGTATCCCGGAAGAGCTGTACCGCACCGTCGCCGAGATCATCGCGTTCGCCTGGACGCTGAAGGGCAAGTTCCCGGTGGGATATGACCCGGACGCGGGGCCGGTGGAGCGGGATGTGACGGAAAGAGGCGACGATTATTAATGTGGGAGCGGGCTTGCTCGCGAATGCAGCGTATCAGTCAATACATCTGAGACTGATCCAGCGCTTTCGCGAGCAAGCCCGCTCCCACACTTGATTGGCTCACATTAAGCCGTAACAACGGCGGATTAATCTGTCGCGACCCCCTAATCCCGGAGCGCGGCAGTTGAAACGGACTTCAATCCTGACAGCACTGAGTCTTTGTGTGTTTTCCCTGACGGCAACGGCCAGCAACGAGGCCCATGACTACCTCACGGCCTGTCGCGAAGCCAGGAAGCAATCGCCGGATGCACCACCGTCCTACCAGGCCGCCTATTGCCTCGGCATCACCACGGGCGTGCTGAGGACGCTGGAATACAAAGACGAATTCACCCGCAGAAACCGCCGCCTTTGCCAGCCGGAAAACCTGGAGCCAGGGCATTTGGTAGAGATGGTTCTGGAGCACAGCAAGAAATACCCTGCGGCAGAGCGAACTGGCACGACCCGGCTGGTGAGGGGCGCAATTACCGAGCGCTATCCGTGCCCGAAGAGAAACAACACGCTCTAGCGGAAGCCGCAGCCGCTGATGTATAGCAATTATATCTTTCAAGGTATAGATTATCTCGAACTCGATAGTTCAGGATAAAACCCATGAGCCCCACCCGCCCAATCCTCAGTCGAAAGCTACTCGCCGAAGCGCTCGCCCGTGATTTGGCGGGCGAGTCATTTGCCGATTACAGCTCCGGCATGTTCCTCGCGGCACCCCGTCGCACGGGCAAAAGTACTTTCCTGCGCAACGACCTCATCCCCGAATGCAAGGCCCGAGGCTGGCTGCCGGTTTACGTGGACCTCTGGATGAACCGCGAAATCGACCCCGCCGAGCTGATCTCCGGCGCCATCGGCAAAGCCCTGGGCGAGTTCGAAAGCGCGGTGAGCAAGGCGGCCAAGAAAGCCGGTATCGAAAAGATCAGCCTGCTGCGCACCTTGAGCTGGGATTTCACCAAGCCTCAACTGCCCGCCGGCACCACGCTCAGCCACGCCCTGGACGTGCTGCATCAGGTCTCGGGGCAAATGATCGTGCTGATCGTCGACGAAGCCCAGCACGCCCTCAACAGCGAAGGTGGGGTGAACGCAATGTTCGCCCTCAAGGCAGCGCGAGATCATCTCAACGGCAGCAGCACCACCGATGGCCTGCGCCTGGTCTTCACCGGGTCCAGCCGGGACAAACTGGCCAACCTGGTACTCAAGAGCAAACAACCGTTCTTTGGCGCCCACATCACGCCGTTCCCACTGCTGAGCCGGGACTTTGTGGAGTTCGTGACGGACCTGTGGAACCAGCGCCTGGCCGCAACCAACCAGTTCAACCTCGAAGATATGGACTATGCGTTCCAGCTCGTCGGCCGGCGCCCGGAAATGCTCAACAAGCTATTGACCGAAGTGAGCGTGGGTCTTGGCGAGGCCAGCAATCTTGGCGAGCTGCTGAGGACGGGAGCACTGAATCACCAGGCCGGAATCTGGAGCGACTACGAGAGCGCCTACAACGACCTTTCCCCCCTGCAACAGGCGGTACTCGAAGTGATGGGCGAACGAACCCTGGGCAAGCAAGCGTTTTCGCCTTTTGCGGAAAAAACCTTCCAGGATGTGAACCGCAAACTGGAGCAGGCCCAGGTCGAGCCGAACGCCAGCACCCCAAACGTGCAGAAAGCACTGGAAGTGCTGCGGGAGAAGGAGTTGGTCTGGAAAGCCAACCGTGGTGAATATGCGCTGGAAGACTCGACCATGGCCGAATGGCTGAGCAATCGGCATCAGCTATAAGCGACAAGCCAACCTGCTTGCCGCTCGTAACCTTCAGTTGTCCTTGTGCAACCGGCTCATCAACTGCGCTTCAGCCTGGGTCAACCCGCAGGACTGCGTCAGCTCATCCACCGTCGCGCCCATGCCCACCAGCTTCGCCGCCTGGGCGAATGAGAGGCTCGACGGGTCACGCTGCTCGAGCGCCGACAGCTTGTCCGGCAACGGCGCCAGCACCGCACGCAGTTCGTGCACTTCATCCCCCACACGCACCGCGCTTTGCTGGAAGTGGTCGACCCGCTTGGCCAGCTCCAGGATTCGCCGGTCGCGCGCAGCGTCGCGCTCGACCTGTCGAGCAGCCAATTCCCGTTGCTGGCGCACGTAGCGCAGCAGAAAGCCCAAAGTACCGGCCCACAGGATGGCCAGGACGATCACCGCTACCTCAAGGAACAATCAGATATTCTCCAGATCCTGCCATTCTTCTTCGCTCATCATCTTGTCCAGCTCAACCAGAATCAGCAGTTCGCCGTTCTTGTTGCAGACACCCTGGATGAACTTGGCCGATTCTTCGTTGCCGACGTTCGGCGCGGTCTCGACTTCAGATTGGCGCAGGTAAACCACTTCCGCCACGCTGTCGACCATAATCCCGACCACTTGCTTGTCGGCTTCGATGATCACGATGCGGGTGTTGTCGTTGACTTCGGTCGGCACCAGGCCAAAACGCTGGCGAGTGTCGATCACGGTCACCACGTTGCCGCGCAGGTTGATGATGCCCAGCACGTAGCTTGGGGCACCCGGCACCGGAGCGATTTCGGTGTAGCGCAGCACTTCCTGCACACGCATCACGTTGATGCCGTAGGACTCGTTGTCCAGCTTGAAGGTGACCCATTGCAGGATTGGATCATCCACCAGACCTTGTGCGGACACTGACTTGTTCATACTCCAGACCCCTTCAAATACCGTTGGTTACGGTGTGTGTTCTTGGGCAGCGCCGTAGCACTGCTGCTTGTTATCAAGTGCGTTTGTTGAGCGGCATGGCTTTTACCGCACCGCTGGCAATCAGCTCCGCCAGTTCGGCGACATCCAGCAACGCGCACATGTGTTCGATCACGGTGCCCGCCAGCCATGGCCGCTGGCCCCGGTGGCTGCGCCATTTGATTTCGTTCGGGTCCAGGCGCAATGAACGGCTGACCTGATGCACTGCCAGCCCCCACTCGTAGCCCTGGACCGAAATAACGTATTGCAGGCCCTGGCGGAAATCATCCCGATAGCGGTCGGGCATGACCCAACGCGCGGTGTCCAATACCTTCAAGTTGCCCTGCTGGCTCGGCAGGATCCCGAGGAACCATTCCGGCTGGCCAAACAACGGCGTCAACTCCTGGCCTTCCAGGGAGTAGATCGACCCCAGGCACACCAGCGGCACTGCCAGGGTCAGCCCGGCGACGTCGAACAGCAAGCATTCGAACGGTTCTGCGGCCCACACCGGGCGACCATCGCCCTGCACCGGCGGCGGGGTGATGCTCGGCGGGAGGTGAACCTCAACCACGGGCGCGATCACCACAGGCGTAACAGGCTCGGGCACAGCCACCGTTTCCGGAACGGCTAAGGGAACCACCAACGCATCACGGGCCTGCTCTTCCAGGACCGCCAGTTGAAACTCGTCCAGGGCCGCGGGTGTTGGCTCGATGACTTCATCGAGGATCAGAATCGGTTCCGGCATTTCCTCGGTCGCGTCCTGGAGCAAGGCGTCCAGGTAGGACTCCAGCGCCAGCTGCGGCCGGGTCTTGAAATCAACGGGACGGTTCATCTGTATGCCCACGCGCAAGCCCCACCAACCCTGTATTCAGAGGTTATCGGCCTGTAAGTGTCCGGACTTGAATCGAGAGCCGGTTTTGTCAGAAAAACCGCGGCGTCTGCATCGCTGGCAAGCCAGGCTCCTACAGGGCTGTTTATGATCATCACGCCACCTGCGCCACAAGTTGCTGGGACAACAGGTGCTTGAGCAACGCCCGATACGCCAGCACCCCACGGCTCTTGCCGTCGAACTGCGATGGCGTCAGCCCTGCCCGGCTCGCATCCCGCAGGCGCGTGTCCACCGGGATGTAGCCTTGCCAGATGGTGTCCGGATAAGCGTCGCGCAATACCCGCAGGGTGCCGAGGGAGGCCTGGGTACGGCGGTCAAACAGGGTCGGCACGATGCTGAACGGCAACGCCTGTTTGCGCGAGCGGTTGATCATTGCCAGTGTGCTGACCATGCGTTCCAGGCCTTTGACGGCCAGGTGCTCGGTCTGCACCGGGATCACCAGCTGTTGGCTGGCGGCCAGGGCGTTGACCATCAACACGCCGAGCAACGGCGGGCTGTCGATGATCGCGTAGTCGAAGTCCTGCCACAGCTGCGCCAGGGTCTTGGCGATCACCAGGCCCAGGCCGCTCTGCCCCGGCGACTGACGCTCAAGGGTGGCCAGGGCGGTACTGGACGGCAACAGCGAGATCTTTTCATTGCTGGTAGGCAGCAACAGTTGGCCCGGCAAATCGGTCGGCACGCTGCCCTTGTGCAGGAACAGGTCATAGCAACTGTGCTCCAGGGCATCCGGGTCGTAGCCGAAATAGCTGGTCATGGAGCCGTGGGGGTCCAGGTCGACCACGACCACACGCTTGCCGGCCTCTGCCAGCAAGCCGGCCAAGGCGATGGAAGTGGTGGTTTTACCGACACCACCCTTTTGATTGGCAACTGCCCAGACTCTCATTCTGATTGTTCCTCCCGGCAGGCACAGGCTCGACCGAGAAATTGCATGGGGTTATAGAGCCGGTGACGGAGAATTGACGGCACTCCCGCGAACCGGCGCCTTTACGGGCGCTGGTGCAGTTTGTGTGCCAGCCCGCTTCAAGGCGGCATCCGGTGTTGCATTGGCGGTGCCGGTACCGGTCAGGCTGCGGCGCACATCCAGGTTGCGCGACACCACCAACACCACCCGACGATTGCGCGCGCGGCCTTCCGCCGTGGCGTTATTGGCCACCGGCTGGAACTCGCCATACCCCACCGACGCCAGGCGCCCGGGGTTCACGCCCTGCATCGCCAGCATCCGCACAATACTCGCCGCGCGGGCCGAAGACAGCTCCCAGTTGGTCGGATATTGCGCCGTGCTGATCGGCAGGTTGTCGGTAAACCCTTCAACGTGTACCGGGTTCTCAAACGGCTTCAGGATCGCCGCCACCTTGTCGATGATGGTGAACGCCTGGTCGCTGGGCATCGCATCGGCGCTGGCGAACAGCAGGCTGGAATTCAGCTCGATTTCCACCCACAACTCATTGCCGCGCACGGTCATCTGGTTGGAGCTGATCAAGTCGCCAAAGGCTGCACTGATGTTATCGGCGATGCTTTTCAGCGGGTCACTGGTGCCACCGATGCCGGCGGCGGTTTCATCGCTGTCATTGACCAGCGGCTTGGCCGGGGTCACGGTCTTGGGGCGTTCTTCGCCGATGGGAATCGGCTTGAGGGCGCGGTCAGCGTCGTTGAACACGCCGATCAGCGCCTGGGAAATGACTTTGTACTTGCCTTCGTTGATTGAGGAAATGGAGTACATCACCACAAAAAACGCGAACAACAGCGTAATGAAGTCGGCGTAGGACACCAGCCAGCGTTCATGGTTGACGTGTTCTTCAGGCTCGCGGCGGCGACGGCTCACAACAAATACCTCCCATCAATCCATGAAGCCCTGGAGCTTCAATTCGATGGAGCGCGGGTTTTCACCCTCGGCAATCGAGAGGATGCCTTCGAGCAACATCTCGCGATAACGCGACTGGCGCATGGCGATCGACTTGAGCTTGCTAGCCACCGGCAACAACACCAGGTTGGCACTGGCCACGCCGTAGATGGTGGCGACGAACGCCACGGCGATCCCGCTGCCCAGTTGCGACGGATCGGCCAGGTTGCCCATCACGTGGATCAAGCCCATCACCGCACCGATGATGCCGATGGTCGGCGCATAGCCGCCCATGCTTTCAAAGACTTTGGCCGCGTTGATGTCGCGGCTTTCCTGGGTGTAGAAATCCACTTCCAGGATGCTGCGAATCGCTTCCGGCTCAGCGCCGTCCACCAGCAATTGCAGGCCTTTGCGTGCGTAGCTGTCGGGCTCGGCATCGGCCACGCCTTCCAGGCCCAGCAGGCCTTCCTTGCGCGCCGTGAGGCTCCAGTTGACCACGCGGTCGACGCCGCCCGGCAGGTCGACACGCGGCGGGAAAATAATCCAGATAAGGATCTGCATCGCGCGTTTGAACGAACTCATGGGCGACTGCAGCAAGGCTGCGCCCACCGTGCCGCCGATCACAATCAACGCTGCCGGGCCGTTGGCCAGGGCACCCAGATGGCCGCCTTCGAGGTAGTTGCCGCCGATAATCGCGACAAACGCCATGATGATGCCAATCAGGCTCAATACATCCATTACAGGCAGGCCTCCACCAGATGCTTGCCGATGTCGTCCAGGCTGTAGACGGCGTCGGCCAGGTCAGCTTTGACGATGGCCATGGGCATGCCATAGATCACGCAGCTGGCTTCATCCTGGGCCCAGATCGCGCTGCCGCCCTGCTTGAGCAGGCGCGCGCCTTCACGGCCGTCGGCGCCCATGCCGGTCAATACCACCGCCAGAACTTTGTCGCCGTAGGACTTGGCGGCGGAACCGAAGGTGATATCCACACACGGTTTGTAGTTCAGGCGCTCGTCACCCGGCAGGATTTTGATCGCACCACGACCATCGACCATCATCTGCTTGCCGCCAGGGGCCAGCAGCGCGAGGCCCGGGCGCAGGATGTCGCCATCCTCGGCTTCCTTGACGCTGATGCGGCACAACTTGTCCAGGCGCTCGGCGAAGGCCTTGGTGAACGCAGCCGGCATGTGCTGGATCAACACGATCGGCGCAGGAAAGTTGGCCGGCAGCTGGGTCAACACGCGCTGCAAGGCAACCGGGCCGCCGGTGGAGGTGCCGATGGCCACCAGCTTGTAGGCCTTGCGCTTGGGAGCAGGCGAATGCGCGGCGGGCGCAGCCGTACGCACAGGTGCTGCGGCCGGGCGCGCAACCGGCGCAGGCGCCGGGCGACCAAAGGTGCTCGGGGCTGCCGGTGGCGGTGTAACAGGTGCCGGCGCCGGTGCACTGAACAGGCTGCGTCGGTTACTGCGGGAGATGCTGTGCACCTTCTCGCAAAGCATCTGTTTGACCTTCTCGGGATTGCGCGAGATGTCTTCGAAATTCTTCGGCAGGAAGTCCACCGCGCCGGCGTCCAGCGCATCCAGGGTGACCCGGGCGCCTTCGTGGGTCAGCGAGGAGAACATCAACACCGGAGTCGGGCAGCGCTGCATGATGTGCCGCACCGCCGTGATGCCGTCCATCATCGGCATCTCGTAGTCCATGGTGATCACGTCTGGCTTGAGGGCCATGGCCTGATCGATCGCCTCTTTGCCGTTGGTGGCCGTGCCGACCACCTGGATATTGGAATCCGATGAAAGAATTTCCGAGACGCGGCGGCGGAAGAAACCTGAATCGTCCACCACCAGGACCTTGACTACCATAAACACTCCGTTAGGCCGGGCGAGGGACAACCGCCCTGCCCGGGCCGAATCAAATACGCCGTGCGGCGTAACGCTTGAGCATGCTCGGAACATCCAGAATCAGCGCGATCCGACCGTCACCGGTAATGGTCGCACCCGACATGCCCGGGGTTCCCTGCAGCATTTTGCCCAAAGGCTTGATGACCACTTCTTCCTGGCCCACCAGCTGATCGACCACAAAGCCGATACGCTGGGTGCCCACGGAAAGAATCACCACATGGCCTTCGCGCTGCTCTTCATGCTTGGCCGAAGCCACCAGCCAGCGCTTGAGGTAGAACAGTGGCAGCGCCTTGTCGCGCACGATCACCACTTCCTGGCCGTCCACCACGTTGGTGCGCGACAGGTCGAGGTGGAAGATTTCGTTGACGTTGACCAGCGGGAAGGCGAACGCCTGGTTGCCCAGCATCACCATCAGGGTCGGCATGATCGCCAGGGTCAACGGCACCTTGATGACGATCTTCGAGCCCTGGCCCTTGGTCGAGTAGATGTTGATCGAACCGTTGAGCTGGCTGATCTTGGTCTTCACCACGTCCATGCCCACGCCACGGCCCGACACGTCGGAAATCTCGGTCTTGGTGGAGAAGCCCGGGGCGAAGATCAGGTTGTAGCACTCGGTGTCGGTGAGGCGGTCGGCGGCGTCCTTGTCCATCACGCCACGCTTGACCGCAATGTTGCGCAGTATCGTGGGGTCCATGCCTTTGCCGTCGTCGGTGATCGACAGCAGGATATGGTCGCCTTCCTGTTCGGCCGCCAGGATCACTTTGCCCTGGCGGTTTTTGCCCGAGGCTTCGCGCTCTTCCGGCGTCTCGACACCGTGGTCGACCGCGTTGCGCACCAAGTGGACCAGCGGGTCGGCCAGGGCCTCGACAAGGTTTTTGTCGAGGTCGGTTTCTTCACCCACCAGTTCCAGGTTGATCTCTTTCTTGAGCTGGCGTGCCAGGTCGCGAACCAGGCGCGGGAAGCGGCCGAAGACTTTCTTGATCGGCTGCATCCGGGTCTTCATGACGGCGGTTTGCAGGTCGGCGGTGACCACGTCGAGGTTCGACACGGCCTTTTGCATGGCCTCATCGCCGCTGTTCAGGCCCAGTCGCACCAGGCGGTTACGCACCAGCACCAGTTCGCCGACCATGTTCATGATGTCGTCCAGGCGCGCGGTATCAACCCGCACGGTGGTTTCGGCTTCACTGGCCGGTTGCTTGTCTGCGGCCGGAGCAGCAGCGGCACGCGCGGGTGCCGGGGCCGGTGCAGGTTTGGCAGCCACTGGTGCAGCGGCCTTGGCGGCCACCGGGGCTGGCGTTGTCACCGCAGCGGCAGCTGTAGCAGCCGGTGCAGCAGCGCCGACCACTTCGGTGAACTTGCCCTTGCCGTGCAGTTCATCCAGCAGGGCTTCGAATTCGTGATCGGAGATCAGTCCATCGGCAGCCGGTGCAGCGGCTGCAGTAGCAGCAGGTGCTGCAGGTGCGGCGGCGGTTGCGGCGACTTCCGGCAGTGCATCGGCAGCAAACGAGCCTTTGCCATGCAACTGGTCCAGCAGCGCTTCAAATTCGTCGTCGGTGATTTCGTTGCTGGCAGGCGCCGCGGCTTCCGTAGGCGCTGGCGCTGCGGCCACCGCGTCCGGGGCAAACTGACCCTTGCCGTGCAACTGGTCGAGCAACGACTCGAACTCGGCGTCAGTGATGTCTTCAGTGGTTGGCACCATGGCCGGCGCATTGGCCGCCGGAGCCTCGGCTTCGGCCTTGACGGCGTTCAGCGAGTCCAGCAGTTGTTCAAATTCGCTGTCGGTCACGTCGCCCGCAGGCTCGGCGACAGGCTCAGCCACCGCTTCGACCACCGGCGCGTTGGCCGCAGGTTCCGCCAGGCGCGCCAGGGCGGCCAGCAGTTCCGGAGTGGCGGCCGTGATCGGTGCACGTTCGCGCACTTCACTGAACATGCCGTTGACCGCGTCCAGCGCTTCCAGGATCACGTCCATCAGTTCCGAGTCGACGTGTCGCTCACCCTTGCGCAGGATGTCGAACACGTTCTCGGCGATGTGACAGCACTCCACCAGCTCGTGGAGCTGGAGGAAGCCGGCGCCCCCTTTTACAGTGTGAAAACCGCGAAAAATTGCATTGAGCAGGTTCGCATCATCCGGTCGGCTTTCCAGCTCGACCAGTTGTTCGGACAGTTGCTCTAAAATTTCGCCGGCCTCTACAAGGAAATCCTGAAGGATTTCTTCATCGGCGCCGAAGCTCATGGGTGTGCTCCTTAGAAGCCTAAACTGGACAGCAAATCGTCTACGTCGTCTTGCCCGGATACAACGTCTTCACGTTTATCGGCATGAATCTGCGGACCTTCACCCTTGGCGAGGTGTTTTTGTGGATCTTTTTCAGAAAGGATCGCTTCGCGGTCATGTTCGATGCCGGCAAACCGGTCGACCTGGCCCGCCATCAACACCAGTTTGAGCAGGTTGCTTTCCACCTCGGTGACCAGTTGGGTCACGCGCTTGATCACCTGACCGGTGAGGTCCTGGTAGTCCTGGGCCAGCAGAATGTCATTCAGGTTGCTGGAAACCGTGCGGTTTTCCTGCTCGCTGCGGGACAAAAAGCCCTCGACCCGACGCGCCAGTTCACGAAACTCTTCAGCGCCCACTTCCCGACGCATGAACCGGCCCCAGTCAGTGCTCAGGGCCTTGGCTTCACTGGCCATACCGTTGACCAGAGGCGTGGCGTTTTCCACCAGGTCCATGGTGCGGTTGGCCGCCGCCTCAGTCAGCCTGACCACATAGGACAGGCGTTCGGTGGCATCCGTGATCTGCGAGATTTCTTCGGCCTGGGGCATGTGCGGGTCAATCTGAAAATTGACAATCGCACTGTGCAACTCACGCGTGAGCTTGCCCACTTCCTGGTACAGGCCGCGGTCACGGGTCTGGTTGAGCTCATGGATTAACTGCACCGCGTCACCGAACTGGCCTTTTTCAAGGCTTTCGACAAGTTGGTGAGCATGTTTTTTCAGGGTCGACTCAAAGTCGGCCTGCGATGATTCTTTATGCTCCATAGCTCCCCCGTGGCAGCATCAATGACCGATGCGTTCGAAGATCTTTTCGATCTTCTCTTTCAAGGCCAGTGCAGTGAATGGCTTGACCACGTAGCCGTTAACCCCGGCTTGGGCGGCTTCGATGATCTGTTCACGCTTGGCTTCAGCGGTCACCATCAGCACAGGCAGGCTGCGCAGTTTTTCATCAGCGCGCACGTGGCGCAGCAGATCGATACCGGTCATGCCCGGCATGTTCCAGTCTGTTACCAGAAAGTCGATGCTCCCGCTGTTGAGGATCGGAATCGCCGTAATGCCGTCATCCGCCTCGACCGTGTTAGTGAACCCAAGGTCACGCAACAGGTTTTTTATGATCCGCCGCATCGTTGAGAAGTCATCAACGATGAGGATTTTCATGTTCTTGTCCAATTCGACCTCCAAGCAGTCTTAAACGCGCCCAGCACCTGGGCGCGCCATATCAATCAACAGGCGTTACACAAAAAGGACTACCGGGGGCGCACCACGGGCCAAGCCCGTCCGGGCGCAGAGCCCGGACGGTATCGTTCGCAGTGTCCCCACACTGCCTGTCAGCGCGCTCGCCACTCTCCCAAACGCCCCCGCAAGCGGGCCGCGCACTGGCTGTGTAACTGGCTGACCCGCGATTCGCTGACCCCCAGGACCTCACCGATTTCCTTGAGGTTCAGCTCTTCGTCGTAGTACAGCGCCAACACCAGTCGCTCACGCTCCGGCAAATTGGCAATCGCGTCCGCCAGCGCACGCTGGAAGCGTTCATCTTCCAGATCGCGTGACGGTTCGAGATGAGCACTCGCGCCGTCCTCGTGCAGCCCTTCATGTTCGCCGTCCTGCAAAAGGTCGTCGAAACTGAACAGGCGGCTGCCCAAGGTATCGTTCAAAATCCCGTAATAATCGTCGAGACTCAATTGGAGTTCGGCCGCAACTTCGTGATCTTTAGCGTCGCGACCGGTTTTTGCTTCAATTGAGCGAATTGCGTCACTCACCATCCGCGTGTTGCGGTGTACCGAACGCGGCGCCCAATCACCTTTACGCACTTCATCGAGCATGGCCCCACGGATACGAATCCCCGCGTAGGTCTCGAAACTCGCGCCTTTGCTCGCGTCGTACTTGGTCGACACTTCGAGGAGGCCGATCATCCCCGCCTGGATCAAGTCTTCGACCTGGACACTGGCAGGCAAGCGCGCCAGCAAGTGATAGGCAATGCGCTTGACCAGGGGCGCATAGCGCTCGATCAATTCGACCTGACTGTCACGTGCCGACTTCTTGTAAAGGTTGTAGCCGCTGGCTGTCATAGCACCGGTCCTGCGCTCGTCTGATGCACCAATCGCTCGACGAAAAACTCCAGATGCCCCCGAGGATTGGCGGGCAACGGCCAGGTATCGACCTTCTGGGCAATAGCCTTGAACGCCAATGCGCACTTCGAACGAGGGAACGCTTCATAGACCGCACGCTGCTTTTGCACGGCCTTGCGTACGCACTCGTCGTAAGGAACTGCGCCAACGTATTGTAAGGCGACATCGAGGAAGCGATCTGTGACCTTGGTCAACTTGGCGAACAGATTCCGCCCTTCCTGCGGGCTTTGGGCCATGTTGGCCAGCACGCGGAAGCGGTTCATGCCGTAGTCGCGGTTGAGCAGTTTGATCAGGGCGTAGGCGTCGGTGATCGAGGTGGGTTCATCGCACACCACCAGCAATACTTCCTGGGCTGCGCGCACGAAGCTGACCACGGATTCGCCGATCCCGGCGGCGGTGTCGATCACCAGCACGTCGAGGTTGTCGCCGATGTCACTGAACGCCTGAATCAGGCCGGCATGCTGCGCCGGGCTCAGGTGCACCATGCTCTGGGTGCCGGAAGCGGCCGGCACGATGCGAATCCCGCCGGGGCCTTGCAACAGTACGTCGCGCAGCTCACAGCGGCCTTCGATCACATCGGCCAGGGTATGTTTGGGCGTCAGTCCCAGCAGAACGTCGACGTTCGCCAGGCCCAGGTCAGCATCCAGCAGCATGACGCGACGGCCAAGCTCTGCCAGAGCCAGGGACAAATTCACTGACACGTTAGTTTTCCCGACGCCACCTTTGCCGCCGGTCACCGCGATCACCTGTACGGGATGCATGCTGCCCATTTTATTTCTTTACCTTGTCTTGCTTAGACGCAGGCTACATAAGTTGGCCGCGGGAACTGCTGGCAGGCCATCGATGTAGATACTTTGCAATGTGTTCATATTGCCTCAGCCGACTCGCTTGTTCGGGCTGTGGTAGAGGTCAGCAAACATGTCAGCCATCGCTTCCTCACTCGGTTCTTCCTGCATTTGCACGCTGACAGCCCGGCTGACCAACTGATGACGGCGCGGCAGATGCAAATCATCCGGGATCCGCGGCCCGTCGGTCAGGTAGGCGACCGGTAACTCATGACTGATGGCCAGGCTCAATACTTCGCCCAGGCTTGCCGTTTCATCCAGTTTAGTCAGGATGCAGCCCGCCAGCCCACAGCGCTTGTAGCTGTGGTAGGCGGCCGTCAATACCTGCTTCTGGCTGGTAGTGGCAAGTACCAAATAGTTTCTGGATTTGATCCCGCGCCCGGCCAGGCTTTCCAGCTGCATACGCAGGGCCGGGTCACTGGCTTGCAGGCCGGCGGTGTCGATCAGCACCACGCGCTTGCGCAGCAGCGGGTCGAGGGCGTTGGCCAGGGACTGGCCCGGGTCGACGTGGGTCACCGGCACATTGAGGATGCGGCCCAGGGTCTTGAGTTGCTCCTGGGCGCCAATGCGGTAGCTGTCCATGCTCACCAGCGCGATGTTCTGCGCGCCGTACTTGAGCACATAACGTGCGGCCAGCTTGGCGAGGGTGGTGGTCTTGCCCATGCCGGCAGGGCCGACCATGGCAATCACGCCGCCTTCTTCCAGGGGTTCGATTTCCGGGGTGACGATCATCCGCGCCAAGTGGGCCAGGAGCATGCGCCAGGCCTGGCGAGGTTCTTCAATTTGGGTGGTCAGTTGCAGCAGGTCGCGGGACAACGGGCCGGACAGGCCGATGCGTTGCAGGCGACGCCACAGGTTGGCCTGTTGTGGCTGGCTGCCCTGCAACTGGTTCCAGGCCAGGGAGCCCAACTGCACTTCCAGCAGTTCACGCAGGCCGTTGAGTTCGAAACGCATCGAGTCGAACACCCGCTGGTCTACCGCTGCCGCCGGGGCGGGCGCAGCAGGACGCGGCGGTTCAACAAAAGTCGGCTCTACCAGAGGCTCGGACGCCGTCAGCGGCAACCCGGCAAACAGCTGGCGATTGGTGGATGCGTCGCTGTCGCCACGCATGCTCAGTTCAGCCTGGGCCGAGACAATGCGCGAAGCGGTCTTGCGCAGCTCGTCTTCCAGTTCCATGTTCGGCACACGCGGCGCCAGGGCCGAGGGCTTGTAATCCAGGGCAGCCGTCAGCTCCACACCGCCGGCAATACGACGGTTACCGATAATCGCAGCGTCGGCGCCCAACTCATCACGTACCAGTTTCATGGCCTGACGCATATCGGCGGCGAAAAAACGCTTCACTTGCATATCCCACTACCTCAGCCGTTGGGCCCTACTGTCGCGACGATAGTCACTTGCTTATTGTCAGGAATTTCCTGGTAAGCCAATACATGCAAATTCGGTATAGCCAGGCGTCCAAACCGCGACAACATCGCCCGGACGGGGCCAGCCACCAGCAGGATCACCGGATGGCCTTCCATTTCCTGGCGCTGCGCGGCCTCAATCAACGAACGCTGCAGCTTCTCAGCCATGCTTGGCTCCAGCAACACGCCTTCATCAGCGCCCTGCCCAGCCTTCTGAATACTATTGAGCAATATTTGTTCCAACCTTGGTTCCAAGGTGATCACAGGCAGCTCAGAGTCAAGCCCTACAATGCTTTGGACGATTGCACGCGACAATCCGACGCGCACTGCGGCCACCAAGGCGGCAGTATCTTGACTCTTGGCGGCATTGTTGGCGATAGCTTCGGCAATGCTGCGAATATCCCGCACCGGCACCTGTTCGGCCAACAGCGCCTGCAGCACCTTGAGCAGTTGCGAGGTAGACAGCACGCCCGGCACCAGTTCTTCGGCCAGCTTTGGCGAGGCCTTGGCCAGCAATTGCAAGAGTTGCTGGACTTCTTCGTGGCCGATCAGCTCGTGGGAATGCTTGTACAGAATCTGGTTAAGGTGGGTCGCGACCACCGTGCTGGCGTCGACCACGGTGTAGCCCAACGACTGCGCCTGGCTGCGCTGGCTGATTTCGATCCACACAGCTTCCAGCCCAAAAGCCGGATCTTTGGCGGTAATCCCGTTGAGGCTGCCGAACACCTGGCCCGGGTTGATCGCCAGTTCGCGGTCCGGGTAGATCTCGGCTTCGGCCAGGATCACCCCCATCAGGGTCAAGCGGTAGGCGCTGGGCGCCAGGTCGAGGTTGTCGCGGATGTGCACAGTAGGCATCAAGAAGCCCAGGTCCTGGGACAGCTTCTTGCGCACACCCTTGATCCGCGCCAGCAACTGCCCGCCCTGGTTGCGATCCACCAGGGGAATCAGGCGATAGCCGACTTCCAGGCCGATCATGTCGATCGGGGTCACGTCGTCCCAGCCCAACTCCTTGGTTTCAAGGGCCCGGGCCGGCGATGGCAGCAGTTCCTGCTGACGCGCCACTTCCTGCTGGGCAATCACCTTGATGTTGTTTTGCTTTTTCCAGAACAGGTAGGCACCACCGGCGGCCATGGCAGCCATGCTCAGGAACGAGACGTGAGGCATGCCCGGCACAATACCCATGATGGCCATGATGCCCGCCGCCACGGCCAGCGCCTTGGGCGAGGCAAACATCTGCCGGCTGATCTGCTTGCCCATGTCTTCGGAGCCCGAAGCACGGGTCACCATGATCGCCGCCGCTGTAGATAACAACAGTGATGGCAATTGCGCCACTAAACCGTCACCGATGGTCAGCAAGGCGTAAACCTTGCCGGCGTCGCCGAAGGTCATGCCGTGCTGGAAGATGCCGACCGCCATGCCGCCGATCAGGTTGATAAACAGAATCAACAGGCCGGCGATGGCGTCGCCGCGCACGAATTTGCTGGCACCGTCCATGGAACCGTAGAACTCGGCTTCCTGGGCGACTTCAAGACGACGGGATTTAGCCTGGTTCTGATCGATGAGGCCAGCGTTGAGGTCGGCGTCGATGGCCATCTGCTTGCCGGGCATCGCGTCGAGGGTGAAACGCGCGCTCACCTCGGAAATCCGCCCGGCACCCTTGGTCACTACCACGAAGTTGATGATCATCAAGATCGCAAAAACCACGATACCGACTACGTAGTTACCACCGATCACCACCTCACCGAAGGCCTGGATCACCTTGCCTGCGGCGGCGTGGCCGTCCTGGCCGTGGAGCATCACCACTCGGGTGGAGGCCACGTTAAGCGCCAGCCGCAGCAGCGTGGCGATCAGCAGAATCGTCGGAAACACCGCAAAATCCAGCGGCCGCAGGGCGTACACACACACCAGCAGCACGACCACGGACAGCGCAATGTTGAAAGTGAAGAACACGTCCAGCAGGAACGGCGGCATCGGCAACATCATCATTGCCAGCATCACCAGCAACAACAACGGCACACCCAGATTGCCTCGCGAGAGGTCAGTCAGGGTGCCACGGGCCGTGCTGAGCATTTGAGAGCGATCCACCGGTATTCCTCGTTTCCTTGAAGCAAACTTTTGACGCCGGGAGGCGTCCTGAAGGCGGTATTGCAAGAAGCCTTCCAACTTTTGCTTGAGGGAGCAGATCGGTCTCACGGACAGCGAAGGGCTAGCGCCGTACACACATCACCTGTGGCGAGGGAGCTTGCTCCCGTTGGGCTGCGCAGCAGCCCCAGAACGGCTTACGCGTTTTGCCTGAATAACCGCGATAGCTTTATTGGGGGCGCTTCGCGCCCCAGCGGGAGCAAGCTCCCTCGCCACACAAGCTCGTTTACGGGAGATGGCGAAACGTCCGACAGGGATTTAGGGTTGCTGGTGGGAAGAAAAAGGCGCTATCGAAGATAGCCATTCCCCCTCCCACAACGCCCCCCGTCGAAGACCTGCTGGTCAACCTCACCGAAACACTGGCTTCGGCCCATGCCCTGACCTGCGACTTTGCCTGTGAACTGGAAGGATCGCGGCGGGAAGGCGCGCTGGGGATTGCGCAGTTGATTGAGATGGGTCGGTTGCTGGCTGATCGGGTGCTGGATGACATAGCGCCCTTGCCTGCGACTTAAACGTTGCCATAGGCAATTGCGGGAACACTCAGGAGATTTTTTTGCCTGGACGGACGCCATCGCGGGCAAGCCCGGCTCCCACAGTTGACCAAGTTGGCCGGGAGAATGCGATCAAAATGTGGGAGCCGGGCTTGCCCGCGATGAGGCCAGGAGAGGCGCTACAACACTCAGGAATCCCGACGCAAATCCGGCGGAATCGGCAGGTCTTTGAGCGGATCCGGCCGCTTGCCCTTGCCCGCCCGGTACTGGCGGATCTGATACACGTACGCCAACACCTGAGCCACCGCCAGGTACAGCCCGGCCGGAATCTCTTGGTCCAGGTCGGTGGAGTAGAAGATCGACCGCGCCAACTCCGGCGACTCCAGCAGCAGAATGTCATTGGCCACGGCAATCTCACGGATTTTCAACGCGGTGAAATCACTGCCCTTGGCCAGCAGCATCGGCGCCCCACCCTTCTCCGGGTCGTACTTGAGCGCCACGGCATAGTGAGTCGGGTTGGTGATGACCACGTCGGCGTCGGGAACGGCAGCCATCATCTTGCGCTGGGACATCTCGCGCTGCAGCTGACGAATCCGCTGTTTGACCTCGGGCCGGCCTTCCTGGTCCTTGTGCTCGTCGCGCACTTCCTGCTTGGTCATCAGCAGTTTCTTGTGGCTTTCCCACAGCTGGATCGGCGCATCCACCGCGGCAATGATGATCAACCCGCAGGCCATCCACAGCGAACTCCAGCCCACCACTTGCACACTGTGGATGATCGCCAGTTCGATCGGCTCGTGGGCGATGCGCAGCAGGTCGTCGATGTCGGACGACAACACCGTCAACGCCACAAACAGGATCAGGATGAACTTGGCCAAGGCCTTGAGCAGTTCCACCAGGGCCTTGGTGGAAAACATCCGCTTGAGCCCGGGCCCCGGGTTCATCCGGCTGAACTTGGGCGCCATGCTGCCGGCGGCAAACAGCCAGCCGCCGAGGGAAATCGGGCCGATCAGTGCGGCCAGCAGCAAGGTAATCAGGATCGGTTGCACCGCAAGGATCGCGATCTTTCCGGAGTGCAGCAGGTACAGGCCCATGGCGCCCGGGCTGAGCAGCACCTCACGGGGCAGGGAGAAATTCAGGCGCATCAACTCCATCAGGTCCAGGGCCAGGCCACCGCCGTAGATCAGCAGGCCACCGGAGCCGGCGAGCATGATCGCCAGGGTGTTGAGCTCTTTGGAACGGGCAATCTCGCCCTTTTCCCGGGAGTCCTTTTTACGTTTCTCCGTGGGGTCTTCTGTTTTGTCCTGGCCACTCTCGCTCTCGGCCATGGCTTACCGCGCCCGCGCCAAGTCACGTAAGAACTGCAGGGCGTCAGTCGCCAGCGGTTGATACTGATTGAGAATGTCAGCCATGCCGACCCAGAAAATCCCCATGCCCAGCACCAGGGTCAGCGGAAAACCGATGGAGAAGATGTTCAACTGCGGCGCCGCCCGGGTCATCACGCCAAAGGCGATATTGACCACCAGCAGCGCGGTGATCGCCGGCAATACCAGCAGCAACGAGGCACCGAGCACCCAGCTCAAGCGCCCCACCAGTTCCCAGAAGTGATTGACCACCAACCCGCTGCCCACCGGCAAGGTGGTAAAGCTCTCGGTCATGACCTCGAACACCACCAGATGGCCGTTCATGGCCAGGAACAGCAAGGTCACCAGCATCGTCAGGAACTGCCCGATCACCGCCACCGACACGCCGTTGGTAGGGTCGACCATGGACGCGAAGCCCATGCCCATCTGGATCGAGATGATTTGCCCGGCGATCACAAAGGCCTGGAAGAACAGCGTCAGGGAGAAACCCAGCAAGGCACCGATGATGATTTGCTCGGCGATCAACATCATCGCACTGAGGTCCAGGGCATTCACCGGCGGCATCGGCGGCAAGCCCGGCACGATAACCACGGTAATCGCCACCGCGAAATACAGGCGGATGCGGCGTGGTACCAGGGTGGTACCGAACACCGGCATGGTCATCAGCACCGCCGTGACCCGGAACAACGGCAGAATGAACGAGGCCACCCAGGTGCTGATCTGGGTGTCGGTCAACGCCAACATCGAATTCACGGGGTCAGCCGATCAACTGCGGAATACTGCCGTACAGCTGCAGGATGTATTCCATGAAGGTTTGCACCAGCCACGGGCCGGCAACGATCAGGGTGATCAGCATTACCAGCAGGCGCGGCAGAAAGCTCAGGGTCTGTTCGTTGATCTGGGTCGCAGCCTGGAACATCGCCACCAGCAGGCCCACCAACAGGCTCGGCACTACCAGCACAGCGACCATCATGGTGGTCAGCCACAGGGCTTCACGAAACAGGTCGACCGCTACTTCTGGCGTCATCGTCTACACCCCACCGAAACTGCCGGCCAGGGTGCCGATAATCAGCGCCCACCCGTCCACCAACACAAACAGCATGATCTTGAACGGCAACGAAATGATCAGCGGCGACAGCATCATCATACCCATGGCCATCAGCACACTCGCCACAACGAGGTCGATGATC
This sequence comes from Pseudomonas yamanorum, assembly GCF_900105735.1. Classification (NCBI taxonomy): domain Bacteria; kingdom Pseudomonadati; phylum Pseudomonadota; class Gammaproteobacteria; order Pseudomonadales; family Pseudomonadaceae; genus Pseudomonas; species Pseudomonas yamanorum. Next base: position 5,327,584 of record NZ_LT629793.1, on the reverse strand, counting down.
AGGAACGGAATGAAGATCATGAAGCCAATCTGGAACGCAGTCTTCAGCTCCGAGGTCACGAACGCCGGCACCAGGATGGTCAGCGGCGCCATGTCGGGACTGGCGATGTCGGTACGCTTGGACAGCCGCACGAACAACTCAAGGTCGCTGGAACGGGTCTGCGACAGCATGAAATCCTTGATCGGGCCCTGGGCCTTGTCGATCGCATCCTGGGCGGTCATTTTCTCCGCCAGATAGGGTTGCAGGGCTTGCTGGTTCACCTTGTCGAACACCGGCGCCATGATGAACAGCGTCAGGAACAGCGCCATGCCGGTCAGGATCTGGTTCGACGGCGTCTGTTGCAGGCCGAGGGCCTGGCGCAGGATCGAGAACACGATGATGATCCGGGTGAAACTGGTCATCAGCATCACGAACGCGGGGATGAAGCTCAGCGCGGTCATGATCAGCAGGATCTGCAGGCTGACCGAATACTCCTGCGCGCCCGCCGCGTTGGTGCCCAGGGTAATCGCCGGGATCGACAACGGGTCTGCCGCGTACGCCAGCGGCGCTGCCAGCAACAGCATGAGCGTCAATAAAACGCGCATTACTTCTTATCCTTCTGATCCTTGCCCAGCAACTCCATGAGGCGCTGGGCGAATTCCGGCGTGGCCGCTTGGGTCTGGGCCACTTCCACAGGCTGCTTGAGCACGTGCAACGGGGTGATACGGCCGGGGGTGATGCCCAGCAGAATCTGCTCTTCGCCCACCTGCACCAGCACCAGCCGGTCCCGCGGGCCAAGGGCACGCGAACCCACCAGCTCAATCACCTGGGCATTGCCCGGACCGATGCGCTGTACACGGCGCAACACCCAGGCGAGCACGAAGATCAGCCCCACCACCAACAACAAGCCCAACACCAACTGGGTCAGTTGCCCGCCAACGCCACTGCCGAGCGCCGGTGCGGCCGCCTGGGCGACCGGTTCTGCTGCCATTACGCTCAAGGGCAGCGTCGATAACAGTCCTACCAATGAGCGCTTCATATCAACGCAACTTCTTGATGCGTTCACTTGGACTGATCACGTCGGTCAGGCGGATGCCGAACTTCTCGTTGACCACCACCACTTCGCCATGGGCGATCAGCGTGCCGTTGACCAGCACGTCCAGCGGCTCACCGGCCAGACGATCCAGCTCGATCACCGAACCCTGGTTGAGTTGCAGCAGGTTGCGGATGTTGATTTCGGTGCTGCCGACTTCCATGGAGATCGACACCGGGATGTCGAGGATCACGTCCAGGTTCGGACCGTCCAGGGTCACCGGCTCGTTGTTCTTCGGCACGCTGCCAAACTCTTCCATGGGAAGGCGGTTGCCCACCGGTGCGGTGGCCGCATCAGCTGCCAGCAGCGCGTCGATATCGTCCTGGCCGACATCGCCGGTTTCCTCCAGGGCAGCCGCCCACTCGTCAGCCAGGGCCTGGTCTTCGGCGGAAGTGTTTTCGTGTTCGGTAGCCATTACATGTCCTCGGCGGAGCAGAAATTAATGTGGATCAGCGGCGGTTGATCGGTTCAATCACTTGCAACGCGAGGTTGCCTTTGTGAGAACCCAGCTTGACCTTGAACGACGGCACGCCGTTGGCGCGCATGATCAGTTCTTCCGGCAGCTCGACGGGAATCACATCCCCCGGCTGCATGTGCAAAATATCCCGCAACCGCAACTGGCGACGGGCCACGGTGGCGCTCAGGGGTACGTCGACGTCCAGCAAGTCTTCGCGCAGGGCCTTGACCCAGCGTTCGTCCTGGTCGTCGAGGTCGGACTGGAAGCCGGCATCGAGCATTTCGCGCACCGGCTCGATCATCGAGTACGGCATGGTCACGTGCAGGTCGCCGCCACCGCCATCGAGTTCGATGTGGAAGGTGGAGACCACAATGGCTTCGCTGGGGCCGACGATGTTGGCCATGGCCGGGTTCACTTCCGAGTTGATGTACTCGAAATTGACTTCCATGATCGCCTGCCAGGCTTCCTTCAAGTCGATGAAGGCCTGCTCCAGCACCATGCGCACCACGCGCAATTCAGTCGGGGTAAATTCACGGCCTTCGATCTTGGCGTGACGGCCGTCACCGCCGAAGAAGTTGTCCACCAGCTTGAACACCAGCTTGGCGTCGAGGATGAACAACGCGGTGCCGCGCAGAGGCTTGATCTTCACCAGGTTGAGGCTGGTGGGCACGTACAGCGAGTGCACGTATTCACCGAACTTCATCACCTGCACGCCGCCCACCGCCACGTCCGCCGAGCGGCGCAGCATGTTGAACATGCTGATGCGGGTGTAACGGGCGAAACGCTCGTTGATCATCTCCAGGGTCGGCATGCGTCCACGGACGATGCGATCCTGGCTGGTCAGGTCGTAGCTTTTGACGCTGCCGGGCTCGGCAGCCATTTCGGTCTGTACCAGACCATCGTCGACGCCGTGGAGCAGCGCATCGATTTCATCCTGGGACAGCAGGTCCTGCACGGCCATGTCGTGATCCTACTGCAATACAAAATTAGTGAAGAGCACCTGCTCGATCACCGGTTTGCCGACTTCCTTCTGGGCCACTTCCTGCACGCTGGCAGTGACCTTCTGGCGCAGCATTTCCTGGCCCACCGGGGTGGCGAGGGTGTCGAAGGGCTGGGCGGAAAACAGCATCACCAGGTTGTTGCGGATCACTGGCATGTGCACCTTGAGGGCATCCAGGTCTGCCTGGTTACGCGCCAGCAGGGTAATGCTCACCTGCAGGTAGCGTTGACGGCCGTTCTGATTGAAGTTGGCGACAAACGCCGGAAGCATCGGCTCGAAGATTGCCGGTTGCTTGACGTTAGGGTTGACCTCGGCCGTCGCGGCCGGTTTGCTCTGGGCGCTGTGCATGAAGTACCAGGTAGCCCCCACGGACAGGCCGATCGCCAGGAACAAGGCCAGGACAATCAGCAGGATAAGCTTAAGCTTGCCCTTGCCTGCGGGTGGTGTTGCTACGTCGTCGCTCTTCGCCATGCCAATAATCCGTCACTATTCAGGGATTCATAGTTCTGGGGAAAGGCAAGAGCAAGTGTTATGCCAGAGTTGTCAGTTCAGATGGGAAGAGTACGGCTCTCTCACTCACAACCCCGATCAACTGTGGGAGCTGGCTTGCCTGCGATGAGGCCCTGCCAGCCGATATCTTGGTTGCTGACCCACCGCTATCGCAGGCAAGCCAGCTCCCACATGACCTGATTCCAACTGGAAAAAGGGCCGCTTCTCAGATCAGGCGTAGTAGTCCACGGCACTGGAACCAATGATGGACTGCACCACCGGCGCGGCAACCTCTGCCACCTCACCGATACCGCCACCATTAACCCCATCACCCCGCCCGCCGCTGCCACTGACGCCGCGTGCCTGGCTCTGCTGTTGTTGATCCTGACCCTGCTGACCCTGCCAGCCCCGGGATTGGTCAGACACGTTGACGTCGACCTGGCCCATGCCCTGCTGGGCAAACATCTCCCGCAGACGGCCCGACTGGCTTTCCAACGCGTCACGAACCACCGCGTGGCCGCTCATGAAGGTGACCTGCGCCTGTTGGTCAGCGGACATTTTCACGCTGATGTCCAGGCGGCCCAGTTCAGCGGGTTGCAGCTGGATCTCTGCCGATTTGAGGTTGGCGCTGGACAAGTACATGACCCGGTTCACCACCTCGTCGGTCCAACCGCTCTGGTGCATGGCCAGTGGTGCGTTGGCGACCGGCGGTAGGGCATTTGCAGTTTTCGGCGTGGCGGCCTGGGTCAGTGCAGCGAGGCGATTGGCGAAATCGTCGACACGGGTGTCGCTGCGGGCGTCTTTCAGGTCCTTGAGGCCGCCATCGATCTGGCCGGTGAAGGCTTTGTCGCCGCCCTGGTCGGTGCTGTCCTTGGACGCTTGCTGGTCGACCATACTGGCCAGGCCAGTGGCGAAGTTTTGCGCGGCAGTTGGCTGATCCTGGGTCGGGGCCGGCGTGCCTTTGGCTGGGGTTTGGCTGCTGGCAGATACGTGTCCGCCCTGCTCCATGGCCAGGCGCACGGCGGGCATGGCGTCCAGTGGATCGGCTTCTGGGTCGAAGGCGGGCTTGGCGTCGTCGGTGGCGGCCACGGGTGGCGCTACCACTGGCTGGGCCTTGTCGTCTTTCGCGACAGCCGGTGCCGGTGTTTCGACGGGCGCTGGCGTTGCCGGGACGGGAACGGGGACTACCGCGACCATCAGCGCCGGGTCGACGGCGGGGTCGACCGGGGGTTGCTGGGCCAGGGCGGGGTCATCTGCCGGGGCCGTGTCGTCGGTCTTGGCGGTGGTGTCCGGGGTGTCGGGCTTGGCCGGCGGGGTGGCAGGCAAAGTCTTGCCGTTATCGGCAACCGATGGAGTGCCGGCGGCAGGCTTGTCGTTGTTGGCGGCGGGCTTGGTGCTGGCGTCCGCAGGCTTGTCGCGGGTCGACTTGGTGGTGGTGTCGGTGGGTTTTGCCGTGGGCGCGGGGGCCTGTTTGGCGAACACCTGAGCGAAGCCCGGGGCCTTGTCCCGCGGGTCCGCAGCCACTGCCGGTGGATTGGCAGCGGGCGCTTGAGGCTTGGCCGCGGGGGCCGCCTGAAGAAGCGAATTCGGGGTGATTGCCATAGCTAAGAGTCTCCGCCGCACAGGGGTCGAGGGTGCGGTTACAGGAGGTATAGCAAGAGTTGGGCCAGGTTTTGGTTTTGGGTGTATATCCGTTATTTGGGTGATGGCTTCTATTGGTTCCGCTCTTACAGCGGGTCACTTTGGAAAAGCCCCAAAGTAACCAAAGGGCTCTTGCCCCACCACTCGGCTCCTCGCCTAGGCTCGGAGTGCCCTCACTCCGGCTTTGGACCGTGGGCCGCCGTCATGGGCCATCCCTGGCCCAGGACGGCTAACCTGGCGTCCTGCCAGGTTACCCACGCTCCAAAGCCTGCGTTCGGCCAGCGTGGTTTAACGGGGCGCCTAAGATCAAGATCAAAAGCAGATCAAGGGCACAGCGGCCTCCCGGCCGGCTTGAGTGTTGAAGAGCAAAAGCCAAATCAAAAGCTAAAGCGAGCACGGTCAAATGTGGGAGCTGGCTTGCCTGCGATGGCATCAACTGGGCCTACCTGATGCACCGAGTTGTCTGCATCGCAGGCAAGCCAGCTCCCACAGAAAAGCAGAGCTGCATCAGCTTCAGATTTGGCTTTCGCTCTGGATCTTGCCTTTGCTTTTAACACTCAAGCCGGCCGGGAGGCCGCTGTGCTTTTGCTTTTGATCTTGATCTTGATCTGACTGCCCCAATAAGCCCGAGGCCGAACGCAGGTATTGCGGAGCGGGTAAACCGGCAGGACGCCGGTTTAGCCGCGCCGGGCCATGGATGGCCCGTCGCGGCGGCCCGCGGAGCAATGCCGGAGTGAGGGAACGCCGAGCCACAGCGAGGCGCCGACAGGCGGGGCAGAGCCCTTTGCTTACTTTGGGGCTTTTCCAAAGTGAGCCGCTGTAAGAGCGGAACCATAGGCGGCCGTTACCTAAATAACGGATATACACACCACCTCAGAGCCAAAACGTCAGAGCTGAAAGCGCTCCCGCTCATGCTCATACAACGGCCGCACCAGCGCGAATTCATGGTCAATCTCATCCACCAGTCGCCCCAAATCCGTAAAAGCGTGCTTCGCGGACGTATCCTCGAGCAACTGACAAAGCTCAGCCAACCGCACCGCCCCAAGGTTACCGCTGCTCCCCTTAAAGCTATGGGCAATCCGCCCAAGGGCTTTCGCGTCATCCCGGGCCCGGCGCAGCGCCTCTACCCGCTTCTGCGAATCATCGAGAAAAGTGTCGAGCAGCTTCGGATACTCACCCTCCATGACCTCCTGCAAGCCAGTCAGCACATCGGGGTCCAGATGAATCTCTGCCACTTGTTCGCTCCTTGATCAAGAATCGGCGGATTATGCCAGAGCCTTCCATGAAAACTCCACGCACGCACACCGCCCTCCGTCAGACCAGCCTACATCGCTGCTCAACTGCCGCACCAGGCTCAACCCCCGACCAGACAGACGGTCAACATCCAGCGGCCTGGCCAGCACCTTCTCCACATCAAACCCCGACCCACTGTCCTCGATCCGCAAGGTCAGGCACCCACCCTCCCCGATCGGCACCACATTCAGATGCACCCGCACATACCCACTGCTCAACCGCGCCAGCCGCTCATTACGCTCGCGGTAATACGCCGCAAACCCCTGGGCATCACGCTTGAGCCGCGAATCCAACCCCAGCACCCCATGCTCCAGAGCGTTGGAATACAACTCCGCCATCACGCTATACAACGCCCCGCTTTGCTCACGCAGGCCATGAACCTCCAACAGCAACTGCAACAAATACGGCAACGGGTTGTAGGACTTGAGCGTCTCGGCCCGAAACTCAAAACTCACCGACCAATCCAGCGGCGACGACTGGCCGCTGTCGGAATACACCATCGACGGCGAACGCAACGCCTCCCCCGCCTGCAGGCTGATCTCCACCATGCTGACGTCATCACGCACTTCGCCGCGAAAAGCCGCCAGGGCCTGCTCGATCTCCTCGAATAACCGGTCCGGCTCGCGGTTGGCCGCAAAAACCTGCTGCAAACGCTCGGCGCCAAACAACTGCTCCTGGGCATCCGCAGTATCCAGCACACCATCCGACAGCAAGAACACCCGGTCGCCCAGCGCCATCGGCCAGACTTCAGTGCGGTCATCAAACGCCTCGGCCGTCAGCACGCCCAATGGCAAATGCCGCGACACCAGCGGCGTGCGCTTGCCAGTGGCGATGTCATGCACATAGCCCTCGGGCATGCCGCCGTTCCACACTTCCACCACCCGGCGCTGGGCGCTGAGGCACAGCAAGGTGGCGCAGCAGAACATGTCCACCGGCAGGATGCGCTTGAGCTTGGCGTTCATCTCCCGCAGGGTCTGCGCCAGGCCGTAGCCCTTGGCCGTCATGCCGTAGAACACTTCCGCCAGCGGCATCGCGCCGACCGCCGCCGGCAAACCATGACCGGTAAAGTCCCCCAGCAGCACATGCATATCGCCCGACGGCGTGTAGGCAGCCAGCAACAAGTCACCGTTGAACAACGCATAAGGCGATTGCACGTAGCGAATATTTGGCGCGGCGTTGATGCAGCCGGAATGCGCGACTTTGTCGAACACCGCCTTGGCCACGCGCTGCTCCTGCAGCAGGTAGTCGTGGTGCCGGGCGATCAGGTCGCGCTGCTGCAACACCGTGGCCTGCAAGCGACGCAGGCGGTCCATGGCGTTGATTTTGGCCGCCAGAATCACTTGGTTATAGGGCTTGGCCAGGAAGTCGTCGCCGCCGGCATCCAGGCACTGGGCCAGGGCTTCACTCTCGCGCAGGGAGGTGAGGAAGATAATCGGCACCAGCGCCTCCCCCGCCAGTTGCTTGATTTGCCGGGCCGCCTCGAAGCCGTCCATGACCGGCATCAGTGCGTCCATCAGCACCAACTGCGGCCGCTCGCGGGTAAACACGTCGACGGCTTCCTGGCCGTTGCTGGCGGTCAGTACCTGGTGGCCCTGACGGCGCACGATGCTCGACAGCAACAGCAGGTCGGCGGCGCTGTCTTCGGCGATCAATACCGTCAGCGCCTCGAGGACCGGGGCCAGGACGCTCAAGTGAGGTCGAACAGTTTGTCGAAGTTGGAGATGGCGAGGATCTTGCGCACGTCGGAGTTGCTGTTGACCACCTGCACTTCGGCATCGTCGCCGCCGGCATGGTCCCGCAGCAGCAGGAGCATGCCCAGGGCCGAGCTGTCCATGTAGGTGGTTTCCTTCAAGTCCACCACGTAGATCTCGGGCACCTTGTAGAACTTTTCGTAGGCATCACGAAAAGCCTGGTGACTACCGAAATCGAATCGGCCCTTGACGGTGATCGTCGCTTTCTTCCCATCCAGGGACACTTCTGATTCGACTGACATTCGACTGCTTCCTTGTCATTGGCAATGTGCAACAAGGTTTAGCAGGTGATGGGGAAGTGGGCAACTCCATGTGGGACGGGTGGCGTGCTCAATAGGGGTTTTGGCGGGGCAGACGCTGGGACAGTTCATCGAGCAACTTCTGCTCGCGCTTGTCTTCCAGCGCGCGGGCTTCGTCGATGTAGCGTTGCACCAGCTTGCGCAGGCCTTCGACCCGGGCGTAGGCCTGTTGCCAGCTGTCGCGGGCCTTGTCGACATTGGCCTGGTGCCAGGCCAGGCTCTGGCGCTGCTGGCCGACGGCGGTTTCCAACTGGTTGAGAAAGCCCTGGTAGCCCATCAGCCATTGGCCGGAGACGCCTTTGCTGCCGCGCTCGATCCACTGCTGCTGGTACTCGCCGCGAAAGCGTTCCAAATCCCCCAGCTTGCTTTCCGCCAGGCGAACCTGGCCCTGGAAGTAACCCAGGCGCTGGACGGCGGTCTTTTCAGCTTTTTCGGCCATGTCCACCACCGGGGCAAGGCGTGCGGCGCGGGTATTGGCCATGGTTTATCCGCCGGGTGCCGGAGCGAAGATGCTACCCAGATGCGCCTCGCTTTCACCCATGCTGATCTTGTCGTTGAGGCCTTGGCGCAGGTAGGTCACCAGTTGAGGTTGCAGGGCAATCGCCAGGTCGGTCTCGCGATCACCGCCGGCCACATAGGCGCCCACGCTGATCAGGTCGCGGCTCTGTTGATAGCGCGACCACAGTTGCTTGAACTGCTGTGCGCGCATCATGTGCTCAGGCGTGACCACCGACGGCATCACCCGGCTGATGGAGGCTTCGATGTCGATGGCCGGGTAGTGCCCTTCCTCGGCCAAGCGCCGGGACAGCACGATGTGCCCGTCGAGCACGCCCCGCGCCGAGTCGGCAATCGGGTCCTGCTGGTCATCGCCCTCGGAAAGCACGGTGTAGAACGCGGTGATCGAACCCCCACCGGCTTCAGCGTTACCGGCGCGCTCCACCAGCTTGGGCAGCTTGGCAAACACCGACGGCGGATAGCCCTTGGTGGCTGGCGGCTCGCCAATGGCCAGGGCAATTTCCCGCTGGGCCTGGGCGAAACGGGTCAGGGAGTCCATCAGCAACAGGACGTTCTTGCCCTTGTCGCGAAAATATTCGGCGATGCGTGTGCAGTACATCGCGGCACGCAGGCGCATCAGCGGCGCGTCATCCGCCGGTGAGGCGACCACCACTGAGCGCTTGAGGCCTTCTTCGCCGAGGCTGTGCTCGATGAATTCCTTCACCTCGCGGCCCCGCTCGCCGATCAGCCCGACCACGATGATGTCGGCCTCGGTAAAGCGGGTCATCATGCCCAGCAGCACCGACTTACCCACGCCGGTACCGGCGAACAGGCCCAGGCGCTGGCCGCGGCCCACCGTCAATAATCCGTTGATGCTGCGAATGCCCACGTCCAGCGGCACGCTGATGGGGTTGCGCTTGAGGGGGTTGATGGTCGGGCCGTCCATCGGCACCCAGTCTTCAGCCTTCATCCCGCCCTTGCCGTCGAGGGCACGGCCGGCGCCATCCAGCACCCGGCCGAGCATGCTCATGCCCATGGGCAGGCGGCCGGTATCCGCCAGCGGCACCACTCGGGCGCCGGGCGCGATACCGGCAACGCTGCCGACGGGCATCAGGAATACTTTGCTGCCGGAAAAGCCCATCACTTCGGCTTCGACCTGCACCGGGTGGTAGCTGTCGTCGTTGATCACCATGCACCGGCTGCCCATGGCTGCGCGCAGGCCTTCCGCTTCCAGGGTCAGGCCGACCATGCGCAGCAGGCGGCCCTCCAGGATCGGCTGGCCCGGCAACTCAGTGACTTCGGCATAGCCACCCAGGCGCTTGGCGAAGCTGGTGCGATCAAGGCGCATCAGGGGTGTCCAGCTCGACGCTCAAGTCCGGCTCCGCCGGGTGCAGCGCCTGCTCGTGCAACTGGTCAAACAGCTTGGCCATGATCTGGGTGATGCGCGTCTCCACCGTGGCGTCGATGCGGCTGTGCTCGGTCTCGACTCGGCAACCACCGGGCAGCAGCGCGGCGTCTTCGACGATGCGCCAGGTTTCTTCATGGCGCTCGCGCAGGGCTTTGACCTGTTCGAAATCCTGGGGATTGATGTACAGCCGCACATTGCCGACGCCCAGGGGCAGCAGCTTGAGGGCTTCGCGCATCACGCTTTCGATTTGCGTGGAATCCAGGGCCAATTCGCGCTGAATCACCTGGCGGGTGATGTGCTCCACCAGCCCGACCATGGCTTTTTCGATCTGCGAATCCTGCTCGGCGATGGGCTCGAACAGGCTGCCCATCAGGGTTTCCAGGCTGGCCAGCTTGACGCTCAGCGCCGCCTCGGCTTCCTGGCGGACCTTGAGGGTGGTGCTGCGAAAACCGTCTTTCTCGCCGGTGGAAAAACCTTCGTTGTAGGCTTCCTGACGAATGCTTTCGAGCTCTTCCAGGGTCAGTGGCTGGACTTCTTCCAGCGGCACCTCTTCCATCTCGGCCGGAGCTTCTTCTACCGGCTCGGGCTCTGGCTCCGGGCGATGCGGGTCGAAACTGGGCAGCGACCAGACGTCGAACCCTCCGACGTCCCGTGCGCGAATCAGATCGCTGGGCGTCTCATCTTTGTTCGACATGCGCGGCGCCTTAAATCATTTCTTCGCCGCCCTTCCCACCGAGAACGATTTCTCCGGCTTCGGCCATACGGCGGGCAATGGTGAGGATTTCTTTCTGCGCAGTTTCCACGTCGCTGACGCGCACCGGGCCCTTGGCCTCGAGGTCGTCGCGCAACAGTTCGGAAGCCCGCTTGGACATGTTCTTGAAGATCTTTTCCTTGACGCCTTCGTCCGAGCCCTTAAGGGCCAGCACCAGCACGTCGGAGGAGACTTCACGCAGCAACGCCTGGATGCCACGGTCGTCGACATCGGAGAGGTTGTTGAACACGAACATGAGGTCTTCGATCTGCACCGACAGGGTATCGTCGATCTCGCGGATCGAGTCCATCAACTGGCCTTCCACCGAACTGTCGAGGAAGTTCATGATGTCGGCCGCACGCTTGATGCCGCCCAACGTGGTACGCGAAGCGTTGGAATTACCCGAGAACTGCTTCTCGAGAATCGTGTTCAATTCTTTCAGGGCCGCCGGCTGTACGGTGTTCAACGACGAGACGCGCAGGATGATGTCCAGGCGCACCTTGTGGTCGAAATGGCCGAGCACTTCACCGGCCTGGTCGGGGTCGAGATACGCCACCACGATCGCCTGGATCTGCGGGTGTTCGTAGCGGATCACGTCGGCCACGGCCCGCGGTTCCATCCACTTCAGGCTGTCGAGGCCGCTGGTGTTGCCACCCAGCAGGATGCGGTCGATCAGGCCGTTGGCCTTGTCTTCGCCCAGGGCCGAGGTGAGCATCTTGCGAATGTAGCTGTCGGAGCCGACACCCAGGCTGGTCTGGTCGCCGACGATCTCGACGAACTCGCTCATCACCTGCTCGACTTGCTCACGGTGCACATTGCGCATTTGCGCCATGGCCACGCCGACACGCTGAACCTCTTTGGGCCCCATGTGGCGCAGCACTTGGGCGGCGTCGGTTTCTCCAAGGGACAGCAACAGCACGGCGGCTTTGTCGACCCGGGAGAGTTTGGCTACTGCAGCTCGGCTATCACTCATCTGCGTTAATCCACTCTTTCACGACTTGGGCCACACGACCCGGGTCTTCGGCCACCAGGCTCTTGATTGCGTTCAACTGAGCGTCATAACCCTCGCTCGGGCTCGGCAACAGAATGCTTTGCGGGCCACCGAGGCTCACGCGGTCGTTGGCCAGTTCGCCATCCAGGCCGCCCATGCCACCCAGTTCGACGTCGCCGCCGGCCAGGGCCAGTTGTTTTTTGCCGTGACCGGTAATGTTGTTGAGCACCGGACGCAGCACACCGAACACCAGCACCAGGATGAACAGCACACCCAGCACTTGCTTGACGATGTCCCAGAACCACGGCTGAGTATAGAACGCTGCCTCGGCAATCACCTCGCCCCGCTCGGCGGAAAACGGCATGTTGATTACGCTGACGCTGTCGCCACGGCTGGCATCGAAGCCCACCGCGTCCTGCACCAGGCGGGTGAAGCGCGCCAATTCATCGGCGCTCCACGGGGCACGGGTAACGGCGCCGTCGGCGGCGTTGATCTTGACCTGGTCATCCACGACCACCGACACCGACAGGCGATTGATCCGGCCCTGCTGCTGCTTGGTGTGGCTGATGGAGCGGTCGAGCTCGAAGTTCTTGGTGGACTGGTTGCGCTTGTCGGCCGGGTACGGCGCGAGCATGGGCTGGCCGGTGGCCGGGTCCATGATCTGCTGACCGTTGGCGTCCAGCAGCGGCTGGCCAGGTTGCACCGCACCCGCGGTAGCGGCAGCGCCACCGGTAGTTTGCGGCGCCGTGGCCGGGGTTGGCGGCTGGTTGCTCAGGGCACCCGGCACGCCTTGCGGGCCATTGCTGGCGGTGCGTTGTTCGGTGGTCGATTGCTCGCTGCGCAAGGCAGGCTGGTCCGGGTTGAACTGCTCGGAGGTGGACTCGACGGCGCTGAAGTCCACGTCGGCAGACACTTCAGCCTTGTAGCGATCATTGCCCAACACCGGTTGCAGGATGTTGTGCACACGCTGGGTCAGCATGCTTTCCATGCGACGGCTGTAGTCGAACTGCTTGCCGGCCATGGTCAGCGAAGAGTTTTCCGCGAGGTCCGACAGCAGGTTGCCCTTCTGGTCGACCACGGTGATTTGCGACTTGCTCAATTCGGGAACGCTGGTGGCCACCAGGTTGATGATCGCCAACACCTGGCCAGGCTCCAGGGAGCGGCCGGCAAACAGCTCGACCAGTACCGAGGCGCTGGGCTTGCGCTCGTCGCGTACAAACACCGAGCTTTTCGGAATCGCCAGGTGCACGCGGGCGCCCTTGACGTTGTTCAACGCAGAAATAGTCCGCGCCAGCTCGCCTTCCAGGCCACGACGGTAGCGGGTGGCTTCCATGAACTGGCTGGTACCCAGGCCTTGGTCCTTGTCGAGGATTTCAAAGCCGATATTGGCGTCGGAAGGAGTGACGCCGGCCGCAGCCAGCTTCATCCGCGCACGGGCCACATCATCGGCCTTGACCAACAGGGCGCCGGAATTCGGTTCGACGGTGTAGCCGATGTCGGCTGCTGCCAGGGTTTCCATGATCTGCTTGGAATCCATGCCCGCGAGACTGCCATACAGCGGGCGGTAATCCGGTTGCTGGGACCACAGCACCACGGCAAAACCAATCGCCACGCTGGCAGCCAGGCCGACCATCAGGCCCACCTGACGCAGCATGGTCATCTCGGAGAGGTTTTCCAGGAACGACAGGCCAAACAGCGGCGGCTTGCCGTCTGCCTTGGCGGGTGCGTTATCCACGACTGCTTCTGCCATGACTCAAATCGTCCTTAAACCGGCATCTGCATGATGTCTTGATAGGCTTGAACCAGCTTGTTGCGCACCTGGGTCAAGGCCTGGAATGAAACGCTGGCTTTTTGCGAGGCGACCATCACGTCGGTGAGGTCCACGCCGCTTTTGCCGATCTCGAAGGCGGTGGCCAACTGATTGGAGGCCTGTTGGGTATCGCTGACTTTGTTGATGGCCTGGCCGAGCATGTCGGCAAAGCTGCTCTGGCCCAATTCCGGCACGGCTTGCGCGGCGGATTTCGGTTGGGCCATGGCATCCATTTGCATGGACCGCATATCCAACATCAACCGATTGAACTCAACACCTTGGCTCATGACCTTCTCTCTCCGACGACCCGCAATTTTTTGACACTACACAGCGATTACAGGGGTGGTAGCAACAAGGGTGCCAGCTCCGTGGCATTCTGTAAGAAAAGGCGACTGACCTTGTCGGCTTCGAGAATTTTCAGGTGGCGTAGAGGTAGGCTTCCACGTCCATCCCGGCATCGCGCATCTGCGCCAGCTTGTAGCGCAGGGTGCGCGGGCTGATACCCAGGCGCTCGGCGGCCTCTTTGCGGCGGCCGCGCTCGGAGCGCAAGGTGTCGATGATCATCTGGAATTCGCGGCGGCGCAGGTCGTCACCCAAGGCACCGGCCGACTCGGCAGGCGCGGCTTCAATCTGTGGCGCGACCGCCAGGCTTGGCAACGGCGCTGCGCCCGTGCCCATGGCCAGGCAGAAGTCTTGAGGCTGGATCAAACCGCCCTGTTGCAGAATCAAAGCGCGCTGGATTGCATTGTCCAGTTCCCGCACGTTGCCGGGCCAGGGGTAGCTGATCAGGCAGGCCTGGGCGTCGGGCGACAGGCGCGCCTGGGCGTGCTTCATTTTATTGACGTGCTTGCTCAGCAGGCGTTCGGCCAGCGGAATGATGTCTGCCGGGCGCTCGCGCAACGGGCGCCAGGCCAACGGGAACACCGAGAGGCGGTAGAACAGATCCTCACGGAAGCGCCCCGCCGCCACTTCGCCCGCCAGGTCGCGGTTGGTGGTGGCCACCACACGGATGTCCAGCTGGATCGGCTTGCGTGCCCCCACCCGCTCCACTTCGCGCTCCTGCAATACCCGCAACAATTTGGCTTGCAGGCCAAGGGGCATTTCGGAGATTTCGTCGAGCAGGATGGTGCCGCCATCGGCCTGCTCGAACTTGCCGGCCTGGGCGGCGATGGCGCCGGTGAACGAGCCTTTCTCATGGCCGAACAAGGTGGCTTCGAGCATGTTGTCGGGGATGGCCGCGCAGTTGATCGCAATGAACGGCTGACTGGCACGATGGGACTGCTGGTGGATGTAGCGCGCCAGCACTTCCTTGCCGGTGCCGGACTCGCCGGAGATCAATACGGTGGAATCGCTGCGGGCGACACGGGCCGCCAGCTCCAGCAATTGCGCACTGGCCGGCTCGAAGGCAATCGGACCTTCGCCGTCAGCGACACCCAGGGCACCGAGGGCATGGCGGGCGACCAGTTCGATCAAGGCTTTGGGTTCGAAAGGTTTGACCAGGTAATCCGCAGCGCCCTGGCGCATGGCGTCGACGGCGCGCTCCACGGCACCGTGGGCGGTCATCAACAGCACCGGCAATTGCGGCTGGCGCGCACGCAACAGGCCGAGCAATTGGTGGCCGTCCATGCCCGGCATGTTCACGTCGCTGACCACCAGGCTGAAGGACTCCTGCTCCACGGCCTCCAAGGCGTCTTCGGCAGAACCGACCGCCCGGTAGTCATGGCCCGCCAGCAACAGCGTGTCAGCCAATGCTTCACGCAGGGCGCGATCGTCTTCAACCAATAAAACCTTGATAGCCATGACCTTTTACTCCGCGCTGACGGCGCATGAAAACAGCGGCAGCGTGATCAACGCGCACGTGCCGCGACCCAACCGGGAATGCAGCTGCAATTCTCCCTGATGGGCACGGGCGACTGCCTTGACCACGGTCAGGCCCAGGCCGGTACCGTTGGTTTTGGTGGTGAAAAAAGGTTCGCCGAGGCGTTGCAGCACCACCGGGTCAATCCCGCTGCCACCGTCGCTGATGCTCAGGCGCAAGGTGTCGCCGCGACTATACAGGTGCACTTTGAGCCGCGCCCCGGGGCCGCTGGCCTGGGTCGCGTTTTCGATCAGGTTGAGCAGCGCGCCCACCAGGGTGTCGCGGTTGCACAGCAACTCGCCGTGATGGCTGTCGCACTGCCAACGGACTGACGCTTCCTGGATATGGGTGGCGGCTGCGGCTTGCAGGGACTGCATCAATGCAGCCGGGGTGACACGATCGGTCAGCGGCAATTCGCCGCGGGCAAACACCAGCATGTCGCGCACCTGATGCTCCAGCTCGTGCAGGCGCTCCTTGAGCCGCCCGGCAAAACGCTGGTGGGTGGCCGCCGGCAACTGCTCATCAGTCAAATGACTGGCGTAAATCAGCGCAGCGGACAACGGGGTACGAATCTGATGCGCCAGAGAAGCGACCATCCGCCCCAGGGATGACAGGCGCTCGTGGCGTGCCAACTGGTCTTGCAGGTGACGGGTTTCAGTCAGGTCGTTGAGCAACACCAACTGGCCGGGCTCGGCATCCAGGGAACGGGTGGCGATGGACAAGCGGCGTCCGTCCTTGAGGGAGATTTCGTGGCCGTCGTCTTCCCGCGGCGCAAAGCAGCGGGTGATGACCTCGCGCCACAGCTCGCCTTCCAGCGGCAGGCCCAGCATGTCGCAGGCGGCCGGGTTGGCTTCGCGCACGCGGCCCTGGTCGTCGATGACGATCACGCCACCGGGCAACAGGTCGAGGAGGTTTTGCAGGCGGTTGGCCAGGCGCTCTTTCTCGGCCAGCTCTTCCATGCGCTGGGCGCTGACCACCGCCAACTCGCCTTTAAGCTCGGAAACCCGTGCTTCCAACAGGCTGTAGGAGTCAGTCAATTGGCTCGACATCTGGTTGAACAGGGAAAACGCCTGCTCAAGCCCGAGACGGCTGATCTGCTCTACGGAGGGGGCAGGCCCCTGAGTGTCAGGGACCGAAGATAGTTGGGCGGCGTGGGGCATCATGCTCTCTCGCTTGGCTGACCGTCAGTTAAACGGAACGTTGCGAGTGCTGTAGCAATACCCGTGCCGAAAAAAAACCGCTGATTAATCAGCGGTTTGAAAAACAGGCGTCAATCATCCGCCTGTTCATCACCTTCTTTGCGGCTCATGCCGTACTTGCGCATCTTCTCCACCAGGGTGGTGCGGCGAATGCGCAGGCGTTCGGCGGCACGGGCGACGATGCCGTTGGCGTCGTCGAGGGCCTGCTGGATCAGGCCTTGTTCAAGGCTGCCGAGGTAGTCTTTCAAGTCCAGGCCTTCCGGCGGCAGCATGGCAGTGGAGCCGAGGTCCGGCGTATGGCCGTTGATGGCCACGCGCTCTTCCAGGTCGCTGCGCAGGCTGTCTACCAGTTGCTCGTCTTCGTCGTCGACGTAGCGGAATTTCTTCGGCAGCTCGACCACGCCGATCACCCCGTACGGGTGCATGATCGCCATGCGCTCCACCAGGTTGGCCAGCTCGCGGACGTTGCCCGGCCAGCCGTGACGGCACAGGGACATGATCGCCGCCGAGTTGAAACGGATCGAACCGCGCTTTTCGTGCTCCATGCGCGAAATCAGTTCGTTCATCAGCAGCGGGATGTCTTCGACACGCTCGCGCAGGGGCGCCATTTCAATCGGGAATACGTTGAGGCGGTAGTACAGGTCTTCGCGGAAGCTGCCGACCTCGATCATGCTTTCGAGGTTTTTGTGGGTAGCGGCAATGATGCGCACGTCGACGCTTTGGGTCTTGTTGCTACCCACACGCTCGAAGGTGCGCTCCTGCAAGACCCGCAGCAGCTTGACCTGCATCGGCAGCGGCATGTCGCCGATTTCGTCGAGGAACAAGGTGCCGCCGTTGGCCAGTTCAAAACGCCCGGCACGGCTGGTGATCGCCCCGGTAAAGGCGCCCTTCTCGTGGCCGAACAGTTCGCTTTCCAGCAGCTCTGCCGGGATCGCCCCGCAGTTGACCGGCACGAACGGCCCGTCGCGGCGCTTGGAGTGGTAATGCAGGTTGCGCGCAACCACTTCCTTGCCGGTGCCGGACTCGCCAAGGATCAGCACGCTGGCGTCGGTGTCGGCAACTTGCTGCATCATCTGGCGCACGTGCTGGATCGCACGGCTGGTGCCGACGAGGCTGCGGAAAAGATTGGGTTCGCGGTGACGGCCGCGTTCGCGGGCCTGGTCGTACATCTCGCGGTAGACCTGGGCACGGTGCAGGGAATCGAGCAATTTGCTGTAGCTGGGTGGCATTTCGAGGGTGGAAAGGACACGACGGCGCTGGTCTTCCGGAAGGTCCACAGAAGAAATATCGCCCATCAGCAACACCGGAAGGAACTCATCCCAGGTTGACAGTGTCTTTAACAAGCCCAAAACGGCGCCAGGAGCATTTACCGTCCCGATCAGCACACAAATGACTTCACGGCTCGACGACAAAGAGCTGACCGCCTGCTGCCAGTCGTGGCTGCCGCAGGGTAAATTTTCTTCCCCAAGAAAATTCAGGATCACCGCCAGATCGCGGCGTCGAACGCTATCGTCATCGATCAGCAGGATTTTGGTTTCACGCCACATGCAATAGCAACTTCCCTAGTAAAACTCTAATGCCCTCGAGTTGGGGCAATCTAGATAGCGGTAGGCATTTTCTGCGCTACAGCTTTCTGACGTCTGAAAATAGCACTAGTTAAGTCAAAAATATGTGCACGGTCAAATTAATGACGCGCCTTGTTCGGATTAACTGAGCCTTCAGCCGAACAGATGGTAAACCTTTGACGCACTTTCCGCTCGGTTGATCTGCGACATCTCCTCGAAAATCGCCTGACGCTCCCCGGTTGTCACCTCAAGCAGCTGCTGATACACCTCCAGCAAACTCTCCAGCTTTTCCCGCAGGGCATCTTCGTCCACCGGCGCATTGCTCAGCGCCTCATCAATCACCGCACGACACCCCAGGTCCAGTTCGCCGATGGCGTCCCAGTTACGTGCGGCCAATGCGTCCATCAAGGCTTCGCGGGTCTCGTCAATCCGTTGCAGGGCGTGGTTCATAACGTCTTCCTCAGGCCAGCAGGCCTACAGTGTTGCAATACCGTCCCAGCCTTCCTTGAGCGTAATCATCAAGCCGGCTACTTCGTCGATCATTGCCACATCGCTCTTGGTATTGGCTTCGAGCAAGCGCGTGGTCATGTAGGCGTACAGGTTATCCAATTGCTGCAAGGCGGCCGGATCATCGGTTTTTTCCGGGTTCAGGCCGTCACGCAGGCCAATCAGGATATCGATCGCCTTGCCCAGCAACAGGCCCTTTTGCGCGATGTCACCACGAGCCATGGCGCCCTTGGCCTGGGCCATGCGGTCCAGCGCGCCTTCCATCAGCATTTGAACCAGACGGTGCGGGCTGGCTTCGGAGACCTGGGCATGGGAATTGACCTTCTGGTATTGGCGAAGGGCTCTCATGGGATTCATGTTTCTACCTCGTGACAGGCAACAGCTAAAAAGAATGGGCTCTGACTATTATGTCGACGGTGTCGCAAAAAACTTTAAGCCGGCGGTCTGCTGAAGATCCCGCCCAGCGAAGCTATTCACTTCACCGGGCGGCTTCATTGAGGATCAACTGTCCGAGGAGGTCTTGTTCAGCGCGTTGAGCGTGGTCATGACACTGGAGCGTTGACTGGTGAGCTGAGCCACCAGGTTGTTCATGGTCGTGTACTTGGCGGTCAGGCTTGTCTTCAGGGCAGCCATGCGCGCGGTCAGGGTGTCCTGCTGGTTTTGCAGGTCCTTGAGGTTGGCCGACAGCGTCGAAGAACGCGTGGCCAGGACGCCGGTGTTGGTCACCGCATAGCTGTCGGTCGCAGATTTCATACGCGCCAACAGGCCATTGTCACCATTGAAAATGCCGCCGATGTCGGTGGGATTGGTGGCGATGGCGGCACTGAACACCTTGTCGTCAATGCTCAACTTGCCGGTTGTCTGGTCAGTGTTCACACCAAACTGGGCCAGGGATTTCAATGTGCCCGTACCGGCCAACGCATTCAGCTGAGCACGCACGGCCGTCTGCAAACCGCGCATGGTGGAATCGCCCGTCAGCGCAGCAGAAGTGGTGGAACCATCCGCGTTGGTAGTGACGGCGGTCTCGGTATTGATCGCGGTCATCAGGGCGTTATAGGTGTCGACAAAACCCTTTACCGAACTCTTGAGAGTGTCGGTACTACGCGTGACGGTGATGGTTGATGCTATCCGATCCTTTTCATCTTTGCTGCCGGTGGGCAGCGGAGACACCGCCACCAACTTAATACTCACACCACTGATCGCGTCGGACAGGGTATTGCTCTTGGATTCCTGAGCAGTACCGTCAATGGTGTACTTCGCATTCTGCGGCGGGCTGCCCACCACTGAAGAGCCAGTATCCAAACCGGAGTTGCCACCCAGCTTGATATCGGTACCGGCGCCAGTATTGGAAGACGTCACGACCAGTCGGGAACCGGTGGCATCAGTCAGAATGTTGGCACTCAGACCTGCGCTGCTGTATTGCGCGTTGATTGAGTCACGCACCTGCTGCAACGTCGCTCCAGGTGGAACGCTGACCCCATAGCTCTGACCTGACTGGGAAATTTCCAGGGTCGTCGCAGTGGTGCCGGTATTGACGACCGTCTTCGCCCCCGCCGCATAAGTCTGGGTAGCAACTTTCGAAGCCGTCGCCAGTTGGCTGACGATCAAGGAGTAGCTCCCGGCAGAAGCACCGGCGCCCAGGGTGACGGTAGAAACATTGGCATCCGAGGTGGTCGCCGTCAGGCCGCCGATACTGGCGTCCTTGGTCATGTTGTCCATGGCGCCGCGGAAGGCATCCAGCGCCGCTTGAATCTTGCCGATCGAGGACAGTTGGGCGGTCGACGTTTGCGTCTGCTTGTTGATCTGCGACTGCTTGGGCGCTTGTTCAGCGTTCACCAAGGCCGTAACGATCGACTCGGTATTAATCCCCGTAACCGGGCCGCTTACCGTGATATCACCCATGACTCTTCTCCTGATCGGGGCTGGCGCTTTCTTGACGGACGACGCCTCAAGCAGCTACAGCAACAAAATTCATGCCAGCTCAGACTTTAGCGTCAAACAACACGTTGCTGGCGTCGTGAAGGCTTTGTGCGAGTTTCAATGCGGTTTCCGACGGGATCTGACGAATGACCTCGCCGCTTTCGGTCGCGATGACCTTGACCACCACCTGATGGGTGGAGTCATCAATGGAAAAATCCAGGTTGCGCTGGGCCGCCTGGACAAATTTGCGAATATCGTTGACGGCCTTTTCCAGGTCGTCCGGTTTCGCTTCCTGCTTGGGCTTTACTGCTGCGACGGTCGCATCAACCTTGGGGGTCTGCGAGTCGGCAGTCACAGGGGCAGGCGCACTCTGTGGCGTTGGGGCAGCAGGATAAGACAGGTTCAACTTGACGCTCATGTCCATGTCCAATCTCCTCATCACGCAAAAGACAAAAGGGCACGTAAACGCGCCCTTCCGTCAGTCATCTACCGATGGCTATTACTGAAGCAGCTTCAGTACAGCGGATGGCAGTTGGTTGGCCTGGGACAGGATCGCAGTGGAAGCCTGTTGCAGGGTTTGTTGCTTGGTCAGCTGAGCAGTTTCTGCAGCGTAGTCAACGTCCTGGATCTGACCGCGAGCGGCGCTGGAGTTGTCCGAGATGCTCTGCAAGTTAGCAACGGTGTTGTCGAAACGGTTTTGTACAGCACCGAGACCGGCACGCTGGGAGTCGATGTCCGAGATCGCCTGGGTGATCACGTCGATCGAGTTCTGTGCGTTGGCAGCAGTGGTGATGTCGGTGTTGTTAACGGTGGTTTTGGTGGAGTTGGCAGCAGTACCAGTCGCTGCGAACAGACCAGTCACACCGGCGCCGCTCAGGGAGTAGCTGCTGGAGGAGTTCAGGGAAACTGCACCAGTAGCGATGATCGCGGTGTTAGCCAGAGCAACGGCAGTACCGAAGGTGCCAGTGCCGTCTTGGGTAGCCACTTTGATACCGGCAACAGCGCCTGGGTCGCCAGCGTTGAAGGTCAGGTTCTCACCGGTGTCAGACTTGACCGACAGCGCTTGAGTGGTCGAATCGTAGTTAACGGTGATGCCCAGCTTGGCAGCGTTGGACTTCAGCTGGTCAGCCAGATCGGAAGTGCTGGTTACGCCAGTGAACTGGACCGCAGTACCGCTGCCGACTTTCAGGGTGAAGTTAGCGCTGGCAGGGGTTGCACCAGCAATGGCAGCGGAGTCAACGGTGAACTGGGCAACAGTGCTGGCAGTAGCAGCCAGGCCGCCGACAGCGCCGTTCATCTGAGCAGCGATCTGCTTGGCGGAAGCACCAGCAGCGATGGTCAGGTTGGAGGACTGGCCGCCACCGGTAACAGCGATCGCGCCGCCGGCAACGCCTGTTGCGCTTGGAGCAACGCCTTGGGATTTCAGCTGCTGCGAACCAATGTTGTTGGCCGCAACGTTACCGATGCTCATGTCGATGGTCTGGTTGGCGTTGGCGCCGACCTGGAACGAAGTGGTACCGAAAGAACCGTCCAGCAGGTTCTTGCCACCGAAAGTAGTGGTGGTAGCGATACGGGTCAATTCAGCAGTCAGAGCAGCGTATTGAGCCTGGTTCGACTTACGGTCTTCAGCGCTTGGCGAGCCGTTGGCGGATTGCAGAGCCAGGGTACGCATGCTTTGCAGGATGTTGGTGGACTGCTGCATGGCGCCTTCAGCGGTCTGAGCAATCGAGCTGCCGTCGTTGGCGTTCTTGATTGCAACGCCCAGGCCGTTGATCTGGCTGGTCAGACGGTTGGAGATTTGCAGGCCGGCCGCATCGTCTTTGGCGCTGTTGATACGCAGGCCGGAGGACAGACGCTGCATGGAAGTTTGCAGGGCGCCGGAAGCCTTGTTCAGGTTGTTCTGAACGTTCAACGAAGCAAGGTTAGTGTTTACTGTTAAAGCCATGACGAAATCCTCGTGGGTTGTTTACTGCGGCTTCCGGCCCTGGCAACCGCCGGGTGTGGCCTAGAGAACCTTCGTAATAGTTATCGTCGTGAAAGCAGGTTGCTTGAGGACTTTTTTGATTTTTTTTACTAGCACGATGCCACCCCTTGTAATTCAAGCATTTACGACGGCCCAAACCCCCGCAGTTGCTGGCTTTTTGGCGCCAAATAAAAACGCCCATGATCTTTCGATCATGGGCGTTTTTTTGTGCAGCGCCTTTAAGGCATCAAGGGCGATGCAAAATCGCCGAGCCCCAGGACAGGCCCACGCCAAAACCACTGATGGCGACGCGCTTCCAGGTGGAGTCGAGCATATG
Organism: Pseudomonas yamanorum; assembly: GCF_900105735.1. Classification (NCBI taxonomy): domain Bacteria; kingdom Pseudomonadati; phylum Pseudomonadota; class Gammaproteobacteria; order Pseudomonadales; family Pseudomonadaceae; genus Pseudomonas; species Pseudomonas yamanorum. Next base: position 5,304,778 of record NZ_LT629793.1, on the reverse strand, counting down.
CTTTTCCAGCAGCAGCGGAATGCTCGAGGACACGGTGTTGCCGGTCTCGACCATGTCCTTGATGAACTTGTCCACCGGTGCATCTTCGAAACGCCGGGCCACGGCGTCGACAATCGCCGCACTGCCCTGGTGAATGCAGAATGCGTCAATCTCGTCAGCCTTGAGGTCCGACTCATTGAGCAGCTCGTGCAAATGCGCCGGCACCTTGAGCAAGGCGAAGTTGAACACCTGGCGGCCGTTCATGAAGAACACGCCATCGCTGACCTTCAAGTGCGGCGCACCGGAACCGTCAGTGCCGAACTTGGCCTTGCCCAACTGCCAGGGCGCGTCTTCGCCCATCCAGGTGGCGGTAGCGGCATCGCCGAACAGCATGGTGGTGTTGCGGTCTTCCGGGTCGACGATCTTCGAGTACGGATCGGCGGTCACCAGCAGGCCGTTTTTCAGGCCAGTGGCTTCCATGAAGCCCTTCATCGCATAGATGCCGTAGACATAGCCCGAGCAGCCCAGGGAAATATCAAAGGCCGCCACGTGAGTCGGCAGGCCCAGTTTGTCCTGGACGATGGCGGCGGTGTGAGGCAAGCCCTCTTCGTCGCCGTTCTGGGTGACGACGATCAGCGCATCGATGGATTCGCGCTTCAAATCGGGGTTGTTGGCAAACAAGGCGTTGACCGCCTCGACGCACAGATCGGAGGTTTCCTGTGCAGCATCCTTGCGCGGCAGGAACGCCGAACCGATCTTGCCAATGATGAATTCTTCATCCTTGGCGAATTTGGCACCCTGGGCGTAGTTATCGATCCCGTCTGCCGGCACGTAACTGGCGATGCTTTTTATGCCAATCATTGTGGCTTCCCAATACTAAATAGCTGGAGAACACCCCGCGAGACACGTCGCCGGGTGCTGACAATAATGGGGATAACCCCGCAAAAAACTCGCCGAAAACCGCCTTTACACCTTGGCGGCAGGCCCTCGCAGAGACCTGGCGACGACCTATCCTTTTCACACGATACAGTGAAGATGCGCTTTATGACTCACAGGTCACTCAATTTTCTGCGCTTTGTGCGAAACACGGGGACATACAAGCGCCAAAAACCACAACGGCCCACCCCGTTTCCAGGGTGAGCCGCAGGTTTGCAGCTGCTCGAATCACATCTTGCTGAACAGGCTCAACTGGGAGATTTTCACGAACGCCAGTTGCGAGGCCTGCAGCATGGTCTGCTGCAAGGTCAGGTCAATGGCGGCTTGCCCCATATCAACGTTGGCCAGGGACGACATGGTGGACGTATTGGCCAGGCCCAGGCTGGTGTTTTCCGTGCTCTGGATATCCATCGCACTCTGGCGTGCACCAATGGAGCCGCGAACCTGGTCGATCTGCGCCGAAGCGTTACCCAGGTTGCCAATACTCGTGGCGACCACGTCCTTGAGGTTATTCAAGGCAACCGGATTGCCGTCGGCCGGGGTTTCCAGGGCCTTGCGCAATTGGCCCAGGGTGTCCAGGGCATTCATGTTCTTGTTGCTGGTGGCGCCGACCGAGAACTGGTCACCGGCACCTGGCGTGCCACTCACACCAAAGGTCAGGCCGGCCGTGGTGATCGACGTCGCGCCGGCAGCCATGGTGCCGCTGGCAATGGCCTTGCTATTGGCGGAGTACGGCTGGGCGAACACCTGGTAATCGGTGCCACTGGTGAACTTGATCACCGCACCCGAGTTGGGAAAGGTGCTGGTATAAGCCGCCGAATCCGTGACCGTGCCACCCGTCAGTTGCGCAGTGGACGGATTGCTTGCCGTACGGGAAATACTGAAGCTGTCAGGCTTGGTTGCCAGGGAGAATTGCTTGCCCGCCACCAGCGCATCGGATGCCGGGCCCGACGCAACGTCTTTGCCCAGGTTCAGCCGGATGTCGAACGTGACACCCCGCAGGCTGACGCTGGATGAGCCTTCCTTGGTGGAGTCAAACGTACCGTTACCGGTGATCTCCGAGGTGACGTCGTTGCCGTCCTTGTCGGTCACGCTGTATTGGGTGCTGCTGGAGAAGGTCAGCTTGTACGGCTGGCCATCGGAAAAGCTGTTGGCAAACTTCGTGCTCGACGTGACCAGCCCCGCCGAGATCCCCACCGTGCCGTCATTCACGGCAGGCGGCAGCAACGTGGCCTGGGTGCGACCGGTATTGGACGAGCTTTCCAGCAGCGCCTTGCCGGTATCACCCATGGAGATCGAGAGGTTGTTGGAAATCTGCAGGCTCAGGGGCGTCTCGTCACCCTGGTAGGTGTAAGTACCGTCATTGTTGCGGGTGTACGGCGGTGTATCGGTCTTGGCACCGGAGAACATGTAGTTGCCGCTGGAATCCTTGGAGTTGAGCAAGCCCAGCACCTGGTCCTCAAGCGCTCCTACCTGGGCGGCAATCGCCTTGCGATCGTCATCGCTCTTGGCGATGTTACCGGCCTGCTGCGCCAGGCCCTGGGCGGTTTGCAGCGCGTTATTGATGCTTTGCAGCACGCTCTCTTCGTTGGTCAGGGAGTTTTGCAGGGTGGTGATGTTGGTGTTGTATTGCCCCAACATGTCTTTCTGCTGCTGCAGCATCAGCAATTGGGCAGCAGCCACCGGGTCATCGGAAGCGGTCTGCACCCGGACGCCGGAACTCGCCTGGTCCTGGGCCTTCACCACACCGGAATAGTTGTCCTGGTATTTGGCGGAGCTGGTGTCGAAATACTGCTGTGTAGAAATACGCATCGTCCCAGACTCCCTTAAAGTGCGTTGATCAGTGTGCTGAAGGTTTCCTGCGCCGCCTTGATGATCTGCGACGACGCGGTGTAGTACTGCTGGAACTTGATCATGTCGCCCGCCTCTTCATCCAGGTTGACCTGGGACACCGAGTTGGCGGCCGCCTTGTTCGCCGTCAGCAGCGCACCGGTCGCGGTGCTGTCGGTATTGGCCTGGGCAGCCTTGGAACCCACTTGGGACACCAGGCGGCTGTTGGCACTGACCAGGCTCACGCCCCCGTTGCCGTCCGTCACACCGACAGTTGCCTTGGTTTGCAGCGCCAGCAGCGACTGGGCGTTGCGGCCGTCGGAGGTGGCGCCACTGTTGAAGGAGAAGGTGGTGCTGTCGTTATTGGCCGGCGAGCCGCCAACGGTGGTGTCAAAACTGAAGCTCTTGCCGGTGATCACGGCGCCGGTGGCGTCGCGCATCGGCACATTGATGGTGATCTTGTTGCCCTGGCCCGGAATGATGCTGCCGGTGCCGATCTTGAAGCCTTGGGCGTCGGTGACGGTGTACGGCTGTGTGCCGTCCGCGGCCTTATCGCCGAACACCATTTTCACCGGCATCGAGTTTTCGATCCCGGTGCGCAATTGGGCGGTATCGGCACCGCCATGAATATCCAGCGGCACCGTCAACTGCGGCGGCGTGAACGTGCCGGTGCCGGTGTTCTTGCCGGCAACGCCCGCCAATGGGCCGGCGAATGCGAGTTTATTCGGGTCCGTCAGGTCGACGCCGATCCCGCTGGCGCCATTGCTGGTGGGGCTGACCTTGAAGCTGTCACCCGCCGCCATCGGCCCTTTGCCATCCAGCGCCAGGGTGAAACCGTCAATCACCGGCGGCGGCGTGGTGGTGGTATCGAACGAGCCCATGGCCTTGCCATCGGAACGCACCACGTTGTACTGGTTGCCGCTGGTAAACGTGACCTTGTAGTCGTAGGTGGTCAGCTTGCTGCTGTCGGCAATCGACACATTCAGGTTGCCGGAGCCGGCGCTGTTACCCGCGGTCCCCTGACTACGCTGGGAGATGGCGGCCGCACTGTTGATATCCGAGAACAGCGAAGAGCCGAAATCACCATTCAAATCCAGGCCCTGGCCCAACTGGTTGTTGACGGTATCGGCGGTGACGATGGCCAGTCGGCCCAAGTCATTGATGGCCGGCATCAGCACATCACTGCGATAACGCATCAGGCCGCCAATGCTGCCACCGCTGACCACCGAACCGATGTCCATGGAGGTGCTGCCCATGTTGATCTGAATGGTGTACTGGCTGCTGTCGTTCTTGCTCGGCACTGCCGAAATGGTATTGGCAACATCGCCGTCTACCAGCGACTGGCCGGTGCCGGTTGTGATGTTGACCTGGCCGTCCTTTTCAGTGGCCGTGACACCGATCAGTTCATTGAGGGAGCGCACCGCTTCGTTGCGCGCATCCAGCAGGTTGGCGGGCGCGTTGCTCGTCGAGCCCTGGACCTGGGAAATCTGCTTGTTCAGGGATGCAATCGAGGAGGTCAGCTTGTTGACCTGATCACTCATGGTGCTCAACTGGCCGTTGATGCTTTCTTTCTGTTGAGTCAACTGCGAGGAAATCGCGTTGAACCGGTTGCTCAAGGTCTGGGCACTGGTCACCAGCAATTGCCGGGCGGACACATCACTGGGCGTGGCTGCAGAAGCCTGCGCCGCCGCGAAAAAGGCGCTGAGCACGGCCGACATGCCGGTGCTTTTGTCCGACAGGGTCTTGTCGATTGCACTGGCCTGGCCCAAGTAAGCATTGGCGTCGCTATTGAGCGCGGTGCTGTTCTGGTAAGCGGTGTTCAGGAAGTCGTTGTACACCCGGCGCACATCCGCCAGGGTCGTACCGGTGCCGATGAACACACCGCCGAACGCATTCGACGCACTGGCGTTCTGGGTGGTCTGCTGACGCGAGTATCCCGGGGTGTTGACGTTGGCGATGTTGTTACTTAAGACCGACAACGATCCTTGGGCGGCATTGAGCCCCGACATCCCGATATTGAGCAAACTCATGATTCAGACCTTATAAATGAGTGGAAGCGCCCGCGGCAGCGTAGTTCTGGTAGCTGTTCATCGTTTTTGCGATCTGCGAAATCTTGCTGGCGTAATCCGGGTCGGTTGCATAACCGGCTTTTTGCAACTCGCGCACAAACTGTTCCGGGTTGTCGGCTGATTTCACAACTTCTTTATAGCGATCATTGCTTTGCAGCAACGTCACCAGGTCATGGAAGCTGTCCTGGTAGGAGTTGTAGGAACGGAACTGCGCCGTCTCCTTGACCATCGCACCATTGCGAAACTCGCTGGTGATCGCCCGGGCCTGTTCGCCCTGCCAACTCTGGCCGGCCTTGATGCCGAACAGGTTGTGGCTGCTGGTGCCGTCTTCGGCACGCATCACCGATTTACCCCAGCCGGTTTCCAAAGCGGCCTGGGCCACCAGGTAGCGTGGGTCGATGCCAATCCGCGCGGCGGCCTGCTTGGCCATCGGCAACATGGTGGCGACAAATTCATCCTGCGAACTGAAGGCTTTTTTCGCGGGTGCCAGCGGCGGCTGGGCCACGGCGCGACCGTAAACCTGCATTTGTCCGCGCGGGGGTAGTGCAGCCAGGCTGCGGGCAGAACTGTTGACCACACCGTCATCGGCGGCGCTGTTACGCAGCGGCGCGGCCTTGGCGGCAGTGGTGGTGGCATCGGCACCCGGCACGATGCCGGCCAGCAGGCGATCCGTCAGCTTGCTCGGCAACGAGATGCGCCGCTGATTCATCAGCGCCATATCGTTGGCGTGGGAGTTGGTGCCTTCAGGCACCGCCACGCGGTACGCCCACAAAGGCCGTTGACCATTGCTGCGGCCCAGCGGGCCATCGGCCTTGGTACCGGCGGCAATTTCGGTCGGCACATCCACCTTCTTCGCCGGTGCGGCCGGGCCTTGCAAGGTGGCCGCCTGGGCGTCCACCGGCTTGTTCTTCTGCATCTGGCGCATCAGCACGTCTGCCAGGCCAATACCACCGCCCTCACGAGACAGGGAGACCGCCAACTGCTGGTCGTACATTTCCTGGTACTGCTTGGCCGCCGGAGTATTCAGCGGGTTGTCCTTGCCCAGGGCTTCGGTGGCCGAGCGCATGGACTTGAGCATCTCGCCGAGAAACAGCGACTCGAATTCCTGCGCGACCTTGCGCATGTTGCCGTCGCTGTTCTTGTCGCCGAACTTCAACTGGTTGAGCCGGTTGAGGTCGGAATAAGAACCCGAGTCCGCCGTGCTGGTCAGGCCGCTTTTGCGCATGTCCATGGCCATGGCGTCAGATCACGATCAGGTCGGCTTGCAAGGCGCCGGCCTGTTTCAATGCTTCGAGGATCGCCATCAAGTCGCCGGGCGCTGCGCCCACCTGGTTCACCGCGCGGACAATCTCGTCCAGGGTGGTACCAGGGCCGAACTTGAACATCGGCTTGGCTTCTTGCTGGGCATTCACCCGCGAACGGGGGACCACGGCGGTCTGGCCGTTGGACAACGGGCCAGGCTGGCTGACGATCGGGTCTTCGGTGATGGTCACGGTCAGGCTGCCGTGGGTCACCGCCGCTGGCGAAACCTTGACGTTCTGGCCAATCACGATGGTGCCGGTCCGCGAATTGATGATGACTTTCGCCACCGCCTGGCCCGGGTCAACCTCAAGGTTTTCCAGCAGAGACAGGTAGTCCACACGCTGGCTTGGGTCCAGCGGAGCGGTGACACGCACCGAACCACCGTCGATGGCCTGGGCCACGCCCGGGCCGAGCAGCTCATTGATCTTGTCGACCACGCGCTTGGCAGTGGTGAAGTCCGAACGGTTGAGGTTCAGGGTCAGGCTGTTGCCCTGGTTGAAGCCGCTGGGCACGGTGCGCTCCACCGAGGCACCACCGGGAATCCGGCCGGCCGACGGCACGTTGACGGTGATCTTCGAACCGTCACGGCCTTCGGCGTCAAAGCCGCCCACCACCAGGTTGCCCTGGGCAATGGCGTAGACGTTGCCGTCGATACCTTTGAGCGGCGTCATCAGCAAGGTGCCGCCCCGCAGGCTTTTCGAGTTACCCATGGACGAGACGGTGATATCGACCACCTGCCCTGGCTTGGCAAACGGCGGCAAGTCAGCGCTGATGGACACCGCCGCGACGTTCTTCAACTGCACGTTGCCCGAACCCGGCGGTACCTTGATGCCGAACTGCGAAAGCATGTTGTTGAAGGTCTGCAGGGTGAACGGGGTCTGGGTGGTCTGGTCACCGGTACCGTTAAGCCCCACCACCAGGCCGTAGCCGATCAACTGGTTGGACCGGACGCCGGAAATGCTCGCGATGTCTTTCAAGCGCTCAGCCTGGGCGCCTGCGCTCAGGGCCAGCAGCAACATCGCAGCCATCAGCTGTTTGAAGTTCAAAGTGATCACCTAGAAAGGGAACAGCGGGCTAAGGAAGAAACGGTCAAACCAGCCCGGCTGACTGGCGTCAGCAAACGAACCCGTACCCGAGTAGGTGATGCGTGCATCGGCAATCCGTGTCGACGGCACGGTGTTGTCGGTGGAGATATCGTCGGCGCGAACCATGCCCGCAATGCGCACCAGTTCGTCACCGGTGTTGAGGGTCATCCACTTCTCGCCGCGTACGGCAATGATGCCGTTGGGCAGCACGTCGGCCACGGTCACGGTGATCGAACCGGTCAGGCTGTTGCCCTGCCCCGCCGCACTTTTGCCGTTGGTGGCGCGGTCGCCGCTGTAACCGGCGTCCAGGCTCAGGTCACCACTGCCCAGCGGGTTGTTGGTGTTCGGTACACCGCCAAACAACGAGGTCAGGCCGATGCTGGTCTTGCTGGTCTTGCCGATCTGCGAGTTGGCGTTCTTGCTCGCCTGGGTCTTCTCGTTCAGCGTGATGGTGATGATGTCACCCACCCGGAAGGCCTTGCGGTCGCTGTACAGGTTCTGTTCGAAACCGGCCTGGTAGATCGAGCCATTGTTGGCGGCCGCCGGCAACGGCGTGCGTGGCAACACCGGCGCATAGTACGGATCATTGGGCTTTGGCGTCGGCGCGACACAGCCCGCCAGCGCAGCAATCCCACTCAATGCCAGAACAGAAACATAGCGATTCATGACCCATACCTCACGGTGTTGCAGGCGCCTTCAAGAGCGCCCCATAGACTTGATTACAGATTCTGCGTTACGAACGAAAGCATCTGGTCGGCGGTGGAAATCACCTTGGAGTTCATCTCGTAGGCGCGCTGAGTGGTGATCATGTTGACCATCTCTTCAACGGTGCTGACGTTGGACGTTTCCAGGGTGCTTTGCAGGGTGGTACCAAAACCGTTAAGGCCAGGGGTGCCGATTTGCGGCGCGCCGCTGGACGCGGTTTCCAGGAACAGGTTGTTACCAATCGCCTGCAGGCCGGCCGGGTTGATGAAGTCGGCGGTTTGCAGGTTGCCGATCACCTGGGAGGCCGGGTTGCCGGCCACAGTGATCGACACGGTGCCGTCGTTGCCGACGGTGAAAGTCTGGGCGTTGTTCGGCACCACAATCGCCGGCTCCAGCGCGAAACCGTTGGCGGTCACGACCTGGCCATTGGCGTCCAGGTGGAACGTACCGTCGCGGGTGTAGGTGGTGGTGCCGTCCGGCTGCAGGATCTGGAAGAAACCCTTACCGTTGACCGCCAAGTCCAGCGGCTGGCCGGTTTGCTGCAAGTTACCGGCGCTGAAGTTCTTCTGAGTGCCAACGATGGCCACACCGGTACCCAGTTGCAGGCCCGACGGCAATTCGCTGTCCTGGGTCGACTGGGCGCCAGGCTGCTTCTTGATCTGATAGAGCAAGTCCTGGAACTCGGCGCGGTCACGCTTGAAACCCGTGGTCGACACGTTGGCCAAGTTGTTGGAAATGGTGGTCAGGTTGGTGTCCTGGGCGGACAAACCGGTTTTGGCAACGTATAGAGCAGGAAGCATGTTCTTCTCCTTCGTGCGCCTGTTTTATGGCGCCGCGCTACAAAAATTAGTGTGTGGCTGCTATCAGCTCATCGCCAGAACGCGAGTCATGGCCTGGTCGTCTTCTTTGGCGCTGTTCATCATCTTGATGTGCAATTCGAACTGCTTGGACAGAGCCAGCACCGCCGTCATTTCTTCAACGGCGTTCACGTTGCTCGCCTGCAGGAAGCCCGACGTCAGCTTGACGGTGGCATCGGCCTGGGCCGGCTGGCCATCCTTGGTGTGGATGGTGCCGTCGAGGCCCTTGGTCATGTTCTTGAGGTCGGGCTGCACCAGCTTGATCCGGTCCACTTCAGCCATCACTCGCGGGCCTTCGCCCATGGCGCGGATGCTGATGGTGCCGTCCTGGCCGACTTCGATCTGCTGCTGGGGCGGCACGGCAATCGGGCCGCCGTTGCCCATGATCGGCATCCCGTTGCCGGCCCGCAGCACGCCCAGCGCATCGACGTTCATGCTGGCGCTGCGCACGTAGGACTCGCCGCCATCCGGGTTTTGCACGGCCATCCAGCCGTCGCCGCTGACGGCCACGTCGAGGTCACGGCCGGTTTCAATCATCGCGCCAGGGGAAAAATCCGTGCCTGGGCGCTCGGTCAAGGCAAAGGCCCGCGCCGGAAAGCTGTCACCGAACACCGGCATCGAGCGCGCCTGTTCCAGGTCGCGTTGAAAACCATTGGTGGAAACGTTCGCCAAGTTGTTGGCGTGGGCCTTCTGCGCCAGTGCATTCTGGCTGGCGCCGGTCATTGCCACGTAAAGGTACTTATCCACGCTCTTTCCTCTTTCTGACGGACGCTTGCCGCCCACCGCTGTACTGATGAGGCTTAAGCAATTTGCGAACCAACTTTTGGAAATACGGAAAAGTCCAGGCGGAGCGGGGGTTTGCCGGCAGGTAGCAGCTTAGGGCAGTAGGAAGAGAGTCGAAAAAACGGCGGACTTATGCCGCTAACGGCAAGTGCAGGTATCAAGACCGACAAAGAACCCATGTGGGAGCGGGCTTGCTCGCGAATGCGGAGTGTCAGTCACCCTATGTACCGACTGACCTACCGCATTCGCGAGCAAGCCCGCTCCCACAGGTTTAACCGCGTTCGGCTTTGACGACTTCGTAGTCGCGCAACTTGTTGGCAATGGTGGTGTGAGATACGCCCAGCCGCTTGCCCAACAGTCGACTGCTGGGATGCTCGGCATACAGCTGCTCCAACACCGCCTTCTCGAAGCGTCCGACGATCTCCTCCAACCCGCCTTCCAGGGAAAAATCCCCCAGCGGCTGGCGCACGCCATAGTCCGGCAGGCGAATGTGCTCAGCCTTGACCGTGCCGCCCTCACACAGCGAAACCGCCTGGAACAGCACGTTCTCCAACTGCCGCACATTTCCCGGCCAGTGGTAATGGCTGAGGCGATCCATCGCCGCAGGCGCCAGCTTGGGCAGCGGGCAGCCGATCTGCCGGCTGGCCTGATCCAGGAAGTGCTCCACCAGCGGCGGCAAACCATCCAGGCATTCGCGCAGCGGCGGGATATGCAGCGAGAGCACATTGAGACGGTGGTAAAGGTCCTGGCGAAATTCGCCCCGGGCGCACAGCTCGGAAAGGTCCACCTGCGTCGCGCAGATCACCCGCACGTCCAGGTACACCTCTTCATCACTGCCTACCCGGCGAAAGCACCCGTCCTGCAGAAAGCGCAGCAACTTCACTTGCAGCCGCGCACTCATTTCCCCGACGCCATCGAGAAACAACGTGCCGCCCGCCGTCAGCTCCAGCAGCCCCAACTTGCCCTCCGCCCTCGCCCCTTCAAAAGCACCGGGGCCATACCCGAACAACTCGGTCTCGGCCATGGACTCCGGCAAACCGGCGCAGTTGAGCGCCATCAACGGCGACTGCCCGCGCGGGCTGGCCAGGTGGCAGGCGCGGGCCAGCAACTCTTTGCCGGTGCCGGTTTCGCCTTCTATTAATAGAGGGGCATCCAACGGTGCCATGCGCCGGGCTTCACGCACCACGGCGGCCATGACTTTGGAGCTTTGGAAAATGCTGTCGAAGCCCCGCAGCTCCTGCTTGCGCACATTGTAGATACGCTCACCCACGCGGTCGGCACGGTGCAAGGTCAGCACGGCGCCGGCCATGGCTTCGCTGTCGTCATGTTCAGAGGATTGCAGCGGCGCAATATCGGCCAGGAACACATCGCCCTTGACCTTGACCCGCAAGCCATTGATCCGCGACTTGCTGGCCCGTACCAGTTCCGGCAAATCGAAGTCTTCGGCGTAGCGCGACAACGGAATGCCCGGCACCTCATCCACCCGCACCCCGAGCAACTGCGCCGCCGCTCGGTTGGCGGCAACGATGGAGCCGCCCATGTCGATGGACAGCACCGGAAACTCCAGCGCTCCCAGCAGCGCGTTGAGTTCCATGTGCCGACGTTCGCTGGGCATCAGCCCAACCCGCTTGACGCCAAACACCCCGGCAATCGCTTCGAACTGCGGGCGCAATGCCTGGAATTGCAGGTTCACCAGATTCGGGCAGAACAGGTAAATGGCGTTGCCGTGTTCGCCACCGACTTCGCCCTTGGCGACGTTTACGCCGTACTCCACCAGCAGGTTGAGGATGTCCCGCAGGATGCCGATGCGGTTCTGACAATGCACTTTGATACGCATGTGAAGGCCCGAAGAGGTGGAGGCGCTGCGTCTTTTTGCCGCTGGGCGCAGATAGTCGTCAAGATTATGTGACAGTCGCGAGGCGATTCACACCCAAAACACGCCACATACACAACTAGACGCCTCAACCGTAACGAAAACTTTACGAATTCCAGTAACTTTTCCTACAGACCCGTGCCGCAAGAGGATGGATTCCTGGTCCAGGCGGCGTATCAATAGGCTCATCCCAGGACATAACAAGAACGAATGCCTAGCAGGAGAGCAGTATGAAGCAGACGCAGTACGTGGCCCGCGAGCCCGACGCGAACGGTTTTATCGACTACCCGCCCGAAGAACATGCGGTGTGGAACACCCTGATCACGCGCCAACTGAAAGTGATCGAGGGCCGTGCCTGCCAGGAATACCTGGACGGCATCGACAAGCTCGGCCTGCCCCATGACCGCATTCCGCAATTGGCGGAAGTCAACAAAGTGCTGGCCGAGACCACCGGCTGGCAAGTCGCCCGGGTGCCGGCACTGATCCCCTTCCAGACCTTTTTTGAATTGCTCGCCAATAAGCAGTTTCCGGTGGCGACGTTTATTCGTACCCGTGAAGAGCTGGATTACCTGCAGGAACCGGACATCTTTCACGAGATCTTCGGCCACTGCCCACTGCTGACCAACCCCTGGTTCGCGGAATTCACCCACACCTACGGCAAGCTCGGCCTTGCCGCCACCAAGGAACAGCGCGTGTACCTGGCGCGCCTGTACTGGATGACCATCGAGTTCGGCCTGGTGGACACGCCCGAAGGCCGGCGCATCTACGGCGGCGGCATCCTGTCTTCGCCCAAGGAGACCGTGTACTGCCTCTCGGACGAACCTGAGCACCAAGCCTTCGACCCGCTGGAAGCAATGCGCACGCCGTATCGCATCGACATCCTGCAACCGCTGTACTTCGCCCTGCCCAACCTCAAGCGCCTGTTCGAAGTGGCGCAGGAAGACATCATGGGCATGGTTGAACGCGGGATGCAGCTGGGTCTGCACGCACCGAAGTTTCCGCCCAAGCCCAAAGCGGCTTGAGCTGTGGCTTTTCGGGCCAGGTGAGTCTGTTCCCTGGCCCCGCGTTGCTTTAGGGTGACGCCACTGACGACCGTTTTCCAAACACTCGATTTCAGGAATACCCACATGACCACGTTGAACCAAGCCCACTGCGAAGCCTGCCGCGCCGACGCCCCGCAAGTCAGCGACGAAGAATTGCCGGTGCTGATCAAGCAGATCCCCGACTGGAACATCGAAGTACGCGACGGCGTGATGCAGCTGGAAAAGGTCTTCCTGTTCAAGAATTTCAAATTTGCCCTGGCCTTCACCAACGCCGTGGGTGTGATCTCCGAAGCTGAAGGCCATCACCCGGGCCTGCTCACCGAATGGGGCAAGGTCACCGTGACCTGGTGGAGCCACTCCATCAAGGGCCTGCACCGCAACGACTTCATCATGGCTGCGCGCACCGACGAAGTGGCCAAGGATGCCGAGGGCCGCAAGTAATGCATTTCGACGCAATTGGCCGGGTGCCCGGGGACCCGATCCTCGGGCTGATGGAGCTGTATGCCCAGGACCCGAACCCGAACAAGTTCGACCTCGGCGTGGGCGTGTACAAGGACGACCAGGGCCTGACGCCGATCCCCCATTCGGTGAAACTGGCCGAGCAGCGCCTCGTGGAACAACAAACCACCAAAACCTACATCGGCGGCCACGGCAATGCCGCCTTCGGCACGCTGATCAGTGAATTGGTGCTGGGCGCTGGTTCGCCGCTTCTGAGTGAACGCCGCGCCGGCGCCACCCAGACACCTGGCGGCACCGGCGCGCTGCGTCTGAGCGCTGACTTTATCGCCCACAGCCTGCCCGGCCGCGGCGTGTGGCTGAGCAACCCGACCTGGCCGATTCACGAAACCATCTTCACCAAGGCCGGGCTCAAGGTCAGCCATTACCCATATGTGGGCAGCGACAATCGCCTGGATGTTGCGGCGATGCTGGCCACGCTGGCCACGGTACCCAAGGGCGACGTGGTGCTGCTGCATGCCTGCTGCCACAACCCGACCGGCTTCGACCTGTCCCAGGATGACTGGCGCCAGGTGCTGAAGATTGTCAAAGAGCGCGAGCTGCTGCCGCTGATCGACTTTGCGTATCAGGGTTTTGGCGATGGCCTGGAACAAGATGCATGGGCGGTGCGACTTTTCGCGGCTGAGCTGCCTGAAGTGCTGATCACCAGTTCTTGTTCGAAGAACTTTGGCCTGTACAGCGACCGTGTAGGCGCGCTGATTGTGTGCACGACGAATGCCGAGAAGCTGACGGATGTGCGCAGCCAGTTGGCGTTTATTGCGCGTAACTTGTGGTCGACGCCGCCGGACCATGGTGCTGCTGTGGTGGCGACGATTCTCGGTGACGCCGGGCTGAAAAAGCAGTGGGCCGAGGAAGTTGAAGCGATGCGGGCGCGGATTGCGCAGCTGCGTTCCGGGCTGGTGGAGGCGCTGGCGCCCCATGGGTTGTCGGAGCGGTTTGCGCATATCGCGGCGCAACGCGGGATGTTTTCCTATACCGGCTTGAGTGCGGAACAGGTGAAGCAACTGCGGGAGCAGCACAGCGTGTATATGGTCAATTCCGGGCGTGCGAACGTGGCGGGGATTGATGCGACGCGGTTGACGCTGTTGGCCGAAGCCATCGCGGATGTTTCCCACATCTGACTGAAGAAACCGGATCCCAGTGTGGGAGCTGGCTTGCCTGCGATGCAGACGACTCGGTCTGTCTATAAAACCGAGTCGATGCTATCGCAGGCAAGCCAGCTCCCACATTGGGACCGAGCCTGTCTTTAGCCCGCGACCATTTCGGCCTTTAGCTGCGCCTCTTTCGCCTGGGCATCCGCCAACCGATACAGCTCGATATGCCCGTCCCAGTGCTCGATCAGCGCTGTGCACGACTCCACCCAATCCCCGCAATTGAGGTAATCCACCTCGCCCACCTTGCGAATCTCCGCATGGTGGATATGCCCGCACACCACGCCGTGCAATTCGCGCTTGGTCACTTCATGGGCAATCGCTTCTTCAAAATCACTGATAAAGCTGACCGCCGTCTTGACCTTGTGCTTGAGGTACGCCGACAACGACCAGTAGCCGTAGCCATAACGCGCCCGCCAGTGGTTCAGCCAGCGGTTGAGCGTGAGGGTGAATTCGTAGGCCGAATCGCCAAGGAACGCCAGCCAGCGGTGATACCGGGTGATCACATCGAACTGGTCGCCATGGATCACCAGCAGGTGCCGGCCATCGGCAGTCACGTGCACCGCTTCGTCCACCAGCTGGATATTGCCGAGGATCAGCTTCGAATAACGCCGCAGAAACTCATCGTGGTTGCCGGTGACGTAGATCACCTCGGTGCCGCGCTTGCTCATGGTCAGCAGTCGGCGGATCACGTTGGTATGGGCCTGGGGCCAATACATGCCGCTGCGCAGCTTCCAGCCGTCGATGATATCGCCCACCAGGTAGACCTTGTCGGCGTGGTAGCCCTTGAGAAAATGCGAGAGGTGTTCGGCCTGGCAATCCCGGGTGCCCAAATGCACGTCGGAAACCCACAGGGTACGCACGCGTTGCTTGCGGCTGGGCTTGGCGAGTTCGGCGCTGGTCATGGGCATGCCTCACGGTGTTTTCGCGAGCTTGCGCCCATGGGGTTAATAGCCCATGACAGTGTTGCGTCAGTCTGATGACAGCGCCCAAGGCCGGTGAAGCGATGTAAACTGCGGGCCTGCCCAGGAGACTGCGATGAGACCCAACCTCACGCTACGCCACTACGTCGAAGAGCCTATCGCCCACAGCCATGAACACGCGCAGCTGGTGTTTGGCCTGTCCGGGCATCTGGACTTCGAGGTGGATGGCCGTGGCAGCCAGGTACAACACAGCAGCGTGATGGTGCTGCCCTACGCCGCTCATCACGCGTGTATCAGCCGCGATGGCAGCCGCTGCCTTGTACTGGACGTGCCTGACGGACACTGGTTGGCTCAGTCCCTGGGGGAGCATGCCGACGCCAGCCGTCGCTTGCTCGACCAGTCCGCCCACCTGACTCTCGACAATCGCCAAAGCCAACTGGTGCAATGGCTGGCGAGCAGCCCGGTGGACGATCCGCTGATCGCCCAGCAAGGCGCCGTATTACTGCTGGCCAGCCTCAATCTCGTACAGCCGCCGACGGGCAAGCGCCTGCCCTATGCCGCGTTCGATGCGCATATTCAGCGGCACGCCGCACATCCGCTGCAAGTGGCAGACCTGGCGAAGATCGCCGACCTGTCCGTCGCCCGTCTGCATGCGCGGTTTATCGCAGAGTGCGGGCAAACGCCGATGGACTACCTCCGTACCCGGCGCTTGCAGATGGCGCGCGACCTGTTGCGCAACAGCCAATTGCCCATCGGCGAGATTGCCGCGCGGGTTGGCTACGGTTCGCAAAGTGCATTTGCTGCGGCGATGTTGCGGGAGTTTGGCCTCTCGCCCCGAGCCTTCAGACGAACACCGCCCGGTGTAGGAGCTGTCGAGCCTGCGATAGCATCACCGCGCGCGCTCTGAAATACCGAGTCGCTTGCATCGCAGGCAAGCCAGCTCCCACAGGGGATCGCTTCCTGGTAAGAGCCCTGCGACAAAACCCGCGAGCCCAACGACAGACGCGAACGCCTGCAACCCTCTAGACTGCGATCCTGTAAACCCGTTGTCTAAGGATCGCAATGACTCCCCGCACAGCCCTCGGCGCCCTGCATATCGGCGCATTGATGTTTGGCCTCACTGGCGTGTTCGGCAAGCTGGCGGCCGCCTCGCCGGCAATTATCGTGTTCGGTCGCGCCGCGTTCGCGGTGCTTGCCCTGGCGATCTTTGCGCGTTTCGCCAGCAACACCACCTGGCAGAGGCTGCAAGCCCGCGACTGGCGCCGCCTGCTGGTCAGCGGCCTGTTGCTGGCCGGGCATTGGGTGAGTTTCTTTATTGCGGTGAAGGTCGCCGGCGTGGCCATCGCCACCCTGGGCTTCGCCACCTTCCCGGCCTTTACGGTGATCCTCGAAGGCCTGATTTTCCGCGAGCGGATTCGCGCCAACGAAATCCTGCTGGTGGTGCTGGTCAGCATCGGCCTGGTGCTGGTCACGCCGGACTTCAACCTCGCCAGCCAGGCCACCAGCGGCCTGTTGTGGGCCGTCGGTTCCGGCTTGCTGTTCTCGCTGCTGTCGCTGAACAACCGCGCCAGTGGGCGCATCCCGCCGGTGCAGGCGGCCTTGTGCCAGAACGTGGTGGTCGCGCTGTGCCTGTTGCCGGTGGCTGCGCCTGGGCTCGCGGAGGTGCGCGCATTGGACTGGCTATGGATCGGCCTGCTCGGGGTGTTCTGCACCGGCCTGGCCCACAGCCTGTTTGTCGCCAGCCTCGCGGTACTCAAGGCGCGCACCGCCGCGGTGGTGTTTGCCATGGAGCCGGTGTACGGCATCACCATGGCCTGGCTGCTGTTTGCCGAAACCCCGACCCTGCGCATGCTGATGGGCGGCGCACTGATCATCGTGGCCATCGTGGTGTCCGGGCTGATGGGCAACGCCAAACCGGCCAAGCAGCCGGCCGCCACGGCCTGATCTATACTTCGTGTGTCCGTGACAGTGTGTGGTCGTTCAACGGATCCAGACTTCTCGACAACAGCCCGGGTGCTTTTTGAAGTTGCTGCAAGCGAGTGGTCATTCCATCAACGCGATGCAGGGGTTGCACCATGGAAATCTTCATCAGCCTGGTCCTTCAAATGATCAGCGGCGCCATCGGCGGGCAGATCGCCGGCCTGGGCAAACACAGCCTGGGCACCGGGCTCAATACGCTGGTTGGCGGGGTCGGCGGCCTGGTATTGGGCCAGATCGTTTCTCTGATCACCGGCACCGAGACCGCGACTGACCTGACGCTTGCCGCCCTGGCCAGCAACATCATCGGCGGCGGGGTCGGCGGGTTGGTCCTGACGATTCTCGTCAGTTGGGTGAAACAGCGGATGGCCACCAAGTAAGCGCTGATGCTTATTGCACGCGGTCGTTATGCCCCAGGTCCCGTTGCGGGTCGATCTGGTCGCGTACCCGTTGCTTGAGCACCTTGGCTTCCGGGAAGCCACCATCAGCCTTGCGCTCCCAGATCTGCACACCGTCGCAGGTAATCCGAAACGCACCGCCAGTGGCCGGCTCCAGGGCCACTTTGCCGAGGTCGTCTGCGAAGGTGCTCAACAGCTCCTGGGCCAGCCAGGCGGCGCGCAGCAACCACTGACATTGGGTGCAATACGTGATGACAATCTCGGGTTTGGCCGCTGACATGAATTGACTGGCTCCTGCTTGGCGGGTTGAAAGGATCGAGTGGCTATAATACCGGCCTTTATCGTCCTGCCTTGAGATTGATGATGCGCCGCCTGTTGTCCTGCCTGTTGCTGTGCCTGCTCCCTGTCCTCGTCCAAGCCGTCGAAAACCCGCGCCCGAAGATCGGCCTGGTGCTCTCCGGCGGTGCCGCCCGTGGCCTGGCGCACATTGGCGTGCTCAAGGCTCTTGAGGAGCAAGGCATCCACATCGATGCGATCGCCGGCACCAGCATGGGCGCAGTGATCGGCGGGCTGTATGCCTCGGGCTACAAGATCGATGAGCTGGAGAAACTCGCGTTGAGCATCGATTGGAGGCTCGCCCTGTCCGACGCGCCGCCACGGGAAGATGTACCGTTCCGGCGCAAGCAGGATGACCGGGATTTCCTGGTCAAACAGAAACTCAGCTTCCGCGACGACGGCAGCCTGGGCCTGCCACTGGGGGTGATCCAGGGTCAGAACCTGGCCTTGCTGCTGGAAAGCATGTTTGCCCACACCAGTAACGTACGGGATTTCGACAAGCTGCCCATCCCCTTCCGCGCCGTCGCCACCGACATCACCAGTGGTGAAAAGGTGGTGTTCCGCAAAGGCCACCTGCCCCAGGTGATCCGCGCCAGCATGTCGATCCCGGCGGTGTTTGCCCCGGTAGAGCTGGATGGACGGCTGCTGGTGGACGGGGGCATGACCGATAACATCCCGCTGGATGTGGCGCGGGAAATGGGGGTCGACATCGCCATCGTCGTCGACATCGGCACCCCGCTGCGTTCACGCAAGCAACTCAACACCGTGGTGGACGTGCTCAACCAGTCCATCACGCTGATGACCCGGCGTAACTCTGAAGAACAACTCAAGGCCCTGGGCCCCCGCGACGTACTGATCCAGCCGCCATTGGCTGCCTACGGCGTGACGGATTTCGGTCGCGCCAAGGACATGATCGACGCGGGCTACCGCGCCACCCGCGCCCTCGACGTACGCCTGGCCCACTTGCGCCCGGCCGAGCCGGTAGACCCGTCCCTGGTGGCCGCCCGCACGCCCGGCGAGCGCAATCCCGTGATTACCGCGATCAAAGTGGAAAACGACTCCAAGGTGGGCGACGAGGTGATCCGCTACTACATCCGCCAGAACCTCGGCGAGCCTCTGGACATGGCCCGCCTGCAAACCGACATGGGCACCCTTTACGGCCTGGATTACTTCGAGCAGGTGCAATACCGCGTGGTGAAAAAGGGCAAGGACAATACCCTGGTCATCAGCGCCCGAGGCAAACGCAGCGGCACCGACTACCTGCGCCTGGGCCTGAACCTGTCGGATGACATGCGCGGCGACAGCGCCTTCAACCTCGGCGCCAGCTACCGCATGAACGGCATCAACCGACTCGGCGCCGAATGGCTGACGCGGGTGCAGATCGGTGACAAGCAGGAGCTTTACAGCGAGTTCTATCAGCCGATGGACACCGGCTCGCGGTACTTCGTCGCGCCCTATATCAGTGCCCAGGCGCAAAACGTTGAACTGATCGAAGACAACAACCCGATCTCCGAGTACCGCCTGGAACGCTACGGCTTCGGCTTGAACGTGGGCCGGCAGATCGGCAACAGCGGCGAGATTCGTTTCGGCGTCGGCGAGGCCTGGGGCAAGGCGGATGTGCGCATTGGTGACCGGGATTCACCGAGCATCAACTTCAGCGAGGGCTTCTATGAGCTGAAGTACTCCTTCGACTCGTTCGACAACGTGTACTTCCCCCATACCGGCGAAGACATTGGCTTGGCCTTCCGGGAGTTCGAACCGGGGCTGGGTTCGGACCAGCGCTATCGCCAGTGGGAGTTCAAGCTGGACAAAGCCATGAGCAGCGGGCCGGACACGCTGATCCTCGGCGGGCGTTATGGGCGCACTCTGGATAAGTCGGATGTGGTGATTTCCAGCTTCCTGCTGGGGGGCGCGCGGCAGTTGTCGGGCTTTCGCGAGGATGCGATTGCGGGGCAGAACATCAGCCTGATGCGCGCGGTTTACTACCGCCGGCTGACGCCGCGGTCTTACTTGCCGCTGGACTTCCCGTTGTACCTGGGCGCGTCACTGGAGCGCGGGCGAGCGTGGAACAACGACAATGAATACGACAGCGGGTACATCAACGCCGCCAGTATTTTCCTGGGGTTTGATACGCCGCTGGGGCCGTTGAATTTCAGTTACGGGTTTAACGATGACAATCAACAGGCCGTGTATCTGAACCTGGGGCAGACGTTCTGACTACGCCACAAAACCCATGTGGGAGCGGGCTTGCTCGCGAAGGCGGTGTGTCAGTCAGCACATGTATTCACTGACACTCCGCTTTCGCGAGCAAGCCCGCTCCCACATTTTTGATCTTCTGTGTACTTGGGATCAGGACTTCTCGAGATTTCCGAGGATGTGCTCATGCACCCGCATGCACACCCGCAGATCCTCTTCATCGACGCCCACAAACAGCTCATGGCGCAAGGCCGTGGCGATGGTTTCAATCTGTTCGATCAACGGCTTCGCGGTGTCGCACAGCACGATGCGCTTGGCGCGGCGATCTTCCACAACGGCCTGGCGTTGCACCAGGCCCTGGCTTTCCAGGCTGTCGAGCAAACGCGCCAATGTAGGCCCTTCTACCCCGACACTTTGCGCCAGCTCACGCTGGGTCGGCGGTTCGGTAAAACGGGCCAGGTGCAGCAGCACCAGCCAGCGTGCCTGGGACAAGCCCAGACCTGCCAGACGACGATCCAGCTCGGCACGCCAACCTCGGGACATCTGCGCCAACTGCATGCCAAAACGGTGTTGATCGGTTAACGGCATAAAAAACTCATGGATTAGACTGAAAATAAAGTGTGGCTAATTATTAGTCAGCTAAGCATGACCCATGCCAGTAGGCAAGACCCGGTATGTACTGATTCGTTACATTGTCGTAATTGGCACATCAAATCTCGAATTCCGACTGCAAAGCGGCCCTTACGCAGTACAAAACGCCTTCAGGCACACGCCCGGTAAACAGCGGCGCAATCTCGGAAACAGGTGGCAATTCGCCTTCTCCGTCCAGGAATGCATCCTGGATTTCGCCGAGCAAATCTTCCGGCAAATCAAGGGCCTGCTCCAACGACAACTGCTGCTTGCCGATGGATTCCGCCAACAAGGTGTAGACGTTTTTTTCCGAGCACTGCAACTGCCCGGCGATCTGGATCGGGGTCATGCCGGCACGGGCCAGGCTGATCAACTCGTGGCGGATATCGGCCACCTCTTTCGGCGCCTCGACCTGGCCGCCGAGCACTTCGAGGAACGCCTGGCCGTAACGCTCCAGCTTGCGCGCACCGACGCCGCTGACCCTGGCCATTTCGCCCAGGGTGGTGGGATGCTCGCGGAGCATTTCCAGCAACGTGGAGTCGGGGAAGATGACGTAAGGCGGCACGCTGTGTTCCTGCGCCAGCTTCTTGCGCAATGCACGCAAAGCTTCCCACTGTTCGCGCTCTTCGAAGCGCACCAGTTGGCTGGCTTGGCTGGTGCTGGTTTTGGGGGTGGTTTGCGGCTTGAGGTCGCGGCGCAGCTCCAGGCTGACTTCGCCCTTGAGCAGCGGCCGGCAACTGTCGTTCAGGCGCAGGCCGCCGTAGCCTTCCAGGTCGATGTCCACCAGGCCACGGGCGACCATCTGCCGGAACAGCGAGCGCCATTCGCCTTCAGCGCGGTCTTTGCCGACGCCGTAGACCGAGAGTTTTTCGTGGCCGAAGCTGCGAATCTTCTCGTTGTCCTTGCCCAGCAACACATCCACCAGATGGCCGACGCCATAGCGCTGGCCGGTACGGTAGATCGCCGACAACGCCTGACGCGCCGGCTCGGTGGCGTCCCAGGTCTGCACGCCGTCGACGCAGTTGTCGCAATGGCCGCAGGGTTGGGGCATGTCTTCGTCGAAGTAGGCGAGCAAGGTCTGGCGACGGCAGCGGGTTTCTTCACACAGCGAGAGCATGGCGTCGAGCTTGTGCTGTTCCAGGCGCTTATGGCGCTCGTCGCCTTCGGAGTTCTGCAGCATCTGCTTGAGCATCACCACGTCTTGCAGGCCGTAGACCATCCAGGCATCCGCCGGCAGGCCATCACGGCCGGCACGTCCGGTTTCCTGGTAGTACGCCTCGAGGGATTTGGGCAGGTCCATGTGGGCCACGAAGCGCACGTTGGATTTGTCGATGCCCATGCCGAACGCGATGGTAGCGACCATGATCAAACCTTCCTCGTTGAGGAAGCGCTTCTGGTGGTACGCCCGCAGTTCGTTGGGCAGGCCCGCGTGATACGGCAGCGCCGGGTAGCCCTGCTCACTGAGGAATGCGGCGACCTCGTCGACTTTCTTGCGGGACAGGCAGTAGACGATGCCTGCGTCACTGCGCCGATCGGAAAGGAATGCCAGCAACTGCTTGCGCGGCTGTTCCTTGGGCACGATGCGGTAAAAAATATTCGGCCGGTCGAAGCTCGAGAGGAACCGCTCGGCGTTTTGCAGGTGCAGACGCTCGACGATTTCTTCGCGGGTGCGCTTGTCGGCCGTGGCGGTCAGGGCAATGCGCGGGACGTTGGGGAACAGCTCCGCCAGTTGACCCAGCTGCAAGTATTCACGACGGAAATCGTGGCCCCACTGGGACACACAGTGGGCTTCGTCGATGGCGAACAGGGAAATTTCCAGGCTCTGCAGGAACGCCAGCATGCGCGGCTGCACCAGGCGCTCGGGGGCGAGGTAAAGCATCTTCACTTCGCCGCGCTTGATGCGGGCGGCGAGGTCGCGTTGCTGTTCGGCGCTGAGGGTGGAGTTCAACGCGGCAGCCGCCACGCCGAGCTCTTCCAGAGTGGCCACCTGATCGTCCATCAAGGCGATCAACGGCGACACCACCACTGCAAGCCCTTCACGCAGGAGTGCCGGCACCTGGAAACACAGCGACTTGCCGCCGCCGGTAGGCATCAGTACCAGGGCGTCACCGCCGTTGGCCACGCGCTCAATGATCGCACCCTGGCGGCCACGAAAACTGTCGTAGCCGAAGATGTCCTTGAGGACGCGTTGAGCCTGCTCGAGCATGAAAAACTCCAAATATCGCCGAAATCCCTCTGTACAGGCTGGTCGAAAAAGCACGCTTGAGCGGGAAATAATCCGTAAGCGAACTTTTCCCGCGACTGGCGCTTGGCCTGTAGGGGCATCACAAAACGCGGCAGTATACCCGAGGGTCACCCGGCAAAGGGTGCCGTTGGTGAATTGCACAGGCCCATTAAATGGCCCGAAATGCTGGGAATTCATTCCGTCAGGTAGACCCAATTGTCCCCTTCGCGAGCAAGCCCGCTCCCACAAGCTGGCCTGGCAGCTCAAGAAAGCCTAGAATTGCCCATCGTTTATTCCCAAGGTAGTCCGTCAATGTCCTTCGCTGAGCAACTAACCCGCCTGCAAGCCTTCCTCGATGCCGATGAGCTGCACGACGAGGCGCTGGACTACGTGGCCGCCCACGGCTATCTGACCGCGCTGTCGATCTGCTCCGATGTCGTGCCTGATCGTGAATGGATCGACGCCCTGTTCTCCGAAGAGCCTCACTACAGTGATGCCGCCCAGCGCGAAGAAATCGAATCCACCCTGCTGGCCCTCAAGGCTCACATTGGCCGCCAACTGGCTTCCGATGAAGAGTTCGAACTGCCTTGCGACCTGGACCTCGGTGAAGATCCGGATGATTCCGAACTGCGCGGCTGGTGCATCGGCTTCATGGAAGGCGTGTTCCTGCGTGAAGAGGCCTGGTTCGAAACGGCTGAAGAAGAAGTCAGCGAAATGCTGCTGCCGATCATGGTCGGTTCCGGCCTGTTCGACGAGCAACCTGAGTTCTCCGACATCGCCTCCGACGCCAACCTGATGGACGACATGATCGTTCAGATCCCGGAAGCGCTGACCGCCCTGTACCTGCTGTGCAACGCACCTGACGAAAAGCCGGCGATCCTCAAGCCTCGCCACCACTAAGACCCTTGCCCGTGGCGCCCATGGGCAATCGCTCTGTGATCACGCGTTACGTTCTGCTGGCCATCGGCTGGTTGAGCGTAGCGCTTGGGGTGATCGGCATCTTCCTGCCGGTGCTGCCCACGACTCCCTTCCTTCTGCTGTCCGCCGCCTGCTTTGCCCGTAGCTCCCCGCGCTTCTACCAATGGCTGGTGGAACACCCGCGCCTGGGGCCGTGGATTCGTGACTATCTGGATGGCAACGGGATTCCGCTCAAGGGCAAGGTGTATGCCATTGGGTTGATGTGGGTAAGTATCGGGTTTTCCTGCTACTTGGTGCCGCTGATCTGGGCGCGGGGGTTCATGCTGACCAGTGCGGTGTTGGTGACGGTTTATATTTTGCGGCAGAAGACGCTACCCAAGGCTCCGCAAAACTAATGTGAACACTGGTTTGTGTGGGAGCTGGCTTGCCTGCGATAGCGGGGGTGACTGACACACCGATATCGCAGGCAAGCCAGCTCCCACATTTTGATCAGCGCTTATCCAGAGGGCTCAACGCATCGGCGGCAAGCCATACGCCGCCAAATCAAAGTCAGCCAACTTGCGAATAATCTGGTCGGCATGGTGATACTTGCTGTCCGCCATCGCCTCATCCGGCACCGCGATCGCGGTCATATGCGCAGCCTTCGCCGCTGTCACGCCAAACGGCGAATCCTCAAACACCAGGCAATCCTCCGGTGCCACACCCAAGCGGCGCGCCGCCGTCAGGAAGATATCCGGCGCAGGCTTGGCCGCCCCCACTTCCGGGTCATCCGCGGTCACGATAGTGTCGAACAGCCCAAACCACTCACGGTGCAGCGTGGTCTTGTGGCCAAACGAATTGCGCGACGAACTGGTGCCCACGGCAATCGGAATGTTATGCGCCTTCAAGTGCCGCACCAGCGCCTCAGCGCCTGGCATGCCCAAGGCCTTGGGGAAACGCTCGCTCATCAGCGGCTCGCGGATCACCAGGAATTCGGCGGGCGTAATCGGCAGGTCCAGGGCCTTGACCACGTAATCCGCCAGATCCTGGGCGCCGCGACCAATGATGTGCTGCTTGATCCCCCAGTCATAGGTACGGCCGTAACGTTCGGCGATGATCTGCGTGACTTCGGTGTAGATGCCTTCTGTGTCCAGCAACAACCCGTCCATATCGAAAATGACAGCCTTGATCGGGACAGCGGTACGCGGTGCATTCATCACTACAGATCCGTGGGCAAAAGGACTAAAAGGATTCAGCACAATAACGGCCCGCCTGCGCTGCTAGCAACCGTTACGAGCCTGTCCCGAACCCTGTCGGCGTTTCACTCAGGAAAATCAGCGCCCTCAGTCACCTCTGCCCATGCATCAAAATCAGCGCTCAATGCCTTCACCTTGGTCCGCGCAAAGGTCAACGCCGCCTTGCCCAGCAGCAAGCGCAATGGCGGCTGCTCGGCCTCCACCGCTTTGACGATGGCAATCGCTGCACGCACCGGATCACCCGGCTGCTTGCCGCTGTAGTTACGGACCATGTTGGCACGGGCCACCGCCGTTTCTTTGTAGTCGGCAATCCCGTGAGCCGCCTCGTTGGCCGAACGTCCGGCCCAGTCGGTACGGAACGGGCCCGGCTCGACCAGCAACACCTTGATGCCCAACGGCGCGACTTCCTGGGACAGCGCCTCGGAAAGGCCCTCCACCGCAAACTTGGTCGCATTGTAGAAACTCAGCGACGGGAACGCCGCCACACCGCCCACCGAGGAAATGTTCACGATGCTGCCCGAACGCCGGGCGCGCATGCCGGGCAAGGCCGCGCGAGTCATGGCGCTCAGGCCCCACACGTTGATTTCGAACATGTTGCGCACGTCATCCAGGTCGCTTTCTTCGAAGGAGCCGAAGTAGCCGACACCGGCGTTGTTGACCAGTACGTCGATATGGCCGAAACGTTCTTCAGCCGCTTTGACAGCCGCCTCGACCTGGGCCTGGTCGGTCACGTCCAAGGTCAGAACCAGCGCGTTGTCTTCGTGACCGGCGACGATGTCCTGCACCTGTTGCGTATTGCGTGCGGTGACCACGGTCGGGTAGCCGAGGCTCAGGGTGTGCAACGCCAGCTGGCGGCCGAAACCGGTGGAGCAGCCAGTGATGAACCAGACGGGTTTTGCGGTGGAAGTCGTCATAAAGGGCCAATCCTCGTGTGTGTAGGAAAAGTATGCGCGCCGCTCTTCTTGCTAAAAAGATGCATAATCTGCAAGGCCCTTTCGGAAATACCACACAATGGAAACGCCCGATTTTCAGCAGTTGCGACTGTTCCTGCAGGTCGCCCGCTCGAAAAGCTTCACCCAGGCGGCCGACGCCAGCAGCCTCTCGGTGTCGACCGTCAGCCATCGCGTGCGCGCCCTGGAGAAACAGTTGGGCGTACAACTGCTCAACCGCACCACCCGCAGCGTTAGCGTGACCGAGGCCGGCGAGCAATTGATCCAGAAGATCACGCCGCTGCTGGAAGAGCTGCAAACCAGCCTGCACAGCGTAGCAGCGGCTACGGTCGACGCCGCCGGTACCTTGCGCCTGAACATTCCCTCCACCGCCAGCCGAATGGTCCTGCAACCGTTGCTCCAGCGCTTCCTGCGCAAATACCCGGGCATCAACCTGGAAGTGGCGGTGGACAACAGCCTCGTGGATATCGTCGCCCAGGGTTTTGACGCGGGCATCCGCTACGACCATGTGCTGGCCGAAGACATGGTGGTGGTGCCGGTGGCGACGCAGTTGCGATTCGTCATCGTCGCCACGCCGGAGTATTTGCAGGGGCGCAAACTGCCCGCTCATCCCCACGATTTACTAGAGCATGAGTGCGTCAACTACCGCAGTGCGCAGACCGGCTCGCTGCACCGCTGGGACTTTGAAAAAGCCGGCAAGCAGATGCGGGTTACGGTAAAAGGCCGGCTGGCGACCAACGATGTTGAATTGATGGTGCGCGGTGCGCTGGACGGGTTTGGCTTTGCCTACGTGGCGCGCTCCAGCGTCGAGCAGTACCTGCAACGCGGTGAGTTGGTGGAGGTGCTGGACGACTGGATTGCCCACAGCGCGCTGTATTTGTATTACTTCAACCGTACGAACACGCCGAAGAAATTGCGGGTGTTCATCGAGTTCCTGAAGGAAGAATTCGGGACCTGATCCTTTCAAAAAGCGAACCCAATCATGCTCTCCCGCTTCGCCGCTGACGGCCTGGTGCTGTTTCATTTGTCGTTCATTCTGTTCGTGCTGTTTGGCGGTTTGCTCGCCCTCAAATGGCGGCCCGTGATGTGGCTGCATTTGCCCGCTGCTGCCTGGGGCGTTGCGGTGGAAGTGTTCCACCTGCCCTGCCCGCTGACCCGCTGGGAAAACCTGTTTCGTCATTTGGCCGGGCAGGATGGTTATGGGGGTGGCTTCATCGAGCATTACATCCTGACTCTGATCTATCCGGCCGGGCTGACGCCGCAGATTCAATTGGGGCTGGGCGCGCTGGTGCTGTTGATCAACATCGCGGTGTATGTGCGGTTGATCAAGCGCCGCTAGGCAGACAGCCAATGCCCGCCAACGTCGCCTCAACCGCTTCATCCAGAGGCGTGTGCGGTTCGCTGCCCAGCACCTGCACCAAGTGACGGTTATCCATGCGTACCTCTGTTTGCCATAGGTAGCGCATCTCCTGCATCTCACGGAAGGTGGTGACAAAGGGCGCGGCCAGTTTCAGCAGCCACCATGGGAAAGCCCTGACAGAAGGCTGGCGGCCGGTCCTGCGTGACACCACCCGCTGAATCGCCTGGCTCATCTGCCGACCATCAGCGTCTATGTGCCCCGCCATATGAAAGCGGGCGAAGGCATCAAGGCTGTCGCGGCGTGCAATCAACTCGACCATTGTTCTCGCCACATCAGGCAGATAGGCCCACTGATGCCCCACGCCCGGTGCTCCCGGATAACTCACGATGGCCACCGGTTTTGCGGGTTTGACCAGGCCTTGGGAAAACCAGCTGCTGCCGGCCTTGGCGCCGAAAAAATCGCCCGCCCGCACGATCAGCGCCCGTGCGCCCTGCTGGGTCGACTTGAGCAAACGCTGCTCCATCTCCACCCGGATCGCGCCCTTGCGGGTAAGTGGATGCTGCGGCGAATCCTCCTCCAACCGCGCAAATGCATCCGGCCCGAAGTTGTACACCGTGCCCGGCAGAACAATTGTCGCCCCTTCAGCGACTGCCGCCGCGATGCTGTTGTCGATCATCGGCAGCACCAGCTCCGCCCAGCGCTGGTAACCGGGCGGATTCACCGCATGCACGATCACCGAACAGCCCTTGGCCGCCGCGATGACTTCCTCACGGTTCAGCGCATCACCTTTTATCCAGGTGAAATCGGCATTCTGCTTGTGAGCCTTATCCACATCCCTCGTCAGGGCGCACACCTGCCAGCCCGCAGCGAACAACTGCCGTGCCACCTCACCACCAATCCCGCCCGTCGCACCCAAAACCAGAACCTTGCTCATGCTTTTTCCCCTGAGGGTTGTTTGATGGGGCGATTCTGTTCGCCGGCAGGCTATAGAGGAATTGCCGAAGATCATCCAGACGCTATACATTTATGCATGGCATCAAATATTGGTTGGGAGCTTTACCGGTCATTCCTCGGCGTACTCAAGGAAGGATCGTTGTCGGGGGCCGCACGGCAGCTCGGCATCACTCAACCCACCGTCGGGCGGCACATCGCTGCGTTGGAGAAATCCCTGAACGTGGTGCTGTTCACCCGCTCCGCCAGCGGCCTGCTGCCCACCGCCGTCGCCCTCACCCTGCGCACCCATGCCGAAACCATGGAAACCACGGCTGCCGCCCTCGAGCGCGCCGCCTCTCCACAAGGCCCGGAAGTACGCGGCGTGGTACGGGTGTCTGCCAGCGAAGTGATCGGCGTGGAAGTCCTGCCGCCGATCATCACCCGCCTGCGCCAGCAGCACCCGCACCTCAAGGTCGAACTGGTGCTGAGCAACCGCCTGCTGGACCTGCTGCAACTGGAGGCCGACATCGCCGTGCGAATGGTCCGACCCAGCCAGGAACAACTGCTGGCGAAGCGCATCGGCGTTATCGAAGTCGGCCTGCACGCCCGCAACGACTACCTGCAACAACACGGCACGCCCCAGAGCCTGAATGACCTGACAACCCACTCAGTCATCGGCTACGACCAGGAAAGCGCCTTCATCCGCAGCCTGGCCGTCAAAGGCTTCGAGCGCAGCGCCTTTTCCCTCAGCAGCGACAGCGACCTCGCACAACTGGCACTGATCCGCGCCGGCGCCGGTATCGGTGGCTGCCAGGTCAAACTGGCCCGGCAAGACACCCGCCTGAGCCGGGTCCTGCCCGACGCCTTTGCCCTGCAACTGGACACCTGGGTCACCATGCACGAAGACCTGCGCAACAGCCCACGCTGCCGCGTCACCTTTGATGCCCTGGTGGCCGGTTTGCAGCATTACGTACAGGATTGAGACAGCTTCGCTGGTGAAGAATCAGAGTCCCTCAATCCCTTCATAGACGCCCCCATGTCCGAAGCCTTCGAAGTTCCCAGCCCCCACGAAAAACACGTTGAACACGCCACCGAACATGCCCACCGCAGCGGGGACAATTTCGCCAGCCGCATCGCCGTGATGACCGCCATCATGGCCACCGTCGGCGCCATGCTCAGCTACCAGGCCGGCTCCACCGAAAGCGAAGCGGCGATGGACAAAAACAACGCCGCCATCTTCAAGACCGAAGCCGCCAACCAGTGGAACTACTACCAGGCCAAATCCAGCCGGCAGAACCTCGCCGAGTTGGCAACACATATTCCGGGGGTTGACGCCAAGCACTACGCCGACGAGATCGAGCGTTACAAAACCCAGAAGGAGGACGTGCGCAAACAAGCCGAAAAGCTTGAAGCCACCTCGAAGGAATGGGATGAAAAGTCAGAGCAGGCGCTGCACCAGCATCACCGCTGGGCGCAGGCGATGACCGCGATTCAGATCGCGATTTCGTTGGCGGCGATTACCTTGCTGACAAGGAAGGAATGGTTGAAGCGCATGGCATACACCGCAGGCGGTGTGAGCGTGGTGCTCGGCGGGATGGCGTGGTTGCATATTTGAGAGCTGGATTTTCATCGCCCTTCAAAAGCAGAAATACGGCGTCACGTATCGTCGTATTTCGCTGATAGCTATCACCAAACCAAACCGACTATAAAATTCGCCATCGCTCGCAACCTGGAAAGTTGACTATTGATGGGAGAAAACGAATTCAGTCAGTGCGTCCCGGATGCCACAAGCCCTGTAACGTTGAACATCTCACTGGATGATCACTTCGCGGCAGAATGCCTTCAGATCTTCGCTCAAGTGGAAGACCTGTTTCTCTACCAGACCAGTAGCACCAAATACCTGACTGAGTTAATGCCGGAAGTGAGCCTCGGCACCAAATTTATCGGCCTTGAGGTTGAGAAAATCTATTCCGATACAGAGGTTTATACCTTTCGTACGGAAGGGATGAATGGAAACTACTTCTCCGTGATGGTGAAGCCAAAAAAGGTTTGGATTGATGTAAGTTGGGTTGAGCCAGGCAGAGGTGGTAACGGTATATACGCCGCCGTGGGGGCCTTCGCAGCCAATACAAAGCGCGAGTTTATCGGTGACCCGGACGGGCTATCGGACATAGCAACGCGCCGCAGAACCGATGCAATGCTTTCATCCGCCCTCAAACACAAAACAACCGACCATGTCCGACCCCATCTGCGGCAAATTGACGGTGATGAACAACTGGGCATTCCGTCGCTGAGCTGGGTTGACGGTGACACGCTTGGCAATATCCAGCGTATGATTAAAACGACCTATGAATCCCTGACCTTCTACGTGCCGGAGGTACGAAATGCTTATTACGACTTCGCAAACAAAACCTTCCGAGACACTGCGGGCCGACAGCTTCTGGATGGAAATCTGGCAAAGTGGAGCTTTGAGCATTCAGGAAGCCGAAAGGCGGGCGCAGGGCTCGCGACGCTTAAAAGAGGCCTACTCGTCGGTACCCTTCTACGCGAAGAAGGCAGCTCGAGACTCTCAATTCTGGAGCAAATTTTACGCGAGCCGCGTGAATTCGTAGAAAAGGGCAATCTTGCGGGAATCTTCTACTGACCATCTGATACCCCCTCCTCCTAGACTCACTCATATTCACCAGACCCCTCGCGTCAGAAAACATCGGCATATTCCGGCATATCCGCTTGGGGTCCTACACCTACTCGCTATATAGTAAAACGCATAACGCCTGACACTATAAAACCGAGGAAAAGCCGGTGATCGCACAATCATCCAAGGAAGCTGTGGGCGTCGCCTACAGCATCGAGTCAATGCGCTACGCCCAGGCGATGACCTGGCGCGCCATCGAAGCGCTGTCCAAACTCATCCGCCCCGGCATGCTCGAATCCGAAGCCCGGGAACTCGGCAAAAAAGTCCTCGCCGACCTCGACATGCAGCGCATCTGGCACCCGCTGCTGGTGCGCTTTGGCGCCAACACCCTCAAGACCTTCAAGGAACGCTCCGACGGCGACCCGGTGCTGGGGGAAAACGACATCTACTTCATCGACATGGGCGCCGTGTGGCAAGGCCACGAAGGTGATGCCGGGGCGACGTTCATCACCGGCAGCGACCCCGAGATGGCCGCATGTGCGCGCGCGGCGAAAGAGTTGTTTGACCGGGTGGAACAGCGCTGGAAGAACGACAAAGTCGTCGGCCTGGAGCTGTATCGTTTTGCCGAAGAGCAAGCGAAGGAAATGGGTTGGGTGCTGAACCTGGACATCAAAGGGCACCGCGTCAGCGATTTCCCCCATGCGATTTATCGTGGCGGTGACCTTGGGGATTTTGACCAGTTTCCCAATGAAGGGCTGTGGATCCTGGAGATACAGATCGCGCACCCGAGCGGGGCTTATGGTGCGTTTTACGAAGATTTGCTGGCCTAATTTTTCAAGGAATAAAGATGGAACGCTCGACCGAATTTTCCGTGCTGTTGTTTTCCTACGGCACGTTGCAGGACAAGGCTGTGCAACTGTCCAACTTTGGGCGGGAGTTGGTGGGTCAGCAGGATGCGATGCTGGGGTATTCGAAAAGCTGGGTGGAGATTACCGATCCTGAGGTGTTGGCGGCCAGTGGCAAGACCCATCATCCGATTGTTTCGCCGAGCGGGCGGAATGAGGACAGTGTTGAAGGGATGGTGTTTCAGATTACCGAGCAGGAACTGACGGCGGCGGATGCGTATGAAGTGTCGGACTATAAGCGGGTTTCGGTGGGGTTGGCTTCGGGGTTAACGGCTTGGGTGTATGTGCAGGCTTGAAAGCGTGCAGTTGGTCAATCGGAGTGATTCCCTACAGATCAATCGGAAGGCGTGCCCTGCCGGGTTTGTGAGGTGGAACATATAGTTCGCCGGTCGCTCTCATAGCGACTCGGGTTTGGCGACTCGACTACAAATTGGCAGAGGCCTCCCGGCTAAGTTTGCGGGATGCCCCTACGCGCAATAAGCTGCTCGATGGTAGCTGTGCGTGGGAGACCTTCGGGTCTGCCGGTTTTCCAATTTGTCCGGTTCGCCAACCTGCGTACAGCTGCCACCCTTTTGTTTGGTAACGAATGTGTGGCAGCTCTCCTTAAGCAAACGGAGATTCACGCATGAACCGATACATGGCCCTCACCAGCAACGATTGCGAGACACCTGCTCTTTTTGTAGATACCACTGCGCCGTTGGACGTACTGCTTGACGCTGCGGGGTATCGAATTCGTGCTGTTACTCAAGTTCTTGAAAATCTGGCACTGCGCGCGGAGATCAGCAGCGATACGGTTGTGCTCAGTGACTTTTCGCTGCTGTGTTCGATTCCGTTGCGTGATGGTTGTGATTTGCTGGATTTTATAGGCCGGCGTATGGCTACGCAGTGTTCCTAAACCCATTAGCTTAATTTGCCTAGCACAACCACATATTCAAACCCCAGAAACCACAAAACCCCTGACTTCTTTCGAAATCAGGGGTTTTGTTTACATCGAATTTGGCGGTGAAGGAGAGATTCGAACTCTCGATACAATTTCTTGTATACACACTTTCCAGGCGTGCTCCTTAAGCCACTCGGACACTTCACCGTATCTCGTCAAACTGATTCAGTCTGTCGAGGCGCGCTAATGTAGTCGAAAGCTTTTCCGATGGCAAAGGTTTTTTTCAGAATTTTCATGCGCTTAGGCGGTTATGCCGTTCCAGCCCTCTGCGGCGCCATGCACACCACGGCGATTCTGCCATTCTCGGGCACTCGCGGCGCTTGTCTATAGTAGCTGCTGCGCCTTGCCGAAGGCCGCCTGCGGGCGGGCATGGGGGAAAAGTCTGACTGGGTAGTCAGTCATGGCGCTTTACCGGGGCGGGCGCGGTGGGTAACGTCTGCCGTCTGTCCTTCTATTACAAGCATTACAAGGAATCGCGTCATGAGTGAGTTGATTGCCTACCACCTCGAAGACGGTATCGCGACCCTGACCCTGAGCAACGGCAAGGTGAATGCCATTTCGCCGGCAGTGGTCAGTGCGTTTAATGAAGCGCTGGATCAGGCCGAGAAAGATCGGGCGGTGGTGATCATCACGGGCACGCCGGGGATTTTGTCCGGTGGCTATGATTTGAAGGTGATGACCGCCGGCCCTAAAGAAGCGGTGAGCCTGGTGACGTCGGGCTCCACCCTCGCCCGCCGCCTGTTGTCGCACCCGTTCCCGGTGATCGTTGCTTGCCCTGGGCACGCGGTGGCCAAGGGCGCGTTCCTGTTGCTGTCGGCGGATTACCGGATCGGCGTGGACGGGCCTTTCAGCATTGGCCTGAATGAAGTGATGATCGGCATGACCATGCACCACGCTGGGATCGAGCTGGCGCGGGATCGTCTGCGTAAGTCGGCCTTCCACCGCTCGGTGATCAATGCCGAGATGTTTAACCCGCAGGACGCGTTGAGCGCCGGGTTTCTGGATAAGGTGGTCGCGCCGGAAGAATTGCAGGCCGCGGCGCTGGAAGCAGCTCGCCAACTGAAGAAGATCAATATGAACGCCCACAAGCACACCAAGCTGAAGGTGCGTAAGGCGCTGCTGGAAGCGCTGGATGACGCGATCATTCAGGATCAGGGGCACTTGGGTTAATCAAACCTACGCCTGCTGAATCGAAGCCCGACCTTGAGTCGGGCTTTTTCTTACAAAGAATTCCGGATTGCCTACAACCGCTCTAGGCGGTGTCTGTCACGGCACGTTGAAACATGCGCTTAAACATCGCCTATCTTCCGACTCTATAGGGGCAATTGCCGAATACAGTGCACATCCGTACACTGCGCCACCTTTTGTCCCGATGGGCTGTGTCGATGCTTTTTTTGTTACGCATGTTGTTGATGGGCCTGCATTTTATGATTGCGGGCGTACTGGGCGTGGTGCTGGGGATCTGTCGGCCGTTCAATCCGGACAACAGCCGTTACTGCGCACGCCTGTATGCCGTGCCGGCGATGTGGCTGTTGCGCCTGCGGGTGAAGGCTGAGGTCGACTCGCTGCGCACCAAGCCCAGCAGTTGCGTGATCATCGCCAACCATCAGTCCAACTATGACCTGTTTGTGTTTGGCACCGTCGTGCCCTACCGCACGGTGTGTATCGGCAAGAAGAGCCTGAAGTGGGTGCCGTTGTTTGGGCAACTGTTCTGGCTGGCGGGCAATGTGTTGATTGACCGGGGCAACGCCCACAAGGCGCGGCGCTCGATGCTGACCACCACACACACCTTGCAGCATGCAGACACCTCGATCTGGGTGTTCCCGGAGGGCACGCGCAACTTCGGCGAAACCCTGCTGCCGTTCAAGAAAGGCGCGTTCCAGATGGCGATCGCCGCAGGCGTGCCGATTGTGCAGGTGTGTGTCAGCACTTACGTGAAGCAGATGAAGCTCAACCGCTGGAACAGTGGCGATATTCTGATTCGCTCGCTGCCGCCGATTCCTACGAAGGGGCTGACGATGGATGACATGCCGCTGTTAATGCAGACCTGCCGTGAGCAAATGCGCGATTGCATCGAGGCGATGGATCGCGAGCTGCAAACTGCGCCTGTAATCACGGGTGAACCCCGCCGAATTTGCTGACTCTGATTGGGCAGGGCAGCTAAGCTGCCTGACAGTTGTCATCTGCCATTCAAGAAGAAGCGATCAGCACTATGGGTAGAGTTGTTGCGGCCGCCGTCTATAGCGCCGGTAAGAAAGTCACCGATATCACCCTCGACGAAGGCGCCGCCTGGGCCGCCAAGCCCGACCACTTTGTGTGGATCGGCCTGGAAGAGCCCAGCGCCCTGGAACTGGCCAACCTGCAACGCCAGTTCAACCTGCACGAACTGGCCATCGAAGACGCCCTGGAAAAACATAGCCGCCCCAAGCTTGAAACCTTCGGCGACGCGCTGTTTATCGTGACCTATTCGCCGGTGCGCGATAACGGCAAGCTGGAGTTTATCGAAACCCATATCTTTGCCGGCAGCGGCTACATCATTACCGCCCGCAACGGCCACTCGGCGTCCTACGGCTACGTGCGCCAGCGTTGTGAGGCGCGGCCACTGTTACTGGAGCATGGGGAAGATTTCGTACTCTATGCGCTGCTGGACTTTGTTACCGAGAACTACCAGCCGGTGAGCGAGGCGATTCATGCCGAGGTCGATGAGCTGGAACGCAACGTGTTGTGCAACTCCCTGAGTGAAGCGGATATCCAGAAGCTCCACGGCCTGCGCCGCGATGTGCTGCGGCTGAAGCGCTACGTGGCGCCGATGGTGGAGATCAGTCAGGAGTTGCAGAAACTGAGCTTCCCGTTTATCGACAAGAACATGCGCCCGTACTTTCGCGATGTGCAGATTCACGTCACGCGGCAGATGGAAGACCTGACCACCCTGCGGGATATCGCCAGCCAGACCATCGAGATTGGGGTGTTGCTGGAAGCGTCGCGCCAGAGCGTGGTGCAACGCAAGTTTGCCGCGTGGGCAGCGATTCTGGCATTCCCGACGGCGGTGGCCGGGATCTACGGGATGAACTTCCAGAACATGCCGGAGCTGCAATGGCACTACGGCTATTTTGCGGTGCTGGGGTTTATTGCGGTGGGGTGTACGAGTTTGTGGGCCAGTTTCAAGCGTTCAGGCTGGCTGTAACAAACCTGCTCAATTTGCTGGAGATCAAACGTGTGGGAGCTGGCTTGCCTGCGATGCAGGCACCTCGGTTTGTCAGTGACACCAAGGTGATGCTATCGCAGGCAAGCCAGCTCCCACATTAATCTGCTTTGCCTTGAAGACCGTACTTCTTGCCCTGGACGGTTTCAGGCAGCTCCTGCTTCGGGTTTGTGCGCCACAAACCGCATCATCCATTCCGCCACGGTCACACCGTGGTGGTCTCGTTCCAAGCTGGCCACACCATTGGTGTAGACCTTTTCTCCCAGGGTTGTCTGAAGAATCTCCAGCAGCTCGCGGGAATAGTCGTGGATAAATTCCGGGTGGCCCTGGAAGCACAGCACCTGGTCTTCGATGTGGTACGCCGCAAACGGGCAGAATTCGCTGGAAGCGATCACTGTGGCGTTTTCCGGCAAGGTGGTGACCTGGTCCTGGTGGCTGATCAACAGCGTCAATTCTTCCACCACCGGGCTCATCCACGGTGCCTTGGCGTTCAGTTTGTAGTCATGGATGCCCATGCCCCAACCCTTGGTCGCCCGCTCGGTCTTGCCGCCCAACAGCAGCGCCAGCAACTGGTGGCCGAAGCAGATGCCGATCAGTTTGTCGCCGCGGGCATGGCGGTCCAGCAGGTAGGTCTTGAGGGTCTGGATCCAGGGATCGGTGCCAAAGGAGTCGGCCTTGCTGCCCGTCACCAGGTACGCGTCGAACACTTCGTCATCCGCCGGGTATTCACCCTGCACCACGTTATAGATGACGAACTCGGCGGCAATCGGCTGTTTGGAAAACAGGCGCTTGAACATCTGCCCGTACCCTTGGTACTGATCGATCAGTCCAGGACGCAGGATATCGGTTTCCAGGATGCACACGCGTAACGACATAAAAAATACCTGACACGGCGATGGGAATAATGAACACCCCAGAGCCTGCCTTGAAATACCCTTCCAAGGCAAGCCCGCTCCCACATTTTGATCACCGGAACGCTTCACCCCTTGCGGCTTTCTCCAACAGCAGCGCCGGTGGCGTGAAGCGCTCACCGTATTGCTCGGCCAGGTAACGGGCACGGGCGATGAAGTCGTTCAGGCCGTACTGGTTGATGAATTGCAGCGCCCCGCCACTCCAGGCGGCAAAACCGATACCGAAGATCGAGCCGACGTTGGCATCGGCCGTCGACATCAGCACGCCCTCCTCCACACAGCGCACGGTTTCAATGGCCTGGATGAACAGCAAACGGTCGCGTACGTCCTGGGCGGAGATCCGTTGCTCAGGCTTTTCAAAGCGGTTTTTCAGCTCCGGCCACAGGTGTTTCTGCCCGCCCGCCGGGTAATCGTAGAAGCCGCCCCCAGCGGCCTTGCCCGGGCGTTGGTATTCGTTGAGCAACAGGTCGATCACGGCAAATGCCGGATGCTGGGGTAACGGCTTGCCCTCGGCCTGTAGGTCCTTGGCCGTCTGCTGGCGGATATGGCTCATCAGGCTGAGGGAAACTTCATCAGAGACCGCCAGCGGTCCCACAGGCATGCCGGCCTTGCGCGCCTCGGTCTCGATCATCGGCGCCGCCACGCCTTCGCCGAGCATGGCGATGCCTTCGTTGGTGAAGGTGCCGAACACCCGTGAGGTGAAGAAGCCGCGGCTGTCGTTGACCACGATCGGGGTTTTCTTGATTTGCAGGACGAAATCGAAACCTCGGGCCAGGGTTTCGTCGCTGGTGTGGGTACCCTTGATGATTTCCACCAGGGGCATTTTGTCCACCGGGCTGAAGAAGTGCAGGCCGATAAACTTGCCCTGGTCGGGCACCGCCGTGGCCAGGCCGCTGATGGGCAAGGTGGAGGTGTTGGAGGCGATGACTGCGTCGGCCCCCACCACGCTCTGCGCGGCGGCCGAGACCTTGGCCTTGAGTTCCCGGTCTTCGAAGACGGCTTCGATGATCAGGTCGCAGCCGGCGAGGTCGGCATCGGATTCGGTAGGAATAATCCGCGCGAGGATGGTTTCCCGCTGCTCAGTGGTCAATTGCCCACGGCCGACCTTCTTGTCGAGCAACGCTGCCGAGTGGGCCTTGCCCTTCTCCGCCGCCGCCAGGTTGACGTCCTTCAGCACCACCTCAACGCCCGCCGAGGCGCTGACATAAGCAATGCCCGCCCCCATCATCCCGGCGCCAAGCACGCCGACCTTGCGTGTCACGTACGGCGCAAAACCCTGGGGTCGCGAGCTACCGGCATTGATTTCATTGAGCTGGAACCAGAAGGTGCCAATCATGTTTTTTGCCACTTGCCCGGTAACCAGCTCAGTGAAGTAGCGGGTTTCGATCAGGTGGGCGGTGTCGAAATCCACCTGGGCACCTTCCACGGCGGCGCAGAGGATTTTCTCCGGGGCCGGGAAGCAGCCGTTGGTTTTGGCGCGCAGGATCGATGGCGCAATGGCGAGCATTTGCGCGACCTTAGGATTGGAAGGCGTGCCGCCAGGGATCTGATACCCCTTGATGTCCCAACGCTGTTTCGCCTCGGGGTTGGCCAGAATCCACGTCCGGGACTTGGCCAGCAGCTCGTCACGATCTGCCGCCAGCTCCTCAATCAATCCAGCTTGCAGCGCCTGTTGCGGCGTAGCCTTTTTGCCTTCCAGCAAGTAGGGCAAAGCCTTTTCCAGCCCGAGCATACGCACCATGCGCACCACACCGCCGCCGCCCGGCAGCAGGCCGAGGGTGACTTCCGGCAGGCCGATCTGTACCGACTTGTGGTCCAGCGCCACGCGGTGCTGGCACGCCAGGCAAATCTCCCAGCCACCGCCCAATGCCGCGCCGTTGATGGCGGCCACTACCGGTTTGCCGAGGGTTTCCAGGGCGCGCAGTTGCGCCTTCAGCACCAGCACGCTGGCGTAGAAATCCTTGGCGTGGGGCTTGTCGACCTTGATCAGTTCATTGAGGTCACCGCCGGCAAAGAAGGTCTTTTTCGCCGAGGTGATGATCACGCCCGCAATCGAATCCTTTTCGGCCTCCAGGCGGGCAACGGTGGCCGCCATGGCCTCGCGGTACACCCCGTTCATGGTGTTGGCGCTCTGGCCGGGCATGTCGATGGTCAGCACCACGATCTGGTCCTGGCCTTTTTCGTAACGAATGGCATCGGTCATGACTGATTCCTTAGGCTCAGAGGCGTTCGATGATGGTGGCGATACCCATGCCGCCGCCGACACACAGGGTGGCCAGGCCATACCGCTGCTGGCGCACCTCCAGTTCGTCGAGCAAGGTGCCGAGAATCGCGCAGCCGGTAGCGCCCAGCGGGTGGCCCATGGCGATGGAGCCGCCGTTGACGTTGACCCGGGCGGCGTCGATGCCCATGTCCTTGATGAACTTGAGCACCACCGACGCAAACGCCTCGTTAACCTCGAACAGGTCGATGTCTTCAACCCGCAGGCCAGCCTTGGCCAGGGCCTTGCGGGTGGCCGGTGCGGGGCCGGTGAGCATGATGGTGGGGTCAGTGCTGGTGACCGCCGTAGCGACGATGCGCGCCCGGGGTTGCAGGCCGAGTTCGCGGCCTTTGGCTTCAGAGCCGATCAGCATCAACGCCGCGCCGTCGACGATCCCGGAACTGTTGCCCGGTGTGTGCACGTGGTTAATACGCTCGACGTGGCTGTAGACCCGCAAGGCCGTGGCATCAAAGCCCATCTGGCCCATCATTTCGAAGCTGGGCTTGAGCTTGCCCAGGCCTTCGAGGGTGGAGTCGGCCCGGATGAACTCGTCCTGACCCAGCAGCACGATGCCATTCTGGTCCTGCACAGCGATCAGCGACTTGTTGAAGGAACCGTCTGATCTGGCCCGCGCTGCTTTCTGCTGTGAGTGCAAGGCAAAGGCATCGACGTCCTGGCGGGTAAAGCCTTCCAGCGTGGCAATCAGGTCGGCACCGATGCCCTGCGGGGTGAAGTGGCTGTGCATATTGGTTTGCGGGTCCAGCACCCAGGCACCGCCGTCGCTGCCCATGGGCACGCGGGACATGGACTCGACGCCGCCGACCACCACCAGGTCTTCAAAGCCGGAGCGCACTTTCATCGCGCCGAGGTTCACGGCTTCCAGGCCCGAGGCGCAAAACCGGTTGATCTGCACACCGGCGACGCTGACGTCCCAGTCCGCCACCAAGACGGCGGTCTTTGCGATGTCGGCGCCCTGGTCCCCCACCGGCGTGACGCATCCCAGGACGATGTCATCCACTTGCCGGGTATCGAGATCGGTGCGCTGTTGCAGCGCGGTCAGCAACCCGGCCACCAGGTTTACCGGCTTGACGCTGTGCAAGGCGCCATCCGCCTTGCCTTTGCCACGGGGCGTGCGTATCGCATCAAAGATCAAAGCTTGGGTCATGACGTCCTCGAATCACTGGGCTACGGATCGTGCCCTTACCTTAGGCGCCGGGGCGCCGGATTCAATGACCGAACCGCTCATTGACCTTGACGCACACGCTCAGACGAACGGTAGGAGGCTACGGGATTTGGCTGATTAATCGTTTTAGCTGTCTAGCCCTAGGGCTGGCGTCTGGCTGGCAATTGGCCTCATGCCTTTTTAATAAGTTTTCTTCAGGTAATGAGATGAAATGGATCTAAGCCATATAGAACGAGGGCTCTAAGGTTGAATCTGTAGGAGAAGTAAAAGGTTGCCGCCGGGTTTTGCTGGGGCACCTGTAAGAACTGTAAGAAAAGAGTCATGTAGCACCGTCATAGTTGAATCGACCGGCACGCATTTGACGCTCAGGAATAACAACAAAAGGCAGTCAGCCATGTTCAAGCATTCGAAAGTACGTCAGGCGGGACTTATTCTTTTCGCCACCACACTGATTCTGATCTTGCCCAATCTAACCAAGGTTATTGGGTGACGTCTAACGCCCCCCATTCTGCGCAAACACAGCGCCAGGATCGCAGCCTTTGGCAGCACCTTTCGGGATATTGCGTATAGCGATCCCGTCAGGGGCTGCCGTTTTGCGTGCCGGTTTCAGGTAGTTTTGCGGTATCGTGAACCCGCATCGCCACTCAAACACGGGCCCTTCCTTGAAACAGATCATCGTCCTCCTGAGCTTGCTGCTCGCCTTGCCGGCGTCTGCCGCACAGCTGACCATCGAGTTGGATCACACCCGTAAAACCTGGGAAACCGCCGAGCTGCTCAAGCGCTCGGATGCACAGACGGTGCAGATCGTTGATGACGTTTCCTACAAGCGCAACATGACGTATCGCGCGGTACCGTTGGCAGCGCTGTTGCCGGGCATAACGCCGGAAAATCATCTGCAGGCGGTGGCGCTTGACGGCTTTGCCGCAGAACTGACGGCGGCACCGCTGCTATCAAAAAGCGGCGCGCGGGCCTGGTTGGCGGTAGAAGACCCGGCGCACCCATGGCCGCCGCTGGCGGACGGCAAACCCAGCGCCGGGCCGTTTTATCTGGTGTGGACGGACCCGCAGGCCGGGCACATCAGCCCTGAGCAATGGCCGTTTCAGATCTCCGGCATCAAGCAGTTGAAGACGGTGGCGGAGCGCTTTCCGGCGTTGTTACCGGACCCGAAACTGGCGGCGAATGATCCGGTGAATCAAGGCTTCGCGCTGTTCCAAAAGAACTGCCTGGCGTGTCATCGCCTCAACGGGGCTGGCGATGCGCAGGTGGGGCCGGACTTGAATATTCCCTACAACCCCACTGAATATTTCACCGGGGATTTCCTCAAGCGCTACATCCGCGACCCGCAAAGCATGCGGCATTGGCCACAGGCGAAGATGCCGGCGTTTGCCACCAGCGTGCTGCCGGATGCGGACCTGGATTTGCTGGTGGGGTACTTGAAGCATATGGCAGGCAGAAAGCAGCCTTAAGGCTCGGGTAAATCTGTGGCGAGGGAGCTTGCTCCCTCGCCACAAAAAGCTTTGCTGGCACAGAGAGCTTTCCTGCTACACAGCTCCCTCTCTTTCCCGGAATCCTACTGCTGCTGCACCGAAATCACCGGTGTCGGTGCCACAAATACCTTGGCATGCATCTGCTCATGCCCTCCCCCACGGCGCATGCCCCGCACCGGGCAGGCGTCCAGGTAATCCAGGCCCACCGCCAGCTTCAGATGCCGCTCCGGCCGGGCCAGTTGATTGGTCACGTCAAAGCTGTACCAGACGTCATCCAGCCAGGCTTCGGCCCAGGCGTGGCTGGCCAGGTGCTCGCAGTCTTCGCTGTATAAATACCCCGACACGTACCGCGCCG
Organism: Pseudomonas yamanorum; assembly: GCF_900105735.1. Taxonomy (NCBI): domain Bacteria; kingdom Pseudomonadati; phylum Pseudomonadota; class Gammaproteobacteria; order Pseudomonadales; family Pseudomonadaceae; genus Pseudomonas; species Pseudomonas yamanorum. The sequence goes on along the minus strand of NZ_LT629793.1, from coordinate 5,262,691 downwards.
GAATACCCAGGCTACGGGCACAGGCCAGGAAGGCGTGGGTGTGGTCCTGGCACACCCCGGCACGCCCGGCAAACGCCTTGGCCGCACAGGTGTCGACTTCGGTAGAGCCGGGCGAGTAGGTCATGTACTGGTTCAGCGCATGCATCAGATCAATCAACGCACTGCGGTCGCGGCGCTGGTGGCAATGCTTTTCGGCAAAGCTGCGCAGGGCATCGTCCGGCTCGGTCAAGCGGGTGCAGCGCAGGAACGGAAATGCCGACTGGCTTTCATGTTCCGCCTCGCGCAATTCATCGATATCCACCTGGCCACGGGCGCCGATGATGATGGCTTCGTGGGGCTCATCCAGGGTCAGCACGTGCAGGATGTTACCGAACGGGTCCAGTTGCGCCCGCACCGGCCGGGGCAGGTCCAGTTGCCAGCTCAGGACGTGCTGACGCTCGCTGTCGTGGGGCGTGAGACGCAGGTACTGGATGCTGGCACGCACCTGGTCTTCGTAGTGGTAGGTGGTTTCGTGGCTGATGGAAAGTCTCATGCCGCCTCCAGGTAGGAACTGTAAATAGCATCGCCCAGCTCGCGCACGAGCGGGATGAAGTCGGTCAGCCAAGCGTGCAGGCCTTCCTCGAGAATTTCGTCGATCGCGGTAAAGCGCAGCCGTGCATCCATTTCAGCCGCCAGGCGCTGGGCCGGGCGACCGTTGATGCCGGGCAGGCTGCCAAGGATCTGATCAATCTCCTCACTGCACGCCCGCAGCGAACGCGGGACGTCGGCGCGGAGCAGCAACAGTTCGGCGACTTGCCGGGCGCCTGGGGCGTCGCGGTAGATCTCGGTGTAGGCCTCGAAAGAGGACAAGGCCCTTAATAGCGCACTCCACTGATAGTAGGCGTGGGCGGTGCCATCGGTGACCGCTTCGGCCTGGTCACCGGCCATTTCATAGCGGGCATCCAGCAGGCGCAGGGTGTTGTCAGCGCGTTCGATAAAGGTGCCGAGGCGGATAAAACGAAAAGCGTCGTTACGCATGATGGTGCCGTAGGTGGCGCCACGGAACAGGTGGGAGCGCTCCTTGACCCACTCGCAGAACCGGCTCATGCCATAACGGCTTAGGCCCTGCTGGGCGATGTCGCGAATTTCCAGCCAGGTGGCGTTGATGTTTTCCCACATGTCGGCAGTGATTCGCCCACGTACGGCGTGGGCACTGGCCCGGGCCGCACCGAGGCAGCTGTAGATGCTGGCGGGGTTGGCCGCATCCAGGGCGAAGAAGTGCAGCAAGCGCTCGGCGTGCAGCTCACCGTGACGCTCGCGGTAATCGTCGAGGGTACCGGTGATCAACAGTGGCATTGCCAGTTCATGCAGGCCGTCGCCGCGTCCGTCCTGAGGCATCAGCGACAGCGAATAACTGACGTCGAGCATCCGTGCAAGGTTTTCCGCACGCTCCAGATAGCGCGACATCCAATACAAATCCGAGGCAGTTCTACTCAACATATTTCAATCCTCGACCACCCAGGTGTCTTTGGTGCCGCCGCCCTGGGACGAGTTGACCACCAGCGAACCTTCCCGCAGGGCCACGCGGGTCAGGCCGCCGGGCACCACACGGGTTTCCTTGCCTTGCAGCACGAACGGACGCAGGTCGATGTGGCGTGGGGCGATGCCGTTTTCGACGAAGGTCGGGCACGTCGACAGGCACAGGGTTGGCTGCGCGATATAGGCGTGGGGCTTGGCCTTGATGCGTGCGCGGAAGGCTTCGATTTCCGCCGCCGAGGCGGCCGGGCCGACCAACATGCCGTAGCCACCGGAGCCCTGGGTTTCCTTCACCACCAGCTCCGGAAGGTTGGCCAGCACGTGGGACAGTTCACTGGGATTACGGCACTGGAACGTCGGAACATTCTTCAGGATCGGTTCCTCATCCAGGTAAAAACGGATCATCTCGGTGACGAAGGGGTACACCGACTTGTCATCCGCCACCCCGGTGCCGATGGCATTCGCCAGCACCACATTGCCCGAGCGGTACGCCGCCAGCAGGCCTGGCACGCCGAGCATGGAGTCCGGGTTGAAGGCCAGCGGGTCGAGGAACGCGTCGTCGAGGCGGCGGTAGATCACATCCACCGCCTTGGGGCCGTCAGTGGTGCGCATGAACACGCGGTCATCGCGAACAAACAGGTCGGCACCTTCCACCAATTCCACGCCCATTTCACGGGCCAGGAACGCATGCTCGAAGAACGCACTGTTGAAACGTCCCGGGGTGAGTACCACCACGCTGGGGTTATCCAGCGGGCTGGAGCTTTTCAGGGTGTCGAGTAATAGGTTGGGGTAGTGGTCGATGGGCGCGATGCGCTGGGCGGCGAACAGTTCGGGGAACAGGCGCATCATCATCTTGCGGTCTTCGAGCATATAGCTGACACCGCTGGGGGTGCGCAGGTTGTCTTCGAGGACGTAGTAAGTACCGTCGCCATCGCGTACGAGGTCGACGCCGGAGATGTGGGAATAGATATCGCGGTGCAGGTCCAGGCCCTGCATCGCCAACTGGTATTGCTCGTTGGCCAGCACTTGCTCGGCAGGGATGATCCCGGCCTTGATGATCCGTTGTTCGTGGTACAGGTCGGCGAGAAACATGTTCAGCGCCTTGACCCGCTGGATGCAGCCGCGCTCGACGATCCGCCACTCACTGGCCGGGATGCTGCGGGGAATCGTGTCGAAGGGAATCAGGCGCTCGGTGCCTTGCTCATCGCCATACAGCGTGAAGGTGATACCGGCCCGGTGAAACAGTAAATCGGCTTCACGGCGGCGCTGAGCCAGCAGTTCGGCAGGCGTCTCGGCCAACCAGCGGGCGAACTCGCGGTAATGGGGGCGCACCTGCCCTGCCCCGTCGTACATCTCATCGTAATAAGTGCGGATCATGCCGTACTCCTTGTCACCCGGACGCCAGAACCATCGCAAGGCCCGTGCCAGCGGCATAAACACTTAAGTTTCAATCAGTTGGAGATAGGCGCAGGTCTCACCGCACCGTCCCGGTGCAGCAAATGCCCGCTGTCATGGGCGGCGCCTCATTGCAATGCAGGCCATGACTATCACCAGCATAGTCAGAGTTGATTTCACCGCGCGGCAAACCCTGCGGATAATCACCTCCATCGGCTGAACAGGACATGTCCTACAGCCTGAACCTTTGCTTGATGGGTAACGTGATACGGCATGTACCGATCGGTTCCCCTTCGCTCCGATCTTCCCTTTGACCACCCTGCTCGGGTGGTTTTTTTTGAGCCGGATTTTTCCCAAGCCAGAAACAAAAACGGCCGACCCAAAGGTCAGCCGATACGCTGTGTTGTTGCTCATGCCGCTACATGGGTAACCCACGCACCTCCTGTTTCACGCCCCATCCCTCAATGATCCCGCCCAAAGGCTCGACCACTGCCTCAAAGTCCTGCTCGAAGTCTCCTATGCCGTCGTAGGTGGCGAACATGATTTTGCTCAGTTCCAGGTACCAGGCGCCGTCATCCCGCGCGCTGACCTGGGCATTCAGGGATTCCCCACGAAACCGACCCGCAGCCCGGCGCGCACGTTCCTCATCCGGGAAAATGGCGTAGAACTCAATGGGGTGGAAACGTGAGAAGTCAAAGCCGCCCTCTTTCATGCGGCGCAACACGTTGGTGCTGATGTCTTCTTGATAGGCTGTGCTCATGAAACGTCCTCCTCACACCGATGGATAGACTTTCCGTGCTTCCCAAGGCCCGCGCTGCAAGGGCGCGGGTGTTACGGCAATGAAGTCGCCGCTGGGAGACAAGCATGTAGCTGACAAGACCAGACCTTAGCGATTCATTCGCTGATCTCCATTGCAGAGTAGCGCGAAGCTTTCAGCTCCACCAGAGTCTGTTTAAGGGTGTACAGGGAATGTTCAGGCGGCGGGGTCGACCTTGAGGTCTTTAATGCTGTTTTGATCTTTCAGGATCTTCACCGTGGGCTCGGCAACACGCCCCTCGAGATCGTTGAGATCCAATTCCTTCAGCACCGGAGATACGCGAGCGCGAACCAGGCGCGCAGCCTCTTCAAGGGTCGGTTTTTGCTCGCATTCGAATTGCTCGACTACCGACTCACCATGATCATCAGTGAAGGAAACGTTCCACTTTGGCATCAGAGCCTCCTCGATAAAACCCATGGGTGGGCTTACATCTATCTGGACCTTGAGGGCTTGGAAATCGTTCCACTCAAGGCAGGAGGCACCTGATCAACTGCAGTTACTTTTCAGCGTGTTCTTTCAGGGCTTTCAAGGTGTTGAACGGTGCGTCCACCACAAACTTGTTGGCCAACCACGACGGCACGCTGCCACCTGGCTCGGTGTGCACCTGATAGGTCACTTCGGTCAGGTTGTCGCCTTTAGGCACCAGCTTCCAGTAACCGTCAACCTGGGCTACGCGCACATAGCCTTTGACTTCGGGCTGGTAGGTCGGCACTTCCAACAGCTTGCGGGTCACGCTGCCGTCGGCGGCCTTGGTGGTGGTGATTTCCAGGATCGAGTCACGGTCGGTGACCGGGAACGGGGCCTTGAACTGGGTGTAGGTCCAGCTCTTGTCACCTTCTTGCTTAAGCAGTTTTTGCGATTTGCATTCGTGGATCCAGGAACAGGCCCCGGCCACGTCTTCCTGCAACGCCTGGATCTTGGCCAGCGGTGCCTTGATGGTGGTCACACCGCGATAAGCCTTGTATTTGGAGCCGGCAATTTCACTCAACGACACTTTGATGCCGTCTTCATCCTTGGCAGTCTGCCAGTCTTCAGCGTGCGCTGCGGCAGCAAACATCACGGTAAAACCGCACAACACAGCAATTCGTTTCAGTGAACCCATGGTCTTATTCCTTATTGTTGAAGTTCAGTACTTTGAACAGCCCACTAAGCCGCGGTCATCTGTTCCCACCAGCCGATCAACTTGATCGCTTCTGCCTGGCTGTTGCCACACACTTCGATATCCGGCTGGAACGAACTGCACACCGCCGGCCGCTCTGGCTGGCCAAACAACTGGCACAGTTGTTCGACCGAAAGATGCAGGCAGCGTTCGCCCGCCGGTTTGCCGGCAGGCATCCCCGGCAACGGAGAACTGATGGATGGGGCAATGCAGCAAGCGCCACAGCCTTCACGGCATTTCATGACGAACAGATCCTCGACAACTCAATGTTGATGGCCACGTAAGACTACGCGCTTAAACAGACGTTTTAAATTGGCCTAATAGGGGTTTTTCACCGAAAACAAAAGTGACTGGCCAGTCTGCGACAGAAGGTCAGGGGGACGCGTCACTTTCAGTCGTCGGGTTTATTGCTTGAACTGGAAATCCAGCGCCGCGCCTTCTACCTCGCGACGTTCTTCGTTGCGCAGTTGCAGCTGCATTTCATTGCTGAGCAGGCGCCCGTTGATCTGGAACGCGCTGTTATCGGTGGGTTTCTCGGCAAACATCGGCGGCAGCAGCGGCACATTCTTCGGCTGCGGCATGGTGCCGAGAGGTTGCAGGTGGCGAACCATGTTCGACGGCAGGCTCAAATCCAGTTCCGCAGGCGGCAATTGAGTCTTGGCCACTTCGTGGGCTGATTTTGACTTGCTGGCAATAGGCGCACGCTTTTTAGCCGGTGCTGCTTTCTTGACGGGTGCTTTCTTCGCCACCGGTGTCTTCTTTACCGCAGCGGCTTTCTTCGCCGGTGCCTTCTGCTGGGTGCTGGCAGCAGGGGCTGTTTCACCGGCGGGAGCCGCCAGGACGGCGCCAGCGTTACACAGGCTTAACACGCAGATCAGCAGCGCAGCAGGAAAGGTATAAGTCATATCGCCAGCAGCATTAACGGCAGAAGGCCATATGCTCGCTTGTTGAGGGCGGTATGACAAGCATGGTAATTAGCCAGCTACCCTACGTGTCCCCTTTCCATGCCTCAGAAACCCGCCGCAGTCTCCTGGCACAACTGGCTCGCCAGCATGCCGAGGGTCATCAGCGCGCGCTCCGCCTCGCGGTTCCACGGCGTGCCGCAGTTCAGGCGAATACAGTGGTTGAACTGTTCTGTATTACTGAAGATCAGCCCCGGTGCAATGCTGATGCCTTGCTGCAAGGCACGCACGTGCAGTTCCTGGGTATTGACCCGTCCCGGCAAACTGACCCACAGGATAAAACCGCCGGTCGGCCGGGTCATCTGGGTGCCTTCGGGGAAATACTGTTGCACTGCCAGCTGGAACGCGCTGAGGTTCTTGCGATACTCCTGGCGGATATAGCGCAAGTGCCGGTCGTAACCGCCGTTTTCCAGGTACGCCGCCGTGCCCATCTGGGTCACGCTGCAGGCCGAATGGGTGCTGAACATTTGCAGGCGCTGGATTTCCTGCTGGTACTTGCCGGCGATCATCCAGCCGATGCGGATGCCCGGTGACAAGGTCTTGGAAAAACTGGAGCAATAGATGACACGGTCCAGGCGGTCGTAGGCTTTGAGCGCCTTGGTGCGACCCAGTTCGAACATCAGTTCGCCGTAGATATCGTCCTCGACGACCTGGATATCGAAATCCGACGCCAAGCGCAGCAACTGTTTCTGCCGCTCTTCGGGCATGGTGCCGCCCAGGGGATTGCTCAGGCGCGTGGTCAGCACCAGGGCCTTGATCGACCATTGGTTGGCCGCCAGTTGCAGGGCCTCCAGGCTCATGCCGGTGGCCGGGTCGCTGGGAATTTCGATGACCTTCAGGCCGAGCAAATCCGCCAGTTGCAGCAAGCCGTAATAGGTCGGCGATTCGGCGGCGATCAAGTCGCCGGGACGGGTCAGGACCCGTAGCGACATCTGCAACGCGTCGACACACCCGTGGGTGATCACCACTTCGGACGGATCGACCACCACCCCGGCATCCCGCATACGGATCGCCACCTGGCGCCGCAGCGGTTCAAAACCCGGGCTGAACATGTAGCTGAACGCCCGCGGGCTCTGGAAGCGCGTGACCTTGGCCAGTTGCTGGTGCAGTGCACGCACCGGCAAGTAGTCGACACTCGGCACGGCAGCCCCCAGCGGGAACACGCCTTCGCGACGGGATTCGACCAACACCTGTTGAATGATGCTGCTGCGGGTGACCAACCCTGGACGCTCGACCCGGGCAATATCCGGCGTAGGCGCGGTGAGCGCCGGCGTCTGGTGCACGTAATACCCGGACTGCGGCCGCGCGCGAATCAACCCCTGGTCTTCCAGGTTCGCGTAGGCCTGCAACACGGTGGCGTGGCTGACATTGAGCTGGGAGCTCATTTTGCGCACCGAAGGCACGCGCTCGCCCGGTTGATAGACACCGCGGCGGATATCCTCAGCCAGTTGCTGGGCGATACGTTGGTAAAGCAACAGATTGGTCATGACGCAGCACTCGATTTCACGGGTATTTTATTTTTGTGTGAAACATACCGGCACAGTTTAGAAGTGTACGGGGACAGTTGCCACAATAGTCGAGCGTGGGCGGCAGTGATAGAAAAAACTGTAAGGGTGGTGAACTGAATGGCGGGCACAAAAAACCCGATCACTGATCGGGCTTTTATGGGAGCTGTCGAGCACCAAGCCAGGCTGCGATGCAGGAACTGAGGTCTCGCAGGTTCACCGAGGCGATACTATCGCAGCCTCGCTGGGGCTCGACAGCTCCTACAGGATCACCTTTGAGCTTGAGTACCTGGTTTAGCGAGCAGCGCCCAGTTGGCCTTTCTCGTCGGAGAACACTATTTCTACCCGACGGTTCTGCGCCCGGCCACGCTCCGAAGCGTTGACGTCAACCGGGTACTGATCGCCGTAGCCTTCGACCTGAATGCGTTTTTCATCGATACCCAGGTCGCTCAGTACATCGGCCACCGCTTGGGCGCGGTCCCGAGACAGTTTGAGGTTTTCCTGCTCGCCACCGGTATTGTCGGTGTAACCCTCGATACGCACCACGCGCTTGGGGTTCAACTGCAGGAACTGTACGACTTTGAGCACCGTGCGGTTGGCCGAGTTTTGCAGCTCTGCCTCGCCAGTGTCGAACAGCACGTCACCCAGCGTCATCACCAGCCCGCGATCAGGCTGGACGGTGGTCAGACTGGAAATCTGCGCCTCAATCCATTTGCCCTGTTGCTGCACGCTGGCCAGCTTGGCTTCACGCAGGGCCAGCTGCAGACGCTGGCGTTCCAGCTCCAGCTTGACCCCACGCTCCTGATTGAGTGCCTGCTCGGTGTGTTCCCGGGCAATCGCGCTGTAGCGCTGGCTCAGGTAGGCGTAATGCGCCACATCGGCGCCGCTGCCCCAGAAGCTGGAGAAACGGTCGGCCCGGGCCAGGGACTCACCCGCACGTATCACGTCTTTGGGCGCGATACGCAGCACATTCGAGTCTTCCTTGACCTTCTGAAAGTCACTGCTCGCCTGTTGCAAGGCGAGGTTACTGTCGGGATGGGTCGCACAACCACCGAGGGCACTGCCCAGCAACACCACACAGCTCAACCCACGAATCAACGGGCTCATTGGGCGTCTCCCAACTGCAACTGCTTGCGCAGGCGGGTGATACGGGTGTTGAGCACGTTCAGTTGCTCCTGGCTTTTGCGGGTCAGCACCCGCGCTTCCGCCAGGCGGGCGTCCAGCTCGGCTTCTTCAGCCTGCATGCGGGCGTCCTTGTAGGATTCATCGGCCATGTCGGCCTTGGCCTGGGTGAACTTGCCTTCAGCCAGCTTCAGCTCGGGCGAGTCATCGGCGACGGCGCCCACGGCGTTGGCTTGCTCCAGGGCTTGCTGGGTCAGGCGCATTTGTTCATTCGGCGCAGGATCGGCTGCACATCCCGCCAGAGCTACAACGGCGAGGGCCGCGAAAAGAGGTCGAATAGTCACTGAAAATCCCTACTTTGTTGGGGTGCCGACGGGTTGCTGCAACTGCGCTTTCCAGCGCTCGAGATTGCGCTGCAGCGCGGTTTCCGCCAGACCGGACGCGGGCAATTCTGTCATCTTTTTGGCGAGCTGTCCGCGCAACCACGGATCGTTGCAGGCGGAGTTGTGGGAAATCGCCAGGTAGAGTCCCGGCTGGTCGATGGGTATTTCCCGCGCCACCAGGTCGTTGCTCATGCCCAGGGTCTGGGCCATGGCCATGCCGGAATAACGTCCGGCGAGTACGTAGTCCACTTCCCCCAGCAGCAGCTTCTGAAACGCCGGGGTCAAGGTGGGCAGGCGTTGCAGGGTCAGTTGCTCACCGGCGAAGGTTTCAAAGTCACGGCTCAGGCGCGCCCTTTCCGACACCGCGCCCTTGTGGCCATGCAGGTCGCTGGGCTGGTTGTAGGCCAGGGCCGAATCCTTGCGGGTCCAGACCAGGTAATCGGTTTGCACCAATGCCGGGTGGATGTAATCGAGGGCATCCAGAGCGTCGAGGGTCAACGGCGCATCGGCAAGGATGTCCATGCGTCCGCTGCGCACTTCGTCCAGAGCCACGGAGCGCTTGCCGCCGTACAGCAGGTCGATTTTCACTCCGAGGTCCTTGGCCACTTGCTGCAACATGTCGGCGGTGGCGCCGATCAAGTGCGTGGGGTCCTGGGGATCACGCCACAGATAAGGCGGTGCGTCCGGGCTGCCAGTGATCACCAGGCGATCACATTTGCCAGCCGCCAACGACACCGTCGGCAGCAGCGACAGGGCCAGCAGTACAGTCCAGGGACGCAATTCCATGGCCGGGTTCTCCCATTCAAAAATTACCGGGCAAAAAAAAGCCCGGTCAAAAGACCGGGCTCTTTATAAGTGAAGCGACTGGATTAGACCAGCTTCTCCAACTCGGGTACGGCTTCGAACAAGTCTGCCACCAGGCCGTAATCAGCCACCTGGAAGATCGGCGCTTCTTCGTCCTTGTTGATCGCAACGATCACCTTGGAGTCTTTCATACCGGCCAAATGCTGGATCGCGCCGGAGATACCGACGGCGATGTACAGCTGTGGCGCAACGATTTTGCCGGTCTGACCGACCTGCATGTCGTTCGGTACAAAACCTGCGTCGACGGCAGCGCGGGAAGCGCCGACCGCAGCGCCCAGCTTGTCAGCCAGGGCGTACAGGTGCTTGAAGTTGTCGCCGTTCTGCATGCCGCGACCGCCGGAAACCACGATCTTGGCAGCGGTCAGTTCCGGCCGATCGGACTTGGCCAGCTCTTCGCCTACGAAGCTGGAAGTGCCAGCGTCGTGAGCAGCAGCCACAGCTTCAACCGCAGCCGAACCACCTTCAGCAGCAACCGGGTCGAAACCGGTGGCACGCACGGTGATGACTTTTACCGAGGCAGTGGACTGCACGGTAGCGATGGCGTTACCGGCATAGATCGGACGCTTGAAGGTGTCGGCGCTTTCGACCGAAACGATCTCGGAGATCTGGTCAACGTCCAACTGCGCAGCAACGCGCGGCAGGATGTTTTTGCCGTTGGAGGTAGCGGCAGCCAGGATGTGGCTGTAACCAGCGCCCAGCTCTGCTACCAGCGGGGCAACGTTTTCCGGCAACTGGTGAGCGTAGGCCGCGTTGTCGGCGACCAGTACTTTGCTCACGCCAGCGATTTTTGCAGCGGCTTCAGCCACGGCGCCAACGTTTTGGCCGGCGACCAGCACGTGGATATCACCACCGATTTTGGCGGCGGCGGCAACAGTGTTCAGGGTGGCCGGGGCCACAACCTTGTTGTCGTGTTCTGCGATTACCAAGATAGTCATGGTTAGATTACCTTCGCTTCGTTTTTCAGTTTCTCGACCAGTTCAGCCACCGACTTGACCTTGATGCCCGCGCTGCGTGCAGCCGGCGCTTCGACTTTTACGGTCTTGTTGGTGGAGGCGGTGGAAACGCCCAAAGCATCCGGAGTCAGCACTTCGAGAGGCTTCTTCTTGGCTTTCATGATGTTTGGCAGGGACGCGTAGCGCGGCTCGTTCAAACGCAGGTCGGTGGTGACGATGGCTGGCAGTTTCAGGGAAACTGTTTGCGCGCCGCCATCGATTTCGCGGGTCACGGCAACCTTGTCGCCGCTCACTTCGACTTTCGAGGCGAAGGTGCCCTGGCCGTAACCGGTCAGTGCAGCCAGCATCTGGCCAGTCTGGTTGTTGTCGCTGTCGATGGCTTGTTTGCCGAGGATCACCAGCGATGGCTGTTCCTTGTCGACAACAGCTTTCAACAACTTGGCAACGGCCAGGGAAGTCAGCTCTTCAGCGGATTCGACGAGGATGGCGCGATCGGCACCCAGCGCCAGGGCGGTACGCAGCTGCTCTTGAGCAGTGGTCGGACCGATGGAAACGACGACGATTTCAGTCGCAACGCCTTTCTCTTTCAGGCGTACGGCTTCTTCCACGGCGATTTCGCAGAAAGGGTTCATCGACATCTTGACGTTAGCGAGGTCGACGCCGGAATTGTCCGCCTTGACGCGAACTTTCACGTTGTAATCGACAACGCGTTTGACAGCTACAAGAACCTTCATGGATTCCTCGTTACTCTCCGGTGAAAAGAAAGTCGCCTAGGCGAACCTGGCGGTTGATGCTCATCGGCACACAAGGGCACCTCCAAAAACACCGGCGATCGTCGGCGGGGGACCTTGCTCACGGGAGTGATGACCGTTCGTCAGCGGTGACTGAGAGGTCATTCATTATCGTGGCGTGTAAACTGCGGGCCATCGTGGCTCGCGCGTCACCCTTATTTGCCTTCAGCCTGTCTTTCGAGGTGGCCTTGAAACCCACAGTCTGCCTACGGGATGCGCAAAACCGACCGTATATTGACCGGAACGCCTATTCCGGTCAATACGGCAAAATGGTCAGTTATAAGCCGCGTTGCTTTGATTTACCTAGCTTGCGGGCAATTCAAACAAACGTTTGTATTGGACGCTGAGAGTGGTGTAGATATAATGCGCCACCTAGAGAGAAAGGTGGGTCGTCCCCTGCCCCTTGCATGAGATTTATGCAGGCATTGCCGGACGAATTACCGAACCTCCACCCATTAGAAAAAAAAGCCGTTGAGCCTTGAGTAGGAGATAGCCTGTGGAACGCGAATACATGGAATTCGACGTGGTCATCGTCGGCGCTGGCCCGGCAGGCCTGTCTGCCGCCTGCCGATTGAAGCAGAAGGCCGCCGAAGCCGGTAAGGAAATCAGCGTCTGCGTGGTCGAAAAAGGCTCCGAAGTCGGCGCTCACATCCTGTCCGGTGCCGTGTTTGAACCCCGTGCCCTGAACGAACTGTTCCCGGACTGGAAAGAACTCGGTGCACCGCTCAACACCCCTGTTGTGCGGGATGACATCTATGTACTGCGCTCCAGCGAAGCCGCCACCAAGGTGCCTGACTTCTTTGTGCCCAAGACCATGCACAACGAAGGCAATTACATTATCTCCCTGGGCAACCTGTGCCGCTGGCTCGCCCAGCAGGCCGAGAACCTGGGCGTGGAAGTCTACCCGGGCTTCGCCGCCCAGGAAGCACTGTTCGACGAAAACGGCGTGGTGCGCGGGATCATCACCGGTGACCTCGGCGTCGACCGTGAAGGCCATCCAAAAGAAGGCGTCTACACCCCGGGCATGGAGCTGCGTGGCAAGTACACGCTGTTCGCCGAAGGTTGCCGTGGCCACATCGGCAAGCAACTGATCCAGCGCTTCAACCTGGACAGCGATGCTGACGCCCAGCACTACGGCATCGGCCTGAAAGAAATCTGGGAAATCGACCCGGCCAAGCATCAACCAGGCCTGGTAGTCCACACCGCCGGTTGGCCGTTGGACATCATGAGCGCCGAGAACACCGGTGGTTCGTTCCTCTATCATCTGGAAAACAACCAGGTTGTCGTGGGCTTGATCGTCGACCTGTCCTACAGCAACACCTTCCTGTCGCCGTTCGACGAGTTCCAGCGCCTCAAGCATCACCCGGTGCTGGCCCAGTACCTGGAAGGCGGCAAGCGCATCAGCTACGGCGCCCGTGCCATCTGCAAAGGCGGCCTGAACTCGCTGCCGAAAATGGTGTTCAAGGGCGGCGCGCTGATCGGTTGCGACCTGGGCACCCTGAACTTCGCCAAGATCAAAGGCAGCCACACCGCCATGAAGTCCGGCATGCTCGCCGCTGACGCCGTGGCCGACCGCCTGTTCGCCGAATCCGAAGGCGGCGACGAACTGACCGCTTACGTCGACAGCTTCAAGAACAGCTGGCTCTACGAAGAACTGTTCGCCAGCCGCAACTTCGGCCCGGCGATGCACAAGTTCGGCCCGATCCTGGGTGCCGGCTTCAACTGGTTCGACCAGAATATCCTCGGCGGCAAAATGCCGTTCACCCTGCACGACACCAAGCCGGACTACGCCTGCCTCAAACTGGCCAAGGACAGCAAGAAAATCGATTACCCGAAACCCGACGGCAAGCTGAGCTTCGATAAGCTGAGCTCGGTGTTCATCTCCGGTACCAACCACGAAGAAGAACAGCCGTGCCACCTGAAGCTGAAAGACCCGAGCATCCCGATCGGCACCAACCTGCCGCTCTACGATGAACCGGCACAGCGCTACTGCCCGGCCGGCGTGTATGAAGTGATCACCAAGGAAGACGGCGAGAAGCGCTTCCAGATCAACGCCCAGAACTGCGTGCACTGCAAGACCTGTGACATCAAGGACCCTTCGCAGAACATCACCTGGGTGACACCGGAAGGTGCGGGTGGGCCGACTTACCCGAATATGTAAGGCATTGGCTTGAAAAACGAGGCCCCCGAATGGGGGCCTTTTTTGTGGCCCGGAAAAAGCCCCATCGACTCGGTCAAATGTGGGAGCTGGCTTGCCTGCGATAGCAGTGGGTCAGCAATATATCTGTGGCTGACACACCGCTATCGCAGGCGAGCCAGCTCCCACATTTTTGACCGCGTTGTGCCTGGGAGAGTTATGCCGCTCGCTCATCCCCAGGGCTGCGCTCGAAGTAGCGCTTGTATTCCCGGCTGAACTGCGACGTGCTCTGGTACCCCACGCTATGGGCCGCCTGCGCCACACCCATCCCCTCCACCAACAGCAACTGCTGCGCCTTGAGCAACCGCAACCGCTTGAGGTACTGCACCGGCGACAACAGCGTGCAACGCTTGAAGTGTTCGTGGAACGTCGACGCACTCATGTGCGCATAACCCGCCAGCGTCTCGATATTCAGCGGCTCGGCGTAATGGGCATGCAGGTGATTCAACGAGGTCGCCACCCGGGAAAACTGCCCCTGCTGCTCCACCAGTGCCCGCAGCACATCCGCCTGTGGCCCGCGCAATGCGGTGAACAATAATTCCCGCACCCGCGCCGGGCCCATGATCCGGCTCTCCAGCGGATCGTGCAGGCATTGCAACAGCCGTTCGACGCAGCCACGCATGGCGTCATCCAGTACCACCGAACTCATGGACTCCAACGTCTGCGCCGCCGGCGGTGGCCCGGACTGGATACCCATCGCCATCACCAACTCACCCAGCACCACCCGGTCAATGCCCACCGTCACCCCCAACAGCGGCGCATTGGGCATGGCAAAGGTCTCGCATTCGAACGGCACCGGCATCGCCTGGATCAGGTAATGCCCGGCGCCGTATTCCAGGGTACGCGGGCCCAGGTAGGCGACCTTGCTGCCCTGGGCGACGATCATCAGGCTCGGTTCATAAATCTGCGGGCCCCGCGCCACATCGCAACTGGCGCGCAACACCTGCACGCCCGGCAGGTTCGTGGGGGAGAAGCCATCACGGGGCGTCAGTGGTTCGATCAGGGCAACCAACGCGGCATTGGCGTCGACATGGCGGGTCAACAACATGGCAAAAACTTCGCGGAAAAGGGGATGAGACCATCATCGCAGGTCTGGCGCCACAGTGATCCAATCCAGGGGCACTCCCGGAGGAATAGGCATGAGACTCGGAGCAATCGCCATGGCCGCCCCAAGCCTCGGCGCGGAGAATGCGCCACCTCACCTGTCACTGCACCTGCGAGGTTTCTCCATGTACACCGCCATCGGTTATGCCGCTCAATCGGCCACCACTCCCCTCGCCCCCATGTCCTTCGAACGCCGTAGCCCACGCGCTGATGACGTGGCGATCGAAATTCTCTTCTGCGGCGTCTGCCACTCCGACATTCACCAGGCACGCAACGAATGGGGCATTGCCGTGTACCCGCTGATGCCGGGCCACGAGATCGTCGGCAAAGTCACCGCCGTCGGCGCCAGCGTCACTGCGCATAAAGTCGGCGACCTGGTGGGTGTTGGCTGCATGGTCGACTCCTGCCGTCACTGCGACGCCTGCCACGCCGACCTCGAGCAATACTGCCTCGAAGGCCCGACCATGACCTACGCCACCCCAGACCGGGTCGATGGCAGCAACACCATGGGCGGCTACTCCGACAGCATCGTGGTCAGCGAACACTTCGTGGTGAAGATCCCGGCCAAGCTCGACCTGGCCAGCGCCGCGCCGATCCTCTGCGCCGGCATCACCACCTACTCACCACTCAAGCACTACGGTGTGAAGGCTGGCGACAAGGTTGGGGTTCTGGGCATGGGCGGGTTGGGCCATATGGGCATCAAGTTCGCCAAGGCCATGGGCGCGGAAGTGACATTGTTCACCCGCTCCGCGAGCAAGGCTGAAGAAGGCCGTCGCCAGGGCGCCGATCACGTGATCGTGTCCACCGATGCTGAACAGATGAAAGCCGCTGCCGGGCACTTCGATTTCCTGCTGGACACCATCCCGGTGCAGCACGACTTGAATCCCTACCTCGACGTGCTGCGCTTTGACGGCGTGCACATCCTGGTGGGCCTGATCGAGCCAGTCGACCCGCCCGTCAACGCTGCCAAGCTGGTGCTGGGCCGCAAGGTACTGGCCGGTTCATTGATCGGTGGCATTGCCGAAACCCAGGAAGTCCTGGATTTCTGCGCCGAGCACGGCATCACCTGCGACATCGAAATGCTCGACATCCGCCAGATCAACGAAGCCTACACCCGCATGATTGCCGGTGATGTGAAGTACCGCTTCGTGATCGACATGGCGACCTTGAAGGTCTGATGATCGTTCCCACGCTCTGCGTGGGAACGCATGCTGTGACGCTCCGCGTCACCGTTGCGCAGGGCTCAAGTCCTGCTGGACGCGGAGGCATTCCCACGCGGAGCGTGGGAACGATCAGGCCTGATCAGGCCTTCGCGCCCAACTCCGCTGACAGCCGCGCTGCGACCTGTTTGATCACAGGAATCAGCTCGGCCATTTTCTCCAGCGGCATGTAGGGCACGGTACTGGCGATGCTGATGCCGGCGACGATTCGCCGGCTGGCATCGCGCACCGGTGCCGCGACACAACGGATCGACGGTTCGTTGTCTTCCAGATCGAACGCATAACCGCCCGCCACGTATTCCTGCATGCGCTGTTCAAACTGTGCCCAGGATTGCTCGGGGTGCTGCGGCCACTGCAAGTTCTTCCCGCCCGTGGGCAAGCTGACCTGATACAGGCGCTGCCACTCTTCCACCGTGTCATCCAGCAACAACGCCTTGCCGATCCCGGTGCGCGCCAGCGGCATGCGATGGCCGACGCGCGAGCGCATTTCCGGGCCGTTGCGACCAGGGTTCTTGTGCAGGTACAGCACGTCGTCGTATTCGCGGATCGCCAGATGGATGGTGTCGCCAGTCAGCGCCGACAACTCGTCCAGGTAGGGAACCGCCAGGCTTACCAGCGGCAATTCCTCGCGCGCCTGAAACCCCAACTCGATCAACTTGGGCCCCAGCAGATAGCCGACTTGCGGCACCACGCGCAGGTAGCGCTCTTCCACCAGGCAACTGGCCAGGCGGTGAGTGGTACTGCGGGTGGTGCCGATGCGCTTGGCAATCTCCTTGAGATCCCGCGCGCCGGCGGCCACTGCCTGCACCACGCCCAATCCGCGAAGCAGGGTCTGGGTGCCGGTGGGGGCGGCGTCTTTGACGGGAATGTGGGCGTTTTCCTGCATATCGGGCCTATTGGGAAGTACGAAAACGGCGAGCATTATGGCAAATGCGGACCAGCAAAACAGAGGAGATCAAAATGTGGGAGCGGGCTTGCTCGCGAATGCGGTTTTCCAGTGAGTGCATAGGCTGACTGACACACCGCTTTCGCGAGCAAGCCCGCTCCCACATTGGTCTTGTGGCGCCCTTTTTATCGCTGCTTCATCCTGTCGATAATCACCGCCAGCAACAGGATCGAGCCGCGAATCACGTATTGGTAGAAGGTGTCGATGTTCTTCAGGTTCATCGCGTTCTCGATGATCGCCAGAATCAGCACCCCGGCAATCACATGCCGGATCATCCCGATCCCGCCGCTCAGCGACACCCCGCCCAGCACGCACGCCGAGATCACCGTCAACTCGAACCCCTGGCCAATCATCGGTTGCCCCGAGGTCATCCGCGACGCCAGGATCACCCCGGCCAAGGCGCCGATCACGCCGTGCACGGCAAAGATGATGATCTTGGTGCGGTCGACATTCACCCCGGCCAACAGCGCCGCTTCCTGGTTGCCACCGATGGCCATGGTGTTGCGCCCGTAGGTGGTGTAGTTCAGCAGCCAGCCAAAAAACACAAAGCACAGCACGGTGATGATGATCGGTACCGGCACGCCAAACAGCTGGCCGTTACCAAAGACGAAGAAGTTTTCGTCCATCACGCCCACCGCCTTGCCGTTGGAAAAGATATACGCCAGCCCGCGCACGATCTGCATCGTCGCCAGCGTCGTGATCAACGCGTTGATCCGCAGCTTGGCGATCACGATACCGTTGATCAGCCCCACCACCAGGCCCATGGCCAAAGCCGCCGACACGCCGAAGAACACGCTGTCGGTGTCGCGAATCACGATCCCCGCCACCACGCCCGAACAGGCGATCACCGAGCCCACCGACAAGTCGAAGTGCCCCGACGCCAGGCAAAACAGCATCGTGCAGGCCGCAATGCCCACGGTGGAAATCGCCAGCCCCAGGCCGCGCATGTTCAGCGGCGAGAGGAAGTTGTCGATGAAAATGGCGCTGAGCACAAAGATACTCAGGGCCGCCAGCAGCATGACCCAATCATCAAGAAACTTGCGCTGGTTGAACCCCGGCCAGAAGCTTCTTGCGGTTTTTACCTGTGACATACCCACCCCTCGTATTCTTCAGTCCCGCGTACGCGGAAGAGCCAGTTGCAGCAGCCGTGCTTCGTCCGCTTGATCGCGGGTCAATTCGCCGGTCAGGGCGCCTTCGCTCATCACCAGGATGCGGTCGGAGATGCCCATCACTTCCATCAGGTCGCTGGACACCACGATCACCGCAATGCCACTGGCCGCCAGGTTGTGGATGATCTGGTAGATCTCCGACTTGGCACCGATATCAATGCCGCGCGTCGGCTCGTCCAGCAACAACACTTTCATCGGCATCGACAGCCAGCGACCGAGAATCGCCTTCTGCTGATTGCCCCCCGACAGGAACAAAATCGGTTGGTCGGCAGACGGCGTGCGCACGTTCAACGCGCTGATCTGCCGCTGGGCGTTGGTGCGTTCCCAACCGCCCTGGATCAGCCAGCCGAAGCGCGCATGGTCGCGGCGCGCACTGATGTTGATGTTCTCCGCAACACTGGCGCGGGGCACGATGCCTTCCTTCTTGCGGTCCTCGGGGCAGAGCAACACGCCCGCCGCAATCGCATCCCGCGGCGTCTTGAACGTCTGCGCCTGGCCATGCAACAACAGTGCACCCTGGGTACTGCGGGACAGCCCGGCGAGCAGGCGCAACAACTCTGTGCGCCCTGCCCCGACCAGGCCAAACAGCCCAAGAATCTCGCCCTTGCTTACCTGCAGACTCACCGGCTCCTGTAACCCAGGCCCGAGCAACCCTTCGACTCGCAGCGCTTCACCGGAGTGCTCACGCGGCCTGTAGTCGTAGATGTCCTGGATATCCCGCCCGACCATGCAGTTGACCAACTGGTCGACGTTCAACTGCGCCATGTCCTCGAAGGTGCGCACGAAGCGCCCGTCCTTGAACACCGTCACCGCATCGCAAATCCGGAACACTTCTTCCATGCGGTGCGACACGTAGAGGATCACCCGGCCTTCATCCCGCAGCCGGGCGATGATCACCATCAGCCGCTCGATCTCGCGGGCCGAGAGGCTGCTGGTGGGCTCATCGAACGCAATCACATGGGCATTGCGCGACATCGCCTTGGCGATTTCCACCAGTTGCCGCTGGCCGAGGGACAGGCTGCCCAGGCGCATGTTCGGATCGATTTCATCCGCCAGGCCCTTGAGCAATTCCCGCGCCTTGCGCACCATCGCCCCGCGATTGACCACGCCAAAGCGCGACGGCATATGCCCCAGCAGCAGGTTCTCGGCGACGGTCATTTCCGGCACCAGTTGCAGCTCCTGGTGAATCACCGCGATGCCGCTGGCGATGCTGTCGGCCGCCGACTTGAAACTCACGCTGCGTTCGCCCAACTGCAAACTGCCGCTGTTGGGCGGATAAAAACCGCCGAGGATTTTCAGCAAGGTCGACTTGCCCGCGCCGTTCTCGCCCATCAGCGCATGCACCGAATGGGGCCGCGCTTCAAAGCTGATCTGCGCCAGGGCCTTCACCCCGGGAAACTCCTTGCCGATGCCGTTGAAGCGCAGGCTCTCTGCAGCGGCGCTGTTCATTTCCACAGACCGATCTTGCTCAACTCTTCCTTGAAGTTGGCGCGGGTGATCAGGGTCACGTTATCCAGGGCGGTGAACTTGGCCGGCTCGGTGCCTTTGGTCACCCACTCGAACATCGCGGTAGCGGTTTTATAGCCGGACGCATCGGGGCTGAGCAGCATCGAGCCGTAGAAACCGGTGTCGGATTTTTTCAGTTCTTCGATGGCGTCGGTGCCGTTGATGCCCACGCCGATCACATTCGGCGCCTTGAACCCGGCGCTTTCGGTGGCGCGTACGCCGCCCAGTACGGTGCTGTCGTTCATGCCGCCAATCAGCAGGTTTTTCGCGCCGCTGGGCAGTTTCACCAGGGCCGAGTTGGTGGAGTCCATGGCGCCCGGCACATCGAGGGTTTTCTGCGCGGTGAACAGAATGTGGTCAACCGGCAGGCCGGCGGCCTTGAGGCCTTCTACCGAACCGTCGGTGCGTTTCTTGCCGGTTTCCAGCTCGTCAAACGTATTGATGACGGCGTAGGTGTCCTTCCAGTCCCAGTTGCGATGCTTGGCTTCGGTGGCCATGGCTTCGCCTTGTTTCTGGCCGATCTTGTAGGCGTCCAGGCCAACGTAAGGCACGTCTTCCATGGGCTTGCCCTTGGCGTCGACGAAGCGGTCGTCCACCGCCAGCACTTTCAGGTTATTCAGCTTGGCCTTGGCCATGATCGCCGGGCCGAGGGACACGTCCGGCGGGCAGATGACGAAGCCCTTGGCGCCGTTGGCAGCGAGGGTATCGATGGCGGATAGGGTTTTCTCGCCATCGGGCACGGCGATCTTGATCACGGTGAAACCATGGTCCTTGCCGGCTTTTTCAGCGAAGGCCCATTCGGTCTGGAACCAAGGCTCTTCCGCCTGCTTGACCAGAAAGCCGATCTTTACTTCTTCGGCAGAGGCCAGGCCGCTGAGTGCCATTGTGAGTGCAAGGGTGCCTAGTGTCTTCTTGAGCATGAACCACCTCTTCTTGTTATTTGGAAACCTGTTAATCGTGGTACATCACCGACCGCCCGCCATCGATCATCAGGCAGGTGGCATTGATAAAGGGCGCCTCATCGGTCGCAAGAAACAGTGCCGTCATCGCCACTTCAATCGGCTGGCCGATGCGCTTGGGCGGGTGCAGGTCAAAGGCGCGCTGACGCTCGGCGTGGGGGTCGGCAAAGCCGTTCCAGTAATCGACGTTGAGTTGGGTTTCGATATAGCCCGGCGCGATGGCATTTACGCGGATGCCCTTGGGCGCGTATTCGATGCCCAGTGCGCGGGTCAGCCCCAGCAGGCCGTGCTTGGCCACCGGGTACGGGAAGCAGCCGGGAATGATGTGGCTGGAATGGGTGGAGGCGATGTTGATGATGTTGCCGATGCCCTGCTCGATCATGTGCGGCAACACGGTGCGGCAGCCATACCAGGCGCCGTCGAGGTCGATGGCGAAACAGCGGCGCCAGTCTTCGTCGGTCATTTCCAGCGGGTCGCGGAACACGTTGACGCCGGCGCAGTTGACCAGTACATCCACGCGGCCAAAGCGTTCGATGGCCACGTCCACCAGGGCGCGCCATTGATCCTTGGAACTGATGTCGACGGCTTGCGCGTAGATCTGGGCGCCACGCTCTCGCCAGTGAGCCGCGACCTTCTCGACCTTCTCACCCTGGATATCACCGATCACCAGGCGCGCCTGCTGGGCCTGGAAGCACGCGACGATGGCCTCGCCTATGCCTTGGGCAGCACCGGTGATGACCACGACTTTGTTCTTCAGTCGCTCGCCGTAAGTCGGCTCGGGCACCGGAGGTAAGGACAACGGTTGTGCCTGCATCGCTTCACCTGTTTTGTTTTTGGTAGTGAGTGCTGATGCGCAAGACTATAAACCCAGAAACCAAAACATCTCAATATATAAATTATCATCCCATATAGTGAGCAAATGTATAAAAAAACCGGCTGTGATAGCCGGCTCTTTATGGGCCTTCAACCTTGGGCGAAATCCCTCAAGGCATCGCCTTCCATGCGGTAGCGCACCCACTCTTCCTGTGGCTGGGCGCCGATGGATTTGTAGAACGCAATGGCCGGCTCGTTCCAGTCCAGCACGCTCCACTCGAAACGCCCACAGCCATTGTCGCAGGCGATTTTCGCCAGATGGCGCAGCAACTTCTTGCCCGCCCCGCCGCCGCGTTGCTCGGGGTTGATGTACAGGTCTTCGAGGTACAGGCAGTTGCTGCCGAGCCAGGTGGAGTAACTGAAAAAGAACACCGCAAAGCCGATCGGCAAACCGTCCCGCAGGCAGATCAGGCCGTGGGCGGTGGCGCCTTCGCTGAACAGGCTGCGCTCGATGTCCACCACGCTGGCGATCACTTCGTGCCGGGCTTTTTCGTAGTCGGCCAGCTCGGTGATGAAGGTCAGGATCTGCGCAGCATCGCTGGGCACGGCGGGGCGAATCTCGATGGTCATGGGCAGGCCTTGTCAGGGAAAGAGAGCACACATACTAAGGCGCTTTAATGACCGATTGCAGTGCAATTTCATTCGCGGCTAACCTGCAGGCTATCGACCTTTGAGAATCCCCATGCCCTTCACGCCCTTGACCGACCTCGCCGCGACGTTATTGCCTCACGCCCTTGAGCCTTCGGAAGACGGCGCCCATGACCTGTCCCATTTGCAACGGGTGTGGCACAACGTGCGGTCGATCCAGGCAGAGGAAGGTGGCGATCTGGAGGTGCTGCTGGCGGCGGTGCTGCTGCATGACTGCGTCGCGGTGGAGAAGAATTCGCCGTTGCGGTCCAAGGCCTCAACATTGGCGGCGGACAAGGCCGGGGAGATTTTGCAGGGGTTGGCGTGGCAGCCCGAGACGATCACAGCGGTGACGCATGCCATCGAGACCCACAGCTTTTCGGCGGGCCTGACGCCGGTAACGCTTGAAGCAAAGATTATGCAGGATGCCGACCGCTTGGATTCCCTGGGCATGATCGGCGTGGCCCGCACGTTTTACATCGCAGGGCGCATGGGCAGCGGGCTGTATGACCCGGCGGACCCAACGGCACAGCGCCGTGAGTACGACGACAAGCGCTTTTGCCTCGACCATTTCCAGACCAAGCTGCTGCATCTGGCGGGCGGATTTCAGACGCCGACGGGGCAACGCATGGCCCTGGCGCGCCATGAGCGGCTGAAGGGATTCATGGACCTGTTCATCGAAGAAATCGGCACACCATACTCCGCTGCGGGCTAACCCAAGCACCGCGAACCACAGAACAATCCCGCGCGCCGTGCATGGTAAAAAGTTGGGCATAAATCCAACAGACGCAAGGCTTCTCCATGCACGCCTCACCTGCGGTTGGTGGAAAACTGTTCGCTCTTTTCTGCCTCGCCAGCTACCTGCTTTCCTTGTCCTATGGCTCGACATTCTTGCTGTCGCTGCTGATCCATTCACGCGGCGGCAACGAACACGACGCCGGCAGCGTGATCTCCATGGCAATGCTCAGCACCTTTGTGGCGGTGCTGGTTTCCGGGCATCTGGCGGACCTGCTGGGAGCCGCCAGGTCGATTGCCCTGCTCGGCGTATTGCTGGTGGTGGCATGCCTGGGCTTTGCGCTGACACCGGGATTTGGCGAGGGCTTGATGTTCTTTGGCTTGTCGTTGGGATTGGGCTGGGGCGTGTTCTATACGCTGGGGCCGATCATCGTGGCGATGCTGGTGGAACCGGCACAGCGGGCCAAATATTTCGCCCTGCTGTCGGGCAGCATGATGACCGGAATCGGTTCCGGGCCGCTGTTGGGACGGGCGGCAAGTGCGCTGGATTTTTCGCTGACGGCGGCATTTTTTATTGCGGCGCTGGCGAGCCTTACGGGCGTGGTGATTTTCTGGCGTCTGGGTCGCGCCCTCAGTCAGCACGCTGCGCCGGCGTCGAAGATTTCCTGGTCGGCCACGCGCCAGGTGCTGTCATCGAAAGCGGTGTTCGCGCTCATCATGGTGGGCCTCGGCGGTTGCGTGTTTGGCGGGCTGTCGAGTTTCCAGACCAGCTACGCGGCGCTGCACGGGCTGGACTATTCGCTGTTCTTCCTGGGCTTCATGAGTGCGGCGATTACCAGCCGCCTGCTGATCGCCGGCATCGTGGTCAAGCGTGATCCGTATTGGGCGGCGTGTGTGTTGTCGGGGTTGATGCTGGTGTCGATTTTCCTGTTTGGGTTCAGGGTCAGCGGCAACTACAGCTACTTGCTGGCAGCCGTCACCCTGGGGGTCGGTTATGGCCTGACGTATTCGGTGATCAATGGTTTGGCCGCCAACGAGGCGCCCGCCGGCACCACCTCCCAGGCGTTGCTGTTGTTCAGCCTGGCGTACTTTATCGGGGTGTTCGGTTTCCCGTTGCTGGCGGGCAAGGTCATCGTCGAATACGGCATGCCCACCTTGTTGATGAGCGTGCTGGCCGTGGCTTTGCTCAATTGGCTGATCACAGTGGCGCGGCTGATCTGGCGCCGAATCGCGCCACACAAAATCTTACAAGCGACGTAAGACCGTTCGTCGGTATCGAGGCACGAATCGCAAACAGGGGCGGACCAATATCAGGTAAGGACATTAATCATATGGAGACACCATCATGACGACTTCCAAATTTGCCGCCCTCGCCCTCACCGGTTTGCTGTCTGCGGTTTCGCTGAGCAGCTTTGCCGCCTCCACAGGTTCCAGCACCGGCCCGACCGACCCTGTCGGCAGCCCGCCCAACCCGGCCACTCAAGAGTCGAAGGACTCGATGGGCACCGGCATGGACACCAACGGCGGCGCCATCATCGACAACAGCAGAGACCCACGCACCCAGGGCGACGACACCAATCGCAACAGCGGTGCGGTGCCTAACGGCAAAATGGGCCCTGGCGCCACTTCACCTTCGATCAATAAAGGCGATGACTCCAACATCCCTGGTGCGCCAAAACAGCCAGCGCCTTAATCCGCGAGAAAGACGAACACCCAACCATTTCCCAGTGAAGAGGTATGCATGAACGTCGATCACAACCTTGAAAAAGAAGTCCTCACGCGTCTGCTCCACGCTCATCCCAGTGGGTTGGGCAAGGAAGTGCTGGACAACTACCGAGGTGAAAAAGTGGTGGCCAGCGCCTTGGCCACCTTGCAGGACCGCGGGTGGATCAAGGAAGGCCATGTGACCTGCAACGATGCCGGGGAACACGCGCTGAACCTGCCGATCAAGCTCACCGCGTCCGGCGTGGAAGCGGCTCGCAAGCTGGAAAGCGAAGCGGGCCAGTAACGCACTTTGTCTGGCCTGGCCCTTCGCGAAGGGCCAGAACCAGGAGGAGTATCGCAATGCCTCGTGGAAGCAAAGCCAAATACACCACCGAACAGAAGCGCAAGGCCGCTCATATCGAAGCGAGTTATGGGCACCAGGGCTTGTCGAAAGAAGAAGCCGAGGCCCGGGCCTGGGCCACCGTCAACAAGCAGTCTGGCGGCGGCGAAAAGGCCGGCGGTTCAGGCCAGCACAAGGCCCCGGCGAAGAAGTCCCAGGACCGGCATGAGTCGGCCAAGCGGGCTGCGGCCAGTCGTGAAGGGCATCCGCGTAACAGCAGGGTTTCGCTGAGTACACAGACCAAGGAAAGCTTGCTGAAGGAAGCGCGCGCCAAGGACATTCCCGGGCGCTCGACGATGCGTAAAGATGAGTTGATTGAGGCGCTGAAAAAGGCCGGTTAAAGCGGATCAAAATGTGGGAGCGGGCTTGCTCGCGAAGGCGGTGTATCAGTGCCAGATTCATTGGCTGACCCACCGCCTTCGCGAGCAAGCCCGCTCCCACATTTTTTGATCGGGTTTGCAGCCACGGAATCAGCGGTGGGCGGCCACCAGTAGCATCATTGGGCGCTCAAGCTCTTCTGCCAGTGCGGGGCGGGCCTTCAGGTCCGCTTCGCTGGGGCCCCACTCGTCTACATGGGTCAGGGTGAACCCTGCCTGGATCAACAGCGTCAGCAACGTGCCAACCGTGCGATGCTGCTTGATCACGCCATCCGCCAACCAGTTGGTCACCCGTGGCCCTTCCAATTGATAGCTGTCCACCGGCCAGCTCTTGCGCCCTTGCTCATCAATCAGCCAGTCCGGTTGCCGAGGCGCCATGAAGATCGGGTGTTCGATGGAAAACACCAACCGCCCGCCCGGGACCAACGCTTGATGGATGCGCGCGAACAGGCCTTTCAGATCGACGATGTAATGAAACGCCAATGAGCTGTAGGCCAGGTCGAAAGCGGCATCCGGAAGGTCGAGTTTTTCCAGGTCGGCGATGCCGTAAGTAATCGCCGAAGTGGACGTCATCTCCTTTGCTCGCGCCAGCATCTTTTGCGAGACATCCAGCCCCAGCACCTGTTCGGCGCCCTGCTCTTGGGCCCAACGACTGAACCAGCCATAGCCGCAACCCAGGTCCACCACTTTCAACCCCGGCATCGACGGCAGCATGGCTTGCAACGCCGGCCACTCCGGAGCGCCGGCGAGGCCTTCTACCGAGCGCCCCATTTTGCTGTAGCCCTCGAAGAAAACCTCGGTGTCGTAGATGTTCTGGGTCATGACGCTGCTCCATGCTGAATGGCGACTATTCTGCCGAATCAGCCCGCACTCAACAACGCGTCCACTTCAGCCGTGCCCGGTGACGTGGCCGGCCCCCAGCGCGTGACCGCCAAGGCCGCCGCCGCATTCGCGCGACGTGCCGCGACAACAGGCGCCAAACAGTTGGCCAGGCCGGCGATAAACACTCCGGCGTGGGCATCTCCCGCACCATTGCTGTCCACCGCCTGGACCTTGAATCCCGGCACATGTTCGGCCTGCCCGTTACGGCTGACCCAACAGCCATTCGGCCCATCGCGCACCACCAGCAAGGTGTCGGCGGACAGGTGGTCGTTGAGCTTGAGCAATGCGCCCGCAAGGTCGCTGGCGCCGGTGAAGGCCAGTGCTTCCGGACCGTTGCTGGTCCAGATGTCGATACGCGGCAACAGGGCGACCATCAAGGCCGAGTCCGGTGCCTTCACCAGCGGGCCCGGATCGAACACCACGGTGATCTCCTGCGGCAACGCCAGCAGCCAATCGAGCAACGCCCGGGCCTTGCCCTCCAGCAGCAGGCTGTAGCCGCTGACGTACACATAGTCGTCGGCGTGGGGCACTGCGCTGGCCAGGTCTTGCGCCAGCAGGTCACCTTCGGCGCCGATGTGGGAGATGAAGGTGCGCTCGGTGGTGACTTCGGTCAGGGACACACACAGGCCGGTGTCTTTGTCGTCGCTGGCAGCCAGGGCCATTTCAATGCCTTCGGCTTGCATTGCCGCACGTGCCAGATCACCGAAGCGGCCGTTGCCGTGACGGCCCAGATACACGACCGGTAACCCGTTGCGTCGGGCGGCGGCCATCACGTTGAAGCCGCCGCCGGCTTCGAAGCTGGCGGAGTTGGCCAATACATCGCCGCCGGTGGCGGGCAATGTGTCGAGGGACATGACCAGGTCGACGATGACCTGGCCGCTGTGCAGCAATCTAGACATTAGCGCTCTCTACCAAAGCCGGACGACGATCAGCCGCGCCACCCAGTACCGCGTAAATCCCGCCGGCCACCAGGAAGGTGACGATCCAACCCAGGCCGTTATGGCCCAGCCACGAATCGGACAGCGGCCCGGCGAACCAGATGTTCTCGGCCGTCGTGCCGATGGTGGTGAAGCTGAAACCCAGCACAATCGCAATCGCCCAGGCGCCAAATGCACGCCATTCAACCCCGCCGCGATACCAGTAGGCACTGCTTGGCGTCACGTCCAGCAGGTCTTTGGGGCTGTAGTAATGGCGATGGATCAGGTCGACCACAAAGATCCCGACCCAGGCGGTGATTGGCACCGCCAGCAACGAGATGAAGGTGATGAACGGACCATAGAAACTGTCGGCGATCAGCATGAAGTAGATCGACCCGGCGAAGATCGCGACGATGTCGACGATCACCGCGTGCACGCGCTTGACCTTCAAGCCGAGGGTCAAGGTGGTGAGGCCAGCCGAGTACACCGACAGGTTGTTGGACAACAGCAGCCCGCCAAACGCGGTGATCAGGTATGGCACGGCCATCCAGGTCGGCAGCATGTCGCGGATCGCGATGATCGGGTCAGTGGCCGACGCCAGGTCGTTGTTGCCCACCGACAGCAAACCGCCGAGGGTGATCAACAGCACCAGCGGAATCCCCGCACCGAAGGCGGCAGACGCTACCAGGCGCACGGCCTTGACGCTGCGGTGCTGGTAGCGCGACATGTCGGCACCGGCGTTGGCCCAGCCGATGCCGGTACCGGCCGCCATGGTGCCGATGCCGATGATCATCGCGCTCAACGGCGCTGGCGTGGCGTTGAACACCGCGCTCCAGTCGATGGTGGCGCAGAGGAAACCGCCCACCAGGATATTCAGTGCGCCGAACACGTAGGTGGCCCACTTCTGGATCACCAGCAAGGTGGCGTGGCCCAGGCCCGATACGGCGAGGGTCAGCAGCACGAAGATGCCAATGAACAGCAGGGTCAGTACCGGCGCGCTTTTGGCGGCAACCGGCGAGTTGAACAGGATCGAGCACAACGACAGCAGCACGAATGCCGCCGTGGTGGTGTTGACGGTTTCCCAGCCCAGACGCGACATCAGCGACACCAGCGTCGGGCCGATATTGCCGCGTACGCCAAAGATCGCCCGGGACAGGGTCAGGCTCGGTGCACGGCCACGACGGCCGGCGATGGAGATGATGCCCACCACCGCAAACGAGCCGGCGGCGCCGAGGATCGCCACGATGATTGCCTGCCAGATTGCCAGGCCGCGAAACGCCACGAGGGTCGCGCCCAGGGGCAAGCCGAGGATGCTGATGTTGGCCGCAAACCAGACCCAGAACAGTTGCAGCGGATGGCCGTTGCACTCGCCTTCCGGGACCGGCTCGATGCCGCGTGTTTCCAATTGCCCGGCGCTTTGGCCGGAAGAGGACGTACTCATGGTGGGGTGCTCCTGATGCCTGTTTTTTTGTGGTTGTGGCAGGTTGGCAAGTTGAATCTGTGTTCCGGTCGTCCTGACTCGGCGCGATCAATGTGGGAGCTGGCTTGCCTGCGATAGCGAAGTGTCAGCCGATGATGCATTCACTGATCGACCGCTATCGCAGGCAAGCCAGCTCCCACATTTTTGATCTGCGGTGCTCAGCGCAGATCGAGCAGGCCTTGGACCAAGGGTTCCAGTTCCAGGCCGTTAACCTGCTTGACCTGCTCAATCATCGCCTCAGGCCAGCACTGCATCCCCAGGCACGCACCGAGCATTGCGCCGAGAATCGCGGCGATGGTGTCGGTGTCGCCGCCAAGGCTGGCGGCCATGCACAGGGCTTCGAAGGCATTCACTTCACCCACCGCGACTTGCTGTGCGAGGGCAAACGACACCACCACCGATTCCTGGGACGCCACCGAGGTGCCGATCAATTCGTAGAGCAGGTCGGTAAACAGCGCCTTGTCGCCGCTGTCGACGCTCAAGGTGCGCGCCCAACTGATGCGGGTGGCGATGCGCCCACCGGCAATCCAGTGGCCATGGTTTTCCGCCTGCTGGGCGATCTGGGTGCCGATGTTCAGCGCTTCGCCCAGGTCGACACCGTTGATCCCGGCGGAAACTACCGCGGCCACGGCTGCGGCGCTGGAGATGCCCAGGTTGGTGTTGTGTGTGACCTGGCACGCCTGGATCACCGCCTGGATAAACTGCGCAGGGTCATTGACGTCCGCCGCGATGCCCACCGGGGTGATGCGCATGGCGGCGCCATTGGTAGTGCCGTAGCGCCCGGATTCTTCCGGGGTATGGCCCGCCAGGATCATGTCGATCGCCCGTTTGGTGGACGGGCCCAGCAAATCCTGGGATCCCTTGGCGCGCATCACCGCTTCCCAGTCGATCAGGCGCTGGGCCAGTTCGGTGGGTTCAATCTTGCCTTGGCCGTCTACCAGCAACTGGCCGACGAGAATCGCCTGTTCGGTGTCATCGGTGATCGACCCCTTGGGCATGTTCGGTGCGATCGGCTGATCGGCGTCGGCATCTTCCAGGGCGGTGATCGCGCCGAAACGCGCCTTGACCTGCTCGCGGCTCAGGGACTGGGTGGGCATGCCCAACGCATCGCCCAGGGCCAGGCCATAGAAGGCGCCGAGGGCGCGGGTGGTGGCGGTCATGTCGGTGTTCCAAATTGAAGGTGCAGGCGGAAGTGCAGAGGGTCGAGCAGGCTTTCGACGGATTCCATGAACCGGTCCTGCCGGTCGTACGTGGTGCGCAGGGCCTTGAGGAACACCGTGCCCACCGGCCGCCCCAGCAATTGGGCGTCTTCTTCGTTCAACGGCTCGGCACCGATCCATTGGCTGCCGGTGGCGCCGACGTAGCCGTAGGCTGCCAGGGTGATGGTCAGGGAGTTATCGATCAGGCCGACTTGCGGCAGGCTCTCGAGACCACCGGAGGCCGGCATCAGCGAGCGCTCCAGGGACACGAGCGTGCCGTCGGCGGCGCGACGGCGGCGATCGAGGGCGATGAATTGGTCACTGCCGTGACTGCTGAGCAGGTCCGGGCGGGTGACTGCTTCCAGGCGCAGGATTTCGGAGGTGACCACTGCGCCGGTGTCGGCGAGGGCCTGGGCCCAGCCGCTGCGCTGGTCGAGCACCATACCGTCGAAAGTGACGATGGAGCCCACACCGCTCTGAGTGGCGATGTAGCTGCGGCGCTTGAGTTCGGCCAGGGCTTCACGCAGGGTGCCGCGGCTGACGGAAAACTCTTCGGCCAACTGATGCTCGCCTGGCAGCAGGACACCGTCAGCCATCACTCCACCCTCGATACGGCGGATCAGCTCGTCGACGACGCGTTTTTTCTTATCAAATCGGACATGTCTAATCATGTACAAATTTATAACCGAAAGCGCCCGGCTTCAGCAAGCGAATTATTTCAGGGAGAGCGAGAAATCAGCCTCAGGGCTCCAGGCCGATGGGGAAAAATACCCCGCCGCTCCAGACGCCAAGCCAGTTCTTACCGTTGATCGGACGGGTCACCGCCAACTCCACCAACTGATAGAACGCATTGCGATGGACCAAGGCTTCGAGGTTGGTGCGCACCCGCAGGTACGGCGAGGGTTCCTGGGTTTCCGGGTCAATCACCACCCGCAGCGGATGTTCGATACCGGCCTCGACCTGTTCATCGACATTGGTGGTAAAGCGCAGCACCTGGCTTTCGCCCTGCCCTTCAACTTCCAGGGTGACGGCGACAAAGGGCGCGTCATCGACCTTGATCCCGACCTTTTCCACCGGGGTGATCAGGAAGTAATCATCGCCATCGCGGCGGATGATGTTGGAGAACAGCTTGACCATCGGCTTGCGGCCAATCGGCGTGCCCATATAGAACCAGGTGCCATCGCGGGCAATGCGCATGTCGATATCGCCGCAAAAATCCGGGTTCCACAGATGCACCGGTGCGGGCCCCTTGCCCTTGGGCAATTGCGCCAACAGGTCATTGGCCTTGGCCGAATCGCTCATGCTGTACTCCTTGTGTCTTACTGATCGCTCATGCCCAACAGGCTGCGCGCGTAGTGCGCCAGGGGCTTGCCGATCAGATCATCAGGCTTGTTGTCGTGGAACGTCAGTAAACCGCCACGGCTGTGAATCCGCACAGTATCAATCAAATACTGGGTGCTGGTCTCAATCAACATGACCTGAATGGTGCCGGTGTCGATACCCAGGCGATCCACCGCCTCCTGGTCAGACCATTCATCGGCGTTGCCGATCCGGTCATCCGCCTGGGCAAAGCGGCAGTACAGCAGGTAATGCGCACCGGCCGCGCGGGCTTCAGACATCGCCTGTTCCAGGCCTTCGGGTTTGCGGGCGCGGCGGACCATCGGGAAGTATTCGACAAAGCCGTTGAAGGCTTCCTCGGCCACCACGTTAGGCCGTGGATAGGCGCTGCCCGGCGGGGTGAAGGCGCCCTGGGCGATGAAAACGAAGGAGTCCGGCTGTATGCGGACCGAATTGACGCGGCGAGTATCGCTGTGGTCCAGCAGCCCGGCGTCGCTCATCTGATAGCGCGTGCCTTCGGCCATATCACTGACGGTCATGCAGCCACCCAGCGCGAGTGACGCCAGCACCAAAACCAGACTACGCATCCTAATTCTCCAAAGGCCGGTGACGGAAAACCGGCGAATGGGCACGAGATGCAGATTTTGCGCCAGCTTGCGGGACTAGCCGCCGATGATCTTCATGATGGTGGCGCCGCCGGAGAATGCCACCTCCTGCTTGTCGCCCAAGGCCTTGACCAACAAGCGCTGCAAGGCCGGCAGAGCCTGGTGGCGGGGTTTGTCCAGCAGGTCGCCGACGTAGTGGCGGTTGCTCGACGACAAGCAGCCATGCAGCCAGCCGGTGGACGACAGGCGCAAACGCGAGCAGGTCCGGCAGAACGGCACGCTTTCATTGGCAATGACACCGAAGAAGCCTTTGCCGGGCACTTCGTAACGCACGGCAGTGGCGTCCACCGGAGCGTTGGCTTGCAGGTATTCGTGTTGTTCGCCGATCAGGCTGAGCAATTGCTGAAGGCTGACGAATTGCTGCAGGAACGCGTTGGAGTCGGTGGCCAGGTGGCCCATGCGCATCAATTCGATAAAGCGCAGCTCGTAGCCACGCTCCAGGCAGTAGTCGAGCAGCGGCATCACCTGATCAAGGTTCTGGCCGCGCAACGGCACCATGTTGACCTTGATCTTGATTCCGGCGGCGCTGGCCTGGTCCATGCCATCAAGCACGGTGGCCAGGTCGCCACCGCGAGCGATGCTGCGGAAGGCGTCGGCGTCCAGGGTATCGAGGGAGACGTTGATTCGGCGAATGCCTGCCTCCACCAGCAGCGGCAGTTTGCGCGCCAGCAGTTGGCCGTTGGTGGTCAGGCTGATGTCACTGAGGCCCATCTGCCCCACTGCGCCCATGAAGGCTTCCAGCTTGGGACTGACCAACGGTTCACCACCGGTAATGC
Organism: Pseudomonas yamanorum; assembly: GCF_900105735.1. Lineage (NCBI taxonomy): Bacteria > Pseudomonadati > Pseudomonadota > Gammaproteobacteria > Pseudomonadales > Pseudomonadaceae > Pseudomonas > Pseudomonas yamanorum. Next base: position 5,230,151 of record NZ_LT629793.1, on the reverse strand, counting down.
GCAGGCGTTCAATGCCAGCAGCCTCGATCAGGTACTCGACGCCACGAGCCATTGCCTCGGCCGACAGTTCGTCCTGCGCAGCCACCAGCCGCTTGCCGTTGGGCACGCAGTAGGTACAGGCGTAATTGCAGGCTGAGGTCAGGCTGATCCGCAAATTGCGGAATCGCCTGCCTTGACGATCAACGATCATGGATCACTCCGGCAGAGGATAATTCGGGCACGCCAAAACCTGACTGAAAAATCAAGTTTTAGCAAGGTCCTTGCCTGAGTATATTCCTGGGTTACTGCGCTGGGCAGGAAATCATATCGCCATCACGCTGGCGAATGATTCAAGTGGCCGGCGTTTCAGCGTTAGGCAAATCGGTGCTGTGCTTGCGCTTGTTGCCCATGCGCACGCCGATGTCCATCAGGAATTGGAAAAAACCTTCCTGATCTTCCAGCACATTGCTCCAGAACGGCGAGTGGTACAGCGCCACGGCGCCGTGCACCAACGCCCAGGCGGCGCAGTAGTGGAAATACGGCGGCACGTCTTCGAGCTTGCCTTCGCTGATGCGACCCTTGATGAGCAGGGTCAGGCGCTCGAAGTTCGAGGCGCGGATCTTGTGCAACTCCTCGACCATTTCCGGCACCTGATGGCCTTTCACCACTTTCTCTTCCAGGCGATCAAACAGGCGGTAGCGCTGCGGGTCACGCATGCGGAACTCAAAGTAGGCGCGGGACAGCGCTTCCTTGTCCTTGTCGACATCGGCCGAGTGCAGCAACTCGTTCAGGTCACGCTCGTAGTCGAGCATCAGGCGCAGGTAGATCTCGGCCTTGGACTTGAAGTGCTTGTAGATGGTGCCTTTGCCGATACCCACGGCATCCGCAATCATCTCGACGGTGACGCTGTCTTCACCCTGGTCGAGGAACAGCTTGAGTGCGGTGTCGAGAATTTCCTGCTCGCGGCGGCGAAACTCACGGACCTTGCGGGGTTCTTTGTGCATAAGAAAAAGGTCTGCAGAGATGGATATTGGGAGGGTGGCGTGCCCCAAGCGGTGCTTGTCGGAACGTTTTACCCGGTGCGCGGGATTATCCCGACTGAACGGTCGCTGGGCAACGCCTATATGAACAACCTTTGCACTTAACTTACAGCACGCCAACGAATCAGCCGATTTGAGTCAGAAATAAAACGGGGGATTGCCACCTGTGCATCGCACCCCATGAGAACTCAACCGAAGCGCGCGTATTCCAAATCTGTTTAAAAAACGATCAGATGCGGCTGGACTGAATCGGATACTGATCAATACTTGAAATGTCGGCGTGGCATCTCCCCCAAGTGACGCGTCGACCTGGGTACCGACGGACTGCGTGCCCTTGTTTTACTCCTAATGGTCTTAGCCCGGATTCACCCCCCAGAACCCGGGTTTTTTTTGCCTGCGATTTAGTGGCCGACGTGGGCCAGCGGGAACAGACGCTTGAAGTTCTCGGTGGTCTGTTCGGCGAAGCGCTCGTAGGATTCGCCCCGCAGCATCGCCAGGTAATCCGCCACATCACGTACGTATTCCGGCAGGTTGGGTTTGCCGCGATGAGGAATTGGCGCCAGGTACGGCGAATCGGTTTCCACCAGCAGGCGGTCTGCCGGTACCTGGCGCGCGACATCCCGCAGGGCGTCGGCGTTGCGGAAGGTCACGATGCCCGACAAGGAAATGTAGAAGCCGAGGTCGAGGGCGGCCTTGGCCATGTCCCAGTCTTCCGTGAAGCAATGCAGCACACCGGCCTGGGGCAGCGCGGCCTCGCGCAGCAGGGTCAGGGTGTCGGCACGGGCGCCACGGGTGTGGACGATCACGGGTTTGCCAGTCTGCTGAGCGGCTTGCAGGTGCAGACGGAACGACGCCTGCTGCAACTCGGCGGCTTCCGGTTCATAGTGGTAATCCAGGCCGGTCTCGCCGATAGCCACCACGCGTGGGTGATTGAGTTCGCCGAGCAGCCAGTCGAGGGCCGGGGCTTCGCCAGGCTTCAGGTCCAGCGGGTGAATGCCCACCGAGCAATCGACGTCGGCATAACGATCGGCCAGGGCTTTGACGTCGGCGGCGTTTTCCGCACTGACGCCGATGCACAGGAAGTGCCCTACCCCGCGCTGGCGCGCGGCTTCGAGAGCGGCGTCAAGGGAGCCGTCGTGCTGGGCCAGGTCGAGGCGATCAAGGTGGCAATGGGAATCTACGAGCATAGGGATCTACAACTTGAGTCACGGAAAGTGTCTGGCCAACGATACACCCGTCGGCCGTTGAAATTAACGGCGGCCGAGCAAGCCGACCCATTGCACCAGCAAGGCCTCAAGCAACAGCACGCGGTTGAGGTTGGCCTTGCCCAGGACCTTCTGGCGCTGGGCGAGGATCCAGTCCTGAATGTTCAAGACCTTGTCCTGGGCACTCTTCTGCGCGAGGTATTGCACCACCTTGCGCATGTCCGCCAGGCCCAGGCCGTTTTCGTCCTGGGTCAGCTGGTAGCGCAGGATCAGGCTCGACCAGTCGCAGAACCAGTCGAACAGCAGCAACAAGGGAATGTCTTTCCATGCGCTTTCGGCCAGTTGCGTTGCAGACAGTTCCTGCTTGAGCAACTTCTTCACGCCATCCACCACCAACGCACGCTGTTCACGTACGCCTTGGGCCTGGAGTTTGACCGCCGCCAGGGGCGAGCCGGCCGCCAGGGTCAGCAACTCGACGCGCTCGGCCTCGCCACACTCCGGCAGTGCCTGGGCCAGCCATTGCAGGCTCATGGCTTCGCTCGGCAACGGGCAGGCCTGTTGCACGCAGCGGCTGCGGATGGTCGGCAGCAGGCGGCTGGACTGGTGGCTGACCAGCAGCAGCACGGTATCGCCAGAAGGTTCTTCCAGGCTTTTGAGCAAGGCGTTGGCCGCGTTGATGTTCATCGATTCCACTGGCTCGATCAGCACCACTTTGCGCCCGCCCATCTGCGCGGTCTGCACCACGAAGCTGACCAGATCACGCACCTGGTCGACCTTGATCGCCTTATCGGCTTCTTCCGGTTCCAGCAGGTAGTTGTCGGGGTGGCTGCCGGCCTTGAGCAGCATGCAGGATTTACATTCCCCACAGGCTTCCAGCCCGTTGGGCCGCTGGCACAACAAGCTGGCCATCAACCGCTCGGCCAAGGCGCGCTTGCCGATGCCCACCGGGCCGTGGAGCAAGTAGGCGTGGGCGTGCTGGGCACGGCCAGCCAGTTGCTGCCAGAGGCTGTCCTGCCACGGATAGGTTTCAGCCACGGACACGCTCCACAAGCTTCGGCAACAGGGCGTCGATGCACTGCTGAACCTGAGTCAGCGGTTGCGCGGCGTCCAGCAGGTAATAACGGGCGGGGTCGGCTTCGGCGCGCTTGAGAAACGCGCTGCGCACAGCTTCAAAAAACACTCGGGTTTCCAGTTCGAAACGATCGAGGCGACCCCGGGCGGTGGCGCGGGCCATGCCGACTTCCACCGGGAGGTCGAACACCAGGGTCAGGTCGGGCCGCAAATCGCCCTGGACGAAGGTTTCCAGCGTCGCAATGCGCTCAAGGGACAAGCCACGACCGCCGCCCTGATAGGCATAGGTGGAATCGGTAAACCGGTCACAAATCACCACCGCGCCACGGGCCAGCGCCGGGCGAATGACTTCGGCCAGGTGCTGGGCGCGGGCAGCAAACACCAGCAGCAGCTCGGTGTCAGGGTTCATCTGTTCGTCGCCCGGGGTCAGCAGCACTTCACGAATGCGCTCGGCCAGCGGCGTGCCGCCGGGCTCGCGGGTCAGCAGCACCTCGATACCTTCGGCGCGCAGGCGCTCGGCAAGGTATTCGCGGTTGGTGCTTTTGCCGGCGCCTTCCGGGCCTTCCAGGGTAATAAACAAGCCAGTCACAGGCAGTCCTTAGTCAGAGTCATTGCGAGCTTTGCGGCGCGGTGTCATCGGGTGCAGGAGTTGGCTCGGCGGGCGTATCAACCGGTGCGTCTTCAGGTTTCGCCGCCGATGCGGGCGCGGGCGCCGGGCTGGAACGGTAATCGGCACGACGCTTCATCTGAAACTCGCGCACCGCCGCGTTATGTGCATCCAGGTTATCCGAGAAGATATGGCTGCCATCGCCACGAGCGACAAAATACAGGCTGCTACCGGCCACCGGGTTCAGCGCGGCATGAATCGCCTCACGTCCGACCATGGCAATCGGCGTCGGCGGCAGGCCGGCGATCACATAGGTGTTGTAGGGCGTGGCTTCCTTGAGGTGCGCACGGGTCAGCTTGCCCGTGTAGCGCTCGCCGAGGCCGTAGATCACCGTCGGGTCGGTTTGCAGCAGCATGCCGATCTGCATGCGTCGCACGAACACTCCGGCGATCTGGCCGCGCTCTTCCGGCACGCCGGTTTCTTTCTCGACCAGCGAGGCCATGATCAGCGCTTGATAGGGTTCGGTGTACGGCGCATCGGCGGCGCGTTTGCTCCACTCCTGGGCGAGGACATCGTCCAGACGGTTGTAGGATTTTTTCAGCAGTTCGACGTCGCTCATGCCACGTACGAAGCGGTAGGTGTCGGGGAAAAAGCGGCCTTCAGGGAAGACACCAGGGTGGCCGAGCTTTTCCATCACCTCACTGTCACTCAGGCCCGACAGGGTTTGCTCGATCTTTTCATGCTTGGCCAGGGCGGCGCGCACCTGGCGGAAGTTCCAGCCTTCCACCAGCGTGATGCTGTACTGCACCACTTCGCCACGCTGCCACAAACCGATCAGGCCCTCGGCGGTGAGGCCCGAGGTCATGCGGTATTCACCACTGTGCAGCGGCTGGCCGTCGAGGTTGAAGCGCCAGTAAAGACGCAACCAGAACGCATCCTTGAGTACGCCGTCATTTTCAAGACGATTGAAGGTGCCGGTGGGCGTCGCGCCGGCCGGTACGTCCAGCAATTGCTCCTGGGTCAGATTCAGCGGCTGCTCAAGGGCCGAGTTCAGCTTCCAGGCCGAAGCGCCCAGCAGCAAACCCGCCAGGACCAGGCCGATCTCCAGCAACAATACAAATTTACGTCTCAAATCAAATATCCAATAGTGCGCGAACAATGCCCTGCAGTTTACGGGTGAGCGGCCCAACCGACCAGCTCATCGCAGCACATCCGCGCACCGGCCAAATGCCATATACGCTGTTGCACACAAAGACTTCGTCAGCCTGTTGCAGTTGCTCAAGGCTGATGTCGGCCACACGGGTCGGGATGCCCAACGCCTGAGCCTGGGCCAACACCTCGGCCCGCATGACGCCGGCGACCCCACAGCGCTTCAGATCAGCGGTCAGCAACACGCCGTCACACACCAGGAACAGGTTGCTGAACACGCCTTCGATGACTCGACCGGACATATCCAGCATCAAACCTTCGGCGTGATCGGCACCCTGCCACTCGGCGCGGGCGAATACCTGTTCCAAGCGATTGAGGTGCTTGAGGCCTGCGAGCAACGGTTGTTCGGACAAACGGGTGGTACACGCAAACAGGCGAATGCCTGACGCTGCATGTTCCGGGGGATAAGTGGCAGGTGGACTGCCTTGCAGAATACGCCGCGGGGGAGCGCCAGCGCTGATGCCGTAACCGCGCTGGCTGTCGCCACGGGTCAGGATCAATTTGAGCACACCGTCGCCGAGGGCGGCGGCATAGGCTAGCAATTCGCTGCGGATCAACGGCTGATCCGCAACAATCGCCAACCGCCTGCAGCCCTCACCGAGGCGCTGCAGGTGGCGGTCGAGCAACACGGGCTGCCCGGCCTTGACGGCAATGGTCTCGAACAGGCCATCACCGTACGCCAGGCCACGGTCTTTCAGGGGCACTGCGCCCGCCGGCTGACCGTCAACCCAGCTTTCCATCACTCGGCGAACCGGCGGAACACCAGGGAACCGTTGGTACCACCAAAACCGAAGGAGTTGGACAACACCACGTCGATCGGCATCTTCTGCGCCTCATGAGGCACGAAGTTCAGGTCGCAGCCCTCATCCGGCTCATCGAGGTTGATGGTCGGCGGAGCGACCTGATCCTTGATGGCCAGCACACTGAAGATCGCCTCGACCGCGCCCGCCGCACCCAACAGGTGGCCGGTCATGGACTTGGTGGAGCTGACCGCCAGCTTGTAGGCGTGCTCGCCGAACACCGACTTGATGGCCTCGGCTTCCGCCAGGTCGCCCGTCGGGGTCGAAGTGCCGTGGGCGTTGATGTACTGCACCTGGTCAGCGTTGACCTTGGCATCACGCAACGCATTGGTGATGCAGCGGGCAGCACCCGCACCGTCAGACGGCGGCGAGGTCATGTGATACGCATCACCGCTCATGCCGAAGCCAATCAGTTCGGCGTAGATGGTAGCGCCACGGGCTTTCGCGTGCTCCAGCTCTTCGAGGACCAGGGCTCCGGCGCCGTCGGCCAGTACAAAACCGTCACGGCCTTTGTCCCACGGACGGCTGGCACGGGTCGGCTCGTCATTGCGGGTCGACAGTGCACGGGACGCGCCGAACCCCCCCATGCCCAGGCCGCAGGCCGCCATTTCGGCGCCGCCAGCGATCATCACGTCGGCTTCGTCGTAGGCGATATTGCGCGCCGCCATGCCGATGCAGTGAGTGCCCGTGGTGCACGCCGTAGAGATGGCGTAGTTAGGCCCCTGGGCACCCAAGTGGATGGACAGGAAACCGGAAATCATGTTGATGATCGAGCCAGGCACGAAGAACGGTGAAATTCGACGGGGGCCAGACTCGTGCAACGTGCGGCTGGTTTCTTCGATATTGGTCAGACCGCCAATACCCGAACCCATGGCCACGCCGATGCGCTCACGGTTGGCGTCGGTGACTTCCAGGCCGGCATTACGGACCGCCTGAAAACCGGCTGCCAGGCCGTATTGAATGAACAGGTCGAGTTTGCGGGACTCTTTGACCGAGAGATATTCCTCGACATTGAAGTCCTTTACCGAGCCGCCAAAACGGGTGGAATAGGCAGAAAGGTCCGTGTGTTCGATCAGACCAATACCACTGCGGCCAGCCAGAATGCCCTGCCAACTGCTCGGCACATCCGTACCCAGTGGCGACAACATACCCATACCGGTGACTACGACGCGTCTACGCGACACAGCACTCTCCTTTTTCTAATGACGACACTTTGCATCAGGCTTAAAGGAAAAAACCGCACGCCATAGGGCAGTGCGGTTTTTCCATCACAGCAAGCGACGATTACAAACTATTACGCCTGGTGGCTAGTAACGTAGTCGATGGCAGCTTGAACGGTAGTGATTTTTTCAGCTTCTTCGTCCGGGATTTCGGTCTCGAATTCCTCTTCCAGAGCCATCACCAGCTCAACGGTGTCAAGGGAGTCGGCACCCAGGTCTTCAACGAAGGAAGCAGTGTTGGTCACTTCTTCTTCTTTAACGCCCAGTTGCTCAGCAACGATTTTCTTGACGCGCTCTTCGATGGTGCTCATACCGTGTTTTCACTCCTAATGGACAAATTCAGGCAGCTGGCCAGTGGGTAAGTGTATAGAAAGGCTTTTCAGCTTTTCAACTGAAAGCTTCACCCTCGTACCCTATTGGCCATCTGCCTATAAATAGATTGCAGCTTTATAACGGATTTTAGACAGCTCGTATGACATTTTTTTGAAGCGATCCGTCACAATTTAACTCATGTACATCCCGCCGTTAACCGGGATTGTAGCCCCAGTCACGTATGCCGCACCGTCGGATGCCAGGAAAGTGACCACATTCGCGATCTCTTGAGCCTGGCCCAGACGACCCAGCGGAATCTGCGTCAGCAACGCTTCACGCTGCGCTTCAGGCAATTCACGGGTCATATCGGTATCGATGAACCCTGGGGCCACCGAATTGACCGTAATCGACCGCGAGCCCACTTCACGCGCCAGTGCACGGCTGAAACCTTCCAGACCGGCCTTGGCGGCTGCGTAGTTTACTTGGCCTGCGTTGCCCATGGCACCCACTACGGAGCCAATATTGATAATTCGGCCCCAACGAGCCTTGGTCATACCGCGCAAAACACCCTTGGACAGGCGAAACAGACTGTTCAGGTTGGTATCAACGACGTCATGCCACTCGTCGTCTTTCATGCGCATCATCAGGTTATCGCGGGTGATACCAGCATTGTTCACCAGAATAGCCGGTGCACCGAATTTCGCCGTGATTTCCGCCAGGACGGCAGCCACGGACTCATCGCTGGTCACGTTCAGTTCAAGACCGGTGCCCTGAACGCCGTGTTCCTTCAGCGTCGCAGCAATACGCTCGGCGCCGGCGGCGGAGGTTGCGGTACCGATGACCACAGCGCCCAGACGGCCCAGCTCCAGGGCGATCGCCTGGCCAATGCCACGGCTAGCGCCGGTGACCAGTGCAACTTTACCTTGCAGACTCATGCAGGCTTCTCCTAGGTTCGGAAATTAAAGGTCAGGCCAGGGCTGCGCGAGCAGCAGCAAAGGCATCCGGGGTATTGAGGTTGGAAGTCGACACGCCTTCGGCGCAACGCTTGTTCAGGCCAGCCAGGACTTTGCCCGGGCCGCACTCGACCAATTGAGTGGCGCCGTTGGCGGCCAGGGTCTGCACCGATTCAACCCAGCGAACCGGCTTGTACAGCTGTTCCAGCAGGTCGCGCTTGAGGGTTTCCAGGTCGGGAGCAACCGCAGCACTGACGTTCTGCACCAGCGGAATCTGCGGCGCCTGCCAGTTGATCGCCGCGATCGACTCGGCAAAACGTTCGGCAGCCGGACGCATCAGTTCGCAGTGGGACGGTACGCTGACCGGCAGCGGCAACGCACGCTTGGCGCCACGGGCCTTGCAGCCTTCGATGGCGCGCTCTACTGCGGCCTTGGCACCGGCGATCACCACCTGGCCAGGGGAATTGAAGTTCACGGCGCTGACCACGTCGCCCTGGGCCGCTTCGGCGCAGGCGGCAATCACGTCAGCATCTTCCAGGCCGAGAATGGCAGCCATGCCGCCCTGTCCCGCCGGAACCGCTTCCTGCATCAACTGGCCACGACGCTCGACCAGCTTGACCGCTTCACCGAGGGTCAGGCTGCCAGCGGCCACCAGGGCGCTGTATTCGCCCAGGCTATGACCGGCAACGTAAGCCGGGCGCGCACCACCTTCAGCCAGCCACAAGCGCCACAGGGCGATGGAGGCGGTCAGGATGGCCGGCTGGGTCTTGTCGGTTTGGTTGAGCAGCGCTTCCGGCCCTTGTTGGGTCAGTGCCCACAGGTCGTAACCCAAGGCATCGGAAGCTTCCTTGAAAGTTTCCAGGACCAGCGGATGTTCCGCGCCCAGCTCGGCCAACATGCCGAGGGACTGCGAACCCTGCCCTGGAAAGACGAATGCGAGGGATGTAGACATGTAACAAGCCCCTAATGATCTGGTCGTCGGAAATTGGCGCCCCACAGGTGGGAGCGCAAGAAACTGACAGATTGGATGGTCAATTGAACTGGCCGGTCACATTTAAGCATTTCCGGCCCGATTCGCCTAAGGCAACAGATCCTCAAGGCGGCCATGCAAGCGTTGCGGCAGGTTTTCCTGGATCTCGATCAAGGCGCGCTGGATAGCACTTTGAAAACCCTGCACCCCCGCCGAGCCATGACTTTTCACCACGATGCCCTGCAATCCCAGGAAACTCGCGCCATTGTGCCGCGCCGGTGCCAGGTCCGCCTGCAGGCGCCGCATCAAGGGCAGCGCCAGGGCGCCCACCACGCGTGACGCAAGGTTGCGCTTGAACAAGGCCTCGATGCGCGCAGCAATCATCGTCGCCAGGCCTTCGCTGGACTTGAGCAGGATATTGCCGACAAACCCGTCGCACACCACCACGTCCGCTTCGCCCCGGTACAGACCGTCACCTTCGATAAACCCGATGTAGTTCAAGCCTCGCGCGCTTTGCAACAGCGTCGCCGCCAACTTGACCTGCTGATTACCCTTGATGTCTTCGGTGCCGATATTCAGCAATGCCACCCGAGGCCGGGCCACGCCCAGGGCTTCGGCCGCCACCGAGCCCATCAACGCAAAGTGCAGCAGATGCTCGGCACTGCAATCGACGTTCGCCCCCAGGTCCAGCAACTGGCAATAACCTTGCTGGGTCGGGATCGCCGCGACCATCGCTGGCCGATCAATGCCCGGCAGGGTTTTCAGCACATGCCGGGACAACGCCATCAACGCCCCGGTGTTGCCGGCACTGACACAGGCTTGAGCCTTGCCGTCACGCACCAGCTCCAGGGCCACCCGCATCGAAGAATCAGGCTTGCCACGCAAAGCCTGTGCAGGCTTTTCATCCATGGTGATGGTTTCGCTGGCCGGCGTAATAGTCAGGCGCGCGCGATCCACCGCCGGATGGCTGGCAATCAGTTCTTCAAGTAAGGAGGGTTGACCGACGAGGGTCAGGTGCAGCGAGGGCGTGGCAGACAGGCAAGCAATACAGGCCTGAACAATGCTGCGGGGACCGAAGTCCCCGCCCATTGCGTCAATCGCGATGACTTGAGCAGACAAGTGATTACTCGTCAGCGCCCTTGTCGATCACTTTACGGCCACGGTATACGCCTTCTGGCGATACGTGGTGACGCAGGTGAACTTCACCGGTGGTTTTTTCTACAGACAGAGTGCTCGCCGTCAGGGCGTCGTGGGAACGACGCATGTCACGGGCAGAGCGGGATTTTTTGTTCTGCTGAACAGCCATAATTGATTAACTCCTAAACGTTTGGGTCACGCTTTAACTGCGCCAATACACTGAACGGGTTGGACCGCGTTACCTCGTCCTCGCTCGGTTCGGGCTCATCGAGACCCGCCGGCTGCTGGCATTCTTCCGGATGATGAGCAGGCACAATGGGCAAGGCGAGCAAAAGCTCCTCCTCGATCAGTGACTGCAGATCCAAAGGATCTTCGCCCAGTTCCAGCACGTCATAACCTTTCGGCAACGACTGGGTATTCGCACCCTCTTTCACCACAGCATAACTGCATTCGCTGTGGATCGGCAGGGTGACCAGCTCAAGACAACGCTGGCAAACCATTTTGACTTCGGTGTCGATAAAGCTGTGGATTACCACAGACTTACGTTCATCTCGTTCAAAAACGAATTTAGCCTGCACCGTACCGACAGTGTCGGAAAGCGGGTCGCAGAGTCTCTCCAAATCGGCCAGCAGCACTTCACCTTGAAGGGTAGTGCCACGATCAGCCAATTTGCGCGGGTCAACGTGAGGTGGAATCGGGTCATTCAACATAGGCGCAGCATTATAGGGATGCACCCAGCCATGTCAAAGGAAATTCAGCCCTGTCCGTCTCCGGGCCTCCCCGCTAGAATCCGCGACTGCCTTGAGGAGACGCCCATGCTGCCTTTATTACTCGCTTCCAGCTCGGTTTATCGCCGGGAATTGTTGAACCGCCTGCACTTGCCGTTCATCTGCAGCTCGCCGGATATCGACGAAAGCCACCGCCCGGACGAGTCCGCCGTGGCACTGGTGAAGCGCCTCGCCGAAGAAAAGGCCCGCGCCCTCGCCGGCAGTCATCCAGGGCATCTGATTATCGGCTCGGACCAGGTTGCCGCCCTCGACGGCCAGATCATCGGCAAGCCCCACACCTTTGAGAAGGCCCGCGAGCAACTGCTGGCGGCCAGTGGCAAGCGCGTCAGCTTCCTCACCGGCCTGGCCGTGCTGAACAGCACCACCGGCCACTGCCAGGTCGACTGCATCCCCTTCACCGTGCACATGCGCACGCTGGACACGGCGCGCATCGAACGCTACCTGCGCATCGAGCAGCCCTACGACTGCGCTGGCAGCTTCAAGGCCGAAGGGTTGGGGGTGAGCCTGTTTCAAAGCACCGAGGGGCCGGACGCAACCAGCCTGGTCGGCCTGCCACTGATCCGACTGGTGGACATGCTACTGGCCGAAGGCGTGCAGATTCCCTGAGAACACCACAAACAAATGTGGGAGCTGGCTTGCCTGCGATGCAGACACCTCGGTACATCAGTTGCACCGAGGTGATGCTATCGCAGGCAAGCCAGCTCCCACACGTTGAGCCATGTAACGCTCAAGATCTCAGCGCAGGGTTGGCCCCTGGAAGCCCATCCACATCGCCAACTGCTCAGCCACACTGGCGCCGAGCTTCTTCGAGAAGCGGTCAAACGGCGATTCCTGAACGGTGAAATCCACCAGTTCTTTCTCGCCAATCACATCCCGCGCAACAGAACTGGCACTGCCCAGTCCGTCGATCAAGCCCAGTGGCAGTGCTTGCTCACCGGACCAGACCAGGCCGGAAAACAACTCCGGATGCTCTTTATCCTTGAGCCGGTCACCGCGCCCTTGCTTGACGCTGGCAATAAACTGCCGATGAGTGGTATCGAGCACGCCCTGCCAGAACTGGGTCTCATCAGCCTTTTGCGGCTGGAATGGATCCAGGAACGACTTGTGCTCGCCAGACGTGTAGGTACGCCGCTCAACCCCGAGCTTCTCCATCGTGCCGACAAAGCCGTAACCGGCCGCCGTCACACCAATGGAACCCACCAGGCTGGCCTTGTCGGCATAGATCTGGTCGGCAGCGCTGGCGATGTAATAGGCACCCGAGGCACCCAGATCGGAAATCACCGCGTACAGTTTGATGTCCGGGTGCAAGGCGCGCAGGCGGCGAATCTCGTCATACACATAACCCGATTGCACCGGACTGCCGCCCGGGCTGTTGATGCGCAGAATCACAGCCTTGACCTTGGTATCTTCGAAGGCGGCCCGCAGGCTGCTGACGATATTGTCGGCACTGGCGGACTCCTTGTCGGCAATCACCCCACGCACTTCGATCAATGCCGTGTAATTACCGCTTCGGGTGGCGCTCTTCTCCATGTCCATCAGCGGACTGAACAGCGCCAGCATGCCCAGCAGATAAATAAAGGTCAGGAGCTTGAAAAAGATCCCCCAACGCCGGGACCGACGCTGCTCCTGGACACTGGCCAGCAGGGTCTTCTCCAGCAACTTCCAACTTCTGTCATCGCCATTGTTATCGGCATTGGCCTTTTCAGGCGCCTTCCACTCATCGGTCATGCCATCCACCCCAGCAAAGACTTAATGGGCCCGGCTGAGCCAGGCCTGCAGTTCAGAAAAACGGTCAATCGTCAGTCTCGGCTCGTACGCTTGCAACGCCTCGGCAGACTGGGCGCCGTAGCTGACCGCCACAGAGTCCATGCCAGCATTGCGCGCCATCATCAGGTCGAACGACGCATCACCCACCATCAACGCCTGCCGAGGCGACACGCCACATTGAGCGAGGATCTGTTCGAGCATCAGAGGGTGAGGCTTGCTGGCGGTTTCATCCGCCGCACGGGTGGCGTCGAAATAATTTTCCCAACCGTGGGCTTTGAGCACCCGGTCCAGGCCGCGACGGGCCTTGCCGGTCGCCACCGCGAGGTGATAGCCGTCGGCACGAAACGCTTCCATGGTCTGTGCCACTCCCTCAAACAGCGGCGATGGCTGGGCATCGAGCGCCATGTAGTGATCGGCGTAGTGCTGACGAAACGCTATCAACTCGTCATCGCCAATCTCCGGATACAGGGTACGGATCGCTTCCGGCAGGCCCAGGCCGATAATGCCCTTGACCGCCAGGTCGTCGCACAACGCGTAGCCGGCTCGGGTCGACGCGGCGTGCATCGACTCGACAATCCGACCAATGGAGTTACACAGCGTGCCATCCCAATCAAAGATCAGCAGTTTGTAGTCAAGGTGCGACACTCAGGCGCTCCACGGTCTTGGCCCACATCTCGTCGACAGGCGCTTGCAGCTTCAATTCGCCGCCATCCGGCAGCGGCACCGTCAGCATGTAGGCGTGCAGGAACAGGCGTTTGCCGCCCAGATCGCGAATTTCCTTGGAGAAATCCTCGTCGCCGTATTTGGTATCGCCGGCGATGCAGTGGCCCGCATGCAGGGTATGCACACGAATCTGGTGGGTACGGCCAGTCACAGGCTTGGCCTCGACCATGGTGGCAAAGTCACCAAAGCGACGCAGCACCTTGAACAGGGTCAGCGCCTCCTTGCCCTCCTCGTCCACTTCGACCATGCGCTCGCCGGAGCGCAGGTTGCTCTTCTGCAACGGCGCGCGGACGCTCTTGATCGAGGTTGCCCAGTTGCCACGCACCAGGGCCATGTAGCGCTTGTCCACGCCATCACCGCGCAGGGCGGCATGCAGGTGACGCAACATGCTGCGTTTTTTGGCAATCATCAGCAGGCCGGAGGTATCACGGTCCAGACGGTGGACCAGTTCCAGCTCCTTGGTATCCGGGCGCAACTGACGAAAGGCTTCAATCACCCCGTAGTTCAGGCCGCTGCCGCCGTGGACGGCGATGCCGCAAGGCTTGTTGATCACGATCAGCTTGTTGTCTTCGAAGACAATCGACGCTTCGAGGCGCTGCAACAGGCCTTGAGCCAGAGGGACCGGTTCGTCCCGCTCAGGCACCCGCACCGGCGGCACACGGACGATATCGCCCGCCTGCAGCTTGTACTCGGGCTTGATCCGACCCTTGTTCACGCGCACTTCGCCTTTACGCAAAATGCGGTAAATCAAGGTCTTGGGCACGCCTTTGAGCCTGGCAAGAAGAAAGTTGTCGATGCGTTGGCCGGCATATTCCGGCGAGACCTCGAGCAGCTGGACGCTGGGGGTCTGGGGGGCGGTAGTCGTCATGGCGGCGATGATAACAATTTTTTATGGAATTGAAGCACTTAATCATTGCTGCTATAGTCGCGAACGCCGCCAAAAGCGGCCTGGACAGAGGACTAGCGGCAAACTGCCGGCCCTGACCATCGCAATTCATCAGGACGCGAGGCCGTCCTACGGGGCTTTCGCCACCTTGGAAGGCTCGAGATTGTAACAAGCGCAGGTGACATGAGGCCTGAAGCGAGTGCAAAAAGCAGAGTGATTACTCGCCTTTTGCGCCGATATTTACGGCCAGTTCACAAAGTGCAGTCAGTCTTGAGCCAGACCACGGCGAATGCTTCGGAAACAACGCCTGTTACGAGCTGAGTGAGAGCACAGTCGCCCACACCCGGTCTTGTTTAGCCATGAGCGTGTTCTCCCCATTGGAGAACACGGTAAATGCCAACCCGCTGCGGATTCTGCGCGCGGCAGCACCCGAATTATCAGGGATACGTGTAGGGTGGAGATGCACAACCGTCGGACTGTGTAGCACTAGGCTTATATTTAGACGCTTCATCTCGTCCACAGTCGCCGGTTGATTCCTCCTCCTGACTGAGTGCTTAAGTCACCACAGCAAGCAGGAAGCGTACGTCGCGATACCGCCCATTTTGGCGGGTATTGCTGGACACTGGAGTGGCCAACCACTCTTGACGCACCTGACACCGACCGTGAGAAGTCGTGTGTGCCGAACGCCGTTTCCGGCAGCCCGGAAACCGACGGTACAACATGAAAAGAATGCTGATTAACGCAACTCAACCCGAAGAGTTGCGTGTTGCACTGGTAGACGGCCAACGCCTCTACGACCTGGACATCGAGTCCGGTGCACGCGAGCAAAAGAAGGCCAACATCTATAAAGGCCGGATTACTCGTATCGAACCAAGCCTTGAGGCTGCCTTTGTCGATTTCGGCTCCGAGCGCCATGGCTTCCTGCCCCTCAAAGAAATCTCCCGCGAATACTTCAAGAAAGCCCCAGAAGGCCGCGTGAACATCAAGGACGTCCTGAGCGAAGGCCAGGAAGTCATCGTTCAGGTGGAAAAAGAAGAACGTGGCAACAAGGGCGCCGCCCTGACCACCTTCATCAGCCTGGCTGGCCGCTATCTGGTCCTGATGCCGAACAACCCGCGTGCCGGCGGCATCTCCCGTCGCATCGAAGGCGAAGAGCGCAACGAACTGCGTGAAGCGCTGAACGGCCTGATCGCTCCGGCCGACATGGGCCTGATCGTGCGCACTGCCGGCCTGGGCCGCAGCAGCGAAGAAATGCAGTGGGACCTCGATTACCTGCTGCAACTCTGGACCGCCATCAAAGAAGCGTCCCTGGATCGCTCCGCGCCGTTCCTGATCTATCAGGAAAGCAACGTGATCATCCGCGCCATCCGCGACTACCTGCGCCAGGACATCGGCGAAGTGCTGATCGACAGCGTTGAAGCCCAGGACGAAGCCCTGACTTTCATCCGCCAGGTGATGCCGCAGTACGCCAGCAAGATCAAGCTGTACGAAGACAGCGTTCCGCTGTTCAACCGTTTCCAGATCGAAAGCCAGATCGAAACCGCTTTCCAGCGCGTAGTCGAACTGCCTTCCGGCGGCTCCATCGTGATCGACCCGACCGAAGCCCTGGTGTCCATCGACATCAACTCGGCGCGCGCCACCAAGGGTAGCGACATCGAAGAAACCGCCCTGCAGACCAACCTGGAAGCGGCTGAAGAAATCGCCCGCCAGTTGCGCCTGCGTGATATCGGCGGCCTGATCGTGATCGACTTCATCGACATGACCCCCGCCAAGAACCAGCGCGCCGTGGAAGAGAAAGTCCGCGAATGCCTGGAAGCTGACCGTGCCCGCGTACAGGTCGGTCGCATCTCGCGCTTCGGCCTGCTGGAAATGTCCCGTCAGCGCCTGCGTCCATCCCTGGGTGAAAGCAGCGGCATCGTTTGCCCGCGTTGCAACGGCACCGGCATTATCCGTGACGTTGAATCGCTGTCCCTGGCGATCCTGCGCCTGATCGAAGAAGAAGCCCTGAAAGACCGCACTGCCGAAGTGCGCGCCCAGGTGCCGATCCCGGTGGCTGCGTTCCTGCTCAACGAAAAACGCAACTCGATCACCAAGATCGAACTGCGCACCCGTGCCCGCATCGTCATCCTGCCGAACGATCACCTCGAGACGCCGCACTTCGAAGTGCAGCGCCTGCGTGATGACAGCCCGGAAGCCCACGTCAATCAGTCCAGCTACGAAATCGCTGCTGCCGCTGCCGAAGTGGAAGAAGTCCAGCCAGCCGCCGCGACCCGCACCCTGGTTCGCCAGGAAGCCGCCGTCAAGACCGCGCCAGCCCGTGCCAACGCACCGGTTCCGGTTGAAGCTGCCGCGCCGGTTGCCGCGCCTGCAGCCCTGCCTGAGCCAAGCCTGTTCAAGGGCCTGGTGAAGTCGCTGGTCAGCCTGTTCGCCACCAAGGAAGAGCCGGTAGCTCCAGTTGTGGTCGAGAAGCCTGCCGCTGAACGCCCTGCACGCAATGAAGAGCGTCGCAACGGTCGCCAGCAGAGCCGCAATCGCAACGGTCGCCGTGACGAAGAGCGCAAGCCTCGTGAAGAACGTGCGCCACGCGAAGATCGTGCCCCACGTGAAGAGCGCCAACCGCGCGAAGCCCGTGAAGAAACGCCAACCGTAGCCCGTGAAGAGCGTGCACCACGGGAAGAACGTGCACCGCGCGCTCCACGCGCCCCGCGTGAAGACCGCAAGCCACGTGGCGAGCGTGAAGAACGCGTGCGTGAACTGCGCGAGCCGCTGGATGCCGCTCCAGCCGTAGCCGCTGCTGCTGCCACCGCTGCCACTGCTGAAGAGCGTCCAGCTCGTCAGCCGCGTGAAGAACGTGCACCACGCCCTCCTCGTGAAGAGCGTCAACCACGTGCCGAACAAGCGGCTCCAGTCGGTGAAGAAGAAGAGCTGCTGTCCAACGAAGATCAGCAACAGGAAGACGGTCAGGAAAACGCCGAAGGCGATCGTCCACGCCGCCGCTCCCGTGGCCAGCGTCGTCGCAGCAACCGTCGTGAGCGTCAACGTGATGCCAACGGCAATGAAATCGAAGGTTCGGAAGAGACCGGTGAAGCTACCGCGACTGGCGAACCGACTGGTGCCGAACTGGCTGCCGGCCTGGCCGTGACCGCTGCTGTTGCCAGCTCGGTCATCAGCGCACCTGCTGAAGCCCAGGCCAACGAGCAAGCTGAAGCCGCTACCGCTGCCATTCAGGAAACCCCTGTTGTAGAGACGCCTGCCGTCGAAGCACCTGTGGTTGAAGCGACGACTCCAGTCGAAGCCCCGGTTGTTCCGGAAGTGGAAGTAGCGCCAGCTCGTCACGTGCGTGAAGTTCGCGAAGTTCGCGAGCCTAAGCCTGAAGCTGAAGTGGTTGCCGAGCCTGCCGCTGTTGTTGAACAACAGCCCGTGGTTGAAGCCGCCGTTGAAGCACCGGTTGCCGAGCCGACCCCTGAAGTGCGTGAAGTTCGCGAAGAACAGACCGCCTTCCAGTGGACTGCCGAACCTGCCCCAGTGGTCGAAGCGGTTGAAGCACCAGCGCCTGCTCCAGTGGTCGAAGAAGCTCCAGCGCCAGTCGCTGAAGTGGTTGTCGCCCCTGAACCTGTAGCCGTGGTTGCCGAGCCTGCTCCAGTGGTTGAAGCACCAGTGGTTGCCGAAGTGGCAGCACCGGTGGTTGAAGCCGCTCCGGCCAGCGCGCTGACTGAAAACGGCCGTGCGCCGAACGACCCGCGTGAAGTGCGTCGTCGCCGCAAGGAAGCTGAAGCGGCCGCCGCTGCTGCCAAGGCCGCTGCCGAAGCCGCTCCAGCCGTCGCTGAAGTGGTCGAAGCAGCCCCTGCTCCGGTCACCGAAGCCGTGGTTGAGCACACTGCCCCTGCTATCGACGAGAACCAACGTTCCGTTGAAGAAGTGGTAGAGCACCACCCTAAGGCCCTGGAAGAAGAGCATGAGCCTAAACCCCTCGTCTGATTCCATCGGCCACTAAAAAGCCCCGCCTGAATGATCAGGCGGGGCTTTTTTATGCCTGTGCTATCCGCTAGCGGTAGTTCAACAACGCCGGCACATCTACATCCCACAACACACCGGGATCATCGACAGCGACTTCCTGCACCGAAGCCATGGCAAACAATGGCTTTGCTCCACGATCTCCCGTGAGCGCCATCAAGGCAGGGCCGAATGAACGGCCAAACCCCACCGGATGCCCATACTGACCGGCATGCACCGGGACGCTGATACCGTCTTCCTCTAGGCCTGCCATCACGTGCTCGATACTTGCCGGCAGGATGAACGGCATATCTCCCAGCACCACCAGCCAACCGGCGGACGGGCCACTGGCTGCCACCGCAGCCGCGATGCTGTCACCCATACCCGGTGAACGTAAAAGCAGCACTTCGCACCCCTTCAGTTGCGCCAGCCGAATGACTTCAGTGCGATCCGGCGACGTCACCAGCCAGCGCTTGGCAACCGCCGCCGGCAAATTCACCAATACCTGCTCAATCACTGGCCGTGTGATGCCATCCCGACCCACGCAGGGCGCCAGCAACTTATCCTGATCCACACCTGCTTCGGCCCGAAAACGACTGCCCTGCCCCGCCGCCAGGATGATCGCGGTGATGCTCGTCAACTGACCGCTGCCTGCAACGGTTTTTTCTGCAACAGATCAATCCCGTTCTTGATGGCAACGATTTCCGCCATCAACGACAGGGCGATCTCCGCTGGCGTATGGCTGCCGATATGCAGGCCAATCGGCCCATGCAGCCGCTCAATGGCCTCCGCACTCAACCCCAGCGCTGCGAGGTTTTCCCGGCGCTTCTGGCTGTTGACCCGCGAGCCCAGGGCACCAATGTAGAACGCCCGGGAGTTGAGGGCCGTCAGCAGCGCCATGTCATCCAGGCGCGGGTCATGGGTGAGCGCGACAATAGCGGTGCGTTCATCGGTCTGGATATTCAGCACGGCCTCATCGGGCATGCCCGGCACAAAGCGCCCATGCTGTTCTTCCCAGCCGTAGACAAACTCCTGACGTGGGTCGCAGATCAGCACTTCGAAATCCAGCAGCCGGGCCATTTCTGCCACATAGCGTGACAGCTGGCCTGCGCCGATCAACAGCAAGCGCCAGCGCGGACCATAAATCGCCCGCAAGCGCTCGCCGTCGAAGCTGACCACATCGGTCTTGCTCGCACCGCTTAACTCCACTTTACCGGTGGTCAGGTCCAATTCACGGGCGACAATCTCGTGGGCCTCGCAGCGCGCCAGCAATTCAGCAACCCAACCTGGATCACCCACCCGCTCTTCGGTCAGGCGCAAGGTGCCGCCGCACGGCAGACCAAAACGCGCCGCTTCGTCCCGGGTGACGCCATACGTTACAAGCTGCACCGGCGGCCCGTCTTCTGGCAACCGACCATCCTGCAAACGGGCGATCAAGTCGTCCTCGATACAGCCGCCAGACACCGAGCCAATCACCACCCCGTCGCCGCGCAAGGCCAGCATGGCCCCCGGCGGACGCGGCGCACTGCCCCAGGTCTGGACCACGCTGTACAGCACCACCTGCTGCCCGGCGCGGCGCCATTCCAGCACGCTGCGCAACACATTCAGATCAACACTGTCCATCAGGCCTTCGCCTCCTGCCAAACACGTAGCTGGTTTTGATAAACAGCATCTATGAGTTGATTAAAAAATATCGGTAGTCAGCTAAGTTAACTCAGCGGCAATAAAAAAGCCCCGCTATGCAGGGCTTGGTGCGTCAAAAAACCAGCTTAGTTCAATAGCGGTTGGGCTCCATCTCCAGCACAACCTTGAAACGCTTTTCGATGTCCTGCTGGATGCGTAGCGCGAGCCCGGCAATCTCCTGGCCCGTGGCCGCGCCATAGTTCACCAACACCAGCGCCTGCAAGCGATGCACACCGGCATCGCCATCACGAAAGCCTTTCCAGCCCGCCTTGTCGATCAGCCAGCCGGCGGCCAGTTTCATCTGCCCGTCAGCCTGGGGGTAAGCCACCATGTCCGGGTATTCCAGCTGCAATTCGGCGGCCAGCGCCTGGGACACCAGCGGATTCTTGAAGAAACTGCCGGCATTGCCGAGCACCGCCGGGTCGGGGAGTTTCTCGCTACGAATGCTGCAAATCGCTCGACTGACATCGCTGGGGGTGGCCTGCGTAATGCCTTGTTCGGTCAGGCGCTGTTGCACCGGCCCGTATTCAAGCTTCAGGTGCACGGCGCGACTCAGGGCAAAACGCACCCGCAGGATCAGCCAGCGCCCGACCTCATGTTTGAACAGGCTGTCACGGTAGGCAAAGTTGCATTCGGCCAGGCTGAAATCCCGCAGCTCGCCGGTCTGGCGGTCGAGGGCGGTCAGGCCGGCGAATACGTCCTTGATCTCCACACCGTAGGCGCCAATGTTCTGCATCGGTGCGGCGCCGACCGTGCCAGGGATCAGGCTGAGATTTTCCAGGCCGGAAAAGCCCTGGGCCAAGGTCCATAGCACAAACGGATGCCAGGCTTCGCCAGCTTCGGCTTCAACCACCACCTGTACGCCATCGTCTTGCACGACCCGGATGCCCTGGCTGGCCATGCGCAGCACCAGCGCGTCGATATCCTGGGTCAGCAGCAAATTGCTGCCGCCGCCAATCACCAGCAACGGCAATTGTTGCCCGGCGGCGTAGGCCAAAGCCTCACGCACGTCAGCGTCGTTGCGGGCCTCGGCAAACAGCCGGGCACGCACGTCGATGCCAAAGCTGTTGAACGGTTTGAGCGAAACCTGTGCCTGCACCTGCAATGTCATAACCGGCCCTTCAATTCAATCACCAACAGGTCACAGGCGCGCTCGATCAGGTCGAGCACGGTTTCGAAGCCCTGGTCGCCTTCGTAATAGGGGTCCGGCACTTCATCCACCACCGAGTCATAACGGCGCAGGAACAAGTCCAGGTCCGCCTTACCTTGAGCCGGCTGCATGGCCTTTAGGTTGCGCAGGTTGCTCTGGTCCATGGCGAGGATCAGGTCGTAACGGGAAAAGTCGGCACGGGACACCTGCTGAGCACGCTGGGCCGACAGGTCGTAGCCCCGTTGCAGCGCTGCCCGCTGGCTGCGCTTGTCTGGTGGATTGCCAACGTGCCATTCACCGGTGCCGGCGGAGGCCACCTCGACCCGATCAGCCAGGCCGGCTTCACGCAGCTTGTGGCGCAACACACCTTCAGCCGTCGGGGAACGGCAGATATTGCCCAGGCAGACAAACAGAACCTGCATCAGGCCCCCAGCAGGCGACGGACGCGCTCGAGGTCTTCAGGCGTGTCAACACCCGCCGGTGGCGCTTCCAGGGCATCGCCCACATGAATGCGCACGCCGTGCCACAGGGCACGCAGTTGTTCCAGGGATTCGGTGTTCTCCAGCCAGCACGGGCCCCAACTGACGAAGTCATGCAGGAAGCCGGCACGGTAGGCGTAGATACCGATATGGCGGCGATAAGGCACGCCCGCCGGCAGTACGTCGGGCTGCTTGGCGAATGCATCCCGCGCCCACGGCAAGGTGGAGCGGCTGAACGTCAGCGCCAGGCCATTGATGTCGCTGACCACTTTCACCACGTTGGGGTTGAACAGCGTCTCGATGTCTTCAATCGGCTCGGCCAGGGTTGCCATGCGGGCTTCGCCATGGGCCGCCAGGTTGGCCGCCACCTGGTCGATCACGCTGGGCGGAATCAACGGCTCGTCGCCTTGCACGTTGACCACGATGGCGTCCGCCGCCAGCCCCAGTTTGGTGGCCACTTCGGCCAGGCGGTCGGTGCCGGAGTTGTGGTCTTCACGGGTCAGCACCGCTTCGGCGCCAAAGCCTTTGCAGGCCTCGATAATGCGCGGATCATCGGTGGCCACCACCACCCGTTCGGCGCTGCTTTTGCAGGCCTGTTCCCACACCAGCTGGATCATCGGCTTGTTGCCGATCAGCTGCAGCGGTTTGCCGGGCAGGCGGGTGGAGGCGTAGCGGGACGGGATGACGACGGTGAAGGCAGTGGTCATTTATCCAGGCGCTCGTCGGTGGTCAGGGTACGGGCTTCGCTTTCGAGCATTACCGGAATGCCGTCACGGATCGGGTACGCCAGGCCGGCGCCCTTGCTGATCAGCTCGGTTTTGTCGGCGCTGAGCTTGAGCGGACCTTTGCAGATCGGGCAAGCGAGGATATCGAGCAGTTTGGTGTCCATGAGTATGTCCTGGAGAGCAGCGTTTTAAGGCAAAAGGCGAGCGGGCAGCAAACGCATTAACTGCGTGTCGAACCAGGCGATAAACGCCGGTGACGGTGCCGCGTCCACCGCAAGGTACCACCAGTCGGGCCTGGCAAAGGCGCGGCACTTCACCGCGTCCTTTTCAGTCATGACCAACGGCAGCGCCGGTGTGAAATTCAAGACCTCGGCGCTGTAGGGCGCGTGGTCGGCAAAAGCATGAGGTATTGGGCGCCAGTGTAGCGTCTCAAGGGTATTGAAGAAACGTTGCGGGTTTCCGATGCCGGCCACCGCATGCACCTGCTGACCTACCGGGAAGTGGTCGACAGGTTGGCGCTCGCCGGTGTGCAGATTGACCAATGCGGTGGGCAGCAGGCGGAAGGCAAAGCCATCCTCACGGTCTGAACCGGAGCCGTTATAAAGCAGCGCATCGACGCTTTGCAAACGCTCGACCGGCTCGCGCAACGGGCCCGCCGGCAAGCAGCGACGGTTGCCGAGCCCACGGGCGGCATCAATCAATACCAGTTCCAGGTCTCGGGCCAGGCGGTAATGTTGCAGCCCGTCGTCGGAGAGAATCAGGTCCAGGGTTTCGCTGGCCAACAACGCCTTTACGGCGCGGCTGCGATCAGGGTCGATCATCAGGGGTACGCCGCTGCGTTGCACGATCAACAGGGGTTCGTCCCCCGCCTCCGCAGCGGTGTGACTGGCTTCGACACGCCACGGAAACTCCGGCGGTTTGGCGCCATAACCGCGGCTGACCACTCCGACGCGCAAACCGCTGCGCTGGCAATGGTCGATCAGCCAAAGAATCAAGGGGGTCTTGCCGGTGCCTCCGACGGTGATGTTACCGACGACCACGACCGGCACCGGCGACTGGTAGATCTCGCCCTCGCCCGCCAGGAACCGCGCGCGCTTGCGCTGCACCACCCGGCGATAGAGGGATTCCAGCGGCTGCAACAACGCAAGCGCCGGATGGCCTTCGTACCAGGCCTTGAGCAAACGATCAGTCATGGCCATCAGGGTTGGCTCGCCGCCTCGACCGTGGTCATGCGCAAATGGCTGAAGCCGAGCTTGCCGGCAGCGTCCATCGCAGTGATCACGGCCTGGTGCTTGGTGTTGCCATCGGCGCTGATGGACAGTGGCAAGTTAGTGTCGCCACCGGACTCCTTCTGCAGTGCTTCCATCAGGCTGGCCAGGTCGTTTTTCTCCAGCAACTGGTTATTCACCGAGAACACGCCATCGGCGCTGATGGCGATGTCCAGCTGCTTGGCCTGCTGGTCTTCCGCCGGAGAGCCGCTTACGGCTTCCGGCAAGTCGACGCGCAGCTGGGTTTCCCGGGTAAAGGTGGTGGTGACGACAAAAAACAGCAGCAAGATAAACACCACGTCAATCAACGACGCCAGGTTGATATCGACGTTTTCCCGTTGCTTGCGGCGAAATTTCACGCTTTGCCCTCAACCAGGTCCACGTCACGGTCGCCCTGCACCACTTCCACCAGCTTGATGGCTTCCTGCTCCATGCCCACCACCAGCTCGTCGATGCGCCGTTGCAGAAAACGGTGGAAGAACACCGACGGAATACCGACCATCAGGCCCGCCGCCGTGGTGATCAACGCCTTGGAAATACCACCGGCCAGCACCGCAGCGTTGGTGGTCATGCCCGAGCCCATGAAGGAGCTGAAGATATCGATCATGCCCAACACCGTACCGAGCAGGCCGAGCAACGGTGCCATGGCGGCAATGGTGCCCAAGGCATTGATGTAGCGCTCCAACTCATGGATGACCCGGGCGGCGGCCTCTTCGATGCATTCCTTCATGATCTCGCGACCATGCTTGGAGTTGGCGAGGCCGGCGGCGAGGATTTCACCCAGGGGCGAGTTGGCGCGCAGTTCCTTGAGCTTTGCCTTGTCCAGTTGCTTGTTCTTGATCCAGCCCCAGACCTGGCCCAGCAGGTGGTCAGGTGTTACACGGCTGGCACGCAGGGTCCACAGGCGTTCGGCGATGATGCCGAGTGCGGCGATGGAACTCAAAATGATCGGCAACATCATCCAGCCGCCGGATTTGACCAATTCCCACACAGTGAATGTCCCCTCGAAAAAGTGCGCCACTTTACCATAAGGGTCCGGCGGAAGGGCTGGCCGGCCCCAGAGCATCCTGTCGCAGGAGCCAGTCTTTGGTAACGCTGTTTTGCGGCGGGGGCTCGCGCCAGAAACGCCGCTGGCTGCGCACGGCCTGCGGCGGCTGGAAGGTGCCCAGTTGCAGACGGAGTGCGCCTTGCTCGGCGCTGTCATAAATCAGGCTGCCCACGGCCTGGTAACGCTCCAGTACGTGGGGATGGGGATGGCCGAAGGCATTGCTGCGGCCACGGGAAATCAGCACTGCCTTGGGTGCAAGGCGCTGGAGAAACGGCCAGGACGACGAGCTGCGGCTGCCATGGTGCGGCGCCTGCAACCAATCGACAGGAGCCCCCAGGGGGGTGGCCAGCAATGCCCGCTCGGCTTCACGGTCAATATCACCGGTCAGCAGCAACCGTTCGCCATTGGCCTGCACCAGCAACACACAGGACATCTGATTACCGTCCGTCGCATCAGGCCATTGCCACAGCTCGAAGGTCACGCCATCCCAATGCCACCGCTCGCCACTGACGCAGGCTTGAGTACCGAGTGCCGCCGGCAGCCGTTCGGTCTCGCCGCCCACCACGCGCTTGATCGGCAGCCCGTGGGCAACCGCCAACGCACCACCGGCATGATCGGCATCGGCATGACTGAGCAGCATCATGTCCAGCCCCGCGACACCCAGTTTGCGCAACGCAGGCAATACCACGCGCGCGCCAAGGTCGAACTCACCGGAGCGCGGCCCGGCGTCATAGAGCAGAACGTGGTTGCGGGTACGCAGGATGATCGCCAACCCTTGGCCCACATCCAGTTGCACCACCTCGACGCGTCCGTGAGGGATCGACTCCCGAGGCGGAAACACCGCCAGCAGCAACATCGGCCAGCCCAGCAGCCGAAACGGCACGCCCTTGGGCAGCAATAACAGCACCGCCCCCAGCAGGCTCACCAGCCAATAGCCCATGGGCACGTGCGCCGGTATCCAGGCCGGCACGTACTGCGCCAGCAACGCCAAGGCCTTGAACAGCCAGTCCAGTGTGCCGCCCGCCAGCCATAACAAACCTTCACCTATATAAGGCAGCGGCAATAACACCGTACCCAGCAAGGCCAGGGGCAACACCACCAGGCTGATCCACGGCACCGCAACCAGGTTGGCCAGCGGCCCGCTCAGGCTGATGGGCAAACCGAGCACCAGCAGCAGCGGAAACAGGCCGATGGCAATCAACCACTGGGCCCGGGTCCAGGCCTGCCAGGCACGCCAGGGGCCCAGTCGGCCACTGAACGCCAGGATCAGCACCGCCACCGCCGCAAAGGACAGCCAGAACCCCGGTTGCAGGCTGGCCAGCGGTTCGAGGATGAGCACCGCGTTCAGCGCCAGCAACAGCGGCCACCAGATCCCCAAGTGACGAAACCGCAGGCGCCATAGCAGGACCAATCCCACCATGACGCAGGCCCGTTGCACCGGCACTTCAAAACCGGCCAGCAAGCCATAGCCCAGCGCCGCAGCAAACCCCAGGCCGCAGGCCCAGGGCAGCCACGGTAAGGGTTTCGGCCAACACCCGAAGCGCGCCAGGCCGGCGACCAGGCCATAGATCAACCCTGCCAGCAGCCCAATGTGTTGCCCGGAAATCACCAATAAATGCACGGTGCCGGTGTCTTGCAGAACCCGCCAATCCTCGGCGGCCAGCCCGGAACCATCCCCGAGCACCAGCGCCGCCAGGCCCGCCTCTCGCCCTTGGGCATCCACTGCCAACAGCCGCTGGCGAATTCCGTCGCGCCAGGCATGCCGCGCAGGCGCCAGCTTCTGGCCATCCTTGACCGAACCCGTGGCGCCAATGCGCTGGGCCAGCAGCCAGGCTTCATAGTCAAACCCCTCGGCATTAAGCAAACCGGAGGGACGCTTGAGGGTCACGGCCAACCGCCAGCGCTCACCGCTCTGAACCGCTGGCCCGCCACGCCAGGACACACGGATGCGCTTCGGAAGCAGGTCCTTGCGTGACCGGCTGTCGGTCAGTTCAAAGCGAACACCGTCGCCTGTCTGCTGCGGCAACCCGCTGACACGCCCCTCCACCCAGCGGGTCTGGCCATCCAGACGCGGTGCCAACCGGTCGTCCAGCGCCCACTGCGCACTCAGGCACGCCCAGCCCAGCCCGAGCAGGAAAAACGCCAGCGGATAGGTGCGAAAAGGCAGCAGCATCAGGGCCAACACCGGCATCAGCAGCAGCCAGCCGCTGGACGGCAACGCAGGTAAAAAACGCAGGGCGAGCAGCCCCAGCGCGAGTGCGAACATCCCTGTTCTCATGGCTCGTTCCTTGAAAGCGACCCATTGAGTCTTAGCCGGGCTACCGAAGCGGCCTATTATTATTTGTCACAAAGTCTGAATTTACCGTTCTTGGAATGCGGGCATACTTGCCCCTCGAACTGACCTGGACCCCTTATGCCACGGCGCTTATTCAAACGGTACATGCCCGATCCGACCAGCATCCGGGAACACAAATCCTTACGCTTTCTCGGCAAGTTGCTGCATGACCCGAACCTCTGGCACCTCAATCGCCACTCGGTTGCCCGGGCGATGGCCGTTGGTCTGTTCGCGGCATTTATCCCCATTCCCTTGCAGATGCTGCTGGCGGCGATCCTCGCCATCAGCGTGCGCGGCAACATGCCGATTGCTGTGAGCCTGGTGTGGCTGACCAACCCGATCACCATGCCGCCGGTGTTCTTCTGCACCTATATGACCGGCGCCTGGCTGATGAACGTGCCACCCCGCAGCATGCCCGACGAGTTGACCTGGGAATGGATCAGCGGGCAGTTGTCGACGTTGTGGCAACCCTTCCTGCTGGGCTCGGTAGTACTGGGGCTGGTGATGGCGGCGCTGGGGTATTGCCTGACCATGGGCTATTGGCGCTGGTGGGTGGCCCGCCAGTGGAAAAAACGCAAACAGCGCAGGTTGTAACCGTTAGCGGGCCAGCAAGCGCATGTGCACGCGCAAACCCTGGCCGGTGTTTTCCGCCCACAAGCTGCCGTCCTGACGCTGCACAGCGTTGCGCGCAATGCTCAAGCCCAGGCCAAAGCCGCCGTCGCCGGGCCGTGAACCGTCCAGCCGGGTGAATGGCGCAAAGATCCGTTCCAGCTCCCCCTCATCGATCCCGCCGCCCTGGTCTTCCAGCCACAAGTGCCAGTGATCCCCCTCACGCTGCCCGCCCAATTGCACTGTGCCGTATTGCGGAGAGTGCCGAATGGCATTGCGCAGGATGTTTTCCAACGCCTGGGCCAGCAGGTTCAGATGCCCACGCACCCAGCAGTCAGCCCCAAGCTCGCACTGCAAACGTGAAGCCGGCCAGCCACTTTCAAAACAGGCGTTTTCCCGCAGCATGTCCCACAGCGCCTGCACCTGGATGTCTTCCTTGGGCAGCGGCGCACGTTCAGTGTCGAGCCAGGCCAGTTGCAGGGTGTCTTCCACCAGGCGCTGCATGCCGTCGATTTCCCTTCCCAGGCGTTCGCGCAGTTGGATCAGGTCCTGCTCGCTGTCGCAGGCGACGCGCAAACGGCTCAGCGGTGTGCGCAACTCATGGGACAAATCCCGCAGCAGTTGCTGTTGCAGGGCCACGGTGCCTTGCAGGCGTTCCGACATCTGGTCAAACGCGCGACCCAACTCCCCCAGTTCATCCTGGCGGCTGGTGGTATCGCGGGAAAGCCGGGTGCTCAATTGATCGGCACGCCAGGCGTTGGCCTGCTCACGAAGGTGGTTGAGGGGCATGATCAACAGCCGGTAAAGGCCGATGCAGAGCAACAGGGTGAACAGGCCGGGAATCACGCCATTGGTGACGATCCGCCAGAACAGCTGGTTTTGCCCAGGCATGAAACGCCGGGGCAATTCGATCACCAGGGACCCCGCCCCCGGGTCGAGCGGGAACGGGATTTTCAACCACGGCAAGCCCTTGGCGTGCCGGCTGACGGGCCAGTCCAGGCCACGCAGGAAGGTCAGGCGCTGGCTTTCCTTGTCCGTCAGCGGGTAGCTGCTCAGGGATTGCAGGTCGTTACCGATAACACCCACCCAGGTGCGCTCGCGCTGGCCCAGGGTGTGCAGCCATTCGTCCACACCGGCGTTGCCGCCCTTGTTCCAGGCCAGCTCCGCACCGGCTGCATAACCGCTCAAGGTGGCGCGAGCCTCGTTGGACAGAAAGGCATTCTGCTCTTCCATGTACCGGCCCCAGGACCAACTGAGCCAGATCATCAGCAAACAGAAAGCGATCAGCAGGCACGCCAGTTTCCAGAATAACGAATGCTTGCCCGGCAGCCGTGTGAGGGCGGCCCTAAAGCCCGTCATCGTGACCGCTCAACACGTAGCCCTTGCCCCACACCGTGCGCACTTCCCGCTCGCTGTAGCCGATGGCCTTGAGCTTGCGACGAATCTGGCTGATGTGCATGTCCAGGCTGCGGTCATGGGGCGCGTAGCCGCGCTGAAAGACGTGCTGATAGAGGAAGGCCTTGCTGAGGACTTCTTCGCCGTTGCGGTGCAGGGTTTCCAGCAGGCGATACTCGCTGCGGGTCAGGCCGGCCCACTGCTCCCGGTGAAACACATCACACTGCTCATCATCGAAACGCAGGCTACGGGCATCGTCGCGCACCGCCGCCAGGGCCGGCAAAGGCCGCCGGTCCAGGGCGACCCGGCGCAGGATCGCCTCAATGCGCACCCGCAACTCGACCATGCTGAACGGCTTGGGCAGGTAATCGTCCGCCCCCAGGCGAAAGCCGCTGATGCGGTCGGCTTCAGCCCCCAGGGCCGACATCAGAATCACCGGGATCGAATGGCTCTGGCGCAGATGCGTGAGCACGGACAAGCCGTCCATGCCCGGCAACAGAATGTCCATCAACACCACGTCGAAGCGTTGATCGCGGGCCATTTGCAGGCCCTGCTGGCCGTTCTGGCACCAGGTCACCTGGAAGCCACAGCGGCCCAACTGCTCATGGACATAGGCGCCAAGCACAGGATCGTCTTCAATCGCCAGGATACTGGGTAAGCCAGGTGCTACAGGATTCATTAGCGTCTGCAAGTCATTCTCAATGACTGATTATTCAAGATTGCCCCCCTATGAGCAACCGCCGCCGGGCGTCCAGGGGCCCAAGGTTTGCCTCAGGTCATTAATTTTGCAAGATTCCACGCCGCGCAAATGGCTACACTGCGCAGGTGGCGCGGGCCGGATGCCTGCGTGGAATTCGACAACAGTGTGGTAGCAGGAGAGTGGCGTGCTTACGAAAATGGGAATAAAAGGCCGCGTACTGTTGCTGACCTTATTGCCTACCAGCCTGATGGCGTTGTTGCTGGGCGGCTATTTCACCTGGATGCAGCTGTCGGAGTTGCAGTCGCAATTGCTGCAACGGGGCGAGATGATCGCCGAGCAACTGGCACCGTTGGTCGCCCCGGCCCTAGGCACCAAAAACACCGACCTGTTGGAGCGCATCGCCACCCAGTCCCTGGAGCAAACCGACGTACGCGCCGTGTCATTCCTGGGGCCTGACCGCACACCCCTGGCCCACGCCGGCCCGACCATGCTCAATCAGCCGCCGATCGGCAACAGCTCACACCTGTTGCAGCGCACCGGCAATGACGCAACCCGCTATCTGCTGCCGGTATTCGGCCGCCATCGCAACCTCGCCGGCGAACTGATCCCGGACGAATCCGACCGCCTGCTGGGCTGGGTCGAGCTGGAACTGTCACACAACGGCATGTTGCTGCGGGGCTACCGCAGCCTGTTCGCCAGCCTGCTGCTGATCGCCATCGGCCTGATCTGCACGGCGGCCCTCGCCTTGCGCATCAGCCGTACGATCAACTCACCGATTGGCCTGATCAAACAGGCCGTGGCGCAGCTCAAGGACGGCAACCTGGAAACCCGCTTGCCACCGCTGGGCAGCCAGGAACTGGATCACCTGGCCTCGGGCATCAACCGCATGGCCGAGACCCTGCAAAACGCCCAGGAAGAATTGCAACACAGCATCGACCAGGCCACCGAAGACGTGCGGCAAAACCTGGAAACCATCGAGATCCAGAACATCGAGTTGGACCTGGCCCGCAAGGAAGCCCTGGAGGCCAGCCGTATCAAGTCGGAGTTTCTGGCCAACATGAGCCATGAGATCCGCACGCCGCTGAACGGCATCCTGGGCTTCACCCATTTGTTGCAGAAAAGCGAGCTGTCGCCCCGGCAGCTGGATTACCTGGGCACCATCGAAAAATCCGCCGACAACCTGTTGGGCATCATCAACGAAATTCTCGACTTCTCGAAAATCGAGGCCGGCAAGCTGGTGCTCGACAGCATCCCGTTCAACCTGCGGGACTTGCTGCAAGACACCCTGACCATCCTCGCCCCGGCCGCCCACGCCAAACAGCTGGAGCTGGTGAGCCTGGTCTACCGCGATACACCGCTGTCCCTGGTGGGTGACCCGCTGCGGCTCAAGCAGATCCTCACGAACCTGGTGAGCAACGCGATCAAGTTCACGCGCGAAGGCACCATCGTTGCCCGCGCCATGATTGAAGACGAACAGGAAGACAGCGTGCAACTGCGCATCAGCGTGCAGGACACCGGCATCGGCCTGTCGAACCAGGATGTGCGGGCGCTGTTCCAGGCATTCAGCCAGGCGGACAACTCGCTGTCCCGCCAACCCGGTGGCACCGGACTGGGCCTGGTGATTTCCAAGCGCCTGATCGAACAGATGGGCGGTGAGATTGGCGTCGACAGCACGCCGGGGGAAGGCTCTGAATTCTGGATCAGCCTGAACCTGCCAAAAACCCGTGACGATATCGAAGACCTGCCCTCCGCGCCGCTGCTGGGCCGGCGCGTGGCCGTGCTGGAAAACCACGAGCTGGCGCGCCAGGCCCTGCAACACCAGTTGGAAGACTGCGGCCTGGAAGTTACGCCATTCAACAGCCTGGAAAGCCTGACCAACGGCATCACCAGCGCCCACCAGACCGAACAGGCCATTGACCTGGCGGTGCTGGGCATCACTGCCAACGACATCCCGCCGGAGCGTTTGAACCAACACCTGTGGGACCTCGAACACCTGGGCTGCAAGGTACTGGTGTTGTGCCCGACCACCGAACAGCTGCTGTTCAACCAGTCGGTGCCGAACCCCAACAGCCAGTTGCAGGCCAAACCCGCCTGCACCCGCAAACTGCGCCGTGCCCTGGCCGACCTGATCAGCCCGCGCCCATCGCGCAGCGAACCCGGCGAGCCACTGTCCAGCCGCGCGCCGCGGGTGCTGTGTGTCGACGACAACCCGGCCAACCTGCTGTTGGTGCAAACCCTGCTGGAGGACATGGGCGCCAAGGTCCAGGCGGTGGAAAGCGGTTACTCGGCCGTCGAAGCGGTGAAGCAGGAAGCCTTCGACCTGGTGCTGATGGACGTGCAGATGCCCGGGATGGACGGCCGCCAGAGCACCGAGGCGATCCGCACATGGGAAAGCGAACGCCATGGCACGCCGCTGCCCATCGTCGCGCTGACGGCCCATGCAATGGCCAACGAAAAACGCGCCCTGCTGCAAAGCGGCATGGATGACTACCTGACCAAGCCCATCAGTGAACGGCAACTGGCCCAGGTGGTGTTGAAATGGACCGGGCTGGCCCTGCGCAACCAAGGCCCGGAACGCGGCACCGAAAGTTTTGGGCACGCCGCGCAATTGCCGGTGCTGGACCACGAAGAAGGTCTGCGCCTGGCAGCCGGCAAGGCTGATCTGGCAGCAGACATGCTGGCGATGCTACTGGCTTCGCTTGAGGCCGACCGTGAAGCGATTCGCGTCGCCCGGGACGCCAACGACCGCAACGCCCTGATCGAGCGGGTGCACCGCTTGCACGGCGCCACCCGGTATTGCGGCGTGCCGCAACTGCGCGCGGCCTGCCAACGGGCCGAGACCCTGCTCAAACAGGACGACGCCAAGGCCATGCCGGCCCTGGATGAACTGGACATGGCGATTGCCCGGCTGGCCAGCGAGGCTCGGGTCAGCGCGTAAACTTTCGGGGCAATGTGGCGAAGGAGCTTGCTGTGGCCAGGGCGCTTGCTGTGGCGAGGGAGCTTGCTCCCGCTGGGCTGCGCAGCGGCCCCAAAATCCTGGGAGCGCTTCGCACTCCAGCGGGAGCAAGCTCCCTCGCCACAACAAGCTCCCTCACCACAACAAGCGCCCTCGCCACAGACAAGCCCCATCGCCACAAAAGCAGCTTTCCATCATCAAGAAGGAATATTTGATGCGCATCCTCCTCTTCAGCAGCCAGACCTACGACCGCGAGAGCTTTCTCGCCCAACCGTTGCCCGACGGCATGCAGCTGCAATTCCAGCCGGCCCGGCTGAACCTCGACACCGTGGCCCTGGCCGAACACCACGAAGTGGTCTGCGCCTTTATCAACGACGACCTCAGCGCCCCGGTGCTGGAGCAACTGGCCAACGGCGGCACCCGCCTGATCGCCCTGCGCTCGGCCGGCTACAACCATGTCGACCTGCCCGCCGCCAAACGCCTGGGCCTGACCATCGTGCGGGTGCCGGCCTATTCGCCCCATGCGGTGGCCGAACATGCGGTCGCGCTGATCCTGGCCCTCAATCGTCGCCTGCACCGCGCCTACAACCGTACCCGCGACGGTGACTTCAGCCTGCATGGCCTGACCGGTTTCGACCTGGTGGGCAAGACCGTCGGCGTGGTCGGCACCGGGCAGATCGGCGCCACATTCGCCAAGATCATGGCCGGGTTTGGCTGCCAGTTGCTGGCCTACGATCCTTACCCCAACCCGCAGGTCGAGGCCCTTGGTGCCCGGTATGTGAGCCTGCCGCAGTTGCTGGGCGAATCGCAGATCATCAGCCTGCATTGCCCGCTGACGGCGGACAGCAAACACCTGATCAACGCCCAAAGCCTCGCTCATATGCAGCCCGGCGCGATGCTGATCAATACCGGGCGCGGCGGCCTGGTGGACACCCCGGCGCTGATCGACGCACTCAAGGACGGCCAGCTCGGCTATCTGGGGCTGGATGTGTATGAAGAAGAGGCCCAGCTGTTTTTCGAAGACCGCTCGGACTTGCCCCTGCAAGACGACGTATTGGCGCGCCTGCTGACCTTCCCCAACGTGATCATCACCGCCCACCAGGCCTTCCTGACCCGCGAGGCCCTGGGGGCGATTGCTGGCACGACCCTGGCCAACATCGCGGCGTGGGCTGGCGGGCAGGCGCAAAACCTCGTCGAAGGATGATCAGCGGTCACATAGCCGCGCCATGATAGGTGGCGGCCCGTGATAGGATGCCGCGCCTATTTGGAGGATCCATGGCCGAACACGATTTCCGCTTCAGCTTGCTGAGCCCGCAACACACCCTGATCGAATGCCGCGCCCTGGTGCCGGGCCGTTATCAAGTCACCGGCAACGGTGGCTCGATCAAGAACGGCGACGTTCTGATCGTCACTCTGCGCGGCAGCAAAACCCTGTCGATGCGCCTGACCGTCGAAGGCGATGCACGCTACTCCATCCGCCCGGCGGGCCAGTGGGTCGCCATGGCCCAGGGGCCGAAGTTCGGCGAGTTGGAAATTCACACCTGGAAGGTCAACTGCGACAGCTGCGACACCGTGCTGGAGTTTGAATTCGCGGTGGAAACCAAGCTGACCAAGGAACCGCTGCAACCGGCCGCCACTGCGCGCGTCACCGAGTTGGGCTGGGCCACCCTGGGTGACAAGCACCGTTGCCCGAAATGCCAGCAGGCCGCGCAATGAAAGCCCCGCTGATGCTGGCCGTGCTGGGTGCAGGCCTTGCGGGCTGCGCCAGCGACGAGGTCAAGCTCAAGCAGGATCACAGCTACGTGGTGGAATGGATCGGTGAGCGGCCGCTGATGGATTACGCGCACCTGACCGTGACCCTCGGCGCCGATGGCCGGGCCTACGGCAATGGTGGCTGCAACCATTGGTTCGCGCCCTATACCCTGGATGGCGACAAGCTGAGCTTCGGCAAGGTCGGCAGCACCCGCAAACTCTGCGCCGAAGCGCTGATGGAGCAGGAACACCGCTTCTTCCAGGCCCTGCAAGGCGTGCAGCGCTGGGACATCTCGCCGATCGAACAGACCCGTTTCTGGCCGGCTGACGGCAAGCCGTTGCGGTTGTGGCTGGAAGAAGGCTGATCTGAAGGCGCAACACATCTAAATGTGGGAGCGGGCTTGCTCGCGAAAGCGGTGGATCAGTCAATGTATCTGGTGACTGTCACACCGCATTCGCGAGCAAGCCCGCTCCCACATTTTTTATCCGCGCAACGCTTTGAGCTTGGCCAACACCCCTTCCGCCGTCTGCTCACCCATCAGTTGCTCGCGCACCTTGCCCTTGTCATCAATGATGTAGGTCACCGGCAAGGCTTCACTGCGGGGAATGTCGAAGATCCCGTCCGGGTTCTGCGCCAATACAGTGAACTTGATGCCCAGTTTCTCACTGGCGCTCTTGAGTTCTTCACCCTGGACGTTGTCGAAGTTCACGCCGAACACCCCCACCGACTGGCCCTTGAGCTGTTCAGCCAAAGCGTTGAGTTCAGGGATTTCGGTACGGCACGGGCCACACCACTCGGCCCAGTAGTTGACCACCAGCCATTGCTTGTCCAGGCGTTCGGCGGCCACTTTCTGACCGTATTGGTCAACGCCATAATCATTGCCACAGCCACTGAGCAGCAGTGTGCCGATGATTGCCAATGCGCCTAACAGTCGCCTCGTCATGGGGTAATCCTTCGTAAAAATGAACATTGGCTGCGGCCTATCGCCTCTCATGGTTTAAGGACGTGACGCAGCGCGGGTAGAATACCCGCCACCTTACGCAAGATGCGACCCGCACATGACCGATCTGACGCTTTATCACAACCCGCGCTGCTCGAAATCCCGCGGTGCGCTCGAATTGCTGGAAGCCCGTGGCCTGACACCCACCGTAGTGCGCTACCTGGAAACCCCGCTCGACGCCGTGCAATTGCAGGCCTTGCTGGGCAAGCTGAAGCTCAGCGCGCGGCAACTGCTGCGTACTGGCGAAGACGAATACAAAACCCTCAATCTGGCTGACACCCGCCTCAGCGAAGCGCAACTGATTGCCGCCATCGCCGCTCATCCGAAACTGATGGAACGCCCGATCCTCGAAACCGCCGACAAGGCTGTGATTGGCCGCCCGCCAGAGAACATCCTGGAGCTGGTTTCGTGAGTGCGCCGTATGTGCTGGTGTTGTATTACAGCCGCAACGGCTCGGTGAGCGAAATGGCCCGGCAGATAGCCCGGGGCGTCGAGCAAGCCGGGCTTGAGGCGCGCTTGCGCACTGTGCCGGCCATCTCCAGCGAATGCGAAGCCGTGGCGCCGGACATTCCGGTGGACGGCCCGCTGTACTGCAGCCTCGACGACCTGAAGAACTGCGCCGGCCTGGCGCTGGGCAGCCCGACCCGTTTCGGCAACATGGCCGCGCCGCTCAAGTACTTTCTCGATGGCACCAGCAACCTGTGGCTGACCGGCGCCCTGGTCGGCAAACCGGCGGGTGTGTTCACCTCCACCGCCAGCCTGCACGGTGGCCAGGAGACCACGCTGATGTCGATGCTGCTGCCGCTGCTGCACCACGGCATGCTGATCACCGGCCTGCCCTACAGCGAACAAGCCCTGCTCGACACCAAGGGCGGCGGTACGCCTTATGGCGCCAGCCACCATTCCGGTGCCGACGGCAAGCGCGCACTGGATCAACATGAAATCGCCCTGTGCCGCGCCCTCGGCCTGCGCCTGGCGAAGACCGCCGCGCTACTGGAGAACGGCCGTGGCCAGGAAGCCTAAGGTACTGCCGCCCCAGGCGTGGCTGGAGCCACGGGTCAAGGCGGCGCGGGTGTTGAGCCTGCTGGCGTTTTTGGGTTTGGTGGGGTTGCTGTGTGCCTACTACCTGGTGTTCGCCGACCTGCACGGCGCGCGGCCGTGGGTGATTCTGCTGATCGAGCTGGTGCCGCTGCTGTTGCTGGCGCCGGGGATGATCCTGGGAAGCGCGCGCGGGCATTCGTGGATGTGCTTTGTGGTGAACTTGTACTTCATCAAGGGTGCGCTGGCGGCGTATGACCCGAACCGGCAGTGGTTTGGTGTGCTGGAAATGCTGGCGAGCCTGGCGGTGTTCTGCACGGCGCTGATGTATGTGCGTTACCGGCATCAACTGAATCGGCGGTTGGCGGGGGAAGGTTTGCCTGCCTGATGCTTTTGTAGTGCCTGACCTGCCGCTATCGCAGGCAAGCCAGCTCCCACAGAGGAATGCATTCCACGTGTGGGAGCTGGCTTGCCTGCGATGGCATCAACCCGGTATCAATGATTCACGGTGTAAGCCAACATCATCGACAACTGGCACATCGGCCGCCCGCTCTCGGCATGCCACTGGTTGAACGCGCCTTGCACCGTGGCCAGGTCCCGCAGGCTGGTGGGTACCTTGTCGACAATCTTCTGCGCATTCAGCGCCGCCACCACGTCATAGCTCGGCACGAACGTGTCCTTGCCCACCATCCGCAAAAAGCGCGGCGCCGACAGGCCGCCCAACTGGTGGCCGTGCTTGCTCAGGTATTTCCACAGGCCGACGATATCGGTCACCGGCCAGTCGGCAATCAGCGCACCGAAGCTGCCTTTTTCCTTCTCGACATCCAGAATCATCTGCGCATTGCGCGGCACGCTCTTGAGCTTGCCCAGGTGGCGGATGATGCGTGTGTCCTGCATCAGCCGCTCCAGGTGCTCGGCGCCCATCAGCACGACTTTTTCCGGGTCAAAGCCAAAGAACACTTGCTCGAACGCCGGCCACTTGGCGTCCACCACGCTGTGTTTGAGCCCGGCGCGAAACACTCGCAGCGACAGGGTCGACAGGTAGCGGTCATCGCTGATCTTGCGCAGTTTCGCCGGGGTCAGGGGCACAGGCAGGTGGGCTTCCAGCTCGGCCGCCGAACCAAACCGGTTCAGACAATATTCGTGCAGCCACTTGTAATCGCGCATGCCCTCTCCTAAGGATTGAAATGAAAACGGCGCCCAGGAGCGCCGTCTGTCAGAGCAGTGAAATGGCTCAGAGGTTCACTACATTGACGAAGCGCGACGCCGCACTTTCGTCGATACGCAGGCTGGTGAAGTCAAACAGGTTACGGTCAGCCAACTGAGACGGCTGCACGTTCTGCAGACTGCGGAAGATGCTGTCGACGCGGCCCGGGGTCTTGCGGTCCCAGTCCTGGAGCATGTCCTTGACCACCTGGCGCTGCAGGTTTTCCTGGGAGCCGCAGAGGTTGCACGGGATGATCGGGAATTGCTTGAGGTCGGAGTACGCCTGGATGTCCTTCTCATGGCAGTAGGCCAATGGGCGGATCACCACGTTGCGCCCGTCGTCGGCCCGCAGCTTGGGCGGCATGGCCTTGAGGCTGCCGTTGAAGAACATGTTGAGGAAGAAGGTTTCGACGATGTCGTCGCGGTGGTGACCCAGGGCCATCTTGGTCGCGCCGATCTCGTCGGCAAAGGTGTAGAGCGTGCCACGGCGCAGGCGCGAACACAGCGAGCAGGTGGTCTTGCCTTCCGGGACCAGTTCCTTGACCACCGAGTAAGTGTCTTTCTCGACGATGTGGTACTCGATCCCCAATGCCTTGAGGTAGGCCGGCAGCACATGCTCGGGAAAGCCCGGCTGCTTCTGGTCCATGTTCACGGCGACGATCTCGAACTTGATCGGCGCGACCTTTTGCAGGTGCATCAGCACGTCGAGCATGGTGTAGCTGTCTTTGCCGCCAGACAGGCAGACCATGACCTTGTCGCCCTCTTCGATCATGTTGAAATCGGCGACTGCTTCACCGGCCTGGCGACGCAGGCGTTTTTGCAGTTTGTTCTGGTTGACCGTAAGAGTGCCCATGGCGCTTGGATCCGCGAAAGGTGTGTGACGAAAAGCCGAGTATTTTACCGGGATGGACGACCGAGTTCCAATGTGGGAGCGGGCTTGCTCGCGAATGCGAAGTGTCATTCGCCAGGTGTTTAGCTGACCCACCGCATTCGCGAGCAAGCCCGCTCCCACATTTGACCGCATTCCAATCAACAGACCCCGCCGCGATTAAGCCCAATGTTTACAGCGCAATTTGCTCTAAAGCCCCACACTTTTTCCGGTCATGACTTCCTATACTGCGACATAAGGTCGCACATATATCCAGACCTTTCAGGCCAATTGGCCCGTGGGCGCTCCACTGGGGGGCGATGGTAATAACGACAGGAGTGACTGGCATGATCCATCACGTCGTGGGACTTTTCACCCACCCCGATCAGGAATGGCGGGAAATTCGTGGCGATAAAGAAGAAAGCATCGGCCACATGTACCTCACCCACACGCTGATTCTCGCGGCGATCCCCGCTGTATCAGCGTTTATCGGTACCACTCAGGTCGGTTGGGTCATCGGCAGCCGCGCGCCGGTGATGCTGACGGTGGAAAGTGCGTTGTGGATGACCGTCATGTCCTACGCGGCGATGCTCGGCGGCGTGGCGGTGATGGGCGCTTTCATCCACTGGATGGCGCGCACCTATGACGCCAACCCCAGCATGGCGCGCTGCGTGGCGTTTGCCACC
Source organism: Pseudomonas yamanorum (assembly GCF_900105735.1). Taxonomy (NCBI): domain Bacteria; kingdom Pseudomonadati; phylum Pseudomonadota; class Gammaproteobacteria; order Pseudomonadales; family Pseudomonadaceae; genus Pseudomonas; species Pseudomonas yamanorum. The sequence goes on along the minus strand of NZ_LT629793.1, from coordinate 5,190,592 downwards.
TATACCGCGACACCGCTGTTTGTCGGCGGGCTGGCGGCACTGTACCCGCACATGTGGCTGGGGATGGTCGTTGGCACGGCCGCCATTTGCTACACGGTGTACCTGCTGTACGTAGGATTGCCGACCTTCATGAACATCCACCCGGACGAGGGCTTCCTGTTTTCGAGCTCGGTACTGGCGGTAGGCCTGGTGGTACTGGTGGCGATCATGGCCTTCACCGTGATTGTCTGGGGGCTGGGCGTAGGCCCGATCTACACCAACTGACGCGGTTTACCCGCAGGAAAAGCCACCGCAAGGTGGCTTTGTGCGTTATGCATGACCATTCGGCGCCTGACAGATTCGGATACACCCTTGTTTGCGGCATACTGGACGTCTCTGGAGATATGTACAGCATGCCCGAGCAACTCAATACCCGCGTCGAAGATTGTTTCCTGCAAGCCGAATCCTTTTTCAAACGAAGCTTCAAACGCCCCCAGGTCAGCCTCAAGCTGCGGGGCCAGAAGGCCGGTGTCGCGCATTTGCACGAGAACCTGCTGCGCTTCAACCCGCAGCTGTACCGTGAAAACAGCCAACACTTCCTTAAACAGACGGTCGCCCATGAAGTGGCGCACCTGATTGCCCACCAATTGTTTGGCGAGCGCATCCAGCCCCATGGCGAAGAATGGCAGTTGATCATGCGTGGGGTTTACGAACTGCCGCCGGATCGTTGCCACACCTATGAAATCCAGCGACGGCGCGTGACGCGGTATATCTACCGCTGCCCGTGTGCGGACAGTGACTTTCCGTTTTCGCCGCAGCGTCATGGGCTGGTGAGCCAGGGGCGGCGGTATTTGTGTCGCAGGTGTCGGCAGACGTTGGTATTTACCGGGGAAACTCGCGTCGAGTGAGGTTTGTGGTGCTTGTAAGGCCCTCTTCGCGAGCAAGCCCGCTCCCACATTTGACCGAGTTCCACCTTTGGAATGCGGTTGAATGTGGGAGCGGGCTTGCTCGCGAAGGGGCCGGCCCAGGCGCTACTGAATCACCTTGGCACGCCGCAAATCATCTATCTGCTGAGCACTGAAGCCCAACTCCACCAACACCTCATCCGTGTGAGCGCCCACCGCCGCGCCTATATGCCTGGCCGCCGGCAAGCCCTCGGAAAACTTCAGCGGGCAGGCGATTTGCGCCTGGCTGGAACCATCGCCCCGCGGCACCTGGCTGACCAGCTCCCGGGCTTTCAACTGCGGGTGCTCAACGGCCTCGCTCAGATTCAGCACCGGCTCGACACACGCATCAAGCTCGGCAAACAGCTCACACAGCTCATCAAAGCTGCGTTTCTCGAACTCGACCTGCAGCGCCAGCTTGAGGGCTTTCTGCTGCTCGGGTTTGGGCGACAAGCCCTGCGCCGCCAACTCGGGGCACCCAAGGGCCGTACACAGCTGCTGCATAAAGCCCGGCTCCAGGCTGCCCACCGACAACCACCGCCCTTCCCGCGAGCGGTAATAGTCATAGAAGCTGCCGCCATTGAGCACCTGGTTCTCCCACGCCGGCTCCACGCCGCACGCCAGGTAACCCGCGCCGGCCATGGCATTCAGGCTGAAGGCGCAGTCGGTCATGCTCACGTCCAGGTATTGCCCCACCCCGCTCTGCTGCCGGGCAATCACCGCCGCCAGCAAGCCGATCACCGCATGCAACGAACCTCCGCCCACATCCGCCAACTGCACGCCCAGGGGCAATGGCCCACTGTCCTGGCGCCCGGTGTAACTGGCGACACCCGCCAGGGCCAGGTAGTTGATGTCATGACCGGCGCGGTCCTTGTAGGGGCCGGTCTGGCCGTAGCCGGTGATGGAGACGTAGATCAGCTTCGGGTTGATCGCCTTCAACGCCTCGTAACCCAGGCCCAGGCGCTCCATCACTCCGGGGCGGAACTGCTCGAGGACGATGTCATGGTCCGCCACCAATTGCCGCACGATCTCCACCGCCTCGGCCTGCTTGAGGTCCAGGGCCAGGCTACGCTTGTTGCGGTTGAGGTAGGCATGGCTGGCCGACACGCCCTGGTCATGGGGCGGCAATACCCGCAGCAGGTCCATGCGCGTGGGGGATTCGATGCGCAACACCTCGGCGCCCATGTCGGCCAGCAGCAACGAGGCGAACGGCCCCGGCAGCAAGGTGGAGAAATCCAATACTTTGAGGGACGCCAAGGGACCTGACATGGGGACTCCGATTCCGTTTCGATTGGCCACAGAGTAGGCAAACCTGGCGCTCAGCAGCAATCACATAAACCATCATCCGGAGTGACTGATGTTTTGCGCAGGCATAAAAAAACCCATCCGAAGATGGGTTTTCACACAGGGTGCAGCCTTACTTGACGACGGTTGGAGCCGGGCCTTCGGCCACGCCCAGGTCGTCTTCTTCACGGGTGTCGGAGATACCGCGACCACCGGAAGCCAGTTCGACTTGCAGCTTGTCTTCGTCCAGTTCCTTGACCCACTTGGCCACAACCAGGGTGGCAACCGCGTTGCCTACCAGGTTGGTCAGTGCGCGGGCTTCCGACATGAAGCGGTCGATACCCAGGATCAGCGCCAAACCGGCAACCGGCAGGTGGCCAACGGCCGACAGAGTAGCGGCCAGTACGATGAAGCCACTACCGGTCACGCCAGCAGCGCCTTTGGAGGACAGCAGCAGTACCAGCAACAGGGTGATCTGGTGGGTGATGTCCATGTGGGTGTCAGTCGCCTGGGCGATGAACACGGCGGCCATGGTCAGGTAGATCGAAGTACCGTCCAGGTTGAAGGAGTAGCCAGTCGGGATAACCAGGCCGACGACCGACTTCTTGGCGCCCAGGCGTTCCATTTTGATCAGCATGCGTGGCAGTGCGGATTCGGACGAGGAAGTACCCAGTACGATCAGCAGTTCTTCACGGATGTAGCGGATCAGTTTCAGGACGCTGAAGCCGTGTGCGCGGCAGATGGCGCCCAGCACCACGACCACGAACAGGATGCAGGTGATGTAGAAGCAGATCATCAACTGACCGAGCTGCACCAGCGACCCTACGCCGTAGGCACCGATGGTGAACGCCATGGCGCCCAGGGCACCGATTGGCGCGAGCTTCATGATCATGTTGATGATGTTGAACATCACGTGGGCAAAGCGATCGATGAAGTCCAGCACCGGCTTGCCGTAGGCACCCAGGCGATGCAGGGCGAAACCGAAGATCACCGAGAACATCAGGACTTGCAGGATGTCACCGGTCGCGAACGCACCGACGATGGTGTTCGGGATCACGTTCAGCAGGAAGCCAACGATGCTCTGGTCTGCACCGGCAGTCACATAGGCAGCGACTTTAGAGGCGTCCAGGGTAGCCACGTCGATGTGCATGCCGGCGCCCGGTTGCACAACGTTGACCACGATCAGGCCGATCAGCAGGGCAATGGTGGAGACGACTTCGAAGTACAGCAGCGCGTAGCCGCCGGTTTTGCCGACCGATTTCATGCTTTGCATGCCAGCGATGCCGCTGACAACGGTGCAGAAGATGATCGGGGCAATGACCATTTTGATCAGCTTGATGAAGCCGTCACCCAGTGGCTTGAGGGCCACGCCGGTCTGCGGGTAGAAGTGACCGAGCAAAATACCGATAACGATTGCAACGATCACCTGGAAATACAGGGATTTGTACAGTGGCTGACGAGTCGTCATTGCAAAGTTCCTCAATCGTCCCGTGTGGCAAATATCCGCCATTGCCCACGACACTTGAATTGCGAACCCTCCTGCACTGGAGGGATTTGTTGTTTGAGAGCCCGCTCAAGGCCGGTCTCCCTGCGCTCTCTATCGCAAGCGTCGTGCCACTTTTACTGAAAACCGCTGAAGGCCTTTAGACATCAGCCCTTGGGCGATTTTCATTTTGAGACAACGCCTACAGACAGTGGCGGATTTCCGCCTACTCATCTGATCTCGTCCTACAATTTGGCGGATATCCGCCTTGTTGCACCCCCACAGGATGGCTAACATCCGCCACTCAATGGACGAGGCCCCTCATGCGTGAACGTACCATCGCCAGTCATTACGCCCGGGCCGCTCTAGGCGGTGCTCGTCGAGCCGGCTACGACTATTCGGGCCTGCTGCAGCAAGTGGGCATTACCCCGGAACTGCTGAGCGAACCCCGCGCCCGCATCGCCCCGGAGCAATTCACCCGGCTGTTGCAAATGCTGTGGCTGGCGCTGGATGACGAATACCTGGGTTTCGCCGAAGGCCCGAGCAAGCGCGGCACCTTCGCCATGATGTGCCACGCGCTGATTCACTGCCGCACCCTCGAGAAGGCTCTGGAACGCGGCTTATTATTTTATAGCCTATTCCCGCAGGGTCCGCGCTGGCGCCTGACCCGTGAAGGGGAAATGGCCCGCTTGAGCCTGGACGACTCGCAGCTGTGGGACCCGGATCACTTCCTCAGCGAATGCCTGCTGGTAATCTGGCATCGCCTCGGCAGTTGGCTGATTGGCCAGCGCATCCGCCTGGATCAGGCCACCTTCAGCTACCCGATGCCGCCCCACGCCGGTGAGTACGACTTGCTGTTCCCCTGCCCACAGGTGTTCGCCGCGCCCACCAGCAGCCTGGTATTTCCCAGTCGCTACCTGAGCCTGCCGCTGCTGCAGGACGAACGCACCCTCAAGCACTTCCTTGAACGCTCACCGGCCGACCTGCTGTCACGGCCGGATGAAGGCGACAGCCTGAGCAGCCAATTGCGCCGCTTATTGAGCCGCGACCGCACGCCGTGGCCCGACCTGGAAGCCGTCGCCCAGCACCTGCATATCAGCCCGCAGACCCTGCGTCGGCATTTGCGGGAGGAAGGCACCAGCTTTCAGGCGCTCAAGGATGAATTACGCCGGGACATTGCGATTTACCATTTGGGGCGGGCGGATTTGTCGTTGCAGGAGATCGCCGAGCAGCTGGGGTTTTCCGAGCCGTCGGCGTTTCATCGGGCGTTCAAGAAATGGACCGGGCTGACGCCGGGGGCCTACAGAGCACAAGAGAGTTAGATAAGCGTTGCCAGTACCAGCCTCATCGCGGGCAAGCCCGGCTCCCACAGTTTGATTTGTGAACACAGTCACAATGTGGGAGCTGGCTTGCCTGCGATGAGGCCGGTGCAGCCATAAAGATCACACGGCCGGAAAGTGGATCTTGAACGCCGCGCCACCCAGCGGTGAATCCCCAAGGGTCAACCGTGCGCCGTAGCTTTCAATGATGTCCTTGACCACCGCCAGGCCAATGCCCTGCCCCGGATGCTGGCGGTCCAGGCGTTCGCCCCGTTGCAGGATGCGCGCACGCTGGTCCGGTGGCACGCCGGGGCCGTCGTCTTCAATGCACAGTTCGGTGCCTTCCAGGCTTTCCTGCAAGGTGATGCGCACTTCGCTCAGGCACAGGCGATAGGCGTTTTCCAGCAGGTTGCCGAGCAGCTCCAGCAAGGCCCCCTTCTCAATGGGCACGTCGCATTCTTCCGGCAGTTCAAAGGCGACCTTCACACCCTTATCGCGGTAAACCTTGTCCAGCGTGTCGCACAGGCTTTGCAGCACCGGTTCCAGCCGCACCTGGTGACGCACCAGGCCGCTTTTACGCAGGCTGGCGCGCTGCAATTGGTAGCTGATCTGCTGGCTCATGCGCTCGATCTGCGATTGCAGCACCCAGGCCTGGTCGCGATCTTCGGGGCGCTGGGCCATGTCTTCGCTCACGCCTTGCAGCACCGCCAGCGGGGTTTTCAGGCTGTGGGCCAGGTCATCCAGGGAGTCGCGGTAACGGGTGCGTTGCTCACGCTCACTGTGGAGCAGACGGTTGAGGGAGCCGGTCAGACGCAAAAGTTCGCGAGGATGTTGTTCACTGAGACTTTCCCGGGTGCCGCCTTCGATTTCATCCAGTTCCTGGCTCAGCCGCCGCAGCGCTTGCAGGCCCCAGGTCAGGCCCAGCCACAACAGGGTCAGCAGCACCAGCAAGGCGGCGCCGAAGCCTAGGTAGAGGTTTTCCCGCAGGCCTTCGAGGGTCAGTTGGTATTCGCGCACCGGTTGCAGGGCGACGATACTGAACGCCGCACTCTTGCCGCCCAGCAGCTTGACCTCGACGTCGTAGACAAAAAATTCCTGGCCGTTGGCCTCGCGGATCCGCGCAAACTCGTTGCCGCGCCCGTCATAGCGCGGTTTGTAGTTGATGTTCTCTTCCTGGGTCGCGCGCGAACGCCAGACCAGATGGCCTTCGCGGTCATAGATGTAGCCCAGCAAACGGCTGTCGGTGAGGTTGAAGCGCTCATCCGGCAACTGCGCAGGCATCAACAGGCGATTGTTTTCAACCCGGGCCGCCGAAATCAGCGTGGTGACATCCGACGCCAGGCGCTGCTCGATGGAGTCCTGCAGAGCCAGGCTGAAGGCGCCCTGCATGGCGGGCAACAAGGCCAGCATAAACAGCACGGCCAGAGTGGTGGCCGCGAGCATCAAACGCACACGTAACGAGCGAATCAACGGCAGCGCTCATTAAACAGGTAGCCCAGACCGCGCACGGTGTCGATCGGCTTGAACCCCGCCGGGCCTTCCAGCTTGCGGCGCAGGCGGCCTACCAGCACTTCGATGACGTTCGGATCGCGCTCGTCGTCATCGGGGTAGAGCTGTTCCATCAGGCGGTCCTTGGCAACCACCTGTTGATGGTGACGCATGAGATATTCGAGGATGCGGTATTCGTAGGCGGTCAGCGCCAGCGGCTGTTCGTCGAGGGACGCCTGCTTGCGATTGAGGTCCAGCAGCAAGGGCCCGGCGACGATGGTCGACTGGGTGAAACCGCTGGAGCGGCGCAGCAGTGCGTTCATCCGCGCTTCCAGCTCTTCGAACTGGAACGGCTTGACCACATAGTCGTCGGCACCCGCAGCCAGGCCTTCGACCTTGTCCTGCCAGTTGCCGCGAGCGGTCAGGATCAGGATCGGGAACGTTTTGGCCTGGGCGCGCAGTTGGCGGATCAGGTCCAGGCCGCCCATACCGGGCAGGCCCAGGTCGATGATCGCCAGGTCGTGGTTGAATTGCCCGGTCTGGTACAGCGCCTCTTCGGCGTTGGCGACGGCCTCGACCACGTGACCGCTGTCGGTGAGGCGGGTCAACAGGTGATGACGCAGCAACGCCTCATCTTCGACAACCAGCAATTTCATAAAGCTCTCCAAGGCAAATCAACTTTCCAACTGGGGTATATCATAGCGGCCTTGCAGGTCTTGCTGGCGCAGTTTACTGCCGTTGAAGTGACCTGACAGGTTTTCATTGCCCACGCGATAGTCCGACTGCGGCGTGTGCTGGCCCAGGGACTGGCCCCACGGAGCCGCCTGTTCGCCGGCATCCTCGAAGCTCACCCGCTGGAGAAGGCTGTAGGGCTTTTTGCTCTTCTCTTTGGAGAACCCCGCGAAGCTGGCATCAGAGGCCTGGACGCCAGCAGTGGCGCTGAGCATGGTTAACGCCAACATCAGCTTCTTGATCGCAGTCATGGTCTACCTCATACGCTTTGGCTTTGGGTACGGGGCCAGACTACGCAGCCCCCGCTGAACTCCCCCTGAACACTCTCTGAACCTGGGCTGAACCGAGGCCGGCTACTGTGTAAAGAGTTATTTACGTATCCCCCGCCCCAGGCTATCCAGCGGCCCTCCAACTCGGCAAAATACCTGGCATGAATTCCCTACCCGCCTGCTGCACCCCACTTGATGCCCATTGGCCGCTGCCCGTTGCCTTGCCCGGCACGGTCTTGCTGAGCACCCGTTTTGACCCGGCGCTGCTGGCCATCGGCGACTTCCAGCGCAGCGCCGTGTCGCCGCCCGCGAGCATCCAGCGGTCGGTGGCCAAGCGCCAGGCGGAGTTTCTGGCCGGTCGCCTGTGTGCCCGCGCGGCCTTGCAACAGTTGGACGGGCTGGATTGCGTGCCGGCGATCGGCGAGGACCGCGCGCCGATCTGGCCTGCCCATATCAGCGGCTCGATCACCCACAGCACCGGCCACGCGGCAGCCATCGTCGCCCACAAGACACAATGGCGCGGGCTGGGGATGGACCTGGAGAACCTGCTGACCCTGGAGCGCGCGGAGCGCCTGGCCGGGGAAATCCTGACACCGGATGAATTGCAGCGCATGGGCGCCGGCCCGCGAGAGCAGATCGCGCAACTGGTGACGCTGACGTTTTCGGCCAAAGAGAGCCTGTTCAAGGCGCTCTACCCGATCGTGCAGAAGCGCTTCTATTTTGAGCATGCCGAGTTGCTGGAATGGTCGGATACCGGCCATGCGCGGCTGCGGTTGCTGACAGACCTGTCGGCAGAGTGGTGCCATGGCAAGGAGCTGGAGGCGCAGTTTGCGGTGGATGACGGGCAATTATTGACCCTGGTGGCCGTAGCAGCTGTCGAGCCTTAGCGAGGCTGCGTCGGGAGCGCCGCCGATGTAGAGCCAGGCGCGAAACCGAGTTGGGGCCAACGCAGCCTCGCCAGGGCTCGACAGCTGCTACGGGCGGGGTTTCTCTTGGTCCCGTGGCCAACTCAGACTGAAACACGCGCCACCCAGGTTGTTGCTCTTGCTGATCAACGCCCGGCCGCCGTGCCAATAAATGATCCGCCGCACAATCGACAATCCCAACCCGTGCCCACCCGACGCGCGAGTACGGCTGTCATCCAGGCGCAGGAACGGGGTGAAGATCCGCTCCCAGGCGCTTTCCGGTACGCCCGGGCCGTCGTCTTCCACGTCGATGCGGCAACGCACCTGACCCACCTGGTAACTGATCAGCACCCTCCCCTGGGCATGGCGCATGGCGTTGCTCACCAGGTTTTGCAGCGCTCGATGCAGGTAACGCGGTTCGGCCTCCACCCACGCATCATCCCAATGGGCAGAGGACAGGCAGATGCCCCGCGCCACGTTGATTTCCGGGCGCAGCGGCGACAGCTCATCAATCACCTGATCAAGCAACGCGCTGAGGTCGACCCGCTGGAAATTCAGTGCCGGCGAACCCTGCTCCAGTCGCGCATAAGTCAGCATTTCATCTACCAGGCCGTCAAGGTCCTGGATGTCGCTGTCCATGCCTTCCATGTACTTGCGCCGCGCTTCAGGCGTGGCCGCGTCGCCAATCATCTCCAGACCGAACCGCAGGCGCGCCACCGGGGTGCGCAACTCATGAGATACCGCGCGCACCAGTTCGCGCTGGATCGCCAACAGACGTTGCAGGTGTTCGGCCATGCCATTAAACGCCGCCGCCAGGCGCCCCACCGAATCGGCCCCCCGGGCCGGCACCCGTACTTCCAGGCTGCCCTTGGCGATGCGCGTGGCGGCAGCTTCCAGGCCACTCAAGCGCCGCTCCAGTTGGCGCACCAGTAAATAGACGATCAAGCCGATGAGGGTCAGGCTGATCAACGCGATCAGGATCAGCCACTGCGGCGGGTACGGGTTCATCTGGTACAGCGGGCCGATTTCCAAGACCCACGGCGTGCCGACCATCCCGGCAAACACCCGGATCGAATCACCGCCCTTGCCCAGGGCCATCACCGTATCGCCCTCGGACACGCGGCGGCGCTGGTCCTGGTCCATGTCCGCCTGATCGAGCATCACCAAGTGCATCTCGAAACCAAAGCCCTTGGCCTCTTTCAGGTCCGCAAGTTTTTGCGGTTGCTCGGCCACCGGGAAACGCACCAGCTCATCGGCCAGCAGGTAAATGGTCGCGCGGGCCAGTTGTTCGCTGATTTGCTGGACTTCGCCGGTGAGTAACAGTTGCTCCTGATCGCTGACCAACCGCAGCACCCTGGCCGCGTGGGGGCCGGTTTGCTCCACCAACACCTGGCCGCGTTGCAGTCGGGTGCGCTGGCTCAGGTCCAGATGCGCCTCGGCCACGGTCTGCAATTCCAGCGGGATGCCCAGCAAGCGCTCCCACACTGCCAGGGCGCGGCGGCGTTCGATGGCGCTCATGGGTTGCAGGTTGTCGCCCATCAGCGCGAAGGTGCCATGGGCCAGGCGCTCGCGGTACTGGCCGCTGCGCACTTCATTGAGCAGGTGCAGGGCCAGTACGCCGAGCAACGCCACCAGAATCAGCGCCGCGCACATGCCGCCGTAGATGCGCAGGAAGATCGAGTTCACGGCGTAAGTTCAGCAGCGGCTTCGGGGACGAACAGGTAGCCTTTGCTGCGAATGGTCTTGATCAGGCGCGGGTGGATCGGGTCGTCGCCGATTTTCGGGCGGATCCGCGAGATGCGCACGTCGATGGAGCGGTCCTGGCCGTCGTAGCCAATACCGCGCAAGGCAGTGAAGATTTCTTCCCGGGACAGGATCCGGCCGGCATTCGCCACCAGCAGCCACAGCAGGTCGAATTCGGCGCTGGTCAGTTCAATGCCACCGTCGTGCAACCAGGCTTCACGCAGGGCGTTGTCCACCACCAGCGGGCCGAATTGCAGGCGCCGCTGTTTTTCGGGGATGGCCGGTTCAACGCTTTCGCTGCGCCGCAGCAGGGCCTGGATGCGTGCCAGCAACAGACGCGGGCGTACGGGTTTGCACACGTAGTCGTCGGCGCCCATGTCCAGGCCCAGCACCTGGTCCATGTCGTCGGTGCGCGCAGTCAGCATCAGGATCACCCCGTCGTAGTCCTCGCGCACCTTGCGGCAAATGCTCAGGCCGTCTTCGCCGGGCAACATCAGGTCGAGGATTACCAGGTCCGGCTGTTCGGCAATGATCCGCGCGGCCGCCAGGGCCCCGTTACCCTCCACCGACACCCGCAGGCCGTTGCTCTCCAGATAGTCACGGGTCAACTCGGCCAATCGCTCGTCGTCCTCGATAATCAATACCTGCCAGGCTTCATGCTCCACGGGTGACCTCGATGTCCATATAGAAAGGAAGATGCCCCCCGTATTTTTGTCATGTTGGGGGTGCATAACACAGCGTGTATCCGGGCCGATTGTAGCAACGGGCCAGCCCTCTGGCACAAGCGCGCAAATGCGTTCGGACATCGTGTTTTTTTGTGATAGGGTTCGCGCCCGCAAAAATCCAACCGGATGTTTTTACCTCGGAATATTCGGTGACAAACGGCGCGATGCAGCAGTACTGCGGCCTACACGCCTGTTCCACGTTTCATACACATTTTACCCACAGCGTTATCCACAGGTAGTGCGTTGCCATACCCCCGAAAACGCATTATCTTGTAGGTCGTCGCCAAAAAAACCCTACATGTAGGGTTTTTGAGCGAAAAGACCAAACACAAATCAGACAAGAAACTCAAGTTCTTTCTTGCTCCTGTTTGGTTGAACTTAAGCCTTTTTCAGAAGACCAAACCGCGCACGCGGATGGCAGCCGTTTTTAGCCCCGATCAGGCAGAAACGGTACGGGTGTTGCAGTACGAAGCAGTCACCCACCAGGAATACGGTAAAGAGCCCCAAGCTTGTACCGAAGACTTCGGCATGGAAGCGGCGCGAACAGCTCCCTTCCTCCTGTCCCGAAGTTGTTATGCCAGGCCCTTGGCCTGTTGTAAGTGCTTCAGGACGGAACGGTGGGCACCGTGATGGTGCCCAAATAAATATAGAATGTGGAGACAACCCCCCATGCAAACCGACACAACTCGCGAGAACCCGCAAGGCTCCGTGCCGCAGGCCGCCGATTCGAACCTGGATCTGTCCGCCACCGCGCCCGGCCAACTGCGTGTGATCAAGCGTAACGGCACTGTCGTTCCTTACACCGATGACAAAATCACCGTCGCGATCACCAAAGCGTTTCTTGCAGTTGAAGGCGGCACCGCTGCTGCCTCGTCGCGCATCCACGACACCGTTGCGCGCCTGACCGAACAGGTCACCGCAACGTTCAAGCGTCGCATGCCATCGGGCGGCACCATCCACATCGAAGAAATCCAGGACCAGGTCGAACTGGCCCTGATGCGTGCCGGCGAGCAGAAAGTTGCCCGCGACTACGTGATCTACCGTGACTCCCGCGCCAAGGAACGTGCCGTACGTTCCCCGGCTGAAGAAGCTGCCGTACAAGCTCACCCGTCGATCCGCATCACCCTGGCCGACGGTACGTTTGCACCGCTGGACCTGGGCCGCCTGAACACCATCATCACCGAGGCCTGCGAAGGCCTGGAAGAAGTCGATGGCGACCTGATCCAGCGCGAAACCCTGAAGAACCTGTACGACGGCGTGGCCCTGACCGACGTCAACACCGCCCTGGTGATGACCGCCCGTACCCTGGTTGAGCGTGAGCCAAACTACTCGTTCGTGACTGCGCGCCTGCTGATGGACACCCTGCGTGCCGAAGGCCTGGGCTTCCTCGGCGTCGCCGACAGCGCCACGCACCACGAGATGGCCGACCTGTATGCCAAGGCCCTGCCGGCGTACATCGCCAAGGGTATCGAATTCGAATTGCTGAACCCGATCCTGGCCACCTTCGACCTGGAAAAACTCGGCAAGGCGATCAACCACGAGCGCGACCAGCAGTTCACCTACCTGGGCCTGCAAACCCTGTACGACCGTTACTTCATCCACAAGGACGGTATCCGCTTCGAACTGCCGCAAGTGTTCTTCATGCGCGTGGCCATGGGCCTGGCGATCGAAGAGAAGCAGAAAGAAGACCGTGCCATCGAGTTCTACAACCTGTTGTCGTCCTTCGACTACATGTCGTCGACCCCGACCCTGTTCAACGCCGGCACCCTGCGTCCACAGCTGTCCAGCTGCTACCTGACCACCGTACCGGATGACCTGTCGGGCATCTACCACGCGATCCACGACAACGCCATGCTGTCCAAATTCGCGGGCGGCCTGGGTAACGACTGGACGCCGGTGCGTGCACTGGGTTCGTACATCAAGGGCACCAACGGCAAGTCCCAAGGCGTTGTACCGTTCCTCAAAGTAGTGAACGACACCGCTGTAGCCGTGAACCAGGGTGGCAAGCGCAAAGGCGCTGTGTGTGCCTACCTGGAAACCTGGCACATGGACATCGAAGAGTTCATCGAACTGCGCAAGAACACCGGTGATGATCGTCGTCGCACCCACGACATGAACACCGCCAACTGGATCCCAGACCTGTTCATGAAGCGTGTCTTCGATGACGGCCCTTGGACCCTGTTCTCGCCATCCGAAGTGCCCGACCTGCACGACCTGACCGGCAAGGCCTTCGAAGAGCGTTACGAGTACTACGAAGCCCTGTCCCAGTACCCAGGCAAGATCAAGCTGTTCAAGACCATCCAGGCCAAAGACCTGTGGCGCAAAATGCTGTCCATGCTGTTTGAAACCGGCCACCCATGGCTGACCTTCAAAGACCCGTGCAACCTGCGCAGCCCGCAGCAGCACGTGGGCGTGGTCCACAGCTCGAACCTGTGCACCGAGATCACCTTGAACACCAACAAGGACGAGATCGCCGTTTGCAACCTGGGCTCGATCAACCTGCCGAACCACATCGTCAACGGCAAGCTGGACACCGCCAAGCTGGAACGCACCGTGAACACCGCCGTTCGCATGCTCGATAACGTTATCGACATCAACTACTACTCGGTACCACAGGCGCAGAACTCCAACTTCAAGCACCGTCCGGTCGGCCTGGGCATCATGGGCTTCCAGGACGCGCTGTACCTGCAGCACATTCCTTACGGTTCGGACGCTGCAGTCGAGTTCGCCGACAAGTCCATGGAAGCGGTCAGCTATTACGCGATCCAGGCTTCCTGCGACCTGGCCGACGAGCGCGGCGCCTACGAGACGTTCCAGGGTTCGCTGTGGTCCAAAGGCATCCTGCCGCTGGATTCGCAACAGATCCTGATCGAGCAGCGTGGCCAGAAGTACATCGACGTTGACCTGAACGAATCCCTGGACTGGGCACCGGTACGTGCCCGTGTGCAGAAAGGCATTCGTAACTCCAACATCATGGCCATCGCACCGACCGCCACCATCGCCAACATCACTGGCGTGTCGCAGTCGATCGAACCGACCTACCAGAACCTGTATGTGAAATCGAACCTGTCGGGCGAATTCACCGTGATCAACCCGTACCTGGTTCGCGACCTGAAAGCCCGCGGCCTGTGGGACTCGGTGATGATCAACGACCTGAAGTACTACGATGGTTCGGTGCAGCAGATCGAGCGCATCCCGCAAGAACTCAAAGAGCTCTACGCGACTGCCTTCGAAGTGGACACCAAGTGGATCGTCGACGCCGCCAGCCGTCGCCAGAAGTGGATCGACCAGGCTCAATCGCTGAACCTGTACATCGCCGGCGCATCGGGCAAGAAGCTGGACGTGACCTACCGCATGGCTTGGTACCGTGGCCTGAAAACCACTTACTACCTCCGTGCCCTGGCCGCCACCAGCACCGAGAAGTCGACCATCAACACCGGCAAGCTGAACGCTGTTTCCAGCGGCGGCAACCACGGTGATGATTCGGTTCTCGCCGCACCTGCCGGTCCAGCGCCAGTGCCAAAAGCCTGCGCGATCGACGAGCCGGATTGCGAAGCTTGCCAATAAGCTGAGCCGGTCCCGGGCTTGAATGCCCGGGATTGAAAAGCCCGATAAACCCCGACTGCATAGGGTTTATCGGGCTTTTTTCGTTTATCGCCCTTAAATAAAAGCGTACGCAATACCCTGCTTTGGCGAGCCGCCTCGCCGCCCCCACAACTCGACTTGCCCACCAATCACCGCCATTGAATGACGATCATAGGCGACGACACCCAGCTTGCCGCTCGCCAGCTCACTGCTTGAAGAGTTCCTATAGAGCCCCTTCAGCCCAAGGCGATCCAGCGCCTCGTGGGGCATTTCGCCGTTGTTCAGGCTCTGCATCGCATGGGCAAAACTTCTTTGCGCCTCACCTGGCCTGTCGTCCAGACCATTTCCTTCGATCTGTGCACGCTTGGCACTCGCTGCGAACATGAAATTGGCATCCGTCAGCATCGCCGGATCATCGCCTTTAAATTGTGCATATTTGGCCGCATCCTCGAGGTCCTTCTTAGACAGATCAAGCTCGAAGCCGTCACGCATTTTCACGTGATAGCCGCCCCCCGTCTCTTTCACTTCCTTGAAAACGTCCGTGGGTTTCTGACCGTAACGCATCATCGCCCCCTTTATCGCGGAAACGGTGACGCAGTTACCATCAGGGCCCTGGCTGAAGCCACTCCAGATATTGTCCGGCTTCTTTCCAGGATTGCTGTTGTCGGGCTTGTAGTTGAAATGCCTTGAACCTTCGGTCAGCGGCTTGTTGTTCATGGGCTCGCTGGGGCCAAAATCATTTCTATTGGCCCCACCACCACCACCACCACCACCAGGCGATGGTGGTGGTGCCGGGGATGGCGCAGGAGAGGGCGGCGTGTCGTCCGAGTCCGGAAACAATATCTTCAGCAATTGTTTGAGGAACTCAAGCCATTGCCCGGAAGCCTCTTCAATCAGCTTGCTGAGGATTTCCTTGAATTTCTCGTCACCGATCTCCCCTCGCACTTCGTTGAGCTTGTCTCGCAGATCCTGCGCGAGCTGGCTCTTGGAGGTTTTCTCGGCATCATCCAACGCCGTGAGCAGTTTTTTGAGCGTTTCCTCGTTAGAAACACCCTTGTTTTTTTCATCGCCCAGCGGATCCGACGTCGCAACACCCCGACCTGAAAAAACCGCGCCCCCGATGACACCACCTGAAACCGCCACACTCGCCATAGCCTGCTCTCCACCCGTTGACCTCAGCCTTCTTGGCTTCGTAGGTGGAAAAACAGGCGTAGGGCGTTCCGCCAAAACCATGTCATCCAGTGACTGCCCTGGACAATCGACAGGCAAAAAAAAGCCCCTCGACCGAGGGGCTTTTCCAGTGATGCGGCTTAAGGCGACAACATCAGGTCATCTGAATGATGGTCTGCATGATGGTGCTTTGGGTGGAGATGGTCTTGGCGTTCGCCTGATAGTTGCTCTGGGCCTTGATCAGGTCCACCAGCTCGTTGGTCAGGTTGACGTTGGAGTTCTCCAGGGAGTTGGCCACGATCGAACCCAGGGTCCCGACTTGCGGGGTATCAAAACCCGGCTGGCCCGACGCGAAGGTTTCTTTCCAGGTGGTGCCGCCCGCTGGCTGCAGGCCCTGCTCGTTGTTGAAGCTGGCCAGGGAGAGCTGGCCGATGGCCTTGCTCTGCTGGTTGCTGAAAGTGGCGAACAACACACCGCTGCCGTCGATTTTCAGCCCGGTGATTTGACCGGTGGCGTAACCGTCGGTGGTGGGCGGGTTGCGGTAGGTAGCCGAGTTGAACTGGGTGATGTTCGCCATGTTGACGGCCACGCCGTCTGTGTTGGCGGCCGCGCCGTTAGACGTCCAGACACCATTGACCAGGGCGCCCGGCTTCCAGTCGGAAATGGTCAGGGTGGTGTTCGAAGCAGTGGCTGGCGGGGTGATGATGCCCGAGAGCTTGCCGGCGGTGTCAAACGACAGCGTCGAGGCAACAGGTGCCTTGACGTCAGTACCGGTGCCACTGATCGGCGAGCCGTCAGGATTGCGCCCATCGATCAGGGTGTAGGACTTCCACGTGTTGGAGTCCGTCTTCACCAGGTACTGCACCATCGGATGCGCGTTGCCCTGAGTATCGTAGAGCGTGGTGGAGTATTGAGTGGTGAAGGTCTCCGACTTGGTCGGATCAAACGGGGTCTTGGTCTGGTCGATCACCGGCGAGGACGAGTTCAGGTTACTGGTGGAGTCCACCTTGCTCGAAGCCTTCGGCGGCAGGTACGACAGGTTGAGCTGAAGGTCGGTCAAGGCGCCCTTCTGGATGTTGCCGTCGGCGTCCGCCGCGTAGCCTTGCAGGCGCGAGGTGCCGGTGTTGTTGGTGATGTAGCCGTCTTTGTCGGCACGGAAGGCACCGTTACGGGTGTACTCCAGCGAACCGTCGCTGCCCTTCTGCACGAAGAAGCCGCCGCCCTGGATCGCCATGTCCAGCGTGCCGCCGCTGTTGTTGACGTCACCCTGGGTGAACTGCTGGGACACTGCCGCCAGGTTTACGCCGTTGCCGATGCTGTTCTGGCCGGTGCCCAGCTTGGACGCCGCGTAGATATCCGAGAATTCGGCACGGGACGATTTGAAGCCGGTGGTCGCGACGTTGGCGATGTTGTTGCCGGTCACGTCCAGTTGTTTGTTGGCCGCATAGAGGCCGCTAAGGCCGATGTTAAAAGACATTGTTCTCTCCTTTTGCCGTATTTAGCCGGCTCTATGTACCGATAGTCTGAATTTGCGACAGCTTGATACTGCCCATGCCGCCCGCCAGGTTGAGCAGCATTTCGCCGCCGGTCTGGCTCAGGGTCACGCTGGTCACCGTTGCCGGCAGCGAGGTGAGCAGGGCAACCGAGTCGCCCTTGTCATTCTTGGTGGTGGCATTGAAGGTGTAGGTGCCGGGAGCCGCCGTCTCGCCCGCATCGTTCTTGCCGTCCCAGACAAAGCTGGAATTGCCGGCGCTCTGGGCGCCCATGTCGATGGTGCGAACGACGTTGCCGTCCTTGTCGGTGATCTTGACCGAGACGTTGCCCGTTGCCGCCGTCACCGCCACGGAACCGGTCATGCTTTTGCTGGTGTCGACCATGGCCTTGTCGGTCTGGGTGATCACCGAGCGGCCCACCAGCGACGACGCCTGCAGCGCCTGGGAAGAGCTGAAGTTGCTGGAGATCGCATTCACCGAGTCGTTCAGGGTGTTGATGCCTTCCAGGCTGCTGAACTGAGCCAGCTGTGCCACGAACGCGCCGTTGTCCTGAGGCGACAGCGGGTTCTGGTTTTTCAGCTGGGTGACCAGCAGTTGCAGGAACGCGTCCTTGCCCAACGACTGGTTGCCCGTCGCCGACTTGGCTGCGTCGCCGACGCTGCTGTTATCTGTCGCCGTCTTGACCTTGGAATTGAAAAGGTCCTGGACCGCGGTGTTCGTCGAGCTGGTATCAACAATGGCCATTATTTGGCGCCCCTTATCACTGACCCAGGGTCAGGACCTTCTGCATCATGGTTTTGGCGGTGTTCATCATTTCCGCGTTGGTCTGGAACGAGCGGCTGGCGGAAATCATGTCTGCCATTTCCTCGACCACGTTGACGTTGGGGTAGTACACGTACCCTTTGGCATCAGCGGCGGGATGATTCGGCTCGTAGCGGGCATCCAGGTTGCTCTGGTCTTCGACCACACCGAGCACCTGCACGCCCTGGCCCGCGGCATCCTGGTTCTGGAACAGCGAATCGCCGCTACCACTCTGGCCGCCTTGGCCGCCCTGGAACATGGTGGCGAACACCGGGTGCCGGGCACGGTAGGTCTGGTCAATGCTCGAAGACACGGTCTCGGCGTTGGCGATGTTACTGGCGACGGTGTTGAGGCGCGTGGTCTGGGCGCTCATGCCACTACCGGCAATATTGAAAACACTGGCGAGGGACATGGCTTATTCTCCACGCAGGGCTGACATCAGCCCTTTGAATTTGCTGTTGAGCAGGGTGAAGCTGGCCTGGAAGTTCACCGAGTTCTCGGCGTAGGCCGATTGCTCCAGTTGCGCGTCCACGGTGTTCTGGTCGATCGACGGTTGCATCGGCGTGCGATACAGCAGCGACTCGTCACCATTGCCCAGGCCTTGCGCTTCGATATGACGGCTGTTGGTCATGTTCAGGGCGAAGGTGCCGTTCTTGGTCTTGTCTTGCTGTGCGGCGAGCACGGCAGAGAAGTCCAGGTCCCGAGCCTTGTAGTTCGGGGTGTCGGCGTTGGCGATGTTGTTGGCCAGGACTTCGGCACGCTGGGCGCGGAAGCCCAGGGCTTGTTCGTGGATACCGAGCGCTTTATCGAAGCTGATGCTCATGGCGGAGACCTATAGGGACTGACCTGCTTTTCGTAACAGGGTTATAGCAATCGGCATGCCAATTCTTTTGAGGGCCGTATTACAAGGGTTTGCGGGGCAATTGCCGGCGGCAATGCCAGAAAAGCGGCAAAGGGTTTCCGCGAAACGCCAGTAAAGCGGCAATGAAGGTTTGCCGCTTTGCGGCCATAAAAAAGGGAGGCCTGTGCAGGCCTCCCTTTTTTGCTCAAGCATTCATCACTTGGCCTGGTAAATGATCCCAGGACTGCACTGCACCATCTGGTAATGATCCGGCAAACCGTTCAGCGCCTCGGAAGCGCCCAGAAACAGATAACCACCGCGCTTGAGGGTACCGTGGATGCGCAACAGAATGTCCTTCTTCACCTCGGCCGAGAAGTAGATCAGCACGTTGCGGCAAAACACCATGTCGAACTTGCCCAGGCTGGCATAACTGTCCAGCAGATTGAACGAGCGAAACTCCACCCGGCTCTTGATCGGCGCCTTGACCGCCCAGCGCCCCGCGCCTTTAGGATCGAAGAAACGCTGCAAGCGCTCCGGAGACAACCCCCGCCCCAATGCCAGGCTGTCGTACTCACCGGTCTTGCAGTTGGTGAGCATGGTGCCGGACAAATCCGTGGCCACAATTTGCGCCCCGGCCTTCAACTGGCCCATGTTGGTCCGCTCGAACTCATCGATGGACATCGAAATCGAATACGGTTCCTGCCCCGACGAACAGGCCGCCGACCAGATGCGCAGGCGCTGTCCCGGTGCGGCCTTGATCGCCTCAGGCAGCACCTTGTTCTTGAGCACTTCAAACGGATAGGTATCGCGAAACCACAAGGTTTCGTTGGTGGTCATGGCATCGACCACCATCTCCTTGAGCCCGCTGCGCGGCTGACCCTGGATCCGTTGCACCAACTCCCCGAGGGACTTGATGCCTTGCTGCTCCATCAGTTTGTTGAGACGGCTGGATACCAGGTACTGCTTGTTTTCACCGAGCAATATGCCACAGGCTTTTTCCAGGAAGACCCGGAACTGTTCGAAATCCAAATTACCCGTAGACAATGATACCGCCTCTTAAATCGTGTGACCGCCAGGGAAAAGGCCCCTAGCCGTGATCTGCTGCCTTGATCCGGTCGACTACCCGGGATGCCAGGTCATCAGGGCGGAATTTGGCCAGGAAGTCATCGGCACCGACCTTCTTGACCATCGCCTGATTGAATACACCCGACAACGAAGTATGCAGGATGATATGTAGTTTTTGCATGCGTGGGTCGTTGCGTATCTCGGCCGTGAGGGTGTAGCCGTCCATTTCCGGCATCTCGATGTCGGAAATCATCATCAGGAATTCTTCTTCCGGCTTCTTGCCCTCATCCACCAGCTTGCGCAGGTAATCCAGGGCCTGTCGACCGTCATTGAGCGCCACCACTTCAACGCCAACCGTCTGCAGGCAACGGGACACCTGTTTGCGCGCCACCGAGGAGTCGTCCACCGTCAGCACCCGCAGCGAGATCGCCTTGTGCGCGGTTTCGGCGTCTACCACGCCCACCGATATTGCCTCCGAGGTCGGAGCCACTTCGGCGAGGATTTTCTCCACGTCGATGATTTCCACCAACTGGTTGTCGACCCGCGTCACTGCCGTGAGGTAGTGATCGCGGCCGGTGCCCTTGGGCGGCGGATGGATCTCTTCCCAGTTCATGTTGACGATGCGTTCCACCGAGCGCACCAGGAAACCCTGGGTCTTGGTGTTGTACTCGGTGATGATCACGAACGGACTCTCGCGATCCTGCAAACCCGACGAGCCGGTGGCCATGGCCAGGTCAAGAATCGGGATGGTCGCGCCACGGATATTGGCCACACCGCAAACCACCGGGCTGGACTTGGGCATGATTGTCAGCTTGGGGCACTGCAGTACTTCCCGAACCTTAAAGACGTTAATCCCGTAAAGCTGCTTGCCGTCCAGACGAAACAGCAGCAACTCCAGGCGATTCTGCCCCACCAGCTGTGTGCGCTGGTTCACTGAATCCATTACACCGGCCATGCACAGACTCCTACGCTAAAACTTAGGGGTACGACGCGTACCCAACACTAAACGGCACGAGCTTTGCTTTTTTATTGGCCATGGACATCAAAACGACAGTTTCCCGACGCCTCCGATCCCCACAGTACCGCAGATTGCTCTGCGTCTCGATGGCGTTGCTTGCCTTGGCTACGGGCCAGCCGGCCCGCGCCGATAACGTCACCTTGCCTGATCTACTTATCGGCGTCACTCAAGGCTTTCTTGAGTTCACTGTAGAAGATTATCTGGCGACGACGCAGACACCGGGCCGCTATGAAATCCAGGTCAACCAGTTGGATCCGCGCCTGCGCATGCCCATGTGTGACAGAGAATTGACAGCTTCGCTGGAAAGTCCTGCCCAGCCCATCGGGCGCGTGACCGTGAAGGTGCGCTGCGAAGGCGCCTCGCCCTGGACGGTGTTTGTGCCGGCCCAGGTCAAATTGTTCCGCGATGTCGTGGTGGTGACACGCCCGCTGAAACGCACCGGAATCATTGGTGATGAGGACATTGCGATGCGCGAGCGGGACATCAGCCTGATCAATCAGGGCTATCTCACGTCCCTGGATCAGGCGCTCGGGCAGAAACTTACCCGACCAATGGTCACGGACCAGGTGATTACCCTGGTCCATCTTGAACAGGCCGAAGTGGTGCGCAAAGGTGACCAGGTGGTGATCTCCGCCAGCAGCGGCGGCCTGAATGTAAAAATGCCCGGGGAAGCCCTCTCCAATGGCGGCATGAGTGAACAGATTCGCGTGAAGAACCTCAACTCCAACCGCGTGATCAAGGCCCGGGTGACGGCGCCGGGGCAAGTTGAGGTGGCTTTATAGATCACTGGCATCGGACGCCAGCTTTTCCTACACTGTGCGCAACGCGGCATCGCGTATAGGTTTATTGTCAATCGAGCCTAAAGTTTGTCCGGGTATGGCCGAAAACATGGCAAGCGTCCAAATACCCAGAGGTTTTTTTAACATGGTCATCGATTTCAGTCGTTTGAATAACGCCCTGCCAACGCCCGGTTCTTCGCGCACCAACGGTGCCAAAGACAGCGTTGAAGCCAAGTCCCAGCCTCTGCCTGCCAAGACAGAACAGGCCGGCGCGAGCCAAAGCGGGGAATCGGTACACCTGAGCAATGAGGCTCAACAGTTGCAGAAGGTCACTGACTCGCTGAGCGATCAGCCAGTTGTCAATAAAGCCCGCGTGGCTGAATTGAAGCAGGCGATTGCGGATGGCAGCTATAAGGTCGACAGCAACCGTGTAGCCAGCAAGCTGCTTAACTTCGAAGCCGAGCGCTAGGCAAAGGCCTGCGCCAGGCTTTTGGACGCTTAAAACCCAAGGCCAGCCATGCACGACGAAAACTTGCTACAACTGATCATTGAAGACCTGCCTCCCGCACAGCAGTTGCTGGAGCTACTTCGGGAAGAGTCCCTGGCCCTGTTCGGGCGGGACATGCGCATGCTGGAAGAAATTCTGGCGCGCAAGCAATCGCTGATCGTCCTGCTGGAACAGCACGGCAAGAAGCGCAGCCAGATTCTCGTCAGCCTGGGCCTTTCGGCCGACCACAAAGGCCTGGAGCAACTCGCCAGCCACTCTACGGTGGGCGACCAGTTGCTGGCCCAAAGCAAAGAACTCAACCAATTGCTGACCCTGTGCCAGGAAACCAACCTCCTCAACGGCCAGGCGATCCAGCTGCAACAAGCCACCACCGCCAACCAGTTGCGTATCCTCCACGGCGGCGAGCCTCCGGCCCTCTACAACGCTCAAGGCTCCACCTCACGCCTGGCCAAGCCAAGCACCCGCAGCCAAGCCTGAAACCAGCTCACGCGCGCCCTATCCAAGGCGCGTCACATGCTGGCAAAATGAAAGCACTTGCGTGTAGTCGTATTTTGTCTGGAGATGGAAGAACCGTGTTCAACGCCCCTAACGCGGAAGATGCTCCGCAGCCACCCAAGGTACTTACCACGCCGCTGGAAATCGCGGGCACCTTGCGGATGCTACAAGAGAGCCATGATCCGCTGATCATCACCTTCCACGAACGCAACCAGCGCTTTCAAAGCTACCTGGTGGAAATCGACCGGGACAGCAAGACGCTGGCCCTGGACGAAATGATCCCGCGGGACGGCGAACGCTACCTTGAGAATGGCGAAGCTTTCCGTATCGAAGGTTTCCACGATGGCGTGCGAGTGGCCTGGGAAAGCAACGGCACCCTGACCATCGACGAAGCTGGCGGCCACCGCATCTACCGCGGCAGCATGCCCGACGAAGTGATCTACCATCAGCGTCGCAATGCCTTCCGCGCCGCCCTGAAGCTGGCGCAACTGGTCAGCGTCGAACTGGGTGGCGAGAAACTCAAGGCCCCCATCAGTGGCAAGTTGCTGGACATTTCCGCCACCGGCTGCAAATTGCGTTTCGAAGGGGACATCTCCGAGCGCCTGCAACTGGGCCAGGTCTACGACCGGTTTATCGCCGCCCTGCCCTTTGGCAGCATGACCACCTCGGTGGAACTGCGTTACCTGCACTTCGAAGAAAGGATCAACACCACCTTCGCCGGCGTACGCTTTCATAACATGAGCGGGCTGGTGCAGCGTCAGGTCGAGCGGTTTGTGTATCAACTGCAGCGTGAAGCTCGCCGCTTCGACAAGGACGATGATTTTTAAACACTAAAGATCGCGATAGAAAAACGGGCAGTTCCTCAAGGGAACTGCCCGTTTTTGCTTTCAGGGGCGCGCCCTGCTCAAGTCGTGAGGGTGATCATCCGGGTCCGGATGCTCCGGGGGCTCGGTGACGGGTGATGGCCCCTCCACCTCGGGATCGACTTCAGGCTCAGGGTCCGGAACCGCGGTCTGCATCTGCTCCTGCACCACCTGCTCGTCCACTCGCGGGTCGAGACACGCCACCAGCGGCGAACTGGACATGCTGTCAGGCATCGCCACGTGATGCAGCGGTGCATCGTCCACCTGATGAAGGTTGGTGACGGCCTTGGGCCGGATGCGCCACACCAGGATCAACGCACACAGGCTGAAAAACGCATACAGCATGTGGCTGCCGAACAGCTTCATCACCACACCGGCCAACAGCGGGCCGACACTGGCGCCGATACCGTAGGTCACCAGCAACATCGCCGTAAGCGACACCCGGCGATCACCCTCGACGTGGTCGTTGGAAAACGCCACGGCCAGCGGGTAGAGGCAGAACTGCACCAGAGAACAGAGAAAGCCTGCGACAAACAGCACTTCCAACGGCACCTGGGTCATGATCGCCAACGGCAACGCAGCCACCGCCAGGCACAAGGCAAAGCAGCGAATCAACAGCGCGCGGTCATACCGATCGGACAACCAGCCCAACGGCCACTGCACCAGCAGCCCGGCGAAAATACAGCTACCCATGAACAGACCGACCTGCTCCGTAGTCAGCCCCTGCTGGGACGCGTAAAGCGGCGCCAAACCATAGAAGGAACCCACAATCAGCCCGGCCCCCAACACCGTACTGAGGGACTGCGGCACCCGCTTGATAAAGAAGCGCGGCTCCATCGGCGCCGGATGCAGGGGTGCCGGGTGAATACGGCGAGTCATGGCCACCGGCACCAGGCACAGCGCAAAACACAGCGCGACCAGCATCAGCAACTCAAGGCCCAACTCAGGGTGCATCACAAGGATCAGTTGGCCCAGCACCAGGCCCAGGTACGACGCAATCATATAGCCGCTGAACACCGCACCGCGTTGCTTGGCTTCAGCCTGCTCGTTAAGCCAACTCTCGATGACCATGTACTGGCACATCATGCCCAGGCCGACAATCATCCGCAGCACAATCCAGGCTGGCAGCCAGTTGATCAGCCCGTGGCCCAACACCGCCGCGCCGACGATCCCTGCACAGGTGGCGTAGGCACGGATATGCCCGACGCGGCCAATCAGGCGGTGACCGATCTTGCCCCCCAATACCAGGCCAAAATAGTTGGCAGCCATCAACGCACCCACCCACAGGCTGTCGACGTGATCTGCCGCCAAGCGCAAGGCCAGGTAAGTACTGAGCAGGCCAGAGCCGATCAGCATCATCAGGGAAGCAAAATAAAGGGCTCGAAAAGGTTTCCAGATCTGGCGCATCGGCGTTCCGAGCGGCTCCTTGCAGTGGGTGTCAGGACTACCGGAATGATAGTCCCGGGTCGTCGGGTCCGGACAGCCAAAACACGCGGTTGCCGGGGAATATTTTGCTCATGCCAATTGGCTACGTGTCAGACGCTCGACAGTGACCTGCGAGGTACACGATGCAGACGAGTACTTGCTCCGCCCCACCCATGCCTCCCGTGTGAACCTCAAACGCGGGCAAGGTTCGGTTGGTGTTTGAAAAGACTGCCGCACTCAAACGCCCGGCCACAAAAAAGCCCCGCCAGATAAATCTGATCGGGGCTTGCTGACGTTCCGGCCGCGGGGGCAGGAACGATTATGTGGTGTCCCAGGGCCGGTTCGAACGGCCAACCTTCCCCTTAGGAGGGTCATATAAAGCCCAGTCACCATTGGGGAATCCCCGAATTTATTGGCTCTTGCGTCCGGTTGTGTCCGTAAAAACGACCCCGTATAGTTCTTTTTGCACCCACCATGCACCCATGGGAACAAATTGAAAGAGAAGCTAACAGCCAAACTGCTGGGATCACTGCAGGTCACTGGCAACGAATACGAAGTTCACGATACCACCGTCGGCGGTCTGTTCGTGCGAGTTACCGCCGCAGGCGCAAAGTCTTACGTCGTCTCCTGGGCCCGCGGCCGGAAGAAGACTTTAGGCCGTGTCGGAATTCTCACGCTTGATCAAGCTCGCACCGAGGCCACTCAGTACCTGGCGGAGGCTCGAACCCATGGCGAGCCCCTGGCTGTCACTCAAGGCCGCAGAGGCGCCACCCTGCCCTGTCTGCGCGATTTTATCGACGATACCTATATGCCGTGGTTCAAAGCCCATCACAAAGGCCATGAGAAGACGCAGCACACCCTCAGCAATAACTTCGACCCAATCATGCCCCAGCGCTTGGACGCGATCACCGGGCGAGACCTGGAGCTGATCCGCACAGGATGGATGCAGGCCGGCAACAAGCCCTCCACGGTCAACCGGAAAATGGGCTCTATCAGCGGAGTATTCAGCCGGGCGGTCGAGTGGGATTACATCGATGAGCACCCTCTGGCCAAGCTGAAACAGCTCAAGGTCGATTCAAAGGGGGTGATTCGCTACCTGGATGCTGACGAGACCAAGCGTCTACGCGACGCCCTGGACGCTCGACAGGATGAAATGAGGGCCGAGCGCGAGAGTGCAAACACCTGGCGGACGGACCGCCACAGAGAGCCGATGCCAAGCCTGCTGGAACTGCCTTTCACCGATCACCTGAAGCCAATGGTCCTGGTATCGTTGAATACAGGCATGAGGCGCGGAGAGCTATTTGACTTGAAATGGTCAGCGGTGAACTTCGACACGAAGACAATCACAGTAGCCGGGGCCACCACCAAGACAAGCGATACGCGCCACATCCCGATGAACAAGGAGACCATTGGTGCGCTGGAAGCCTGGAAGAAGCAGGTGAGCAAGTCGCCGTATGTGTTTCCAGGTCAGGGCGGCGGTCGCTTTGAGGACGTGAAAAGCGCCTGGCTCAAGTTGCTTGAGCGGGCGCAGATCGACGGGTTCCGCTGGCACGATATGCGCCACGACTTCGCTTCACGCCTGGTAATGGCTGGCGTACCGCTCAACACGGTACGGGATCTGCTGGGGCACGCCGATATTAAAATGACACTGCGCTACGCACATCTGGCGCCAGGAACAAAAGCCGCCGCGGTTGAGCTTATTTAGCTTTGGACTGCTCCAACATCCTCTTGTAGTCCTCATAGAAAGGCTCGAAAGGCTTGTTGTTTTCTATGAAGCTAACGTAGCTCTCGATCAGAGGCCATTCTGACCTCACTTTTTCCATGTCCAGGAAATAGTTGTATTCAGCCTTGTAACCCCATTTCTCGCTAAGGCCGTTTAAATCTCCGTATAGATCATCAGTCCCTTTGAAATAGTGGTCACCGGTAACAACCATTGCTTGCCGCCAAGCAGTCTCACCAGCGTACTGCGGGCCAAGTACACCGGCCCTTAGTTTATAAACAACCTCATCTTCGCTCCATATCGCCGTGAACACGTTCATGAAGCTGGTTTTCTCTGCCTCACCACTTTTCGCAAGGAAGGGGTTAACGACATAAAAGTCGTGCATGCCGTTCTCAATAAACGTCTCCAACAGCTTCACGATCTTTTCTTTTTGAGAAGCCGCCAATAACTCCAGCGCCGCCTTCAGGTACGGATCAACCCTCGCCGATAGGACGACTTTTTTTGAGCGGTTTGCCATCATTCGACTCCTTGCGTCTACAAATATTTTGCTTGCAGAGCGTGTTACTTACAAATAGGATGTTTACGTCCGGACAAGTATCGTACAGTCCGCCGCATCGATCAAGGATAAAGACATGACATCTTCTGAACAGATTGAACCGCTTTCGGTAAGCGTAGAGGGCGCCGCCCGCATCGTCGGCTACTCCCGCTCCGGCGTTTACGAGCTCATTGCCTCCGGAGATCTGAAAGCATTCAAGCTTGGGCGCCGCAGGTTGATCCTGATGACAGAGCTCAGAGCGTGGATTGAGCGCGCTGCAAAGGCTGGAACACGGTGAAGCGTGGAAAGAGTAAGGGGCGGGATTTGCGCAGGGCTGCGCGGGGGATTGCTAAGGCGGTGTTAGAGCACCGCCTTAGCGTAAACACACTGGATAGCACCAACGTGAAGGGCAAACTATGACACGTCATTCTTCAACAGAGCAAGACTGCAAGATGATGGAGGCCCTGCGAAACGGGCCAGTATCGACCATCGAAGCCGCCAAGGACCTGGATATCGTCCAGCCCCCCAACACAATCCGCCGCCTCAGGAAAAAGGGTCATGAGATCCGCACCTATTGGACGCACCAGTCCACTGAGCCAGGCCGACCGCCACACCGCGTGGCCAAGTACATCCTGAT
The DNA here is from genome assembly GCF_900105735.1 of Pseudomonas yamanorum. Lineage (NCBI taxonomy): Bacteria > Pseudomonadati > Pseudomonadota > Gammaproteobacteria > Pseudomonadales > Pseudomonadaceae > Pseudomonas > Pseudomonas yamanorum. The sequence goes on along the minus strand of NZ_LT629793.1, from coordinate 5,162,786 downwards.
GCGCGAAGCGTCTTAATCCGGAGACCGCTGGGTCGCCGCATTTTTGCGGCGCCCCCCTGGCGCCTGCCTGTGAGCCGCCAGCGGGCTTCGGCACGCTGGTAATCCAGCCGAATTACGCTGAGGTCGATTCAGTGGAATGCCTAGCCACAAAACTACTTAGCCGTGGCGACGCGGTGAGCATTGAGCTTGGGCAGCTCGCCATTCAACCGGCGAGCGGCAAGCTCGTGCCGCCTGAGTGGATCACCACCAATACAGCCCGGCTTTGTCGGGAGGCACTTATGTCGGTGGGCATGGATGCTTTTGAGTACGTAGGCTATTCAACTGGGCATTACGGCAAAACCCGGAGTGCTGGTATCACCCTTCAATTTGTCTCGATACTGTCAGGCCAATCTGTCTACGCAGTGTTCAACGCTGATCTGACACGTCAGCGGAACACGGCTACGGCCAAGGCTGGCGCTCTGCTACCGAAAGGACAATTTCGCATCGGTAAGCGAAGCCATTTCTACAAGTTCTGGATGGGGACCGGCCTGCCTTTTCCTCGGCGGCTGGCAGCTATGCACGATTACATGGGGAAGCTACGTAGCGTCCTAGTGACTGGATCAGTGACTGATGACCGTTTCAAAGTCGGCAGTCTGGTACCGGTCAGTCTGACCGCAGAGCAATTCAGAGCAGCCATTTTGCCGGACAACATCCGGACAATTTCCGGACAAGCGCCGGACAACTTCCGGACAAGAGATCCGGACAAGGAAATGGCTACAGACCACGAACCACAAGGGCTTCAGCCGATTACAACTACGTGTGTTTCAAACTACGGAAACAAGGTAATAAGGAAGGAAGGTTACAAGACCATTCCTTCCCCCCCTATACACACCCCTAAGCCACCCCAGGATCAGAGTGTTGATGAGTGGTTGGAGGCATACAGCTCGACCTGATCCACCTTGCTGAGAATTCACCTACCGCCGCCAATGAAAAAGGGCACCACCCTGTGACGGGGTAGTGCCCTCGATACTGCGAAAGTTTCGTAGTTTGTCAGCCCTACTCCAACACCACCGCGCGGTATTGCTGATCGCCGCCCAGGTCATCCGAGCCGAATAGAGCCTGATTGACGGCCTTCCTACTCTCAAGCAGCAGGTCATGCTCATCATGAGTGCCAATGTCCGCCGCAACCCACTCAGGGAGCTCCTGACGCCGCCGCATCTCGCTCAGGTGCGTCCACCACCGAGTAGCGTAACGCCGCTCTGCGAGAATGAGCTCAACCACTAGGGTTCGTTGCTTCTCGGTGAAGAGGGGCAGGTGTAAGGGGCTAGAGTCGCCCGCCTCAAGGCCTTCCGGGCACTCCCCTTCAAATCCGGACTTATCTTGGCCTTTCAGAGCGTTACTGATATTTTGGTAAAGTTGCATGACGTGTACCTTGAAGTTTCGTCGTGTGATCGCCAAGCCGCTGTTGACGCAGCGGCTTGGCACCTTTTTAAAAGTGGGATTCCCTCACATTTAAATACCCGGAGTAAGGGGTATTTACTGCTTACCCTTCTCGCTGATCCAGCCTGCCGCCCAGCTCAAGGGGTCTTTCGACTCCATCGGCTTGAGTGGCTTGCCGTCTCGCGCCGCCTGCTTACCCTCCTCTTCCGTTTCCGCGTGAATCCATACCGTTGTGTGTTTGAAGCCATCAGCAACTCGGCGCGCCTTCAACTCCTTTTGTCTCTCGTTGCTAGTCTTTGCCTGCTTTTGCATATCGTCTTGGCTCATTGGTCACCGCGTTTGTACTAACGGAAATCCATACTGACACTTAGTTAGTACTGACGCAAGGATGGAGAGCAAAATAATTGCAGGGGCGCATTCCCTGCCGTTCTCAAGCTAATTCCATGCCCTGTGCTACCTTCAGTTGGCAATCGTCTGTCCATGATTGTCTATGCGTTTCTTGGAGGATTTTGTCGTGCTCGAACGGATCGAAAGGATTCAAGGAATAGGCCTACTTCACGACGTCAACGGCAGACCTTTGCGTCTATGCAAAGCACAGCTAATTTATGCGGACAATGGTCGAGGAAAATCCACATTAGCGAGTATTCTCCGCTCAGCTGCAACTGGAGACCCATCACTTATAACTGAAAGAAAAACCATCGACGCCAGCTTGGCTCCATTGGTAGATCTCACGTTTGGCAGTGGTCACAAAGTATCTTTTTCTAATGGGGTCTGGTCTGAAAAACGACAGGAACTCTTAGTATTTGATGCCGATTTCGTCGAGAAAAATGTTCATTCCGGTGGAGTTGTAACTCCAGGTCAACGCAAGAACCTGCTCCAATTTGCGCTTGGCTCATCAGCAGTAAAGGCACGTGAAACTGAAGAGGAAACAACAAAGCTTGCCGCGGCAGCCAGCTCTGAAGTAAATCAAATCACTGCACAATTGGCAGGATTTCATCAGGGAATGCTTTTACCTGCATTTCAAAAACTCAGCCCTGATCCAAACGCAGCAACAAAAATAGTAGACCTTCAGAAGAGGATTCAAATCGCCAACAACATTGGAAACATTCTTACTCGTCCTCTACCAGTGCAAGTCTCGCTACCTACCCTCGATATCGAAAGTCTGTTCAAAATATTGAATACTACATTAAATGATATTGAAGAGGACGCGGAAAGCATCATTCAAAAACATCTCCAACACATCTCAAAACCAGATATTGAAAAATGGATTAGTGACGGTCAGAAATTCGATGACGGCAAGAACTGTCCTTACTGCGCTCAAAAAACCACCGACACAACCCTGATCAAAGCATACAGGACACACTTCAACAAGGCTTATGAGGATCTTAAACAGCAAGTATCATTACTGGATCGTGGAATACAAATTCGAGCATCCGATTCTGTAATTGATGTTTTTGATATCGGATTCTCAAAGGCATTAGCCACCATTGCAATCTGGACACCAGAGATAATTACACCGCCATGCACCTTTGAAAGTTCAAAAACTAAAAAGATCATTGGAGATTTGAGAGAAATATTGCTAGAGCTTGCAGCGACTAAAATCAGCAAACCGCTGGAATCTATTGGAAGCGATACAGAAAAAAGCAAGGTTCATGAGCTATGGAATGAGGTAATTGATTTAATGCAGCAAGCAAACCAAAAAATCCAGAATTCAACGCAACTAATAGAAAAATACAGAACCAGTCTCGCATCCGAAAACGCAACATTGATGGGCCAACAGATAACAGCACTCCAACTGGGTACGGTGCGGCACAGCCCAGCAGTCATAGCTTTGCTCACATCGCTAGCTACTGCAAAACAAACCGCGACCGTGGCAGAAACTAAAAAGAAGGCTGCCCGAACACAGCTAAACGAGCAAATGGCATCCGTGCTGGCAACTTTTCAGAAGTCCATTAATTCGCTACTAGATAAATTTGGAGCAACTTTTCGCATCGAAAAGATGGATTCCAACTTTAAAGGCGGCTCTGCACGTAGCGAATATGGATTGCGCTTAAGAGGTATGTCTATATCTCTAGATGGCACTCCGAAATTCTCGACAGTTCTGAGTGAAGGAGATAAGCGAACATTAGCATTTGCTTTTTTTGTAGCAACTATTTCAGCAGATCCGAATCTGCTTCAAAAAATAGTAGTCATTGATGACCCTATGTGCAGCCTTGACGTCAATAGAAAAAACCAAACCAAGGCAATACTCAAGAGCATTCATGATAAGTCCGAGCAACTCATAGTATTAGCGCACGACCCCTACTTCATCCGAGATATGCGTGATGATCTGAGTAGCAAGGCCGCGCAACCACTACAAGCCCTACAATTACGACACGCGGCTAACGGCTATAGTGACCTAGACAAATTCGATGTAGACAAAGAGTGTGAGTCGCCCTTCTACAGACACCACCGTGTACTTATGGAGCTTTGCGCAGGAGTTCCAAATGACTCAAGGAGTACCGCGAAAGCCATCAGACCATTTTTAGAGGGATATTTGCACCGCCGATTCCCAGGGCTACTTCCCAAAGACTCAATGTTCGGCCAAGTCCTAACTCATATAAGAGACTCGACAGCACCAAGCCCCTTAACTTATGCAAAAAGCCTTATCGACGAGCTTCAAGAAATCAATAGTTATGCAGGTCAATTCCATCATGACACTAACCCGGACTGCGACACAGTACAGATCACGTCTAGTGAATTACTTACTTATGGTGAAAGATCTTTAAAATTGGTTTATAGCGGAACTGTTGAACAGGTCTGATTTCAAGGGGCGGGGGAGCATGAATCTCAAATCGCTCCCTCCTGGATTTCAAATCTGCAAACAGGACGATTCCAACTGGTCCGTTAACGGTGTTCAAAAAAATGAGTACATCAGGTGCCTGGACGTGATGTGAGCAGAACTCGGCGGATCTGCTAATGCCCTCAGGCTTGAGTACATCTCCCATTAGGTAAAAGCCCCACGCTACCCCGCTCCCACATTGAAATATCCCCATGTGTGACGATTTGGTCTCAGTGAGATGGTTTGGCCTCACTGGGAGTGGTGGAAGCGCTACGGACAGTGGAAAGCAACACACAGTGTAGGAATCCACACGGTGGGTTGGTCAACATGACCATACCTATTCCGCAAGACCCGAAATGGTGCCCTCTCCCTTTCCCATCGAGACAGACCAAATGAGCCGAGTCGGACCGTCTGGCCTGCTTGGCAACCGCTCCTCCTGACAGCAGGCTGGAGCAGGTATTGCTGCCACAGCAACGCCTTAATGTGATCCCGGCTCACCTTTAAAGCGTGAGGTGGTGAAGCGCCACCCCATCCAATTCTGTCCCGGGGCCAGAGTTCAGCCCGGCCAATCCACTCTCCCCAAAGCAGGAAATCCTGCTTTCACAAATACCCCCAATCAGGGGTATTACCCCGCAGGGGGAAGATCGGTCCAAATCTGGACGCATTTAATCCACGCCACGTTTTGCGAATTACGAAAACGTGGCGCGGAACCTGACATACCAAAATGGGAGCTCAGTTTGTTGTCCTAAATGCGGACTTCAACGCCCTGTATCACTTTGACTACCCTCGACTTACTGCAACAAAAACACCCTCTCCAATACCGCCAAAACCAGCTATTTCAGTCCCATTCAATCCCGTTCTGTGTAGCACCTGAGGTGCACCTAAAAAGCACTGGATAAATGATCAGATCATGCCTAATGTGAGTTTTTGAGCCACTCAAAACTCCATTCGAGGCCGCACCTATGAACACAGCTAAGCCCGCCCGAGGACGCCAGCACAAACCAACTCGCTCCGAAGTTGCTGCCGCCTGGGGCCGCCTTCGCGAAGCCGCAGCAGACGGAAGCGTTCAAGCATCCGCCCTGCTGATAGCGCTCGCTGAAAACAAACCTGTCATCGCCATGGAATCGCCGGCCGCATGACTGATCGCGATAAAGCCGGCAAATGGAAGCCGGGGCAATCGGGTAATCCCGGTGGTCGTTCTGGCCAAACGCAGGAGCTGCGCGCCCGACTCGCGGAAGGTGCAGACGCCGTGACAAAGAAGGTTCTGACAGCGGCCAAGAAGGGCGATATGCAGGCTTGCCGGCTGATCCTTGAACGACTGGTACCGCCAATCAAGCCAACTGCCGAAACAGTGTGCTTCGAACTCGACGACACCGACCTACCCAGCGCAGCCAAATCAATCCTTCGCGCAGTTGCCGCCGGCGAGCTACCGCCCGACCAGGGCAAAGCATTGATCGAAGGACTAGGCGCTGTAGCCCGGGTGATCGAAGTCGCCGAGCTGCAAAAGGCCGTCGAAGAACTCCGCGAACAGATGGAGGGAATGCGGCAATGAGCATTAAGTGGATGCGGGCCGAGCTCAAGCGAATTGCAGAGAAGATCGGCACCGAAGACGAAGAGACAGTGCTCGTTATGTTGACGGTGGTGGACTGCAGGGTTGACGCGGTTGAGGAGGAGATGGACTACCCCAAGACAGTAGGCCATTCGTTCAACTATCCCGTCCTGGGCGTACAGACGGTGATGCACTTCCCACTCTGCACCATGAACAGCTATGACGCGGCCAATCTGGCAGAGGCGTTCATTCTCTACGTCCGCGCAATTGAAAGCCTCCGCCGTCCCGCTCCGGTAGGTGTGATGGATATGCGGCCATTCCCAAGTCCTGGTGCCTGGATCTTCCCGCCACTGGCTGCTGGGCAAGACATCAAAGATCACGTCGCAAAACAGTATCAACTGATCATCGAGGCCCGCCATGAACATCCGTAGCCAGGTGGCCAAGTTGCGCCAGCAATCCGGTCTCACCCAGTTCAATCGCGACGTGCGAGAGATCAGCGCCCTTATGGACGAGTTGCACGCCGCAGCAACCGGCGGCGGCCCCCAAGAGAGCGTGTCCCTATTCGAGATCCTGAGCGAAGCCTCAGACCAACAAACGGCCTAACCACGGCCAGACAATCAAAAGGTAACCCAATGAAAATCGGCAAACGATCCGTCCTCAAAGTTGGCTTGGCCAACCTCCACTACTCCGAATACGAGCACTCCCAGGTAGAGGCAAGAACCTTCAACATTCAGCGCCCCGATGGCACCAAAGGAACCTGGCAGGCTGGTGGCTTGCTGAAGTCCGTTCGCCATTTGCAGGGATTGTCGCTGGAGGCGTTCAAGGACCTCGGAGAAGAAATTCTCTCGATTCGCGAGAACAAGGACCTCAACGCCGCTGCCATTGAGCGCAAGGGCAAGGAGCAGATTGATGGAATCATCCCCGCCCTGATGCCGGCGATGGAGAAGGCAGCAAAAGATATGTTCACGCTGGCCCAGACAGTGGCCAGCGGATTCGCAGCGGTCACACCTCGCGCTAGCTCGGACGTTGTTGGTTTCCTGGCCGACCAGGAGCTGCGAGCCATCGTGCGAGGCCTCAAACCTGAAGAGCGTCAGCGGCTAGTTGCTGAGGCACGTACAGGCAGTCACCCCGACGTTGTAGAGGCCGTGCTCAGGGCAAACCCAATGCTCTCCGGCCTATCGCCAGAGGCTGCTGACAGCCTGTCGCGCGCAGGCATTGCCGCGTCGCGCGCCGAGGACATTGAAGGGCTCAAGCAGATGCTAGCGATCTACGATGACGTGCTGGCCACCGCCTCCAATGCTGGTGTCGCACTGAGCGGTATGGTCGCCAATTCGAATGGCTATACCGGCCGGTTTGAGAAGTGGCGATCGGGCTGTGAGGGCTCCGAAGCACTTCGCGAATGGCTGGCGAAAATGCCCACTCGCACCACCGCAAAAGCGTCTCCTGATCAATCCGAAGCGGCCTAACTGCCCCTCCGTGCGCTACGCAAGTATTGGTAGCGCCGATCAACGGCAGACTCTGTGAGTGTGAAGACATGACCTTTCAAGAGCGTTTTACCGAAGCGTGCAAAACGCAGAAATTCAAACCCTACGAACTGATCCAGGGGCCGGACGCCGGCTACACGGTGTGGGAGGTCCAGCACGTCAGTGGTGGCCAACAAGTGACAGTCGACGGCCCCTTCTTCACCGAGGAAGAGGCCAGGGTTTCGGCCGACCTGCTGAGCGGAACATTCCGCGGCGCCCGGGCCAGCGAGGCGATTTACAACCGGGTGTGGAACTACGACCCGCGCCAGGAACAACTGACCATCGATCAGGCGCGTATGTCGCGCGCAGTGCTCGCCATTCGACTTGGGCTTCCAGCACCTTCCACCAATCCATAGGAGGCCCCATGGCCGCTACAGCAATCGAATACAATCAAACTGTACGGGCAGCTACGGCAGTTCGGTAAGTCCTACCAGTTCTCCGTCCGCACGCCGGCCGAGGCCATCAAAGCACTGTCAGTGCAGATCCCAGGGTTTGAACGGTTTCTATCTAATGCGAAGTCTCGCGGGCTCGTGTTTGCCGTTTTTCGAGGTAAGAAAAACATCGGTGAGAGCGAGCTTACTTATCAAGGCCAAGGCGACATCATCATAGCGCCTGTGATCGTTGGTAGTAAGCGCGCTGGCGTTTTGCAAACGGTCGTCGGTGCGCTGCTTATAGCTGCGTCATTCTTCACGTTCTGGGCGCCTCCGGTGTCAGCAGCGCTATTCGCATCAGGCGTGGGTATGGTTGCTGGAGGCGTTATTCAAATGCTTAGCCCCCAGGCCGGCGGCCTCAAGACCAGCGCCGCGCCAGAGAACGCCCCCGGCTACGCCTTCGGCAGCGCCAAGAACACCACGGCCTCCGGCAACCCGGTACCGCTCTGCTACGGCAAGCGACGGGTGGGTGGAGCAATCATTAGTGCCGCCATTTACGCCGAAGACCGGGTTTGATCCTGGTATTAGAAAATGGCGTTTTTTGAAGCCTCAT